>DATIFM010000014.1:0-24493 GCA_035455205.1 Candidatus Bilamarchaeum sp. | reverse complement strand
CACCTTTTCGACGACGGGCCCAAGCCGACGGGCATGAGGTACTGCATAAATTCGGCCTCGCTCGAACTGAAGAAAAAGGGGGATGAAGGAAAAAAATAATCAGCCGTTCTTTATCTCCCTCGCCACGAGGGAAATCGTCTTGAGCACTTCGTTGAGCTTTTCGATTGGAAGGAGCGCGACCGCGCGGATGTAAGAGGGCTCCGTGCGCCTCAATTCGGAGGGGAGGAAGCTCTCGCCGGGGACGCATGCGATTATCGGCCGCCCCAGCTCCACGCACTTCTCGGCAAGGACCCGGGCCTGCGACGCTCCGCCGTTATTCTCGCGGAACTTGTCGAAGCCCCAGAGGACGTAGAATGCGTTGAACCGGCTCGGGTCGAGTTCCCCCTTCTCGTCGTAATACGAGGGGTGGAGATACACCCCCAGCCCCTCCTGGTGCATCTTGTCTATTCCGCGCGCAAAGTGCATCACCCTCTCGAAGACGTTGTCGCGCATCATCTTCTTGTGCGTCTGGTAGAGCACGTCCTCGGTCGGTATGCTGCACTTTGAAACTATGTTCATCCAGTCCGGGTTGGACGCGAGGCCGTACAGCTCCAGCTGGCCGTCGTCGGGGTTGCGCGGGACCGCCGGTACGTGGCATTTGGGCTTGAAGAAGTGGACGTCGTCTATCTTCACCATCTCTATCAGGCCTGCGGCCTCGAGCTTGCTGCAGAGGCCGAGCACGTATTCCGAGTCGATGTCTATGCCGTAGCGGCCTAGCACGCGGTTCGCGATTTTCCTTGTCTTGTTCGCGACCTTCCTGCACGAGTAGAAGCCACCCGGGACGCCCATCGCCTCCACATGGGGCTTTATGTTCTTGGGGAAGTGGTTGGCCTCGCGGGCATTCTTGTCCCGCAGGAGAATCTGGGTGTCGCCGAGGGTAATCGGGAGCTCCTTACGGTCCTTCCCGAGCTCGACGAGCGCGGTCAGTATCGCGGCGACGGGCGCAAGCTCCTCCTCCACCGGGAGGCGCGTCCTAACGCTGCTGTAAAGCGCGCCGAGCGCCCTCTGCACGCTGCATGCAACCGGGTTCAGCGAGGGGCCGTAGATGTTCCGGAGCGACTTGAGGAAGTCCGGGCGCTCCTCGGGGAAAACGTCGGGGTCCCAGAGTATCCTCGCGTACCCTACCCTCTCGCCGGGTATCGCGAGCATCTTGGAGAAGCTGGACATCTCGATGACGGGGACCTTGATCCCTGCCGCGTCCAGCTTGAGCGCGCGCTGGACCGCGTCTATCCTCGACTCGTGGTCACGGCGGTACTGCTCGTAGATGGTGTCGGCCACGACCACTATCGGGTGCTTGTGCTCCTTCATCTTGTCCTGGACAATCCGCATTATCCCGTCGAACACTTCAGGCTTCATGGCAACGGTCAGCGGGTTCCCGACCGTGGCGAAGAGGACGGCGCGGGTATGCACGTCTATGACGTTCGCGAGGTCCTTCAGGTCGACCTGCCCGTCGGACGTGATGTCGCAGAGCTTGAATTCGCCGTGCGCGAGCGAGGTTTCGGCCATGTGCGACACGTACGTCCATTTCGGGATGACAACATTGTCGTTCAGGACCTGCTTTTCTAGAGTCTCGAGGCCAAGGAGCAGGGTTTCGCGGGTGCTCTCTGTGAGGCCGTTCTCCACCAGCAACCGCCGCAGCTCCCTGACGACTTCCGGGTCCGGGCGCGTCGGCGGAAGCAGCAGCGCGCTGTCCACGAGGCGGAGGGCGCCGGCGACGCCGGGGGTGACGTAAACCTCGAGGTGCGAGGGCGGCCTCACGTAGCCGGGCGTCTTCGTCCGGCCGAGCCTGAGCCTCGCCTTGAGCGACTCGTCGCCCGGTATCAGGTAGCCTGCGTAAGCCGAAGGCGGGTTGAAGTTGATGAAGCGCTGGTGGTGGCGGTGGTAGCCGTCGTATGGGCCGAGGCCCTCGTATTTTGTGGGGTCGCCGAGGCGCATCTCGTGAATCTCGTAAGGCGGCAGCCCCGAGCGGTCCCTGTTCGTCTTCTCGATGAACCGGTCCACGTCCGTCTTGTCGATGAGGAGGTCGGAGACCGCACCGATGTCGGTCGCGTTTACCGAGTACCTTTCCGAAGAGAACTCCATGGCGGCGCGCAGCGTCCGCTCGTGGCCCGACGGGTTGTTGCGCGATGCAAGCTTCCTTTCGACCATTGTTACCACTCCCCTCCCTTCACGATGTCTATGACGTCCCTCGCCATGCGCTCAAGCGACGGCCACGAGCAGTCCCCCTCGTGCGGCGTCGCGACGACGCTGGAGTGCTGGACGAACTTCTTGGTGGTGTCGTCAGGCTGGCCTCCGGTCCAGAGAACGTAGTCGTTCGGAAGGACGTCGGTGGCGTATGAGAATATGCATCCGTTGGCGAGGAAAGAGTAAAGCGGGTCGCTCTCGATTATCTTGTCGCGCGTGACGTTGACGATGACGCGCTGCCTCCCGGTGCTGAGGCGCGAAAGGTGGTCCCCCTTCACGAGGAACTTCGTGCCCGCGTTGAGGGGGAGCGCCACGAACACGAAGTTCGAGTCGTTGAGGGCGCTCTCGACGCCCTTGAAGGAAATGCCCTCCCGCTCCTCGAGCGAGGGGTCTGGCTTGGTCTTGTAATACGATACGTCGCAGCCGAAGCCGTGCCGGGAAATCCTCGCTATTTTGAGGCCTATCCTCCCGAGGCCGAGCACCGACACGGACGAGCCGGAGAGGCGGAAGTCGGCCATGGGAAGCTCGTTCGAGTCGAAGCGCATCGGCGGGCCCCCGGCCTGGCCGTTGGGCTCATTTATCTTCTGGAGCCCGAACCGCTCGGTGCAAAGGAAAACGTAGTCGCAGTAATCCAGCATGTGCAAAAGGTGCAGGTGCTCCACGTCGAGCTTGTTCGAAGCCTCGAAGCCGAATATCTTGCACCTGAAGCCCTCGCTTAGCATCTGGAACAGGCGCGCTGGCGTCCGGTCGTCCCCAACTATGCCGATTTTCAGCTCGCTCATCTCGTCGTTGAACCAGGGTTCGTCGTGCCTCCTGCGCATCGGGTCGTCCGGGCGGAAATACTCGTAGCTGTTTGCCCGCTTGATGCTTTCGTTCATCTGCCTTGAGCGCATGAGCATCTGCGCGACCGCAGCTTCCGCGTGCTCGTCGGAGAACCGCGTGAAGAGAACCTTCCCGTCCGAAAGCGGCGGGAGGACGCAGGGCCCATAGAGGCTCCTCATCGCGAGGGCCATGGCATGCTCGGCCACGGAATTCGAGCTGAATTCCGGGCAGTTGAACACTTTCAGGCCCAGGTCCCGGATGCAGCCCTCGTTGATGTGGTCCTTTCCGGACGTGAGGGTGATTATGCCCTTGCGGGGGTGGAAATGGGGAAGGAATTCGGGGGTGAAGAGGAACGTCCACTTCGCTATCCAGACGTCCGCTTCCGTGCAGGCGTTGTCCTTGTTCAATGCCCCTTCGAAGAGGACGTCGTGGCCCTCGCCCGTCAGCACCTCGGTTATGCGTTTCGAGACTATCTGCGGACAGTCATAGACGGCGAATTTGAGCCTTGGCTGCGGGCGCTGGTTCATAACGTATTATATGCCATAATTAGATTTATAAAAGTTCATTTTTTAACACATTTTTCCGGCAGGCATGGTCGCAACGGAACATGTGAATGCCCGGAATCTATGAAAATACACAATAATTGGCAAAAAAATAGTAAAATACACATATACAAATTATCGGCTGGGGGCCGGCAGGCGGAGCCCCGCGGCCGGCAACGCCGCCGGTTTCACCTGCCTTTTTATAACTTTCCGAATAGAGTTACCTAAAGTTTTACTCTAGTTTAGGCTAGTCTTTAGGTGTAAGATGTATGGCACGAAAGGAATTCGTAGTTGAGGAAGCACAGAAGCTGATGGACAAGATCGAGAACGTCCGCAATGTCGCGATTATCGCGCACGTCGACCACGGGAAGACGACGCTCACAGACAGCCTCGTCGCGAGGGCCGGGCTTATAAGCAAGGAGCTCGCCGGCCAGCAGAGGGTCATGGACTTCGACGAGCAGGAGGCCGCCCGCGGCATCACAATCAAGTCGGCGAACATCTCGCTCGGGTTCAGCTACGAGGGCCAGGACTACCTGGTCAACCTCATCGACACGCCCGGACACGTTGACTTCGGTTTCCACGTCGTGCGCGCGATGCGCGCGGTTGACGGGGTGTGCCTCGTCGTGGACGCGGTCGAGGGAGTCATGCCCCAGACCGAGACCAACCTCAGGCAGGCGCTGAAGGAGAGGGCCAAGCCGGTCCTTTTCATCAACAAGATAGACAGGCTGATAAACGAGCTCAAGTTCGACGCCGCCCAGATGCAGCAGAGGTTCATCAAGATAATCACGCAGGTCAACAAGATAATCGAGGCGAACGCGCCCGAGGACAAGAAGGACGCCTGGCTCATCAAGGTCGACAAGGGGAACGTCGCCTTCGGCACCGCATACAACAAGTGGGCGGTCTCGTTCTCGTCGATGAAGAAATTCAACATCGCGTTCAAGGACATATATGAGAAATGCACCCAGCAGGACCACAAGTGGCTCGTCGAGCGCAGCCCGCTCGACGAAGTGATGCTGGAGATGATAGTCAAGAACCTGCCCAACCCGAAGGACGCGCAGCCCTACCGAATCCCCGTCCTCTGGAGGAACGGGGACCTGACGACCGAGGCGGGAAAGACGATGCTCGCATGCGACAACAAGGCCAAGCCGATAGGCGTCTGCTTCGGCGTCGCCTACGACGAGCACGCCGGCGAAGTCGCCGTCGTCAGGCTTTTCTCGGGCTCGGTGGAGCGCGGGGCAAACCTGTACCTCCACTCGAAGAAGGAGTATGCGAGGGTCCAGCAGGTGGGCATTTACATGGGCCCCGACCGCGTGGCGGCGAACAAGGTCATCGCGGGCAACATAGGCGCCCTCGTGGGCCTGAAGGACGTGTATGTCGGCGAGACAATCTGCGCAGAGCCCATCGAGCCGTTCGAGCAGATAAAGCACTACTCGGAGCCGGTCATCACGAAGTCGCTCGAAGTCAAGGAGCAGAAGGACCTCCCGAAGCTCATCGACGCCCTCCGGGCTATTTCCAAGGAGGACCCGACAATCAAGATATCGCTCAACCAGGACACGGGCGAGCACCTTGTCAGCGGGAACGGGGAACTTCACCTCGAAATCATCGAGTACAAGATACAGGTCGAGAGGAAGATACCCATCATCACATCGCCGCCCATCGTCGTCTACAGGGAAGCCCTTCTTGGCAAGTCCCCGGTCGTTGAGGGCAAGTCCCCGAACAAGCACAACAGGCTGAAAGTGACCGTCGAGCCCCTCGAGCCCGAGATAATCAAGGCCATAGACGAGGGAATCGTAAAGGAGGGCAGGCCCAAGGGCAGGGAGGTCTGGGAGAAACTCGTCGAACTCGGCATGGAGCGCGAGGACGCGAGGAGCATCTACGACATCCACAACTCGAGCGTCTTCATTAACGACACCAAGGGCATCCAGAACCTCAACGAATGCGAGGAGCTGCTTGTGCAGGGATTCGAGGAAGCGCTCGACCAGGGCCCGCTTGCCAAGGAGAAGATGAGCGGCGTCAAGGTGAGGCTCGTCGACGCAACGCTTCACGAGGACAACATCCACCGCGGCCCGGCGCAGATGATTCCGGCGATAAAGAGGCCGATTTATGCGGCGATGCTGATTGCGGGGGTAACGCTCCTCGAGCCGAAGCAGAAGGTGCTCATCAACACGCTCCAGGACTACGCCGGAAACGTCATCACCATGACGAACGGCAGGAGGGGCACTCTCGTGGACATGCAGCAGGAGGGCGAGAACGCGTCGGTGACGACGCTCCTCCCGGTGGCTGAGATGTTCGGCTTCGCCAACGAGCTGAGGGGCGCGACGCAGGGCCGTGCAATCTGGTACCAGGAGTATGCCGGTTACAGCAACATGCCCAAGGAGCTCGTCTCGAAGGTCGTGAAGCAGATAAGGGAGAGGAAAGGCGAGAAGCCCGAGCCTCCGACGCCCGAGTTCTTCCTAGAATGATTTTTTTATATTTTCTTATTTATCCAGTCCCTGACTTCCTTTTCGGATGTTGGCTCCACGAGGGGCCCGCTCTCGGGGGCCCCCCTCCTGAAGAAGACGTACGTCGGATAGCGCTCGACCCCGTAGATGTCCGCAATCTTTTCGAACTCCACGGCGTCCATCCTGAAGAACGAAACCCTGCCCGCAAGCTCCGACGAGAGCGCGCTCTCGAATCTCAGCGAGCGGCGGCAGTCGCCGCACCAAGAGGCGAAGAAAACTACTACGGCGTTTTTCTCCTTTGCAAGCGCCTTAGCCGGGTCTTCGGTCAGCTCTGCTATTGCCATGGAAAGCTACCTCCCGCAAGTTATTTAACATGGAATAGCAAAAGCGGCTCATGCTCCTCTATGACACCCTCAGCATGAAGAAGAGGGAGTTCCGCCCCCTTCGGGGGAGGAAGGTCGGCATATACACCTGCGGCCCCTCGGTCTACAGCTACTCGCACATAGGCAACTTCAGGACTTACGTCTTCGAGGACGTACTCGTCCGCTACCTCAGGTACAGGGGGTACGAAGTGAAGCGTGTCATGAACATTACCGACGTCGAGGACAAGGCGCTCCAGGCCGCGGCGGAAGAGGGAGTGTCCTTCCGCGAGCTTTCCAGGGACAAGTGCAGGGTCTTCTTCGGGGACTGGCGCAGGATGGGCCTCGCGATGCCGGAAGTGGTCGCGAGGGTCTCGGATTACGTGCCGCTGATGGTCGGGCTCATCAGGAAAATCTGCAGGAAAGGCTATTGCATCACGGAGAAGGACGGGGTCTATTTCGACGTCCGGAAATTCCGGGATTACGGCAAACTCAGGCATCTCAAGGGCAGGAAGTACCTTGGCCCGAGCAGGCATGACGACTACTCGAAGGAGGGGCTCTGGGACTTCATTCTCTGGAAGTACCACACGAGGGGAGAGGGTAGCGCAGTCTGGGAGAGCCCGTTCGGCAGGGGCAGGCCCGGCTGGCACATCGAGTGCAGCGCGATATCGATGCACTTCCTGGGAGAGTCGTTCGACATACACTGCGGGGGCACCGACAACATCTTCCCGCACCACGAGAACGAGATAGCCCAGAGCGAGAGCGCAAGCGGTAAGCGCCTCGCGAATTTCTGGATGCATGCCAGGCACCTCACGGTGGGCAAGAAGAAGATGTCGAAAAGGACCGGCAACGTCCTCTATGTCGGGGAGCTCGAAAAGCTCGGCGTCCCGCCAAAATGCCTCAGGTACTACCTGCTCTCGGAAAGGTACAGGAGCCGCCTCGATTTCACGATAGAGAAGTTCCAGGAGAGGATATGCGACTGCAACTACACTCGGGACCTGATGAAGAGGCTCGCCCGCCTCGGGGGGAGCGGAGGGGGTGAGCTTGGGGCCCGCGTTGCCGGAAAGCTCCTTGGCGGCTTCGAGGATGCGATGGACGACGACCTGAACACCAGGCTGGCCCAGAAGAGGATTTACCGCATCAGCGGCGAGATCGAGGGCTTGCTGAAGCGGAAGAAGCTTGCGAAAGCTGACGCCCGGGCGATTCTTGCGGCACTCAAGAAGGCCGACTCTGTCCTCAGGGTCTTTTAGTACCCCTTTATCGCCGCCACCGCCTCGGAAATCGTCAGGTGCGAGAACGCATTCGCGACCGCAAGGTGCGCGATGCAGAACCAGTCGCAGTCCGGGTCATGCCCTTTTTTGCCGGATTTCCTGAATTCCTCGCCCTCGGGAGTGCGCCTGAAGTCCACCACGTCGCACCCTTCCCTCGAGCCGCAGATTATGCAGATTGGCTCCTTCATCAGCCCAGCCTCGCGAGCTTCCCGGCCCGCCGCGCCTTCTCGTACATGTAGCCGTTGAACAGGTAGGCCGCTATGAGCCAGGCGGCGGTCAGGGCGGCCATCAGCGGTATGTCGGGGTGGCCGATGCCCTGCATCGACTTCATCAGCTCGAATGCGTGGGTGCTCGGCAGGAGCTTGATGAAGGGCAAAATAGACTCGGGGTAAACCTTGTCGATGGAGAAATACACGCCCGAGAGCAAAACTATGACGTCCGGCCATATGAAGGCGATGTTGAACGCCTCCTCCTTCATGAAATAGCCTAGGCCGAGGGTGAATAGGCCCATCGAGAACCCGATGAGCGCGAAGAATCCGAGCGCAAGAAGGAAGATAGGCCAGTCCGTGATTACGAAGCCGTAGAGGTAGCCGGTGAAGATTATGTAGATAAGTATCACGAACAGCGCCTTCAGCAGGCCGCTTATCGCGGCCCCTATCGCGAACTCGAGGCGCGTAATCGGCGAAATCATCAGGTGCGGCAGGGACTTGGACCAGTGCTCCTCTGTGAACGAGCTGACCATCTCGAGGTTCAGGAAGTATATCATGCGCCAGCCCATCATCCCGAGTATTATGACGTTCAGGTACACGGCATCCGAACCGAGGTAGGTTACGAAGAAAGTGAGCGTGAAAAGGAATATCATCGGCCAGATGAATACGTCGGCGAGCCTGAAGGTGTTCCTGCGGAGCCCCACGATGCTCTTGTACACCTGCGAGTATATCCTCGAGAAGCTGTCAATCATCCGAATCACCCTTGGGCCTGCGCTTCGGGCTCTGCCCGTCCACGATGTGGCTCAGTTCCTCCCCCACGGGGAGGGGCTGGCTACGCTTCCTGCGCCCGTTCATGATTTTCAGGTATGTCTCCTCGAGCGTCGGCTCGAGCGCGCTCACGTTGTAGATTTCAGTGGGAAGCGTCGAGAGCACCTTCATTATCTCCTTCATCCGGATGTAGCTGTCCACCGAGACATGGACGAGCTTTCCCGAAAGCGAGTTCGCCTCCACGCCCTTGATTCCGGAGAGCGCCTTGGCTGCCTGCGCGGCGTCCGAGCAGTTCACCTCGATTATGCGCTTGCCGACGATTTTCTCCTTCAGTGAGGCGACGGTCCCGATGTCGATGATCTTGCCCCGGTTTATGAAGGCGATGCGGTCGCAGAGCTCCTCGGCCTCGAACATGTTATGGGTTGTGAGCAGTATCGTGTGCCCTTCCTTGCGGAGCTTGCGGACCATGTCGCGGATGATGATCGCCGATTCCACGTCCAGCCCGACCGTCGGCTCGTCCAGGATGAGAACGCGGGGCTCGTTCAGGATTCCCTTGGCTATCAGGTAGCGCTGCTTCATGCCGGACGAGAGGTCCTCGGCCTCGAGCTTCCGGGCATTTTCGAGGTTGGTGGTCTTTATCACCGAGTCGATTTTGGCCTTGGGGTTTTTTACGCCGTAAAGGAGGCAGTAGTACATGAGCGCCTCCTCCACCGAGAGCGAGAAAAGGACCCCGGTGAAGCCGGAAACCACGTTGATTAGCTTCTGCGCGGACTTCGTGTCCCTGGCGCAGTCTATGCCGAATATCTCGGCAGTCCCGCCGTCGGGCGTGAGAATTCCCGCGAGGATGCTTATGAGGCTGGTCTTGCCGGCGCCGTTCGGGCCGAGGAGGCCGAATATCTCGCCTTCCCGGACTTCGAGGCTCACACCGTCCAGCGCCTTCACGGTCTCTCCTCCGCTATGGTAGGTCTTGGAGATGTTGGTGACCACTATCGCTTTTCCCATGAGGGGGAATTGGGGGGCGGGATTTATTAGCATTTCACCGGCGGATAGAGCTCTTTGCGGAGCTGGCTCGCGAGGTGCTGCCTGTAATGGTCGGTTGGCAGGCATCCGGTCTCGAAAGTGAGCGACTTCAGGCGCGGCAGGTCGCTCGCAAGGTAGATTGCGTCGAGGCAGCCCATGCGGACGTCCTCGTGCCCCGAGAACTGCGCGTAATGCTCGAAAAGCCGCAGGAGCCGCCCGGAAACGTCGTTGGGGGCTCCGAGCTCGAGGAAGCATGCGAGGCCCAGGGCCTTGACCGCATAGCACCGCTCACCTGCATTCTCGCTGTCGAGGGAGTTGATGAACGTGTGCGCCCCGCTCCGTATCCGGTCCGGGTCCATCGGGCTGACGCTGAACCAGCGGAAGGTGTGAGAGAAGTGCGCGAGCTGGGTGTGTGTGATACGCATAAAATATGATTGTCTGTGCATCTTTATATTCATTGCTTTTCGGCGTAAATTCCCTGGAGGCGGGCATTCCGGGACAGGATGCGGAAGCCGGCAAAGGAGAGGCGCTTTTCCACTTCGCGCCCTATGTCGCGGCCCTTTGCTTTCCCTACCGAGCCCGTGTAGTGGAACAGCTTCGCGCCTTTTTTGGTGATGCGCAGGAGCTCGGAGTAGAACTCCGCCGAATACAGCTCGGGCGCGTGCGAAAAGCGCGGGGGGTCGTGCACGACGAAGTCGAACATGCCCGATTCGAAGCTTTTGGCATGCCCGAGCGCGCTTCCCTCCATCACGACTATCTTGCCGCCCTTGCTGAAAAGGGCGTCGCTGAACGGATTCCATTTGGCGAGGGTGATGACCGCCTCGGAAACCTCGCACGTCGCGACGAGGCCCACGGATTTCCTTTTCGAGAGCTCGATTGCCGTGTAGCCGAGGCCCATGCAGGTGTCGAGGGCGGTGAATTTTCCTGAAGATGGTATCCTGAGCCCCTGGACCACCTTCTCCGCATATTCGAGCGGCGTCTTGAAGTCCCGCACGAGCTGCATCCGCAGGCCGTCAATCTCGAGCACCGGTATTCCGTTGAACGGCCTGAGCTTGTAGTAGTGGCCGGCGAACATGTCGAGGCGGATTTGCGTGCCGTCTTTTTCGGCGTAGATGAAATTGCCGTCGGTCGAGTAGCGGATTGAGCCGTCGGCGCTTTCCATCAGGGGCGTCCTCGGCTTCAAAAAATCCCCTAGAACGAGATGCTGTCCGAGCCCATGAAGTCCTGCAGGGGCTTTGGAATCCTTATCGTGTTCCTTCCTTCCTGGCAGTTCTCGATGACGGCTATCAGCGTCCTTCCCACGGCAAGGCCGCTGCCGTTCAGGGTGTGGACGAGCTCGTTCCCCTTCTGGGAGCGGAACTTGATGTTTGCGCGCCTCGCCTGGAAGTCGGTGCAGTTCGAGCAGGAGGATATCTCGCGGTAGCGGTCCTGCGAAGGCATCCAGACCTCTATGTCGTAGGTCTTGGCGCTCGCAAAGCCCATGTCCCCGGTGCACAGCTCTATCACGCGGTAAGGCAGCTCGAGGAGCTGGAGTATGCGCTCGGCGTCCTTCGTGAGGGACTCGAGCTCCTGGAAGCTCGAGGACGGGTGGGCGAACTTCACGAGCTCGACTTTGCTGAACTGGTGCTGGCGTATCAGGCCCCGGATGTCCTTTCCGTATGCCCCGGCCTCGCGCCTGAAGCAGGGGCTGTACGCGGTGAGCTTTATCGGGAGCAGCTTCTCCTCGAGGACCTCGCCGGCGTAGAGGTTCGTGACCGGGACTTCGGCGGTCGGGATGAGCCACAAATCGTCGTCCGCGCACTTGTACTGCTCCTCCTTGAACTTCGGGAGCTGGCCGGTCCCGGTTATCGTCTTTGTGTTCACCAGGTAAGGCGGGGCAATCTCGGTGTAGCCCCGCGATGTGTGCACGGAAAGCATGAATGCCGCGATTGCCCTCTCGAGCTTGGCGATGTCGCCCTTGAGGACAGCGAAGCGGTGGTGGGCAAGCTTCACTCCGCGCTCGAAATCTATGAGGCCGGATTTTTCGGCAAAATCATGGTGGTCCAGGACGTCCTTCGAGGTCTTGGAGGGCTCGCCCCAGCTCCTGATTACCGGGTTCTGCGACTCGTCCCTTCCGACCGGCACGGATTCGTGCGGGATGTTCGGGATGAAGAGGAGCTGGCCGCGTATCTGGTCCTCCAGGGTCTGGGTTTCGGCGCTTATCTCCTTGATGCGCTTTGCTATCTCGCCCGAGCGGGCGATTTCGGCCTCCGCACCCTCGCCCCTCTTCTTTTTCTCGTTTATCTGCATGCTGAGCTTGTTGCGCTCTGCCCGGAGGTCCTCCTCCTCTTTCTTGATCCTGCGCCACTCCGAGTCGAGGGCCTTGATGTCGGTGAGGATGGATTCCATCTCGGGCGGCGAATTGCGCTTCCTGAGCGCCTCTTCCACCACCGAGGGGTTCTCCCTGATAAGTTTTATGTCGAGCATGAAATCACATTTAAGGGAAGTTAAAAAGAAACCGTAGGTTTCTTTTACCTGAGTAACGACTGGAACTTCGCGACCGTTTCCTCGAGCTTCCCCTGGTCGTTGTACAGTATGACGGCAGGGGCGCCCGTGAATGCCGAATACGCCGCGAGGTATGCCTTGTTCATGTCGTCGTGGAGCTCTATGTTGTCGATGTCCCGCAAGCGCGTCGGGTCGTTCGAACGCCTCTGCGCAATCTGGTCCGGGTGGGCAGTTATGTAGACGAGCGCCTCGACCTTCCAGAGCTTGAGGAAATCGAAGGGCAGGCCCGGGTAATATCCGGAGGGCGTATAGACCGAGCAGTGCGTGTCGAGGATGACTTTCCCGCTCATCTTGGCAAGGGCCTCGGCCGTCAGCTTCTGCGCGTATTTCTGCTTCTCGATGGGGAGCTTGCGCATCTCGTCCCGGTCCTTTATCCCGAACTCCTTCTTCTCGATTTCCAGCATCAGGTCGCCGTAATTCACGACCTTGTAGTCGGTTTTCAGGCCCTTGAGGACCGTAGTCTTCCCTGCTCCCGGAACTCCCATGGCTATTATCATATTGCACCTCTTTTCAGACGATTTTCGCAAAGAGCGAGCCGTGGTTGGCATCGGTGACTTCCACGTCCACGACGTCCCCCAGCCTGCCCTTGAAATCCTTTAGCACCACCTGGTGATAATTCACGTTCCTTCCCTTGAAATCCTTATCCTTTTCGGTCACGAGCACGCGGTAGCGCCTGCCGACGAGCATGCGCCTGCGCTCCTCGCTGATTCTCCGCACGAGCGTGAATGTTTCCCCGCTCCGGCGCTTGATCTCAGCATTCGGAATCTGCCTCATCTCCTTGGCCTTCGTCCCGGGGCGCGGGCTGAAGCGGGAAACGTTCGTCACTTCAGGCTTCGCCTTTCGCAGGAGCTCCAGCGTCTCCTGGTAGTCCTCCTCGGTCTCGGTCGGGTATCCCACGATAATGTCCGTGGCGATGCTCGCCTCGGGGATTTCCCTCCGGACGGTTTCCACTATCGAGAGGAAATCCTCGACCGAGTGGTCGCGGTTCATCTCCCGGCACACCTTCTCGCTCCCGCTCTGGACGGGGATGTGGAGGAACTTGTAGAATTTTTTGTTGTCAAGGGCGCGGACGAGCCCGGGGAGCAGCCTCTTCGCGTGGTCGGGGTTTATCATGCCGAGGCGCACGAAGAATTCGCTTTCCGGGGCCGGCCCCGAATCGCTGTCGTCGCCGGCCAGGCACTCGAGCAGCGAAACAAGGTTCGTCTTTATGTCCGCCCCGTATGCCCCGGAGTCCATGCTCGTAAGCTGTATCTCCTTGGCGCCGGCGCGGACGCCCTCGCCTACCCATTTTGCTATGGTCTTGGGCGAGTAGCTCCGGAGGAATGGCCTCGCGAGCTTGGTCTGGCAGAAGTGGCACGACGAGAGGCAACCGTCGTTTATCGGCACCCTCATTATGGGCGCGGTCAGGAGCTTGGGAAGGGCGTCCTTGCTCTCATAAACCTTCCGGATGGTCCCTTTCCCGGCAAACGACTCCTCGACCGCCTCGCCCACCCATTTGAGGGACGATGTCCCGAGGAGCGGGGAATCCGGGGCGATTCTCCGGAGCTTGCCTTCGTTGGCCGTCATGCAGCCTGCGACCACGAACTTGCGCCCCGAATCCTTCAGCGAGCGCATCCGGGCGAGTATCTTGTTCTCCGTCGCGCCCTTTACGGTGCAGGTGTTGAGGATTATGACGTCGCTTTCGCCCTCGCTCTCCACGAGCTGGTGCTTTTCCTTGAGGAGGGCCTTCATTATGTCGCTGTCGGCCTGGTTGAGGGTGCAGCCGTAAGTCTCGATATAGACTTTCATTTCACTCGCCGAGAAGCCTGTTCAGGCCGGGGTACGCGTCGAATGCCTTCATCTGCTCCATCTGCTCGTACATGCGGTGCAGGATGCCGACCGTAAGAAGTATGCCCGTCCCGGTTCCGAGGGCCCCCGTGAGGTCGGCAATTCCTGCGAGCAGGCCTACCGATACCGAGCCCATAACCGTGAGCGGGTAGATGTGCTTGTTGAGAATCGTCTCGAGCATGCGCGGGTCGCGCCTGAAACCCGGGATCTGGATTCCGGAATCAGAAAGCTGGTTTGCGACGCTTTTCGCGTCCATGTTTGACGTCTCGACCCAGAACAGGCCGAACATCACCGAAACGGCCGCGAGCATGATGACGTAGACGACGGCATGCACCCATTCGGGGATGCCGAATATCGGCGTCACAGTGTTCACTAGGCCGTTGTAATGCTCCACGGTACTGCGGCCTATGCCTGAAACCGGAGTGAAGAAGTACAAAATCCCGTCATGGAGCCGCCCCGTGGAATCCGTGTAGCCTATCACCGGCAGGACTCCGTCGCGCGCGAAGTCGAATTGCCGCGTCTCGGAAAGCGCCGCGAAGGCGGGCGTGGTCGCCCCGGTCTCCTTTACCCAGTACTGGCTGGCAAGGAGGCCGCTCGAGAACAGCTGGAGGTTGAGGATGAGCGCGCTCGCGAAGATGACAGGGATGTTCGATACGTAGAAGAATTTCAGCGGGAGCTTGGGCGCCATGCCGCGGACGCGCTCGAAGGCGATGGGTATCTCCACCTTGACTGATTCGGCATAGACGCAGACGAGGAAAACGGCTATCGTAAATCCGAATGGCAGCAGCTGGAGGAGGCCGTTCGGAAGCGCCTCGGCGCCCCCTTCGCTCATTATCTCCACGAAGCCGTTCGCACCTAGGGTGAGCTGGACGAGGCCGACTATTATCGACAGGGACACGCCGGCCGCGATGAACAGGCTGATGCCGCTTCCGAGGCCGTATTTCGTGACCAGTTCGTCGAGGAACAGGACGAGTATCGAGCCGATAGTTATCTGGAGCACCACGAGCGCCATGGTGTATGGCGCGTAGACCGTCTGGGCCCCCGTAACCGGGTCGATTATGGTGCCCTCCCCGAGGCCCGGGAAAAGCGCCGTAACCGGAACGATTTTAGTGACTATGACGAATATGACCGCTTCGGCGAGGGCAAGGAGTATCGCGAGAATCTTCTGTGTCTCGAGGAATTTGGCCTTGTCCTCCTTCTTCTTCATGTCGAGGTTCAGGAGGCCGGCTCCGACGAAGAGCTGTAGGAATATGCTCGCAAGGACGATGGGGCCGATGCCAGTCGTGAGAAGGCTGCCTATCCTAGAAGCGGTAATTGTCTGGAGGAAGTCGATTCCGCCGCCCACGTGGGGCACGCCCAGGACCGTGGTCTCGTACATCATGAAGTACAAAACCAGCGCGAGGCCCGTCCACATGAGGCGGTCCTTGGTTCCGAGGGACTGTGCGGGGTTCTTGATTTCGGGCAAAAACCCGGCCAGCTTATGCAGGATATCTATGATCACTTTGACCCTCCCTTTTGAGGTTCCTTCCGGACCTCCTTTTTTTCAGCAACACTGGATGTGTGCGAGGTTAGCACTCCTAATTCCAACCTACGTTTATAAATGTTTCACGCCTTGGCGCCTTCGAGCTTCGTGATGGAGCCGCCGTGCTCGCCGAGCTTCTTCTCGACGTTCTTGCTCCATGACTGGGCCCGGATGACTAGGGGCAGGGTGACCTGCCCGCTGCCGAGGACCTTGCCCTCGAAGTCGAAGTGGAACTTTCCGCCCTTCTTCTCGAGCTGGTTGGCAACGGCCTTCTGGTTTATCTCGTAGAGGTTGACTGTGATGCCCCTCTTCGCGCCCGGCCGGACGAATCCGCCCTTGCCGAAGTAGCTTCCGCCGAAGTGCTTCACGGCCCAGCTCCACTTGTGCTTGTCGACGCCGGCCATGCCGCGCCCGCCGCGGTTCCCGCTTCCCCTGCGGTTCTTGACGTTGCCGCGCCCGTGGGAGCGGTGGCCGAGGTATCCTTTTTTCTGTCCTTCTTTTCGTCTGCTCATGTAGAATCACCAGTTCATATCATCCTGCGGAGCAGGGAGTCCATAGCATCCCGCTTCCCCAGCTCGCCCGTGGGATACGCGGACTTGATGTCCCGGTACCCCCTCGAAGGCGGCCTGAGCCTGAAGACCGGGTTGGCGACCTCGGCAGTCTTCTTCCCGCCGAATATCTCCTTCGCGGCCTTCTTGAGCTCCTCCTCCTTCAGGGTGGTGCGCAGGAACTTGCTTCCCTTGCGGCCCTTCTTCAGAAGGAGGCCGAGTATCGTGGATTCCTCGACCGGCCCGTAGGTTATGTAGTCCTTGGCGTGCTCGAGCATCCCCAGGTTCTGGGGCGTGTCATCTACGAGCACGCAGTGGTTGGGCCTCTCGAGCCTCAAAAGCTCGAGCGTCTTCTTTATCCTCGGGGCTATCTTGCGGACCCCCCTTATGCGAACGACAGCTAGTTTCATGTTGAACCCTCCTATTCGGCCTTCGGCTTGAGCGTGTTGAGGCGGTCGAGCGCCCTTATCGTGGCGGCGGCCGTGTTGTACGTGTTCTTGCCGCCCTGTGTGGAGCTCCACACGTCCTTCACGCCTGCGATGCCGAGGACCTTCTTCACGACGTCGTTTGCGGCAAGGCCGAGGCCCCTCGGGGCCGGCTTTATCGTGACTATCGTGCTTCCTTCCTTGCCAACGGTCTTCGAGTTCACAGAGTGCTTCACCTGGCACTTGCACTCCCAGCTCCCGCATCCGGTGGTTATCGCAATCATGTGCTTCTTCGCGTCCCTTATGGCGTAGTCCATCGCGGGCTTCAGCTCGTCGCTCTTGCCGACGCCGAGGCCTACATGGCCCTTCCTGTCGCCTATCACGGCGACTACTCGGAACTTGACCCGCTTTCCCGAGTCGGTCACCCTCTGGGTGGTCTTTATCTGGAGCGTCTCGGACTCCATGTCGGGCAGGAGGACGTCGATTATCTCGGGCTCGAGTATGGGCTTTCCGGACACGAGTATCTCCTCGAGAGTCGTTATCTCGCCGCTCTTGACCTTTGTGCCTACCGAGGTCTTCGGGGACCACGATTCCTTGTCAACCGTCTTAACTTTTTCAGCCAATATAATCACCCTGCGCTTATCTTGGTTTTGACCTCATTGAACATGTTCTTGTACTTGTCCGGGGGGTTCGTCAGCTTCGATTCCGGCACTTTCTCCTTGTCGAAGAGCGTTTCGAGGCCCGCGTCCGCCGCGCCTTTCTGCGCCGCGAATATCACCGAGCCCTTCGAGGGCACGTACATGCCCAAATCGAGGATGAAGTCCTTTACCCCCTTCTTCTTGGCCATCTTTCCGGCCATGAGCCCGGCGAGGTATGCCGTCCACACGTTCCTTTTCGAGGGCCACTTGTACATCTTGAGGAGGTGCGTCCCGGTGACCGTGAGGAGCGTCTTGTCCCCCTTCGGGTCGAAGTCGATGAACTGGACGACCACGCCGCTGTTGCTCCTGCGGACTACCATGCGGGTCTTGCCGCTCTTTATGAGGGCGAGCCTCTTGGCGAAGTTGGTCTTGCCTTCCCTCCTCCTCCTGAAGTAAAGCTTGAAGCTTGGGCCTTTTGCCTTCGTCATTTTTGTTCACCTTTTTTAGCGTGCGGCTTGGCTGCCGGTTCGGACTTGGCCTCACCCTTGTGCATGGCCTTTGCGGGCTTCGGGGCAGCCTTCTTGAATTCTGCCTTCTTCGGCTCGTAGTCGGCCGCGACGAGCTTGTTCTCCTTGAGATAGACGAGCATCGCCTTCTTGTTCCTGAAGATTCCGCTCTTGAGCTTGCTGTAGATGCCCCGCTTGCTCCCCTCCTTGAGGGCCTTGTCGGAAACTATCATCGACAGGAACCTGCGCTGCGAGCGTATCTTGGCCATCCAGACGTCCTTCTGGTCGAGCGGGTGCCCCTTGCGCTTGCCGTGCCCGCGGCGCCCGAGCCTCCCCGTGCTTGCCCGGCCCTGCGGCTTGAGCCGGGTGACTATGCCCTTCTCAATCAGGCCCTTTACGTCCGAGCGCGTGAGCGCGCCCTCGGCCTCCTTGATTCCGTCGGGGCTGATTTTTACCTTGTTCTCACCGACCCTCATTATATCGGCGGCGAGCCTGCGTACAGTCTGTATCGTCATGCATAACACCTATTTCTTCGAGGCCGGGGGCGAGCGCGACGCCTTCCCGTTCTCCTGCAGGTTGACTACCCTGAGCTTCATTGCCTTGGCCTTCTCCGCGATGTGCTTGCGCTTGAGGGCGCCTACGCCTGAGGCGACGCGGACCAGGATGTCTTTGAGCCCCTCGAGCTCCTGCGGGTTGTTCACGAGGACCTCCCTCATCCCGCTGGAATGCAGACCCCGGGTTTTCTCCGGGTTCCTGTATCCCACCCGTGGGCTCGCTCCCATGAACTTGGCCTTCATCCTCTTCTTGTTGTGCGTCCCGCGCGGCTTCCTCCACCTGGACTTGACGCTCTTGAAGAAGCCGAGGTTCGGGACGTTGAACTTGGGTTTTTTCTTTTTGGTAACCATCATGCCTCACCTTCTGTGTCGTACAGGCCGTCCTGGAAGACTCGCCCGTCCTTGTCCTTTATCTTCATCGCGATCCTCATGTTGGCTATCGTCTGCCCGACAGCCTCCTTGTCCGGGCCGGAGATCGTGACCATCTGCCCCTTCGCCTGGACCTTCGTGGCCCCCACGAGGACGGTCTTCCGGGGCTGCTTTTCGCCGAGGAAGTTCTTGATGGTTATGTCGCTCCCCTTGACCTCGACGGTTATGGGGAAGTGCGCGTAGAGGAGCTTCAGGCTCCTCGAGTACCCCTTGGACGCGCCGAGGAACATGCCGGATATGAGCGCCTCGAGGGTGCCCTTGATGGCCTTGTCTGCCGCGACGACCTCCACCTTGGCGCCATCGGCCTTCACCTGCACGCCCTTGGGGAAGTTCCTGTGCACTTCGCCCGCCGGGCCCTTCACGGTTATCTTGTGGCCCTCGATGCGGACGTTCAAACCCTGTGGAATATCCATAGAATCACCTAATACACGTATGCGAGCAGCCTGCCGCCCAGGCGCTTCTTCTCTGCGTCCGAGTTGGTCATGATGCCGCTCGGCGTCGAGACGATAAGCAGGCCCACTCCGAAACCGGGAATGAACTCCTGCTCCCTCTTGGCCCATTCGTTCCTCTTCACGGGCATCCTCGGCTTTATGACGCCGCAGTCGTTAATGCGGCCGTCGAGCTGTATCTCGTACCAGCCTCCCCGGCCGTCGTCGAGAATCTTGTAGTCCTTCAGGTACCTGTGGTCCTTGAGCACCTTGAGTATCTCGGCTATGAGCTTGGTGGCTTTCACCGTGCAGGTGGACTGTCCGACGATTTCGTGCGTCTTTATCGTGTTCAGGGCGTCAGCAAGATGGTCTGTCATCAAATCAACCTCCGTATTTGCGGAACCCGATGCTCTCGGCCATTTCCCTGAAGCATCTCCTGCAGACCTGGAGGCCGTATTTCCGAATCAGGCCCCGCGAGTTCCCGCAGTTCCGGCAAACCCTTTTTCCTTTTCCCTTGTATCGCTGTTCGATTGAGAGTTTCATAATCATCACTCGAGCCTCACGCTGAACGCGTTTTTCGCGAATTCCATCGCCTCTTCCTTCGTCACCCGGTGAGACTTTCCTATCCTCGAGGAGCGCAGCTTCCTCGAAACCACGCGCCTTCCCTTGCGCCCGAGCGAAACGCAGACGTCGAACCCGAACATCGCAATTGCCGGGTCGTATTTCGCGCCCGGGAAGTCGATGTATTCGTGCACGCCGAATGCGAAGTTGCCCTGCTTGTCGAAGTTCGACTCCTTGAGGAGCTTCTTCTTCGCGGCGAGGGCCTTTTCCAGGAACGATTTCGCGCCCTTGCCCCTGAGGGTCACCTTCGCGCCTATCGGAAGGCCCTTCCTGAGCTTGAACACAGGGTCCCTCTTCCTCGCGTGGGTCTCCACGGGCTTCCTGTTCTCGGTGAGCCTCGAGAGGAGCGTCTTTGCCTGCTCGAGCTTGTCGCCCGGGGCGCCGACGCCGATGTTGACCGTGACTTTCTCGATTATTATTTCGCGCATGTCTGCCATAATCATCCGCTCCTGAACCCTTCGTCGACGACGAAGAGGTATTTGGCGACCGTGATGAACTCCTCGGACTTGTCCTGCACGAGGGCCTCGTTCGGCTTTCCGCCGCGCCGTTCTATAATCTCCTTGAGCTTGACCACCGAGCCCGCGTGCTTGCCTTCCATGATGAGGCACATCGAGCCCTTGTCGCGCTTGAGGTGGGTCTTCATCTTCGCCTCGGGGAGCGAGACGATTACGCTGTCACCTACCTTCACGTGGTTGTCGCCGAGCATGTTCCGGCCGTCGTGGAGCGCGTAGCTCAGCTTCCCGCCCGGGACAGTGTGCTTGCCCACGACCTTGAGGAGCTTGAGGGAGGCGGCGTCCTTCTTTATCTCGACGGGAACGAGCCTCGCCTTGTTGTCCACCATCATCCGGTAGTGCTTGTCAGCCTTGGGCATCGATATGACGTCCATGAGCCCGACCGGGAACTTCTCGTTCACCCGGACTTTCCCGTCGACAAGGAGCATCCTGCCGTTAAGTATCTGCCTCACTTCGCGGAGCGTCGGGGCGACCTTGAGGATGTCCCTGACGAGCACCGCGAGCGGTATCGAGTGCTTCTTCGGATGCGGACCAGGCGCGTGCCTGATCATCCATTTCCTTTCCTTTTTATCGGTGACCGGAATAGACTTCGGAGAATTCAGTCTTTTCAGGTGCTTTGTTCCTCCTCTTTTTGCCATGTGAGTTCACCTTTTATTTAGCGTGTTCGTGCTTCGCCTTGTGTTCAGGCTTGTGTTCAGCGTGCCTGTGCTCCGAGTGCTCGGAATGGGCAGGCTTGTGCTCCTCGTGCTTGTGGACCGCGTGCTCGCCGCCCTTGGGCTCGGCCTTCGCTTCAGGCTTTTCCTCGGCCTTGTGGCCGTCGGGCTTGGCCTCTGCCTTGGGCTTCGGGGCCTCCTTCTTCCTGAATGCTTCCTCGGAGAATATCTCCTTCCTTTCCTTCGTCGACTCGAGCGAGGTGAGGAGGAGGTTGGAGGGCTGAACCGGCATCGGGACTTCCCTGCCCCGCGCGTTCTTCACTACTATCCCTTCGAGGAAAACGACGCGGCGCAGGACGTTCACGTCTCCCACGCGCGCTTCCTTGCCCTTCCCGGGGCCGCGCATGACCTTTACGGTGTCGCCCTTTCGGACGAGGACCGCGCGCCTCTTGCTCTTGAGCTTGCCGCGCAGGTCCTTCGAAAGGTGCACGTGCAGCCGGTTCTTCTTCTTGTGGAGCTTTTCAGAGTAGAACTTCTTCCTTTCAGTGTCGGATTTCATCAGATAACACCCGCCGAAATTGCTGCGACCTTGGGGAAGCGCTCAGCGACTTCCCTCGCCACGACGCCCTTGATTTCCGTCCCCACAGGGAGCATGTCGTCGTTCACGAGGACCGCGGCGTTGTCCTCGAAGAATATCCTGGTGCCGTTCGCGCGCCGGAATTCCTTCTTCTGCCGCACTATGAGGGCCTTCACGACCTTCTTGACCATGTCGGGCTTGCCCTTCTTCACCGACGCTATGACCACGTCGCCCACGCCCACCTTCGGGTACCTGGCCCTCGTTCCCTTGTAGCGGAGCGCGCTTATGATGTATAGCACTTTCGCGCCGCTGTTGTCGCTGCAGGGCAGCATGGTTCCCATCGTCAGAGTCTTAACGACATTGCTCGTCAGTCCCTTCATTATCATTCACCTTTCTTCGAAACCCCGGTAACGGTCCAGGCCTTGGTCTTGCTCAGCTTCCTCGTTTCGCCGAGCTCCACGATGTCGCCCACCTTCGCGTTTATGCACTGCGGGTTGTGGGCTGCTATCCGGGATGTCCCCCTCGCGTACTTCCTGTATTTGGAGAAGTACTGCGTCGTGGGCCTCTCGACGATAACAGTGTGCCTGCTCTTGGCGCTGACTACTTTCCCGCTCAGCGTTTCTCCCCTGAGCTTGAGGCCTCCGTGTTTGAAGCATTTCTTATCATCGCATTTTTCTGCTGCCATGGTATTCACCGACATCTGAACGTCAGCCTGGGCGCCCATCAATCGTACGGGGGCGTCTTCGCTGCTTGAGGCGGGCGAATCTATCCGGGTTCCGGACGGTTTTCGCCTGCCCACGGCCCGCTCGGGCCGGTTTCTTGCTTATCCGTTGCGGTCAATGTCACCGCAGGATATTCAAGATGAGACAAGTACTCCACTAATTTAGATACAAAAATTTATAAAGGATTTGACAGGGCGAGGGCGAGGATTACGATGTTGGCGGCATTCACGACCATGCAGTAGTCGCAAAGGCCCTTTATCACGAACAGCTGGAGGGCAGTGAGGTATACCGAAAACAGGGCCGCAAGCGAGGCCGCGATGAGAAGGACCCACGGCGGAAGGGCAACCCCGAAGAAGGTTATCGCGAATACCGAGCCGTAATAGAGGAGCCCGAATAGGGTGTTCTCGACGCCGAAAGTCCTGGAGTACCGGCTGTTGACTACGATGTCGCAGTTCCTGCCGATGAGGCACACGGGCTTCAGGTGGGCCTTCTGGGTATAAAGCAGGTACGCGGATATGGCGAAGCCTGCCGCGGCGAGGGCCGGGATTACAATCATGGAGCAGAATGTGACGCGGATTTATTAATATTTCTATGGCTTAATCAGGTAAGCGCGTCTGAAGACGCATTGAGCCAGCAAATAAAACAGAATGAGGTGAAGAAATGGACAAAGGGTGTTGTCTTTTGGCCACAAAAGGGTGGTGCGAAATCCAGCGAAAGCAAGTCTAGTTTTAGGAAGAGGAAAAAGAAAACAGAACAGATTGACAGCCGCGAGGCGAAGCCGAGCCAACAAAACAAAACAGGAAGGCCTTACCGTCTCGACCGGCAAAAGCACGAGAACCTCCTGCGGGCGTATTATTCCCATCCGTACAGCTTCAGGGAGCTTGCGGACATGTTCGGGGTTTCCAGGATGACGGTATGGAGGGCGGTGCAGTCCCCGGAGGCGGTGCCATGAGGGGATTTTCAGACCTCGCAGCCGAGATGAGGGGAAACGGCCATGCAAGGAAAACACCGCCATGGACCCTAGACAGGAAGGAGCTTTCGCGGGCCAGCCTCCCCCATCTGTGCCCGGGCGCTTTCGACGGGTTCCTGGCGGACCCGGAGCCGCCCGCCGGTCCGGGCCGGCCGAAGGAGGCGCAGGCTGCCGCGGCGGCCCTAAGATAGCATTTTTAAGCGCGGGCTTCTTATGAGACGCTAGAGGTGCTATCATGAGAAGTGCTTTATTCTTAGTTATCGCCGCAAGCGTCCTCATAGCAGGGTGCTGCAGCGCGCCGGAAGCCCTTAAGGGCCCGGGAGGGGACCAGGGCGCCCCGACCGGAGGAGCGCAAACAGGCGGGACTTCGGGCGGCTCTTCGCCGAGCGGAGCGACGACCAACCTTAACGAGTGCCAATCCAGCTGCGAGTCTGTTTACGTCGCAGACCAGGGGCTTAAAATGACCTGCAAGGCAGGGTGCCAGATGAACGCAGCCGAGGAAACCGGGGATGCCGGCAAGTGCGACCCGATACTCGGATACGGGGAGAACGCAACGCTGTTCTTCGACACGTGCATAATCAGCGTGGCAGAGGCCAAGTCGGACGCTTCGGTCTGCTCGAAGGCAAAGGACCAAATGTACAACAACCTCTGCCTGTCCAACATCGCCGAGGCGAAGGGCGACGCGAGCATCTGCGGGCAGATAAAGGACGACACGTACAAGAACATCTGCTACAGCTCGGTTGCCGAGTCGAAGAAAGACCCCTCGATATGCAACAGCATTTCGGACCAGTACTACAAGGAGTCCTGCATCGACGGAGCGAAGTGATTTTTTTCAGACTTTTTTCGGCCGCTCGTGCGGCCGGAATGCTATTTTTTTCCCTTCCACGTCTATTTTTTCCCCGGAATCCGCGGTGAACCTGAAAAGCGAGGATACTTTCGGGACTCGGATTTCCTTTTCGCCCGCTTCAATCACAATAAGGTTTTTAGTTTCGTCAACGACCCTGCCCTTTTTCCCGATGAGCTTTCGCTGGCTGCTGTTGACTATCTCGGCCTCTAGGCCGATGAGAGTCGAGTAAAGCAGGTTCTTTGCGGTTATCACGTAGAGAAATAGAAAAGAGAAAAATAAAAAATAGATTATAAACCGGCAAAGCCGATTTACACTTTCTTTACTTGGGCAAGGAAGTCCTGCGCCGCGGAGAGGGTGTCTTCCTTCTCTGCGCCGGCAACGAGTATCTTGCCCGCGCTCATCTCCTTGACGACCTTCTTTTCGGCAGTCCAGTCCACCGGGGAAGCAGAGAGCCAGTCCGCGCTGACACTGTTCACCTTCTCCCCGCCCACGGAAATCAGGGTGTTCACCCCTGC
>DATIFM010000013.1:0-4911 GCA_035455205.1 Candidatus Bilamarchaeum sp. | reverse complement strand
CTCCAGCGTTTCACGCCGCGCAGGCAAAAGAGCGGCTGGTCGAAAAGGAACACGCTCCATGCCGGGAGGCTGATAAAGGAAGGCCGGATGAAACCTGCGGGCTTTAGGGCAATCGAGGAGGCAAAGGCCGACGGAAGATGGGAACGCGCTTACGATTCGCCCTCGAATGCCAAGGTCCCCGCGGATTTCCTGAAGCTGCTTTCAAAGAACCCGAAAGCGAGGAAGTTCTTCGAATCGCTAGACAAGACGAACCTCTACTCCATATCCTACCGGCTCCAGACCGCGAAGACCCCGCAAACGCGGGAAACGCGCCTGAAGCGCATTCTCGAAATTCTGGCAAAGGGGAAGAAATTCCATTAGGTTCACGAGGCCCTTGTCCTCCGCTTTTTCGGAGGCGGCGGGGGCGGAGTCTCTTGCTGGACCGGAGGCGTGTCCTGGGTCACGACCGGCTGTGTGTCATTCTTCACTTCGACCGGCGCAGGCTCAGGGGCAGGCAGGACAACCGTTTCGTTCTTGACATCTGCGGGGGGCGAAGTGACGTTCTCTGTCGCCGCCGAAACCGGCTCTGCCGGTATTTCCTGCGGCACGGCGGGTATTTGAGGCGTAACGTTCGCCTGTACGATTTCCGCCACGAGCCCGCTCGTATTGTTGATTTCGGGCTTCTCGACCCTTATTTCGAGCATTTCGGGCTGGGACAGCCCGAAGGCTACTATCGTTGCGAAAGTAAGCGCGAATACTATGAGCGCGCACCCCACTACAAGCCTGAGGCTCATCTGAACTCAAACTCCTCTGTATGGATGTGCGATTTTGGGACTCCTTGCCTTACTAGATTATCTATTAAACTCTTTTTAAACGGACCCGGCCCGCACAGGAAATACTCGTTTGCGGTCAGGGTGCCTGCATCGATGTCCTTGAGCTGGAGCCGCCCCTTCTCGCTCGTGACCCAGGGGACCACGGTGAAGTTGTCCGTGGCGGCCTCGACCTCCCTGAGCTCCTCAAGCCCGACGAAGTCCTTCTTTTCCCTGACCGAATAGTACAGCTTTATCCTCGGATTGTGGAACGCCCCGACTTTCAAATCCTCGGCCATGCCAAGGAACGGCGTTATCCCGATTCCGCCTGCGAGCCAGATCTGCGGTTTACTGGCCTTGCGCTCGAAGTTGAACCTCCCGAAAGGCCCCTCTACGGATACCTTGTCGCCGGCCTTGAGGTGGTGCATCTTGTCCGTATAGTCCCCGAGCGACTTGACGACTATCCTGATCGAGCTGTCGTTGGATTTGGATGCGATGGAGAACGGGTGCGCCTCGCTGCTCAATTTCTCGTTGTAGAAGCGCACGAAAATGAACTGGCCGGCCTTGTAGCTTATCGGCTTGTGCTCCGGGCTCATGACGAGCTCGTACATGCCCGAGCTTTTCACGTTAACCGAATCTATCCGATAAGGAGCGGCCTTGGCCAGCCTGTCCTTGAGCACGAGGCTGTACGTGAAGGCCCCGAGGCCGATGGCGGAAACCGCCGCAGCGTAGAAGTAATAGCCGTCGAACACGTTGTCGGCGGTCGCGTCCGTCGGGACGAGGAATATGTGGAGGACGGCAAAGAAGAAGACCAGCCCGAGGAATTCGTGGGTGAACTTCCAGTGCTGGTACTTCATCCTGACGAACAGCGTGATTACTATGAGAAGTATCATCCCGAAGAGCGCGATTATCCCGAAATTGACCGACCAGTAATCGCTCGGAAGGAGGTAGATGGCGGCCTGCCTCATGTCGTCAGGCACGAATTTCAGCACGAGGAAAATGGGATGGGCAAGTATGAGAGTCAGGGCGCTTGCGCCGAGAATCCCGTGCGCTATGTAAACCTTGTCGAGCCCGCCGAAAAGGTCTTCTATGTAGGTGATTCTCGTCGATAGGACGAACGTGAGCGCGAACATGGTCATGGCAACGAGGCCGGCGAGCTCGCCGACAGAGTGCGTAGCCGACTCATAATCCCCGAATTCCTCTAGCCCCGGTCCAAGAACAAGCCACAAAAGGACGGGTATGAGCGAAATGACCGCTATCGCAACCCATCCTGAGTACTTCTGGGTCATTGAAATTCCTTGAAGCTGAAATTATCTATGCCTAAATCGTTTTTTATACAGAACGCCTTTATTCCGGCCCCGGCAATAAGGCTCCGGACACCCTCCTTCGGGGTTACGAATATCGCCGAGGCGTATGCGTCGGCCTCCATTAGCGTCGGGGCGAGGACCGTGACCGAAATGTAGTCCTTCTTGTTGATGATGTGCGGGAAATCGTAAGTCTTGTCGTACTGGTTGTAGTCCCCGGACGTCGCAAGCCCGCCATCCCGCAGGGCGACGGAGCAGACCGCCTTGCTCTCGTCCCTCGGATGCTGGACTTCAATGACCGATTCGTGCTCGCCGAAGGCGCGCATGTCGCCCCTCGCGTCTATAAGCCCCGATATGACTCCCTCTTCCCTCAGGAAGTCCGCGATTCTGTCTGCTATATACCCCTTGGCGATGCTCCCCAGGTCAATCATGGCATCGGGGTGGGCGAGCTCAACCCTGTTCCCGTCGATGACAATGTCCCTGTAGGAGCACCCGAGGGGAGTAACCTTCTTCCCCCCTTTCCTCTCTTTGAACTGCTTTCCGAGCGAAACGTCGTACCTGCCTTCGGTTTTTTCACAGAATTTCAGCGCGGTTTTGAGGACTTCGACAAGCTCCCCGGGCGCCTCGAGCTTCCTTGCCCGGTTCAGCCTTGATAATGCGCTTTCCCTGTCATAGAAGTTGAAGATTTTCTGGAGCATAAGGCCCCTCGCGTAGGCGTCCTCGAGGACTCCGCGCGCCATACTTTCCCCGATTCCCCATACGACGATTTCAACCTCCTTTCCGAAAAGGGGCTTTCTCAGGCTGGCTTCGGGCATTACCTGATTGGGGTTTCCGGGGAATATAAATGTAGCCGCAATAATACTGCCTGCCTGGCAAGAGGCGTAGGTCGATAAAATGAGGGTAAAGGCAAGCCACATCCGGCACATGAAATCCAAAAGAATGTTCCAAGAGAACAAGGCCAGCCTCGACAATAAGCGGAAATTGTCGAAAAATACAGCAAAATCCTGAGAATCCGGCAAACCGGCAGCCATATACATAGGCACTGCCTAATACATAGATGCAAACTACTGAATCAGTCTCAGCACCATCAATGTCAACCAAGTGCCCGGAATGCAAAAGCAAGCGTATTGTCCGGGATTATGAGAAGGGCGAGCTGCTCTGTTCCGGATGCGGCCTTATCATCGTGGAAAACATCCATGACATGGGCCCGGAGTGGAGGGCATTCGACTCTGAGCAGAAGGAAAAGAAGGCCAGGGGCGGCGCCCCGATGAAGTTCATGAGGCCGAACAAGGGCCTCGTGACCGAAATCGACAAATACAACCGCGACATCCGCGGGAGCAAGATAAGCGCGAAGAAGCAGGCACAGTTCTACCGGATGAGGAAATGGCACCGGCGCGTTTCGGTTTCCAGCTCGATGGAGCGGAACCTCATAATCGCGCTTTCGGAACTCGACCGTGTCGCGTCGGCGCTCGGCCTCCCCGACAACATAAAGGAGAGCGCGGCCCTTCTTTACCGCAAGGCTGTAAAGGCCGAGCTTATCCGGGGAAGGCTTATCGAGAGCGTCGTTTCAGCGGTTATTTACGCAATATGCAGGATACAGGACATCCCGAGGACGCTCGATGAAATCTCGAAGGCATCCGGAATCCCGAAAAAGGAAATCGGGCGGGCCTATAGGTTCATCAAGCTGGAGCTCCGCGTCGACGTTCCGCTTACCGACCCGTCGCAGTACCTCTCGAAATTCGCAACAGCATTGAAGCTCAAGGGCAAGGTGCAGGAGGATGCGGCCAAGCTGATAGACAAGGCGGTGAGGAAGGGCCTGATATCCGGGCGCGGCCCGACGGGCGTTGCGGCGGCGGCGCTCTACATCGCAGGCGCGATGAACGGGGAGAAAAAGACCCAGAAAGAGGTCGCGGACGTTTCGGGCGTGACGGAAGTAACAATCCGGAACCGCTACCGCGAACTCCGGAGGGAGCTCGGCCTGAAAGTCGTGCTGTGAGCTCAGTCCCAGTAGCCCCTTCTCCCTAATTTCCCGTACAGCATGGACTCGTATTCCCTCGTGAGGCCGTCCGTGACGTAGTCCGGGGCTTTTTTTATCTCATCCTTCAGGAGCGCGACGAGGATTTTCTTCTCCTTTGCATCTATCTCGTCTATCCATTCCGGGGCTATGGGGACTTTTTTCCCCAAGAGTCCTGTGTCGACAACAAGATAGCGTATGCGCCATGTCTCGTCGTCGACGATGAAATCATCCACGCTTCCGATTCCTCCGTCCTTTGCGGAGATAGCATATCTCATCACGTCCTTCGACGCGTGGAGGCGGCTTTTTTCCAGCTCCTTCCAGTATTCGGGCCATTTATAGTATTTGTTGAGCTTCTGCTCGTCCTGGCGCGTGAGGGGCGTATTCTCGCTCACGGCAGGGCTCCCCTCAATCTGTTCCTTGCTCATGTTTGCCGGAAGTATCCTTTTCTCATAGTCCGGCTTGCCAAGCGAAATGGGCGAAATCAGGACTTTCCTCCCGGAAAGCCACTTGCGCGGCTTCATGACTAGGTATCTTATCTCCCAGCCCAGGTCGTCGAAATAAAATCCGTCGAGCGAGCCTATCTCCCCGTCAGTGGCATCGAGGGCGAAATCCAGGAATTTCTTCATGCTTCTCAACATTCAAACCATCTCCAGCATCGGCTTTGCATATGGACAATATAATCCTTCTGGAGCTTGGACATGGAAAATTTTCAGGGGGCAGACTGAGAGAGCATGACTCTGAAACTACCAAACCGGGATTCGAGTCCAGCTTGCCAATCCTTGCACCAGCCGTATGCTGATAT
>DATIFM010000012.1:0-4355 GCA_035455205.1 Candidatus Bilamarchaeum sp. | reverse complement strand
TTCCCCGAACTGCGCGAGCGCCACTCCCGGGTTCACATGCGCAGACAAGTGGGGCGACCTCATCGGCACCGGGAGCGGCGACCAGCTCGTAGGGTGCTACGCCAACTGCGACGCCGAGAACTGGTACCGGCCCACCCTTGGGGGCGACATAATGCGCAACCTCGGCTACGATTTCTACGACCCTGTTTCGCTCCGGCATATGCAGGCGCTGATGGACCGCTTCAGCTGATTCCGGCAGGCTTTAATAACGTGTGTCAAAAAATCTACTATTAAGGTTATTATGCGTGCTTCAGAACTCCACTACCTGGACCGTCTTTGCGGCAATATATTCGGCAGCAGATGCAGCAGTCCTGAAATGAGGCGGAAGGTGCTGGGAGCTACAAGGAAGGCTTTGGCCGGATGCCTGGTGGAGCCCCCCTCCGAACCGCAGTGCCCGGTGCCGACATCCATAGAGGAGCGCTCCGGCGTAAACGAGACGATTGTGAGCCTGGCTCACCTCCCCTCCGACACCGCCTGCTCCGGAATCCTTCTTACAACGAACGGGATGATACTCACGGCTTATCACGTCGTGGAAAGATGGGAGAGGGACTGGATGAGGCTGAAGGAGATGGGCCCGGGCGGGGAAAATTTCACTTCCTGGGCCCGCGAATCTGACAAATACAAGGCTACCGGCAGAGACCTCCGCCATCACAGTATTGATACCACCTTCTGGGTCGCGGACCCAGGGCACGACCTCGCGATTGTCCATGCAGTGATGCCTGTCGAGGCCCGGCCAACCGGCCTTCGGGCTAACTTGGGAGAGATGGAGGGGGATTCCATGAGTTTTTCATTCGCCGGCTGCGTCTTCGGTTCCTATCCGGGAGTGCTTCATTCTGCCAGCTCAGACCTCAGGTTCAGGGACGGGAAGACGGTGTCCGACGCGTTCATCCTACTCGGAAAGTCCTGCTACGGGTTCAGCGGCGGGCCGATATACGGCCGCTCCGGCAAGCTGCAGGGAGTGCATATCGCCGGAGGCATCTTAAGGCCCGACCGCGACCTGGCCGTTGGGGTTAAGCTGAAGTATGCGCGGGAGCTGGTTCTGCGCGCAGATGCCGAGCTCGCCCAGTTGGAACGCGAGTGAATTGGGGCAAAACCCGCGGTTCCTGCAATTCACAAGGATTTCAATCCTGCATACGCGTTCAGAATCTGCATCGCGAACATCAGGGCGCTCATGAGGAAGAAGAGCAGGGCCGCGAGCTTCATCGTCCCTATCGCGCTGTCGAGCGCCTCCTTCGCCTGCCCGATGGACTCCTTTGCGCCGGAAATCTCGTCGCGTATGCCGCCTATCCCGGCCCTAACCTCGGCGAAATTCGTCCCCTCGAGCGAGGCCGACGTCTGTTTTATCATCCTTGACGAGTCATCGAGGCCGCTGGAGGCCTCGTCCAGGTCGCCCGTGACGAACATGCCCCCCGGCAGCTGAGAAATGAACGAGGAAACGCCGGAAAGGGAGTTTCCGGCTGCTTCGAGCGCGTCGGAAAGCGGTGTGAGGGACGCCTTCACGCTGTTCACCGAGTCGTCGGTCGAGTTGACGAGGCTTTCGGCCCCGTTTACCGTGGCCTCCATGTCGGTCACCGTGTTGTTGGTGCTGTTGATGACTGCGTACGCCGCATTGCCGAGGGTGTCTATCGCTCCGTTTATCATGCTGAATATCACGAATGCGATGACGATTCCTGCGCCCCCGAGGACTATGGATGCCTGATAAAGCGTTTTCCGCCAGTCTTTTGCCATGGCTGTAAATACCGCAGGAAATTAAAACAAGTTTCGCCGGCCGCGGGAGCCAATGTCCCGGGCCGGAGAAAAAATTACTTGCTGAACTTTTCCGGGAACTGCCTCACGATTCCTCCGCTGAGGCCGTCGGCCATCATCAGTCCCTGGCTGTGGACGATGTCATACGCGGCAACGTCGCCGGCATAATCGCCTGTCAGCCTCGCGACTGCCTCGGCCTTCGTGTTTTTCAGGTGCTCGTGGAGCATCCCTTTCATGTCATCCTCGGGCCAGTTCGGGTTTGCCGCGCCAAGGAAAGCGGCAATCTCGTCGGCATTCCTGTACCAGCCAGTCTCGGCATCCGCAGCGGCTGTCGCGTTGCCCTTCTTTGCGGCATCAAGCAGCGCCGCTGCGCCTAGGATGTGCTCCTTCAGGAGCGCGGTCAGGTTCGAGCCGGCCGAATCGCCGTAAACCGGTTTGATGGCGTTCCCGATGTCCTCCTGGTTCTTTAGCAGCCTTGCCGTAGTCGGGCCCGCATCCTTGCCGTTCCCTGCTACGCTGATGATGTACATCCTCGTCCACGTCACGTGGTCCTCCCAGAGCTTGCGTTCGGCAAGCCTGAGCGAGAGCTCGGATTCCGTCATCCCGCCAGACTTGTCAGCGAACTTTTCCGGGAACTGCTTCACGATTCCGCCGCTGAGGGCGTCGGACATCCCGAGGATCTCGTCGTGTATTGCGTCATAGTCCGCAACGTCGGCACTGTAATCGCCGTTGAGGCGGTCCACGGCCTCCTTCTCAGTAAGATTCAGGTGTTCGTACATCATCTCCCTGAGGTCCTCCTTCTTCCAGTTCGGATTGGCGCCGCTCAGTAGTTCGGTAATCTCATCGGCGTTTTTGTACCAGTTCCTTTCGGCATCTGCAACGCCTGACGCGTTGCCCTTCTTTGCCGCATCGAGGAGTGCGACCGCTCCCAGTATGTGCTCCTTCAGGAGCGCGGTGAGGCTGTTGCCCGCGGCTTCGCCGTAGTACGGCTTTATCGCGTTCCCGATGTCCTCCTGGTTCTTCAGGAGCCTCGCAGCCGCCTGGTCGGTATCGTTGTATCCTTCGGCCGCGCTTATGATATAGACGCGCGTCCAGGTTATGTGGTCTTCCCAGAGCTTGCGCATCGCCATCCTGAGTTCGACCTCGGATTTCGATATCTTGACTGCCGGAGTCAGATTCGTCTGGTTGGCCGGCGGGCCGACAGGCGGAACAGACACGTTCGTCTTGTTCGGCTCTCCCGTTGATGGTTGCGGTGCGGAATAGCATCCGAAAAGGAGCAGGCTCGCAGCGACCAGAACTAACAAAAGACGTTTCTCGAATAAGGCCATAATATCCCCCCTCTTGGACTCCCTGAAAAGATTTATTTATTTTTCTGAAGCCCCCATGTCCGGGCGGCCCGGTCCGGAATGCCCCGCATGGCATGAATAAAAGGCGCAACCCCTATTGTCGTGCGGGTGATGGCATGCCGCCGCACTGCGACACTATGGACGGACCGGTTGTGAAAGCAGCAAGAATGGCTCTGGAAAAAGGGAACGTGAACCTGATTCTGCCCTGGGCGCCGAAAAGCGCCGAAGAGGAGATGAAAAAAGCATTCGAGAAGGCCATGAAGGTCAGGAAGGCGGGAAAAGAAGCGGCCGAGCTGGCGGATTACTGGTTTTTCGAAACCGTCGTGAGGCTCCACCGCGGAGGCGAAGGCGCGCCCTATACCGGCCTGAAGCCTGCCGGGCTTGACGTGGGGCCGGTTGTTCCGAGGGCCGAGCGCTGCCTCGCCAAGGGAGACCCGAAGGAAGTGATTGATTTCCTGCAGCACTTTACCGAGGAGAAAACGAGGCATGTATTCAACGAGGCGATGGAAAAGAAGAAATACGACGTGGATGATGTCGAGGCCGCGCGCGAGTACGTGGAAGCGATGCTCGGATTCATCCTCTACTCCCATGGCCTATACAAGTACATCAAGAGCGGGGGGCCGCATGGGGAAGAAGGCCACGGGCATTAGCGAATAATAATTTCAGCCCGCCAGGGGTGGCGGAATGGTCCTGAGGTAGCGCATAACAATAAAAATTTTGAGTGAATAATAATTCACATGGCAGAAATCGATGTGCTCGTCAGGAACGCGCAGGTGAAAGTGAGCGGCACTATCAGCGCTCTCGATGCCGCCATAGCTACATGGGACGGCATGCAGAGGAAGCCGGAGGGGTACGCCGAAACAATTGCGAACATGCGGCGGCTGCTTGCCCGGCTCGAGAACTGGGAACGGAACTCCCTCAAGAACTCGAACGCCCCCGATGAGACAAAGCGCAGGGATTTGGACGCCCTGATAGCGATTTCCGACTTATCCAAGGGTGATTTCTGATGGGAGACGACGTCAGCCCGATGACCCAGATTGACCGGAGGCAGCTGCAGAGGCCCGAGCCCGAGCACAAGCCGCGCGTGATACCGCAGTTCCAGCCCCAGAGGCAGCAGCCCCCCGAGGTGACCCTCGGGCAGAGAATAGACAATGCGATAACCGCTGTGAGGGACTTTTTCAGCTTCTCCGACGCCCTGAAGGGCGGCCGGGAGCAGCAGAAGCC
>DATIFM010000011.1:0-40031 GCA_035455205.1 Candidatus Bilamarchaeum sp. | reverse complement strand
GCTTGTTGATTTCCACGAGATACTTGAGAAGAAAGCCGGGCGGGAGGAGGCCGACAGCATAATGCTTGACATAGGCAAGAACCTGACCACGACAAGCACCAAAAGATATATTGACAAGAAGAAGGAGCTTCGGCCGGTCTTCCAGAAACTGACTACCGGCGACCCTTCGATAGAAATGGGCAGGGAAGTGTTCAAGATGTCAGGCTTGGGTGACATCCGCATCCTCGAAGCAACGGGCAACTCGGATAAGTTCCTCGTGGGGACGAAGAATTCGCCTCTTGCCAAGGAGCACCTCAGGACTCGTGGCAAAAGCCATGCGCCGGTGTGCAGTTTCCTGATGGGGATAATATGCGGCGTCCTCCGCGGCTCGAAGCAGGCCGAATATTCGGCCAAGGAGATACAATGCAGGGCCACTGGATTGTCGGACGAATGCGTTTTCGAATTCAGGAGAGAGGCTCATTCGGGCTGAATCAGGATTCCCTTTCCGGTAATCTTGAATTCGTGGACGCCTTCTTTGTAATCGCTCCTGCGCATCTTGACGATTGAGATAGTCCTCGTAACGCCCGCGGCCCCGAGAATGTGATAATCAAGCAGCAGTATCCCGTCGCAGGCGAACTCGCTGATTGTGTCCCTCGAGAACCACTTCGAGTTCTTCGACAGCTCGGAAATGAGTATTGACGTGCACCCGAAGTGCCGTATCCTCGTCATTATCGTGTAGAGCATCTGCTTCTTTATCGAGTTGCCCATCGTTATGGGAGGCTGGTATTTGGTCTTCTCGAGGAAAGCTATCAGGTCTTCGGGGAGGTTCTTGTACGAGCCGCAATAGACGAACAGGATGGAAAGCGAGTCGAGGACCAGGCGCTTGGCGTCGAGCCGCTTCACGTGCTTCTCCATCTCGTCGAGGAGGACATACACGTCGTGAGGGTCAAGTTCTACGACGTCCATCTTCCCCCCGGCTATCAGCGATTCAGCGTCGATTCCGGCTCCCTTCATCTGGTTTATGAGGAACTCGCGCTCGCTGTCAAGCGTGAAGAACACGCCGTTCTCCCCTTTCTTTATCCCTTCATGGATATACTGCATCGCGAGGATGCTCTTCCCGGAGCCGGGGGGTCCGGATAGGAGAATCTGGTCCCCTTCGGGAAATCCACCGTTCAGTACCGGGTCTAGAGAAGGAAAAGACACGATTTTCATGGGCAACCCCAAATCTAGATTGTATGTATGGATTTATTTATTTTATGTTTATAAACTGTTTTTGGAAAAAATGCATTTCATATAGATAAATTATAGAAAGGGCATAAAATGGACGAAATTGACAGGAAGATAATCGAACTGCTGAAGGAGGACGCGAGCACTCCGCTCTCGAAAATCGCCGACGAGATAGGCGTGCCCAGGCCAACGGTTTACCTTCGTTTCAACAAGATGAAGGAGGACGGCATCATCAAGGGCTTCAATATCGTGCTTTCAAGGGAATCCTCCGGCAAGAGGAAGGCGGCGGTCCTGCGGATAAAGGATTACCTGCTGTCGGACATGGGCCCTAGAGCCCTGCGCAACGTGGGCGAGAGGCTTTCGAGGAGGACCGAGGTGGTCTTCGCGGCGAAAGTCTCCAGGAACGAGATACTGGCGATCTGGGAAGGCGACTCTTTCGACCCGGAGCAGTATGACGAAGTAGTCGAAGTCCTTTATGTCGACCCGGAAATCTACAAGGGAGTGTAGTACGAAATTTTTCCAACCTTGAAGCAAGAAGGAATAAATACACCTTGCCCGCAACTGACACACGGATATCCAGGGGGATAGCCGTAGGTGTATCGCTTTCTCATTTTAAACTACAAAAATCCATAAACACACACAGGTTTATAAGTTTTACTTCTCAAAAGTAGTCAGGTGAAAAAATGAACAAGCCAGTGACAACTAAAAGCAGCGGAACAATAACAATGAGGGACATAAGGGACCACCTGGCCCGCTACGGAAGGGAGATGCCGAACGTGCTTCCCATGACTAGCGGAATAGAAGAGAGCCCGGCAAAAGAGCCTGAGCCGGCACCTGCAGCTAAGAAGGACGAGGAAAGGGCGGCGAGCCCGGGACTTGGCCCGCTGAACCTTAGGGGACTGCACCAGGCGCTGATACACAACCCGCGCGACGTGAATTCTCCGTATTAAGGCTCGAGCACGACTTTCATTCCCTCCCTTTTCAGGAGAATCTCGAAGCCTTTTTCTATTTCCGACAGCTTCATCCGGTGAGTCACAAGGCGCTCGAGGCGGATTTTCGGGAGAAGCGCTTTTGCCTTGTACCATGTGTCGAACATCTTCCTCCCGTTGATGCCTGTTATCCTCGCCCCCTTGAAAACGAGGGCGGTGTTCAAGTCGAGCTCCACGGGCTTCGAGAAAACGCCCAGTATCGAGGCGCGGCCGCCCGCGCGCAGTGTCGCGAGGCCGTCCTTCATGGCCTGCGCCGAGCCGGCCATCTCGAGGAATACGTCCGCCCCGCGGCCGTCCGTCGCGTCCATGATTTCCTTCTGGACGTTCGCCTCGGGGCCCGAGGCCGGCTTCTTTTCGCCAGTGCCGTTGTTTATCAGGACGTCCGCTCCGAATTCCTTTGCGAACTTCAGCCTGCTTTCGTTGTGGTCGAGCGCGATGACTTTCTCGGCTCCCGCGAGCTTGCAGAGGCCGACAGCGCATACTCCGATGGGGCCCATGCCGAATATCGTGACGGTTTTTCCGGCGATTTCGCCGTCGAAGACGGTGTGGACGGCGTTTCCCAGTGGCTCCTGGGCCGTGGCCACCCAGTGCGGGATTTTCTTGTCGTTCACCCAGGCGTTCCGGTAAGGCAGCGCGAGGTATTGGGCAAAAGTGCCGTTAGTGTCAACGCCGAGGATTTTCACGTTTTCGCAGATGTGCTCGTTCCCGGTCCTGCACTGGAAGCAGTAGCCGCACGAGATGTGCGTCTCTGCCGACACGTGGTCGCCGATTGAGAGGCCCTTTGCGTTTTTCCCGAGCTCGACAATCTCGCCAGCCACTTCATGCCCGAAGATGTACGGGATGTTCTTCCCTATCCTCTGCTGCGCCCACTGGTCCCACTTGTAGATGTGGATGTCCGTGCCGCAGATGGAAGTCGCCTTCACTTTCACGAGTACCTGGTCGTCCTTGATTTTCGGGACTTCCGTTTCCCTGATTTCCAGGCCTTCCTTCGGCGACGTTTTCCAGACTGAAAGCATCTTGTCCATAAACTTTCCTCCTGTTTTACTTCTGTCAAGGCTTTCTGTTTGCAAACCCTTTTCGGTCAGTTTGTCAATTCGGTCAGGTTGCAAACCCCGACGGGGTTTGCCGACCAACCAAAAAGGGTTGACCGACAGACAAAACCTGTCCGGTAAAACTGATGATGCGGCTGCGTAGGTGCAAATCAGCACGTGCTTTTAAATCCAGGCTAATTGTCAAACAGGATTACGTTAAGAAACGAAAAAGATGAAAAAATTCCAATAATTTATTAATCATCACGGAATTGAAAGGATTCGGTCTTTATGAACGCAAAACTTATCAGCGAGCTAAAGGAAGAGCTGGACAAGCTTAACGAGCAGAACCTTTTGTGGAACCCCAAGACGCTTTCAGGCCCATCGAGCGCGAAAGCCAACGTCGGCGGGAAGGAAGTCGTAATGCTCTGCTCGAACAACTACCTTGGCCTGGCCAACCACAGGAAGCTCCGTAAGGCGGCGATTGAGGCCACGAGAAAATACGGCGCTGGGAGCGGCTCTGTGCGCCCTATTGCGGGCACGATGGACCTCCACATCCGGCTCGAGGAGCTTATCGCGAAATTCAAGCATTCCGAGGACGCGCTCTACTACAATTCCGGATTCACGGCTAATAGCGGCGCGCTCCCGGCCCTGCTCAGGGAGGGCGATGTGGTCATTTCGGACGAGTTGAACCACGGTTCGATAATCGACGGCCTGAGGCTGAGCAAGGCCGAGAGGCAGATTTACAGGCACAATGACGTTGCGGACCTTGAGGCGAAGCTCAAGGAGATAAGCGCGAAGAACCCGCCCCGCATCCTCATCGTCACCGACGGGGTATTCTCCATGGACGGCGATATCGCACCTCTCGACAGGATTGTCGAGCTTGCCGAGAGGTTCGGAGCGGCGACCTACGTCGATGACGCCCACGGGGACGGCGTTCTCGGCGAGCACGGGAGAGGAATCTCGAGCCATTTCAAGGTCGAGGGCAGGGTCGATTTCGAGATGGGGACTTTCTCCAAGGCTTTCGGCACCATGGGAGGGTATGTCGCGACGTCGAAAGTCGGGAAGGAATACCTGCTTAACAAATCGAGGACGTGGCTCCTGACCGGCGCGCACGGCCCGGCGAACGTCGCCGCTTCGATTGCCGCGCTCGAGCTGCTGAGCGAGAGCGACAAGCTGGTCAAAAAGCTCTGGAGGAACACGAAATACTTCAAGAAGAGGCTGAAGGAGCTCGGCTTCGACACCGGGAAGAGCGAGACGCCCATCACTCCGATAATGACCTACGACACGGGCAAAGCGAGGAGGATGAGCCAGAGGCTCTACGAGGAGGGCGTTTACGCGCTTCCCATAGTCTTCCCGATGGTCGCCAAGGACAAGGCCAGAATACGCACCATGATTAGCGCCGAGCACTCGAAGGAACAGCTGGATTTCGCGCTCGGGAAAATCGAAATTATAGGGAAGGAGCTTGAACTGATAAAGTGACTAGGGCTTCCCCCGGAAGACTATCTCGCCGTCCCTGAAGACGATAAGTTCGCCCTGTCCGAAGCTTTCCCATTTTTCATCAGTCAGGGGGCAGGTGGCGATGACGTACCCGCTCTTTGCCTTGTTTTTGTCGAGGTTAATCGAGAAATCGCGGTCCAGGAGCCGGACGTTCCACGACGGGGCGGACTTTCTCGTGAAATGCAAATCGCGCTTGCCGTCCTTGTCGCGGTAGGCAAAAAGGTATTCGCCATCGGAGAAAAGCGTGTTGAGCGTGCCGAAGGCGTTTATCTTCTGGAGCGCGGAGACCAGCCACTCGAAGTCCTTCTTCTTCCAGTCCTTTATCCGGTTCTTCAATATCCGGTCCATGAGGTGGCAGAACGCGTGCTCGGAATCCGTGTCCCCTACGGGGTGGAAATACGTGAGCGAAAGCGCCTCTTTGTATCCCTTGAGCGTCCCGTTGTGCGCAAGGACGTAATCCTTGCCGTCCACCTCGCGCTGGAATGGATGGGTGTTCTTGTGGAAGTTGGAGCCGACGCTCGCCTTGCGGACGTGGCCGATGATTATCTTCGACTGCGCACCGGAGTAGTTCCTCAAAAAGCCCGAAAGCGCGCTCGCGCCGGCCTTGATGGGCTCCTTGAAGACCTGTGCCGAGCTGTCAGGATAGAACGCTATGCCCCAGCCGTCAGGGTGGTGCTCGCCCCTCTGCCTGAAGCCGGTGAAGGAGATGCTTGGCGCGACCGGGCCGCTGAAGCTCATGCCTAGGAGTTCGCACATGGGCAAATCGTGCCCGGTGAAGTTTAAAAGAACTACCGGACAGAGGGGAGTCATGACTACTACTGCCGTCGCTCCCACCAACATAGCAGTCCTCAAGTACTGGGGGAAGAACCCCGCGTTCGAGGACCTCCTCGTCCCGACAAAAAGCAGCCTCTCGTTCACGGTCGAGGGGCTTGTCACGACAACAACGGTGCAGGCAAAAAAGGGCAGCGGCAAAATCGATTTCGAGCTGAACGGGAAGAAAATTTCGCCAGGCATGAAGGAATACGAGTATGTCGGCGACTTCCTCGACAAGGTCGGGAAATTCCACCCGTTTGTCAGGAAATACGATTACAGGATAGCGAGCAAAAACAATTTCCCGACAGCCGCAGGCTTCGCAAGCTCGGCAAGCGGATTCGCCGCGCTCATAAAGGCGATGGCCGGCGAGCTCCAGGAATTCGCCTCCATAAAGGATGACGACAAAATGCTCTCCGCGCTCGCGAGGCTAGGCTCTGGCTCGGCGGCAAGGAGCATCCCGGCAAAGGGCGGCTTCGTCGAGTGGAAGCGCGGGGCGGCGTTCCCTGCCGGCAAAGGCGACAGTGCGGAGAAGGCGATGGCCGAAAGCTGCGCAAAGACGCTTTTCCCGCCCGGGCACTGGCCGGACCTGGCGATAATCTACGTGAAGGTGCAGGAGCACGAGAAGAAAATAAAGAGCAGGGCGGGAATGAAGGCGAGCATCGAGACGAACCCGCTCTACGGTGCGTGGGTGGATTATGAGGAGGGAGTCATGAAGGAGAGGATGGTCGAGGCGCTGCAAAGGAAGGATTTTGCATCCCTCGCGGAAATGATAATGAAGGCGAGCAACTCGCTCCACCAGATATGCCTCGGGACGTATCCGCCGATAGTCTACCTGAGCGAGGCGAGCCTGAAGATAATCGAGGCGGTCCACAAGATGAACGAGGGCGGGATAGTCGCGGCGTACACGTTCGACGCGGGGCCGAATGCCGTGGTGTTCTGCGAAGGCAGGAACGAGGAGGCGGTCCTTGCTGCGCTCGAGGGCGTCGCCGGAAAGGGCGCCCTGCACAGGACAAGGATGGGACAGGGCGCGAGATTCGTGCCGGACCATCTTTTCCGGGTGTTTTGATGATAAGCGCGCCGGGCAAGGTTCTGCTTTTGGGGGGGTATGCGGTCCTCGACGGCTACCCGGCCCTTAGCGTAGCGGTCACTGATGCAAAAGGCATGGGCGCATGCGCATCGTGCACAAAAAGCCCCGGCCACAGGCTGGTTTCCAAGGAATTCGGGATAGATGCCGCGCTCGACCCGAAGTCGCCGCTCTCGGCCCTCAGGGGCGCGGAAAAAACGCACAGGGTTGCCCTTTCCGCCTATGCCACCGTGCTTTCCTACTTCAGGCACATTGGCCACACGCCGGAGCCCTTGGAGGCGGTTCTCGGGAACAGCCCGGTTTTCGGGGGGAAGGACGAGAAGAGCGGCCTCGGAAGCTCCGCAGCGGCCACGGTCGCGCTCACGGCCGCCCTGTTGGACGGGAACGGCTTCGATATCGACAAGCACAGGGAGCAGATCCACAAGCTCGCCCAGATTTCCCATGCCCTCGCGACCGAAAAGACAGGCAGCGGCTTTGATGTCGCGACTTCCACGTTCGGCACCATCGAATACGTGAGGTTCGACAAAAACCTCCTCAACATGAATTCCGGCATGGGCGAGGATGAGTTCTCGGGCGCGGTGGGAGAGCTCCTGAAAACGGACTGGCCGCGCCTCATTGTAAAGAAAGCCGGGACCGGAAAATTCGGCATGCTGGCGTTCAACATAAAGGGCGGGAAGACATCCACGATATCCTCGGTCAAGGCAGTGAGGAAGCTGACCGAGCACGCCCCCGAGCTCTACGCAAACATGATAAGCGGGCAGGTTGCGGGGGAGAGGAAAGTTTTCGCTGGGATATCGAAGGGCGAGTCCTCGCTGGTTCGGGAAGGGATGCACGAGGCAAGAAGATTCCAGAGGCTCCTTTCAGGCTGGGTCGGGAGGATAGGGATGATGAATTTCGACCCGATAGAGCCCCCGGCGCTCACTTCGCTCATCGACAGGGCCGAGCAGCTACCGGGGATAGTAGCCGGGAGGTGCCCTGGGTCCGGAGGGTACGACAGCGTCGTGTTCGTCACCGAGGGCGGTCCGGCTCAGGCGGTGGAAATCGCAAAAATAGGAAAGTCGCTGGCGCTGAACCTCGAACACCTTGAGCTCGAGCCTTCTTCCGAAGGCGTAAGGAAAGCCTAGGACGGAAGCGGGCATCCGGTTTTCTGGCTCAGCTCTGAAAGCGCGAGGGCGCCGGAGGCGCGGGTGCCGTTGAAGTCCCAGGTCGGGTAGCCGCTGACGCCTGCCTGCGTGCACACGGGGAGCTGCCCCTGCCCGTCCGGCGTGGAGCATTCCACGTAGTTGACGTATTTCCAGCTGCTCCCGAACATCGCCTTCTGCTCCTTGCAGTGCGGGCACCAGAATGCGCCGTACATCTTCGCATCCTTCTCGCTCAGGCACTTGGCAAAGTCGTCGTATTTGCTCGGCCCGCTCGTAAGCAGTATGAATGCGGCCGCGGCAAGGACGACGAAAATAATCCCTATGAGAACTGGTTGTGAGACGTTCATCGGTTGGGTTCTCGGAGCGCTGGTTTAAAATTTATTGGGTTTTTCGTGGTAGTAAATGTGAGTTAATATAAATAGTTACAGACAAAAAAGGAAGTATGGGCCTCGTCCGACATGCGCCCAGATTCGGCCAGATACGGGAGGTGTTTCCCCTCCTTCCAGCCTCGGACAAGGTCGTTTTCTTTGCCCCACACACGAGCGAGCACCCTGCCCTGATGCCGCTCATCTCCGAAATTTCGGAAACGCTCGCGGGCAGGGGAAGGAAGGCCGAAACGCACTCGGTTGAGAACATGAGGGAGGCGGTCTCCTCGATTTCGTTCAGGCTGAGGCGCCTGAAGCTTTCAAAGGCTGAAATCCCGATGCTCGACTCGCTTCTCCGGATGAAGGACGCCTGCATAAGGCTTGACATACTGTTCAGAATCATGCAAGATGAGCCCGGGGCAGTCGTCGCGGAGATGCATGCGCTTCGCGGGGATTACGGGCCCGGAGACAGATTCGGAGAGGGCGAACGGTTCTTCCGCATCCCGGGAACGCGCATACTGTACTTGAAGGATTATCTTGAGGAATACGCCGCTGCCATCACGAAGGGGAGGGAGGCTCTCAGTGTACGCGGGAGCGAGGGGTATGCAAGGGCGGCGGAAATCGCCGGGGCCGGAAGTTCCGAGGCCGAAGCGCGCCTCCGCCTTGCCCGGCTCGGGGAGAACATCCGCCGGGCGATACTGCTGAAGATACCTGCGCTCCCGGGCGGGCCCGGGCCGGCTGAAGGGTGCGTTACGCGGTTCGAAATGGACTACGGGGTGCTTTCGGGGCACCACACGCTGAGCGGGTGGGAGGCAGGCGAGCTCGCCTCGGTTTTCCGCTAGCGCTTGAGGGAGAATGCCGCGAGAAGGAAAAGCAGCAGCGCCCCAAAGGGGCAGAGTGAATTATTTCCAGCGCCGGGGATGTCCTTCTGCTCGTACTTGAGGGAGGGGTCGGACAGCGACGGAAGCTGGAGCGTCTGGCCGCTCGATGCGGTCCCGTTGCCGAGGGGCGCCTCGAAGCGCTTTCCGGCTGAGTCGAATTTCACCGCCCGGGCAGAATATGCCTGCGGCTTTGCGGCAGGCTGGAACTCGGGATTTTCGGCGAGGAACATCTCGGTGTCCTTTGCGGATATCTCGAACCTGACGTCGGTACCCTCGGGCACGAAAATCCATTCCTCGTCATCAACGAGGTCGCCGGAGGAAACCGAGCCCGGAATCGTGCTCTCGTATTCGCCGGTGCCGTAAACGACGCCGACATGGTTGCCGAGCGAGTCGTATGCATGCAGGTCCATGTCAGGCTTGGGCGCGTCATATTCAGGAGGCGGCGACGAAAGCGTCTGCTCGCGCCCCGGCAGGGGAGCGACGGCCGGACCAGAAGGCCGGACCGCGGCGCCTACGAGCCTTGCCGGAGTATAGCTTTCTATGCTCACCATGGAAGAATTGGCCGAGCTCGAAAGCAAACTAATGCGGAACCTGCCCGGCACATTGGTGAATGTCGTGTGGCCGTTTTCCTGCGAGAGCGTCGGCTTCTGGTACTGGGCGCCTCCCGAAGAAGTGCCCGAGCGCGGCTGGGACTGGGATTGGATGGCGTTCACGATGTGGTAACCGTCACCGCTCAGCGATACCTTGAAGATGACGACGCCGGTTTCCGGCGCGCCGAAAACCGTTCCCGAGTCGCGCGCCTCGATTATGTAGTAGTCGTCAGCGCGGGCCGAGGCCGGGTCGTCGAGCGCGAGGAGCTTGCCGCCCTTTCCCATGTGCTCGAGCGAAGGGAGCGTGTAGCTCTGGTTCATGGATGCTGGAGTGAGGTCGAGCCACCTCGCGGAGTACTTCGTGAACCCGCTCATGTGCACGGGGCTGTTGCCGTTCGACTCCCACCATGAGCCGTATCCCATCAGCCCCCAGTTCGAGACCTCGCCGAACTGGCCGAAGCCTCCGAAAGCCGGCCCGTAATTGTACCGGTCGCTTATGCGCCCGAAATCGCGGGGGGAGGGCATCGTGAACCGGGAGGGTATGGAGTGGCCGAATTCGTGGGCCCATGTCCCGAGGTCGCGCTTTTCGCTCATGAAGATGAAGTTCTTGGAGTATATCCTGCGCTTGCCGGTGCTCGTGTCCACTTCAACGTAGTCGCCGTCCTTCTTCCAGTCGCATGCGTCGTAGAAGGCGGCCGAGGCGTCGGTCTGCTGGCTTTCCCCGGGGTAAATCAGCATTATCCTCTCGAAGTAGAGATCCTCCGAAAGGGTAGAGCCGGCGAAGGCCTTCTTGACCGCCTCCTCCTCCATGGATGAGAACTTTCCGTTGTCCGAGGCGAACGAGGACATCGGCGTCCGGATGTGGTACCAGTCGTCCGTGCCGCGCGAACCGTCGGCGTCGAGGAACGTGAACTTGAACGGCGGCTGCTGGCCGTATGAGACTGCGCCGTAATATTCGTTGACCTTTTGGCCCATCTTCACGGAGTCGGACATGCTTTTCGAGCCAGCGATGTCCGGGGTGTCGACCATTATCACGAGCGTGTCTCCGTAGTCGCAGAGCCCCTCCTGCTGCGCCGAGGAATAGAGCGCCGCGGCCATGTTGTCCTCTTCCCCGCCCTCCTCGGAGCGCGCGTCGTTCGTGGCGAAAAGGTATTTGCCGCATGCCCAGACGATGGCGCCGTGCTCGGTCACGCATCCCGAGTCCTCCGAGGGCCCGAACACCTCCTCCACCCAGCCTTCTATCCAGTCGTTGAATACCTTGACGAGTCCGGTGGGGTTGCAGTTCTTGCCGTAGCGGCTGATGACGGCGTCGCGGCCCTGGTAGCTGGAGCGGTCCATGTCGAACTGCTCGTCGAAGAAGCCGAGCCAGAAGCCGGTCTCCTGGTCCGTGCTGAATACAGCAATGGACGCATGGAGGTCTTCGTCGCTCCCGAGCCCGTGCTCGGATATCGTGTAAGTCTTTCCCGTGCCGACGTTGTCGTCCTCGTCAGTTGAAATCGTTTCGGGCCAGCCGAGACTGGCTGCGGCCCCTTTGAGCACGCGCTGGGCCTTATCGTCATCGGATTCGGAAAAGGACAGGGAGACGGAAAGCGCCAGAAACACGAGCAGGGCAAGCGGCTTCATGAGGACTATCAAACGAGTGAATTTATATTCTCATTACCTCATCCGGTTCCATTCGCCTGTGCGGTATCTTTCGAGGGCAAGCGCATGCGCCCGTGCCACCTCTTCGGGCGTGAGCGAGTCGAAAGCGAATTCCTTTCCCTCGGTGAACCCCTGCACGAGTGCGCGGTAAAGGGAGTCCCTGCTTGCGCCCGAAAGCTCGGAAACGCTCGTTACCCGGTCCTTCACGGTCGCTATCATCTTGTCGCGTATTTTCTCATCCGACACACGAAGTAGAGAGAACATCCGTTCAACGTCCACGGAATGGAGGATTGTGCCGTGCTGGAGCAGCACCCCGCCCCGGCGCGTCTGGGCGTTTCCGGAGATTTTCTTCCCGCCTGAAACTATGTCGTTTATCGGCTTGAACTCGGCCTCGATGCCGATGATTGAAAGCGACCGCAGTATCCAGCCGCAAATGACCCGGTAGGATGCGATTATGTCCCGGGGGAGGATATCCTCGCCCGCGATTACGCTGTAGGTAATCTCGCCGTCCGTGTCATGGTAGACCGCCCCGCCTCCCGTGCGCCTGCGGACGAAATCCACCCCTGCGCGCCTGCACGCTTCCAGGTCAATCTCCTTTTCGAGGCTCTGGAAGTAGCCGATAGACACGGCGGGAGGCCTCCAGCCGTAGAAGCGGATGGTCGGCGGCCCGCCTGCGGCGACGGACCCGCTCACGGCCTCGTCGATGGCCATGTTCATGAATGCGTCGTTTTCGGTGTAGTCTATGATGCGCCACCGGATGGAAGGGACGTTCATCCGTTCACCGCCTTCCTGAAAATCCTCGCAAGGTCCGCAGTGGACGCCCCGATGAGGGTGGCTTTGCCGAGAGCCTTTTCGAGCGCGGAGGCCGCATCGCCTTCGGATGCTGAAAGGGGAAGGCCTTCAAGCGCCCTTTCGAGGTCGGATATCCGCTCCTCGGGGTGGAGGAAAAAATCGCCGGTGATTTTGGCCCTCTCGACGAGCCCGCCCTTGGCCCAGACTTCCACGCACACGAGCTTTCCGTTGGGGATTTTTTCCTCGCATCGCATGGAATGGATAGGCATGCGGGAATTTTAATGGGCAGGCTCCGGGGACAGGGCGTTCCTGCCAAGGACGACGAAAAGGAACGTTGAGAGCCCAAGGACTGCAAAAAGGGGGAAGAAGCCGTAATTCGCGATGACGATGCCGCCCAGGGAAAGGAACGCGAACTCGCAGACCTTGAGGGGCGCATAGAGCACGCCAATGTCGGTCGAAACGTTCTTGCTGCGGAATACCTGGTCGACGAGGATGTACTCGGCCACGATGCTTGCGGGCCCGGTCGCGACCGCAATCAGCAGGAGGGGCAACAGAACGTCCTTTCCGAAAAAAGGAAGCGCGAGGAGCGCCGGTACCTGAAGGAGGGAGATGAGGAGGAGGGTGCGCTTCGACATGCCGAGCCTGAAGAAGGCTATCGCGAAGAGGGCCGTGACTATAGAAAGCAGTGCCATGAGGAGGCCGGTGTCCTGATAGGAGAATTCGAGGGAAGAGTTAAGGTACACCGGGAGCAGGAATCCTGTCGCCGTGTTGTACGTGAGCCAGACGAGCGCCTGCAGTATGGCTGCGTACCAGAATGTCCGGGGCCTTTTCCTGAAAATCTTGTCGGTGTTGGATTTGCCGATGTGGAGCGCCTTCTCCTTCCCCTTTCGGTTTCCCGCGACAAGAGCAAGGAGGAGCAGAGAAACGACGAGAAAGAATGCGAGCGTGCCGGAAAACGCAAGGTATGCCAGGAGGAGCGCGACCGCGACCCTGCCGGCCCCGTCCGCGAGCTGGCGCATGTTCGAGAAGCGCGCGAGTGCCTTTCCCGGGTCGGAATTGTTTACCGAGAGGACCTCGGTGCGGGTAATCGCCCAGAAGCCCGAGGCTCGGATTCCCTCCGAAAGCGTCGCGAGGGCGAATCCCGCGGGCGACACGAAAAACAGGTAGAACCCCATAGCCGCGACGTTCGAGGCGGCATACAGGACCGATATCGCCCGGGTCCCGATTTCATCTGCGACGCTCGCGAGGAATATCCGGATTACCATGAATGAAAGCGGCCCAAGGGAAAGGATGAGCCCGATAAGCGCGATGTCGACGTTCTGCTCCAGGAGGTAGAGGGGCACCAGGACGGCCATCGCGGAAACGACGAAAGTATAGAGCATGTTTATCGCAAGGAGGCGATTGAGAGGGCCGGAATCGTTGCCTTGGGGGAACATTTTTTCACTTGTCTGATATGATTCCCTGTGCAGGAATTAAAAGGTTTTTAGCGGATGTAGGAATCCGATGGAAATCGAAATCGGGGGAACGACTTTCAGCGTGGACACCGTCCCGAGCGCGAACCGGAACGCGGTAGCGAAGCTGAGGGGCAGGACGATAGTAATCTCGCTTCCTTCGAGGTGGCCGGCTTCGGAGAAGGAGCGGGTGTGGAAGAGCCTCCTTGGCCGTGCGGTCAGGGCGATAGAAAGGGGAAAGTGGAAGCCCGAAAGCTCGTCAAAAGTCGAGTTTTCGCATGGCCAGAAGATCTTCGCGCTCGGTAAGGAATTCGAGATAGCATTCGTTCCGCACAGCAGGTTCCGGAGCAGGACGGTCGGCCGCAGAATCGAGATAAACACAGTAGAAGGGCATCCGGAAATGGCCTCGCGGGCATCAAGGCTGGTCCGAAGGGAGCTGGAAAAGGCGCTGATGCCCGAGCTCGAGGCGCGCGTCCATGAGCTGAACCGGAGGCATTTCTGCGCCAGCCTCGGGGGGATATCCCTGAGGGACAATACGAGCAGGTGGGGGAGCTGCTCGCCGGATGGCTCGATAAGCCTCAGCATCCGCCTGCTTTTCATGCCCGGTGAGATACTTGATTACGTGATAGTCCACGAGATTGCGCACACGAGGTACAGGAGCCACGGCCCGAGGTTCTGGGCACTCGTCGAGAGGGCGGTCCCTGACCACAAGGGAAGAAGGAAGTGGCTGCGGGAGAACGGGTGGAAATACCCCGGGAGCGCCATAAATGAGCTTTCGCAGGACTGTCCGGACGAGCCGTACTAGTCGCCGATGACTTTGACGAGAACCCGCTTGTTCCTCTGCCCGTCGAATTCGAAGTAGAATATCTGCTCCCACGTTCCGAGGTCCAGCTTCCCGCCCGATATCGCCATCGTGACCTGGTGCCCCATGAGCTGGCGCCAGATGTGCGCGGCCGCGTTGTCCTCGCCGGAGTCGTTGTGACGGTAGTCGGCGCCGTAGGGGACGAGCCTTTCCAGAATCCGCAGGTAGTCGCCGTGGAGGCCGGATTCGTTGTCGTTCACTACTACGGCCGCAGTGATGTGCATCGGGTTCACGAGGACGAGGCCTTCCCTGACGCCGCTTTCCCGCACGACCTCGGCGACCTTGTCGGTTATGCGGACAATTTGTACCTTCTTTTCGGTGTTGAAGGACAGGTAGGCGGTTTTCGACTTCATCGCATCAGCCCCGGGCATACGCGTATTTTCCTATGGCGCTTTTTGCCGAAAGGAAATGCGCCTTGCATTCGCCGAACCTGCCCGCGTCATACGCTTCCACGGCGCGGGAGAGCGGCTCTAGGACCGGGCCGAAATACCTGTCCGGATCCTGCGAAAGCTCGTCAAGTATGAAGCCGGGCTTGTTGGCCTTAACGAACAGCTCGAGGTATTCGATTTTTTCAAGCGCCTTGCGCTTCTCCTTGGCGCGGACGTGGCGGTAGAGCCAGGCATAGTGGCCTATCAGGTAGTCGGTCTTGCCATGCTCCTTCGGCGTGGTGCCGGCTTCCATAAGGCTGATTTTCTCCTCTGCCTTCTCGCGCCCGCGCTTTCCGACCCTGAAAAGCGGGTGGTTCTCCTCGATTTGCTTAAGGACGGCCTCCCAGTCCGGCTTACGGGCTGAGAGGGCCTTTTTTATCGAGGCAAGCACTTCGGACTTCTTCCTGTCCGCCTCTTCCCACTCGCGGATTTTTTCCGGGATTTCGGCAAATCGGGCAAACTGCGAGTAGAGCCACCGGTCCCGCTCCAGGCGGAGGGCGCATTCCTTGAGGAGGTTATATTCGGCTATCCCTGCGACCTGCCTGTCGCGCCAGTTTCCGAGGCGGTTCCTCGCGGACGTGAAGACGGCGCATGCCCTCGAGACGTGCATGTCCCTTTTTGCCCCGTCCATACGCTTGGCTTCCTCGAGCATCTCGCTCGTCCGGGCTATCCTGGAGCGCGTCAGGAGGCGCTTTACGACGACCTGCTTTTTCGATAAGCCGGCATCCGCCGCATTGAGCGAATCGAGGGCCTCGGTTATCTGAAAGTCGCTGTGCCGGCGCTTTATTTCGGCAAGCTTCAGGTTCGCCTCGTCGAGGAGCCGCAGGAGCGCATCCGTCTCGGCCAGCTCGGCCTCATAGCCCTTGCGGATGTGCTTCTGCACCCTCACGGCGCGGATTATGTGAGTCTTGAGCGTCTTCAGGGTCCGGGGTATGTCGCCTTTTCTCAGCCTCGACTCGATTTCGCCATCCGGCATGGCCTTGAGAAGCTCCCGGTCCTCGTGCTTGAAGCCCATGCAGACCGCCCAGCGGTCGATTGCCACATTCAACGAGGGAATCCTGCGCGTCTGCTTCGCCTCGCCCTCCTCGGTGAGCCCGCAGACTAGCATGCCGCTCCTTCGCGAGCTTCCTTCGTGCAGGCTCTTTGCCCGCTGGAATTCGTTCCGCCGCTCTCCGGCCCTTCTTTCAGCTGTTTCCCTGACTGAAGCCTGAAGCCTGTTGTTCATAGTATCATCTCGCGGCCTTGGAATAAAAAACATCAGGTGAGCCGCTTTTCCCGCAAATCTATCGAGCGGCATATCCGTTCGGCAGACCTTAGCGCGGCAAGGTTCGGAACCCCGTCGGTCCGCGTAAGCGGCCCGAGCGCATGCCTTATCATCTGGCGGGTGCGCGCGTCCCCGAGCTCCACAGCCAGCTCCAGCGTGGACTGGGCGAATTCTCGCACGCCCCTCTCCGGATGGCCGAGCGCATCGGCAAGGAAGCTCACGGCGCCAGGATGCGCGCCGGTTGCATACACGTTTATCGCGTCGAAAACGTCCCTCCGCACGAGCTCAACGGAGCCCTCGGCAAGCGAGAAAAGGCTCTTGAAGTCCCCGGTGTTCATATAGTGGAATGAAAGAGTGCGCGCAGACTGCGAGCGCATGTTCTTGTCTGCCGAATCCAGCCCCTCCTTCAGATATGGGACCGCAACCGTAACGTCGGCCTTTTCCTGGGAGGCGCTCGCAAGTATCCAGCCGGCAGAAAGCCGGAAATCCTCGTTCAAAAGAAGCGTTGCCGCGTAAAGCACTTTTTCAGGGGATGTCTTCATCTCTTCAACAAGAGCGTTCTTGTCATGCAGGAAAAGCTTGGCCCGGAACTGTTTTTTCCATTCCTCTTCCTTTGCTGGCTCGGCGTCCCGGAATGCCCTCGCCACTGCCGCCGCCATCCGCCTGAGGCGGTCGCGGACCCGCATCTTTGGCGCATCGTCTTGCTTGTTTTTCAGTGCATCAACCGGAAGTTAATTTGGCCAATTAATCTTATAAAGACATTTTTTGTCACTTGAAGCGCGCGGCAGTGGCTCCGGGGGCGGAAAATGCACCGGCGGCTGATTTTCGCAAAAAAAAGTGGGCAGTCACAGTTTCGGGGAGAAAATGCATAAATAGCCACCAATGCGAAAGAAAAAACGGGGGATGGAATGAGCAGGCTTGGCGTGGAGGGCTTGAGACATGTGATGGACATACTATCACCCCACCTTAAAGCCGCCACGTCAACGCTTGCCTCATTTTTTCCGGATTCGGACGGCGAGCCGGGGCCTGAGGAAAGGCTGGCAGAATACCTGAGATGGCGCAAATGGCGCAAGGAACTCGGGTATTCGGGCGAGGCGATTGAAGAGGAGATACTTGAGATGATGGGGGATGAGTATGAAGGGTCAGCTGTCGGCGGAGATGCTTATCATGCTGGTGGTCGTTTTGGCGGTGGTGGCGATTGCCGCGACGCAGGTCATGGGCTCGGCAAAGGAAACGAGCAAAGGGATAAGGGAGCAGACCGGGAGGATAAATTCCATGGCAGAGGAAGCGATAAAATCAGATGAAGGAGGGTTTTGCAGGAGCGGTGGGGAATTCGACGACTGCAAATCCGGACTGGCGTGCGAAGATGGGATATGCAAGGGAGCAGATAGTTCGTGGTAGGAAATTTGAGAATCGAAGACAAGGCAAAAGCTGGGAAATTTGATTTTTTTTAATTCGTATGGGCCCTGAAACGCAGACGAAGCCCGAAGGCAACGCCCGCAAAGGCCCAAATGCACCCTTTTAGATCGGGCGGACATAGCCAGCCGCCAATCACGGCGGTAAGCCAAAGCCCAACGGCAGTCCCCTACGCACCAGCAAGCGGCGACGGGGCAAGCCCAGTATGGGATTACGCCCTCAGTCAGAGCCGTTGCAACCGGCATTCGGTTGCTGCCACACCCAAATTTCTCGAGTGCAACTAATAACTGCGCTTTTTTCATTTATAAAGGTTACGTCGAAAACTTTGACAACTGTCCAATATTAGACGCTTGTCAAAGTTTGTCGGCTTGCCCGCCCGTCGTGCTCGCGTTGAGATGGCATGCAACGGCACTAATTTTAACCTTGTTTTCGATTGACCACAGATGATAGTCGAGATTGCGATGGGTCTTCTTGGCCTTTACCTTATCCTCAAGGGCTCGGAATGGATAACCGACGCTGCCGTTCCCCTGGCGACATACCTGAATACCACGTACATCGCCGTGGGCCTGGTCCTCGTGTCGGTCCTTCTGAGCCTCCCCGAGCTCCTGGTTTCGGCGTCTTCCCTCATCAAGGGTCAGTCGGACATCAGCATCGGCGTCGTCATAGGCTCCATAATAGTGAATCTCGGGCTGATTATCGGGCTTTCCGCGATTCTGCGCCCCCTCAAGATACCGAGGCATGTAATCACGCGGGACGCAGTCTTCATGCTCGTGGCCACGATAGTGGTCGCGCTCATCGTGCTCGACGACTTGAGGGTTACCGGCCAGGACGGCCTCGTATTCATGCTGCTTTTCATCCCGTACCTCATAAACATCTACGAGCAGGAGAAGCAGCTCGCGGTAAAGGAGAAGAAGAAGGAGTCGGAGATGATAACCCGGACGCTTTCCTTCATAGGCAAGATAGGCGGGGCGGAAGTTGTCATCAAGGACAGCCGGCTGGTTTTCGTCTTCGGCATTGCCATCCTGCTGATAGGCGCGGAGCTGTTCACGGGCTCGATGATAGGGCTTGCGGCCGCCCTGGGCGTTCCGGGGATTCTCGTGGGGCTGACGATAGGGGCCCTCGGGCCGAGCATTCCGAACCTCGCTGCTGCGCTCCAGGCCATCAGGAAGGGGTACGATGAACTTGCCGTCTCGGAAACAATAGGCTCTAACATATTCACCCTGCTCGTTACGATGGGGATGATAGCCATTGTGCATCCGTTCACCCTGGATGCGGCCACCGCACAGATAACGATACCTGCACTGCTCATCATAACCGGGGCGTTCTTCGTTTTCGCTTTCACGGGGACGATTTCGAGGCTGATGGGCGCAGTCCTGCTCGTCATGTACATTTTGACGCTGGTCGGCGAGATCGTCTTCAGGGGCTGAAACTTTACTCACAAAACAGAACGTCAAAGTTTCCACTTGGACGCCGCGGCGTCCAAGGGACCACAGAAACGCGAAGCGTTTCTGCCGGTCATCAAACATCCTGTCCGTTCTGGTCAGTTGGTCAACCCTTCACGGGGTTGACCGACTGGGAAGGCCAGTGTGAACCCTGAAAGGGTTCACAAACTGGCAAAGACGGGCTCAGGGGGATTTGAACCCCCGACCTGCGGATTCCCACCTTTTAGGAAAAGGTGGGGCCAAAACTGGCCAGTTAGCCTTTTCCAAAGATAAAAGTCCGACGCTCTACCAAGCTGAGCTATGAGCCCAATAATACGGATGAAATCCTGACAAGAAATGCCTCGAATCATTTTAAAATCCAACCCTAGTTATAATTCTGAAAGCCGGGTTGGCAGATCGGTTATGCATCCGCCTGCAGTTTCCGCCTTTTTCGTAAAAAGGCGGCCCAAAAACTGGCTATTTTCGCTTTTATGAGGGGAAACCCGATGATAAGCTGAAAGCGGAGTAGAGGGGTTCAAATCCTCGTCCCTGGTCCAACCAGGCAAGGGAGAACATCTCCCTTACCCGGCTTTCTAATTCTCACTTCCTGGTAAGTAATCCAATTAAAACCATAAAGCGGGAGCATTGGAAAGGGTGGTTATGTTGAAAATCGGCATCATAGGAACCGGAACCGTGGGGCAGGCCCATGCCGCCAGGCTGGCAGAGAAAGGCCACGACGTGATAATCGGCACGAGGGACGTGAAAAAAACGCTCGCGAACAGGCAGAAGGACGCCTTCGGCAGCCCGCCGTTCAGCGAATGGCACAAGAAGCACCCGAAGGTCAAGCTCGGCACATTCGCCGAGGCGGCGGCGCACGGCGAAGTCGTGATAAACGCCACGAAGGGAGAGCACTCGCACGACGCGCTCACGCTTGCCGGCGAAAAGAACCTGGGGGGCAAGATCCTGATGGACATCTCAAACCCGCTCGATTTCTCGAAGGGGATGCCGCCCTCGCTCCTCGTGTGCAACACGGATTCCCTCGGCGAGCAGATACAGAGGGCATTCCCTGACGTCCGCGTGGTCAAGACGCTCAACACGACAAGCGCCCATATCCAAGTCGACCCGGGACAGCTCGCGGGGGGCGACCACCACGTTTTCGTCTGCGGCAACGACAAGAATGCGAAGGCGAAGGTCATCCAGTATCTCATGGACTGGTACGGCTGGAAGAACGTAATCGACCTGGGGGACATATCGAGCGCGCGGGGCACGGAGATGCTTCTGCCGGTCTGGCTCAGGCTCTGGGGCGCGCTGCAGACGCCGACGTTCAACTTCAAGATTGTGAAATGACTATTCGAAATAGAATTCTGCATCGGCTATCCCTGAAGCGTTCAGGGCAGACAATATCCTTGCAGGGAGGCTCCCCTGGGACAGGGACGCCTTCAGGCTTATCTGGAATCCCTTTACAGGCGATGATGGGGCATTGTTCCAGTCGTAGATTCGTATTGCGAGGCCGGATGCGGCGCCTTGGATGTAATCGCCCTCATGGTGGCTTTCGCGCATCTCCCAGGTGATTTCCGGGAATGAAGAGTTCAGGGCGCCCAGAATCCCTTCAAGGGTCATCGGGCTGCTGAACGTTTTCGATATGTTCAAGGGAAAAACCTGAAAAAGGAAAAATCAGACAGGGGCTTGGACGCGGTCCAAGTCTGTCCGAACGCTTCGCATTCAGACATCGTGGTAGAGGTGGAACTCCCACGGGTGGGGCCTTAGCCGCATCTGGTCCAGCTCCTTGTGCCTCTTGTGGTCGATCCAGGTCTCAATCACGTCTTTGGTGAATACGCCGCCCTGAAGTAGGTAGTCGTGGTCGCTCTCGAGCTCGTGGAGAGCCTCGTCGAGGCTTCCCGGAAGCTTCCTTATCTTGGCGGCCTTCTCCTTGGACATCTGGTAGATGTTCTCGGTGACGGCTTCGCCGGGGTCGGTCTTCTTCCTTATCCCGTCGAGACCTGCCATGAGCAGCGCCGAAAACGCGATGTAGGGGTTCGCGCTCGGGTCCGGAGGCCGGTATTCTATCCTCTTGGCCGCGCTGTTCCCATCCTCGACGAGCGGAATCCTGACGGCGGCGCTGCGGTTCGCGAGGCTGTAGGCAAGGTTCACCGGGGCCTCGAATCCGGGCACAAGGCGCCGGTAGGAGTTCGTCGTGGGCGAAAGTATCGCCGCGAGCGAGGGGGCGTGCGAAAGCAGGCCGCCCACATAATAGAGCGCCTCCTGGCTCAGGCCGCCGACCTTGTCGCCGTCGAACATGTTCTTGCCTCCCTTCCAGATGCTCTGGTGGCAGTGCATGCCGGAGCCGTTGTCGTTGAAGAGCGGCTTGGGCATGAACGTCGCGACGCGCCCGTGCTTGCGGGCGACGTTCTTCACGATGTACTTGTAGAGCATCATGTTGTCGGCGGACTTCCGTAACGTGTCGAAGCGGAAGTTTATCTCGCACTGGCCGGCGGTGGCGACCTCGTGGTGGTGCCTTTCTATCTTGATGCCGCACTTCATCATCGTCCTGACCATGTCGTTTCTTATCTCGTGAACCGCATCGTGGGGCGGCACCGGGAAGTAGCCCTCCTTGTAGCGGGGCTTGTACCCGAGGCTCGGCTCGCCGTTCCCGTCCGTGTTCCATATGCCCTCCTCGGAATCGACGACATAGAATCCGGAGTTCTCGGTCTGCGAGAACCGGATGTCGTCGAATATGAAGAACTCGGCCTCCGGGCCGAAATACGCGGTGTCGCCCGCTCCGGTGGTTTTCAGGAAGTCCTCGGCCCGTTTCGCAATGACGCGGGGGTCCCTGTCGAAATATTTCTTGTGGTGCGGGTCATAGACGTCGCAGACCACCGAAAGCGTTTTGGTGGAGAAAGGGTCGGGAATCGCCGTCGAGTAGTCCACGTGGAGGTACATGTCGCTCTCGTTTATCTCCTTGAAGCCCCGGATGGAAGAGCCGTCGAAGGGCACGACCTCCCCCTCGGTGAACTTCATGTACGAAGTCGGGAGCGTCAGATGCTGCCACTGTCCGTACAGGTCCGAGAACTTAACGTCGACAAAATCCAGATCCTCTTTTTCAGAAAGCGCTTTCGCTGATTTTGCATCCATAAAAAAACCTCTCTTGATAGTCCGCTTTTGGGAAATAAAGATTAAAAAGGTAGTGAAAACTTAAAATGCCAAACAAAAATGAGCTAAGTATTTAAATATTACGAACAAATGTTTGGAAATTATGGCAAAACAGGCGAAAAAACCGGACGAAATCGACAAGCGCCTCTTAGGGGAGCTCGTCAGGAACTCCAGGCGCTCCTACAGGAAGCTCGCCAAGGAGATGGGGATGTCGCCCGCGGCGGTAATCGACCGTATCCGGTCGCTCGAGCAGTCGGGATTCATCACGGGCTACGGGTGCCGCGTCGACTACCAGCTCCTCGGGTTCGAGTTCATGGCGATAGTCGAGATAAGCATGTCCGGAAAGAACATAATAGAGGTTGAGAACAAGGTCGCGAGGATTCCCCACGTCGCCGCGGTATGGGACACCACGGGCGAGTACGATGCGATTGCCATCGTGATGTGCAAATCCAGGAGCGAGCTGAGCACCACCGTCAAGAGGATCCTTGCGATGGACCATGTCGAAAAAACGAACACGAACATGGTTCTTAACGTGGTAACAAGGCTCACCGAGTTCGACGAGGTGTGACGGCTGCCGGCTCGGAGCCGTCATCGGAGCCGCTCGCGACCACCTGCGAGCTACGCCTCGAAGGGGGAACCGGGTTGAAGGGCCGGGAGCGCGGCTCGGAAGGGCGGATGATGTCGTGATAGGCCTTCGCTATCATGTCCACGAATCCCGAATCGCCCCCGATGTAGTAGTAGTGGGCGGCCTTGCCGTGCTCCGCGACATCTGACCATTCGCGTGTCTTGAGCTGGACCTCGAAGGGCAGGGGCTGGTTGCCGTCCTTCGTGTCCGGGAAGGTGTCGAAGTGTATCGCGCGGTAGCCATTGGGCTTGTTGTAATAGACCACTTTCGACGAATAGCGGCCAAGTGAATTGCCGAACAGGTCGCCCAGCGACTGTATCGCGTTCGCTATTGACCGCACGGCTATCCTCATCGGCCCGAAATCGAATCCGTTGGCCAGCTTCGCGGCATCGGTTATGTCCACTCCATCCGCGCCCCCGTTCTGCTCGCCGGGGGGGCAGGCGCCGACAAGCTCGTCGATGGGGGTGCCCCGGAAGCGGTTTATGACCGCCCGCACGGCAACCCAGTCGTTGAAGCGGTGGAAGTCGAACGATGTTACCTTGACTCTCACGTATCGCTCGCATGCAGCATTGAAGGCGTCGCTGAGGGCGTTGAACTGGATGGTATCGCCGCGCTCTTTGGCCTGCTCCATGAGGCGCATCAGGCCGGAGCCTTCCTCGGTCTTCCTGAAATCGTCACGGAGGAGCCGCAGTATCTTGTTCATCTTCTTTCCGTCGTGCTTCTCCATGCGCAGCGTCACTTCGGCCTCGAAGCCGTAGGATTTGAGGATCATGCCGAGCGTCTTGCTGAACTCCCGGACGATTTCCTGCGTCCATTCCATGCGCTCGTGCATGGTCGGCTCCCGCATCGAGCTGAGGACGAAATTGTAGATTTCCGGGTGGTTCACCCTGAAGGAGTGGAGGAAAATGTTTCCAGCGAGCTGGGGGTAGCCGAAGAGCTCGGCAATGGGCGCATAGAGCTTTTCGCCTGCCTTGGCATCCATCCGCATGGATTCGTAGGCGTCTTCCATCGAAGCATATCTGCGTATGAGGCTTGGCTTCCCGTCATAAATGAACCCTTCCAGCTGGTTTTCAGTGTCATGGGTGACCGAGTAGTCCGCTATCTTTGTGAGGATGGCCAGGCTGCGCCGCCCGTTGTTGAGCACGTTTGAGAAGGAATCGGTGGACGCGCCTGTGCGCTCAAGAAGCGTAAGCCGCTCGAAATCGCGGTGTATCTCGAGGACGTCCGGGTCCCTGAGTGCGGGCGGGAGGTCGCCCTTGTAGGCGAGGACCTGCTCGAGGTCCGTCGAGTGTATGAGGTGGTGGCGTCTGAGAACGAGGTTGGCTTTCCGTCTCTCAAGGCTTTCCCTCGGGTTCCTGATGACTGACTCGTCGACTATCCCGGAGCCGGCGCCGGTCCTCAGAACCTCGTGGCAGTGCTTGTACTGCTGCATCGCCCCTATTGACTTGTAGAAGTGGCGCATTGTCTGTATGTCTGACTGCGCAGATGGGAGGGCACGGGTTTTAACCATGATAATACACTGTCTAAAACATTATTTAAAGGGTAGTGTCCACGCTGATACTTCGTTATCTGACGGACTCCGCAGCCACTAAATCAGATTATTCTCCACCAGTTTTTAAACGTATGTCACACAAAACGCATCTTCGCCTGCCTGAGCTCGGCGTGCGTCCGAGAGCCCGTGAGATATGCGCAGACGTTTAGCTGCTTGAGGAAGAGCAGTATGAATGCGTCGAGCTCTTTTTCCCGGTGCGCCTTGATGAACGGGTAGGCCGCCCCGCATATGTCCGCGCCAAGGGCAATCGACTTCGCCCCCTCGACGCCGGAGCGGATTCCGCCGCTTGCGATGAGGGGGAGCGTCCCCCGGCACTGGATGATGGATTCAACGGTCGGGATGCCCCAGTCCTCGAAACCCGGGATGTTTCCGTAGCGCAGGTACTCGACCTTGCTCCAGGAAGTCCCGCCCGCCCCGGATACGTCGATGTATTTAACACCGGCGCCCTTGAGCTTTATGGCGACGTCCTGGCTGATGCCGGCACCGGTTTCCTTCACTACGACCGGCACCGAGAGCTCGTCGCAAGTTCGCGCTATGGCATCCAGAACGCCGCTGAAGTCGGTGTCGCCCTCAGGCTGGATGACTTCCTGCAGGGGGTTCAGATGGACGGCGAGGGCGTCGGCCTCTATGGACTGGACTATGGAGTCTATCTGCTCGCCCTTGTATTTCTTGAGCTGGAACGCGCCGATATTCGAAAGGAGCGGGATCGTGGGGGCCACGTCGCGCACGCGGTATGTGCGGGCGAGCGCGGGCTTCTCAATCATCGCCCTCTGCGAGCCGACGCCGAATGCCAGGCCGTATTTTTCCGCGGCTGCCGCGAGGCCCTTGTTTATCGATTCGGCATCGCTGTAGCCGCCGGTCATGCCGGTTATCAGGAGGGGGTGAGCGAGGGGCTTTCCGAGGAATTTCACCGAGAGGTCCACCGAATCGAGCGATATCTCCGGAAGCGCGTTATGGACGAACTCGACCTTCTCGAAGCCGCCGGTCTTCGCATACTGCGCGCCTTCGGAAATCACGAGCTCGACGTGGTCTTTCTTGCGCGACTCGGTCTTCGTCTTCATGACATTACCTTGCGAGCGGGTATTTCTCCATGTACATCTGGGTCTGGAGGACAGTCATGAACGGCATTATTATCAGGGAGTTCACGAGGAGAACGAAATACGCCGAGAACGGTGCCGAGAATGCGAAGTCGCCCGCGAGCTCGACGACCGAGACCATGAGGAGCGTGAGGAACGCCCAAAGGAGGGCGAAATGCGGGTTTTTCAGCGTCATCGAGACGGACCTCCGAATCGCGGTGGGCGTGTCCGAGTTGTCGATGACGACCGCGGGCGGGACGAAGAACAGGAGGAGCGACAGCACGAGCGTCACCGCCGGGTAAACCCACGACTGGAGCGGGTTGTCGTAGGTGACGAGCTGCGTGATGAAGAGGAGCAGGAGGAGCATCGTGTAGATGTAGAAGATGCGCGTCGCGTAGGTGCCCATGGCATTCGCAACCTCATGCTTTATGCTCGTCAGCGTACGCTTTGAGCGGACTATTATGTTGATGTTGACTATGGTGTCGGAGATGACGAAAACCGCCAGGGCGTATGCCGCGCCGGTGATGACGATGTCGAGCAGGCTCAGCTCGGGAAGGCTCCCCGTGCGGAGGAAGACGCCGCCCAGCGAAAGGTACGTGGGAAGGGGAACGAGGACCGGAATCAGGAATGCCAGTATGAACGGTATCGAGAATATCACGATTAGCGCGAGCCTTTTCCGGTAGAACTCCCAGGCGTACCTGAAAGTCCGGGAGAATTCATCTTCCATGCTGACAATAGGAACATATAATCTTTAAATAATTGCACGGGTTGAATTATCCGGTGTGCTGAAATTGAACCAGTTCGAAAAATATTCGATAGAGAAGATAATACCGCTGTGCCCGGACACTAAGATTTTCCGCCTCAGGCCCGTTTCAGGCAGCCCGTGGCAGTTCCTGCCGGGCCAGTTCGTGTTCATACACATCCTTGACGATGCAGGGAACAGCGTGGTCAAAAAGCCGTTCTCGATAGCTTCGGCCCCGGGCGAGCCTTGCCTCGAGTTCTGCATAAAGCTGATTCACGGTAACTTCACCGGGAGGCTCGAGAACCTTGAGGAGGGGGCGGTGGTCGGAATCGAGAAGCCTGCCGGGCATTTCAGCTTCGGGGGGGAGGGAAGGGCCGGGTTCATAGCGGGCGGAACCGGCATCGCGCCCATAATCAGCATGCTCAGGGTGGCGGCACGGGACAAACTGGAGGGGAAGTTCTGCTTCTTCTACAGCGCGAAATCAGCGGACCACATATTATACAGGAAAGAGCTCGAGGAGCTCCAGAAGGGCAACCCTGCAATCAAGGTCGTCGTCACGCTCACGCAGGAAGAAGGCGCATGGAGCGGGGAAAGGGGCAGGGTCGATGCCGCGATGATTTCAAGGCACCTTCCGGATGCCGCGAAGTTCAGCTGGTGGATATGCGGTCCTACGGAGATGGTCAAGACGATGCGCCAGAACCTCGAATCCCTCGGCGCGGACCCCAAGAAGATGAAGATGGAAGGCTGGGGCTGACCCGCCTTTTTGGGAAAAAGGCGGGCCCAAAAACCCGGAGTTAGTTTCATCAGAAACGGGCCAGTGGAAACCCGCAGGGTTTCCCAACTGGCAGATTTAAAAAACAAACCAAATCAATTCCTCCCGTAACTAATTGCTTATGAGGTAATATTATGAAGACGATAAACGCTATCGTAGATGGCGGGAAGGCGTCCGCCGGGCCGCCGCTCGCGCCGGCTCTTGCTCCCCTGGGAGTGAACATCGGGCAGGTAGTCGCCAAGATAAACGAGGCGACGAAGGATTTTTCGGGCATGAAGGTGCCCGTCGCGGTCCACGTCGACCCGAAGACCAAGACATTCACCGTCGAGGTGGGCAGCCCGCCTACGGCCGAGATAATAAAGAAGGAGGCCGGGATAGACAAGGGCGCGGGCAACAGGGAAGCCGCCGCAGGCAACCTTTCGCTTGAGAAGGCCGTCGCCATCGCAAAATCCAAGAGGAACTCGCTCGGCAAGGACACAAAGCAAACGCTTAAAGAGATACTAGGCTCATGCGTAAGCATGGGAATAACTATCAACGGGAAGAGTGCGAAAGAGGCCATAAGGGAAGTGAACGAAGGAAAGCACGATTCTTTGTTGAAGTGATGTGGGATGAAGAGAGAAATCTTCCTGCTTTTACTCTTAGCGTTTTCTTATGCGTCGCTCAACTGGCAGTTCAATACAGACGGCGCAATATCCGCCAAGCCCCTCATTTACCAGGGGGCGGTGGTCGTGGGCTCGGATGACGGCAAGATATACGCTATAGACCCGGGCACCGGCGTCAAGAAATGGACCGCGACGGCAGGCAAGGAGCCGAACGAGATAATCCTGATGGACAACACGCTCGTAGTGTCCACCACGGGCGGCAAGGTCGTGAGGATAGGCACGAACGGCGTCGTCCAGTGGGAGCTCAACTTCAATACCACGGCCTACAACGCGTCCTACGTATATGGAGCCGCGGCCAGCCCCAAATACATATTCGTCACTACGGACATCGGAGTATTCATTGTGGAGAAGAACGGCACGGTCCGCTCCAAAATCATGACCTACCCGCATGCCACCGTCGGCGCGCCCGTCGCGGGGGCGGATTTCGTTGTTTTCGGCAAGGGCAAGGAGCTCATCCGCATGAGCGACACCGGCATCACCCAGTGGAAGGCCACGCTCACCGAGGGCTCGTTCTGGCTCTCGCGCCCTGTGCTTGACGGCGGCGTCGTCTATATCGGCGCCCTCGACGACAGGATGCACGCATATTCGGCCTCGAACGGCCTCGAGCTCTGGAACGTCCGGACCCGGAACTGGGTCCTGGGCTCGGCGCTCCCCAAGGAAGGCACAGTCTATTTCGGAAGCGATGACGGAAACGTTTATGCCGCCGACAGCGGCTCAGGCTCGGTCAGATGGAGCGCGCACACCCAGCTCGCCGTTGAGTCCCAGCCCGAAACCGGAGTGATGGGCGGGAGGGACACGGTCTTCGTCGGGAGCACAGACAAGAGCATATACGCGATTGACCGCCAGACCGGCGAGATTGTGTGGAAGGGGCCGGCCGCGGGGATTGTCGGAAGCCCCCTGTTCTATTCGAATGCCATCATTTTCGGCGCCGGCGACGGCAAGGTCTATTCTTACAGCGCAGAGCGCGCATGCTCCATCGTAAACCCGCACGAGGCGGATATCGTCGGCCTCAAGGAACTGGTAGTTTCCGGAAGCTACGTATCCGAGGCCGGGAGCGCGAAAGTCATGGTATCGATAAATGACGGCGCGCCCGAGGAGTCAAACACCACAGAATCCGGCTGGGTATATTACATCAACCCGAAGCAGAAGCTCAGCCCGGGCCTCAACACCATCACATGCATGGTGGCGGATGCGGCAGGGCAGGAGGCAGGGCCGACCTTCACCACCGTCGCGGTCAACCACGACCCGACAATCCCGGTCAGCAACCTGGTAGTCACTAAGTCCCCGGACATAATCGAGGGCAAGCCATTCACGATATTCGTGAACGACGGCGATGACGGCGCCCCGGTGGACAGGTTCGAGATGACATTCAACGGCCTGACATACAAGGGCGACAAGAACATTACGATACCGAATGCCCCCGCGGCGGGCAACTACCCGGTCACGGTCAAGAAAATCGGGTTCAACGACAACACGCTCAACGTGAACGTGAACGCGAGCGGGATAAGCCCGGTCGTGCTCGGCATATCGATTCTCCTCATAGTAATCATAATCTGGCAGATGTGGAGCAGGTTCCTCAGCAAGAGGTTTGCAAAGAAGAGGAGATGAGTTTTTTCAGCTGCCGTGCGCCTTCCACGAGTCGGGGCCCCGGCCGGTTGAGGAGCGAATCGTCCATGGCATAAACGCGCCCGGCGCGGACCGCTGAAATCCCCTCCCAGCCCCTGCGCTTTTGCACGAGGTCCGGGCCTGCCCTGACCCCGCATATGGAAAGGACGATTATTTCAGGGTCGAATTCCTTTATCTCTTCGAGCGGGATTTCCCTGCTCAGCTGCCCCTCCAGTGCAAGTGGGTAGTCGGCCCCGGCTATGGCCGCGATTTTCGGCACCCAGTTCCCGCTCACGAAGGGCGGCTCGTGCCATTCCTCGATGTAAAGCCTCGGTTTTTTGCCTGCAGGGCAATCCATGAGCGAGTGGAATCCATCCTCCATCCCGCGGATGACACCCTCTGCCCCCCCGCGCCGCCCCACCAGCTCGCCAATCTGCATCACGCTCTCGAACACCCCGTTTAGCGTGCGCGGGTCGAAATGCGTGACCGGGAGACCCGCTTCCATGAGCCGCGCAGCCAGCTTCTCCTGGACGATGGTGGATGTGAGGACGAGGTCGGGGTTCAGGCTTTTTATCAGGCTGGGCTCGGGATTCACGTAGTCCCCGATTTTCGGGATTCCCAGCGCTTCACGCGGGAAATCGCAGTAGGCGGTCCTTCCGACGACATCCCCGCCCGCCCCGATGGCGAAAAGGATTTCAGTGTTGCTGGGAGCCAGTGACACGATGCGCATATGGATTAGAGGCCGGGGAAAAATTAAAACAGGTGGTGGTCGAAGTCCTCGTTGCCCGAGCAGACGGTCCGGCATTCGTTGACAGGAGCTACGCAGCCCATGTCGAACTCGTTGAACATCGCGCGGTGGATGTCGTCCGCGGTTATTTTGTCCGGCGGCAGTATTTCCTTGCCCCTGAACCCGTCCTTGGCCTTGTCGTCCTTCTTCGAACTAGAAGTAGTTCTAGCAGTGTTGGAAACCATGCTTCTTTAGTGGACTAAAGCGTTTAAAAGGGTGCCGTCACTCGACCGTGACGCTCTTGGCGAGGTTCCTCGGCCTGTCGGGATTTATCCCGCGAAGGACGCTCACGTGGTAGGCAAGGAGCTGCATCGGGATTATGAGGGCGAACGGGTAGAGCAGCGGGTCCGTGCCGGGGGGAAGCTCTATGCAGAAGTCGCTCTCCCGCTTCACCTCGTCGTCGTCGGTCACGGAGAGTATCATCCCTCCCCGGGCCTTTGCCTCCTTGATGTTGCCGAACATCTTGGCCCTCGTTTCGTCCTTCGGGGCCAAAGCGATGACCGGGACGCCATCAGTGATGAGGCTGAGCGTCCCGTGCTTGAGCTCCCCGCCGGGGTAGGCCTCGGAATGGATGTAAGTGATTTCCTTGAACTTAAGGGACGCCTCGTGCGCGATTGGGACGTTCTTGCCCCTTGCGATGAAGAAGACATTCTCCTTCGAGGAAAGCTTTTCGGCTATCGCCCTTATCTCCGGCTCCTTCTCGGCCATTTTCGCTATCAGGGCGCTCACGCCGGCAAGCCGCTCTTTCCCGTGCATCATCTTGTAAATGACCGCGAGCTGGGACGTGAAGGTCTTCGTGGCCGCCACCCCGGCCTCCGGGCCGGCGTTAAGGAACACGATTTCATCCGCGAGCGTCGTTATCGTCGAGCCGATTATGTTCGTTATTGCAAGCTTCTTCGCGCCCTTTGCAAAGCGCAGGGCCTGGAGGACGTCCATGGTCTCGCCGCTCTGGCTGATAGCCACGACGAGCGTATTTTCCGCAGGCTTCGCTATGAACTGGTAGTCGCTCGCTATATACGCCTGGGCGGCCTTCCCGCGCTCCTGCAGGAGGTAGGAGAGCATCAGTCCGGCGTGGTAGGAGGTTCCGGCTGCGATTATGTCTATCCGCTCGTATGCGTCGAGGAGGGCCTTGGCGCCCGCCACGTCCGAAGCGAGGCTCTCGTTGATGAAATGCTTCTGGTCGAAAATCTCCTTGAGCATGAAGTGCGGGTAGCCGCCTTTCTGCGCGGCGTCGATGTTCCAGTCGACAGTTATCTGCCTCCGCGAAACCTCCTGCCCCGAAAGCGAATAGACCTTGTAGCCGCCCCGGGTTATGACCGCGACGTCGCCTTCCTCGAGGGGGACGAAAGTCCGGGTGTACTTCAGGAGAGCAGGTATGTCAGAGGCGCAGAACATCTCGCCCTTGCCGATGCCTATGACGAGGGGGCTGTTCCTGCGGGCGAGGAAAAGGCGCTCCTCGGCGTCGGCCGAGCTGAGTGCGACGATTGCATATGAGCCCTCGAGGGAGGCTATCGAGCGTATGAACGCCTTCAGGATGGGCTCCTTCCGCGCATTCTCCTCTATAAGGTGCGCGACGACTTCGGAATCGGTCTCGGAAGCGAACCTGTGCCCCTTCGATGCGAGCGATTCCTTTATCGCGGAGTAGTTCTCTATCACGCCGTTGTGGGCAAGGATTACGTTCTGCGCGCAGTCCGAGTGGGGATGGGCATTCTCCATGCAGACCGCGCCGTGCGTCGCCCAGCGGGTATGCCCTATCCCTACGTTCCCGTCCATGCCGGTGAACTGGAGGCCGGTTGACACGGCCTCCACCATGCCCTTGTCCTTGCGGATTTCGCTTTTGCCGCCCTTTTTCACGGCTATCCCTACTGAATCGTATCCGCGGTATTCGAGCCGCTTCAGGCCGTCAGTGATGATATGGGAAGCCCTGCCGCTGCCCACATAGCCGATTATGCCGCACATAGTAAGAAGAGTAAGCGGGGAAAATACTAAAAAGGTGGGGGAAAGCGAAGTCGAAGAACAAAGGAAAATGCGGGGCTGGAAATCAAAAAGAAAGGGGGTTGGAAAGGGGAAAAAAGGAGGGTAGAAGGGAACCTTGGTTGTCAAGGTCGACGAATCGACCTCGTATCGAACGGCGTGCCGTTCGAGACGCACCATGTTCGTTGCGACGAACATGATTGTGAGCATGCTCAGGAACGATGCGTCGTTCCTGACATCCCTTCAATCAGATGAATTCGACGCGGGCAGTGTCGATGTCGTACTTGGCGAGCGTTATCGTCTCGCCGTTACGTGTGAGGTCGCGGATGTCCTGCGAGCTTGCGAGGAGCTTCTCCTTGACCTTCAGCATCGTCGCCGGGTCCGGGTCGAGTATCAGGATGTGCCTGCTCCCGCCGTTGCCGCCCACGCCGCAGACATGCCCCCCGCCGAGGAAACCTGCATAGCGGAGCGAGCCGAGCGCAGTTGACGATAGCGAGCCGTTGTTCAGCTTCCTGTCGCGGAAGTCCTCGGTCACGCAGAACATCTCGTTCGGGAGCTGGTCGAATATTGCCCTCGGGTTGTTCACGACGCCGAGCCTGAACGGGTCGTAGAAGACGATGGTGTGCGAGTACTGCGCGGCCTGCGAGCCGTTCTTCACAGGGGAGCGGCCGAGGTCCGCGGCTATAGCCCATAGCGTCTTGAAATTCTGGCGCATCTGCGTGACGAGCTGGTCTTCGTCCGCCTGAGTCCGGGAGCACCAGAGCACGTCGACCGCGTCGGCGCCGGCAATGGTCTTTCCGTTTTCGCCCTTTCCCCAGGCCTCCCAGGTCACCATCACAGGGTGCACTTCATTTCCCATTTTGGGCCGCGTTCCGTTCTTGCCGGAGTTGAGCAGGCCGGAAGCGTTCTCCGCCTGTATGCGGGCGTTCTGCTTGCACCGGAGGACGGGGTCCGTGATGCTGGCGGTAGCGTAAGGAATCGAGTCCACGATGCTCTGCACGTGCTCGTCCACCTGGCCTCTCTCCCTGGGAGGCGTGATATAGTGCTTGTGCGCGACATCCTCGCCTCCGCAGGCGAAGTGGGTTTTCACGTAGCCCCTGCCGAGGGAGGGGTGCAGGGCGAAGAAAGCGGGCCCTTTCCGGACGACTGCGCCGGCGGTCCTCTCATGTATCCTGGGCAAATCGAGCATGTCGAAGATGACCGCGGTCGCGGCCCTTGCGTCGACGCATTCCTTCTCGACAATCATGTAGCCGCCGGGCCTCGGCGCGGTGAGCTTCCCGAACTGCGCGGTGTACTCGGCGACAATTTTGGCCGCCCGCTCGTTTCCCGTGAGCAGATAAGACTTGAGGTCGCCCATCTCGGGCATCTGCCTGGCCGCAATCACGCGCTGGATGCTGTCGACCAAACCCCAGTTCGCGTGGACCTTGTAAAAGTCGATCCTGCGGTAGGGGTATTCCTTCCTCTCTTTTTCAAAATATTGCCTTCTGAGGTCTGCCATACTTTCAACCTGTCTGGCATCCCTCTAGCCTGCCTCGGGCCGGTTGAGCCGGACTAAGTCAGACTAAAGGGACGCTATGTGATAATATAGTGGCTGAAAGTGTTTATAAATCATGCGGCCTCTTTGCGGCCCTCGGTGACTGCAGGTCCGCCTATGGAAACAAGCGACCCGCTGCCGAGGTCGTAGCGCAGCCAGCTGATTTTCAGCTCTCCCTTGTCGATAAGCTCCCCGATGAGCTTGTGGCCGCCGACGCTCATTTCTTTCATCTGCGTCTCCCAGCCTTCGAACATCTCCCTGAGTTTCCCATTGTCAGAGACCGTGCCGGGGGCGACGAATGGGATGTGGCGGACGCCGAGGTGCTCGATTGCGTAGAGTATCGAGGCCTTGTCCATGTCATCAAGGCCGGTCTCGCTCCCGGTGGTCGAGAAAATCTCGTTCTGCTTTGCGTGCATGATGGTCGCGAGGCTGTAGGGGAGGTCGTTCGTCCCGACCGCTATCGCGTGGGGGCGGTGCTTTGCGAGCCTCTGCGAGAGCTTCCCCTCCTCGAATGCCTCCGTGTGCCTCCGGTTCCAGTTGTCAACGAGGATTTCGAGTATGGGGGAGTGGTTGGCGCTCACTATCTGGATGCCGCCCTTTTCCCAGTCGTAGACGAGGGCGCCTGTGGCCCTGTCCCCGGTTGGTATCGTGTCCCGGGCCTTTGTAAGCTGCGCCATCGCGTTCTCGTCCGGCGTGGAGCCGAACACCTCATGGAGGAGGTTGTTGAGCTCCGCGCTCCCGGTGTCAGGCATCCCTTTTTCGACCCATTTCACGCGCTCCGCGCATGCCCCGCACTTGCAGTGGCCCTCGACGACCACGAGGCCGTCGGGCTTGAGCATAGAAACCGCATCGGAGATTTCCTGGAACGAGGGAGAGCCTTTCTTGGGGACTACATTGCCTGCTATCCTGACCTGAATGCCTATTAGCTGGTCATCCTCGGAGTCGAGGCGGGGGATGCGCGCGTCGGAGCACGCGATGACGAGATAGTCTGCCTTGCCTTCCACGATCGCCTCGTGGCGCTTGTTCGGCGAGAGGCCCAGCTCCTCGAGCATGTTCACGTGCTCCTGGTTTCCCATGAGTATGATGGAAAGCGACTCGTCGCTAGTGAGGCCTTTGGACATGTGCTTCTTCCTGAGCTCCCCGACCTTTTTCTCTGAGTAGACGACGCGGGAAAACTCCTGCTCGCGCTCGCCGGCGCTCTCCCTCTGCTTCCTTTCGCGTTCCCGCGTCTCCCTGAGAGAAGTGTCCATGGTATGATTATCGCGGCGCCCTTAAAAAAAGCTTGCTGGCGGGGGCGAGAACTTTATAAATTTTAGAGTGCTTTGGAAAGCGGGGGAAACAGGAGTGGTTTTATGAACGGAGACGAAGCCTTAGCGAAATTGATGGAAGGACAGAAGAGGTTCGTGGACGGGCAGATGCAGCAGAGGGATTTCGTTTCGAGGAGGAACGAATTGAAGGACGGGCAGCACCCGATTGCTACGGTGGTCGCATGCTCGGATTCGCGGGTCGTGCCGGAGTTCATATTCGACGTCGGCCTCGGGGACATATTCACGGTCATGAGCGCCGGAAACGTCCTTGACAAGATTGGCCTCGGCTCGGTCGAATACGCGGTCGGGCACCTCCACACGCCTCTCCTCATCGTCATGGGGCACGAGAAGTGCGGCGCGGTCAAGGCGGCATACCACAACCACAGCGAGTCGAACATCACTGCAATAGTGAAGAAGATACTCCCCGCGGTCAAGAAGGCCAGGAAGGGCGGGGACGAGGCGCAGGAGTGCGAGAGCGCATGCACTTACAACGTCAAGGCGGTCATCAGGAAGATAAAGAAGAGCCCGGTCGTGAAGGAGAAGCTCGAGAAGGGCGAAGTGAAGATTGTCGGCCTGAAATACAGCCTCGACGGCCGCGTGGAAATCGTGAAATAACTTCCCTATCCTTTTTTATTTATTCATAGAGATTTTTTCCCATGGAGAAGGTATTGATACTCAGCGGAAGCAAAAGCGACGAGGAGATAGCGAGGAGCGCGATGGACGTGCTGAACGCTTTCGGCGTGCCCTGCAGGTACGAGGTGGCATCTGCGCACAGGAACCCGGAAAAGGTGGACCGGCTCGTGAAGGAGTCCACCGCGCAGGTTTTCATCGGGATAGCAGGCATGAGCGCGGCGCTCCCGGGAGTCATCGCGGCGAGGACCGCGAAGCCGGTCATCGGGGTGCCGGTGAACGCCTCCCTCGACGGGCTGGATTCGCTCCTGTCGGTCGCCCAGATGCCCCCGAACGTCCCGGTGGCATGCGTGGGGATAGGCATGGGCAAGAATGCGGGCCTCCTTGCGGTGCAGATACTGGCGGTTTCGGACGCCGCGCTCGCCGCGAAGCTCGCCGAGTTCAAGGAAAAGCTCAAGCAGTAGTGCGGTGTGGAAATTGGCAATCGACTCGGAAAAGACGTACTTGTTGAAAAAACAGCTCAAGCAGCTCGAGCAGTACCGCGGGAGCGGAACCGAGCTGATTACCGTCTACATACCGGCGGGCTCGCCGATGCACGAGATGGGGAACAAGCTCCGCGAGGAGATGAGCCAGGCGAGCAACATCAAGTCCAAATCCACGAAGCTGAACGTCCTTGGCGCTCTCGAGCGGATAATGAACCACTTCAAGCTCTACAAGAGGACGCCCGAGAACGGCATCGCCATTTTCGCCGGCAACATTTCCGACAACCCGGCAAAGACGGACATCGAGCTTTTCGCGGTCGAGCCGCCGGAAAAGCTCAACATCGGGGCGTACAGGTGCGACAGCAGGTTCTTCCTCGAGCCCCTGCAGGCGATGCTCGGCTCCACCGACGCCTACGGCGTGGTCGTCCTCGACGGGAGGGAGGCCACGGTTGCCCTTGTCAAGGGGACGAACATAACCGTCGTGAAGAAGCTCAACTCGACCGCGCACGCCAAAATCCGAAAGGGGGGCCAGTCCGCGCGCAGGTACGAGAGGCTCATCGAGGAGCAGATAGAAGTGTATTACAAGAGGGTCGGGAACGCGATGGACGACGCGTATATCAAGGACGAGAAAAGCGCGGTGAAAGGCGTCATCGTGGGGGGGCCCGGCCCGGCCAAGGAGAACTTCATGAAGATGAAGCCCTTCAACTACCAGCTGAACGTCCTCGGGGTCGTCGACACGGGCTACACCGAGGAGTACGGCATCCGGGAGGTCCTCGCCAAGAGCGAGAACATCATCTCCCAGCAGGAAACCGTGAAGGAGAAGATACTCATCGACAGGTTCATCAAGGAGGTCGTAAGCGACGGCCTCGCCACGTACGGGGAAAGGCAGGTGCGGGAAGCCATCACTAGCAAGCAGGCAGAGAAAGTCCTGCTTTCCGAGGGACTTGCCCACCAGAGCGCCTTGTACACATGCGGCTCGTGCGGGAACAGCGAGAGGAAAATCTACCGCGACGCCTCCGATGAGCGCATCAAGTGCGCAAAGTGCGGCGCCGAGATGAAGCTCGAGAAGAAGGAGCCCCTCATCGACGAGCTGACCGACCTCTGCCACCAGCTGGAAATTCCGGTGGAAATAGTCTCGACGAGCAGCGTCGAGGGCAACCAGTTCCTCACCGGCTTCGGCGGGATAGGCGCGTTCCTAAGGTACAGGACCAGATAACCGGGCGGTAAGGCATCCCGAGCCAAAGGCGATGCCCCTGAACGGCGCCCGTTCAGGACAGTCAGGAAGCCGCGGGCTTCCTGCCAGGGTATCTATTAAAAAACACTTATTTACACAGTATCCCCCATGACGATTTCAAGGAGGATGGGGACCGGGGGACGGATTCTGCTGGCCGCGGCCGCATTGGGCGGGTGCAGGCCGGACCAGGATGCGAAAGTTCCTGACGCGCTCTCCCTCGGGCCGCTCCTCGACACGATACCAGTCGGCCTCGCCGAAGAGACGAATTCGCCGGATTCCAAGTTCCCGCTCAGGGGGAGGGTAGCCGAATGCAGGGCAAAAAAGGAATGCATGCTCCAGCTCTACGGCGGCGACATCATTGTGAGCCTGAAGTTCCTTCCCGAGTACAACGGCCACGCCGAGATAGCGTGGGTCGGCCAGCAGGGGGACTGGATGACCTTCAGGATGAAGGTGGACTTCAACTTCAGGGACGCGTCAGACACGTACCAGAACCTGGCCATGGGAGAGAAGCAGAGGCTCTTCAACACCGACCTGTCGGTCACGCCGGTGAGGGCGCAGAACGGTTCGCTCTACCTGAAAGTCGAGCACTAGATGCGGTGGATTCCGCAGGTCCCGAGCGTGTATTCCTTGCCCAGGTTGACCACCAGGCCGTTTGAATAGTATTTCGCGCCCGAATCGCCCTGCTTGATGTATATCGTCAGCCCGCTTCTCAGCCAGGAAAAGCATTCACGCGTCTCGTGCTTGCCGTCCGGCGCCACGCACCCGCTCCCGTCCACCGATATGTAGGTGGCGTTCTTGGGGCCCATGCCGCTCGAGCCGGCGAAGTCCACGCCGCACTGGAGTATGTTGTTGCTGATTACGGGGTCGGACACGCCGCGGATGTCCATGACTATGAATACGCGGGGCGCCTTCTCGAACTCGGCCTTGAACGTCTCGGCATCCACGGCCGAGCCCGGCACAAAGGACGTGTCCGAATTGCTTAGGAAATAGTAAGCGAGAACGATGGCGACGATAATCAGGCCCGCGAGGGCCAGGTTTTTCAGCATCCCGGAGCCGCTCTTCCTCACCCTGGCCTCGACAGGCACGGGCGCGGGGGGGACAGCCTTGGGCGGGGGCGCAGCTCCGGCGACCGGTTCCTGCGCACTCATTATCGTCTCCCCGGTTGCGGGGGCACGTGCCTTTTCAGGCGCTTCCTTTGCTTCCTTGGGTTTCTTCTTGGGTGCCATGAACATCAGCTGAAAAGCCCCAGTATGGGGCAGGATTCATAATAGTCGAGGTTGGAGCGGATTTCGGCTTTCGTCTGGTATATTACCGAGAACTTCGGCGGCAGGTTGGTCTGGGAGTATGCAAGGACGAAGGAGGACGGGGCAGCATCTATCATGTCCAGGCAGTCCGCTGCGGGGATTGTCTGGTTTATCGCGCTCGCGTTGCTGACGGTGCACGTCGTAGAAGTCAGGGTATAAGTGCTCTTGGACTTGTTCACCAGCTTGGGTGAGGACGAGAGGAGCGAGGCGCACGTCTGAATCGCCTGCGCATCCGAGAAAGAGGCGTTCCTGAGGTCTACGACTATCGCGGTCGAGCTGGAGTTCTCGAAGTCGCCCATGAACTCGGGAAGCGTCGCGTCAGTGGACGTCTTGCCGAGGAAAAGGAACATGAACGTGCAGAGGCCGACGAGGAGGAAAACAAGCATGATGAACGCGGCCGCGAGAATCTGCCCGGTCTTGGGCACGGGGAAGCGCAGCGACGCGAACAAGAAAAGGAATACGAGCACGAGGAAAGATACCGCAGCGACGAGCGATAGGAGGGAGAACAGGAAGAGGAGCGGGCTGTTGGGAACCTGCGAGCTGGGTATCACGTCGGTCTGGTCAGCCACCTGCGCGATTCCGGTGTTGACCCTCCGGGCGAATCCGCGGAACAGGAGCAGCACCCTCGTCGCGGGAGTGTCGCTTTCGCTCTTGAGGAGGTCCTGCGCCCTCACCGAAAGGTCGGTGTAGTTCTTCTCGAGCGCCGCGGACTGGGAGAGCGTAAGGCCGTCCCTGAACCGCGCATCGAGGTCGTCGGACTCGTTCCTGATGACCTCGAGAGACTTGAGCGAAACGGGGTCGAGGTCCTTGCTCTCGAGGACGAGTATGAGCGAGTTCATGAGGTTCTTGGCGTTCTTGGTCTTGTTGTACTGGGCAAGGAGCACTACCGCGGCGCTCTCCACCTCGCCGGCAAGCCCGGAATACTCCGAGATGTCCGAGTCGGAAGTGGTGAAATTCCTTCCTGCTATGTCCTCGGGGATTGTCGAATGGAGCGACTTGAGACGGTCGAGCTTGTCCGAAACGCTCTTGTTGGACATGCGCTGGACGGCCTGGGAGCCCAGGTATATCGCCTTGGCCCCGCTGTCATTAACGGCACCGAACTTGTCGAGGTAGTATGTGGCCAGGTCCTCCTGCTTGAGGTATTCCTGGCGCGCGACCGTGCGGTTCTGGATGAGCGCCGAGAGCGATGCATAGTCGCTGAGGGGCGCGAGCTTTGCCGAGAGGTTCGCCGACTTCTGGGCTATCTGGTCGGCCGCCTGCTGGTCGAGGTCGAATGACGGGCATATCGCGAAGCACTTGAGCTGGCAGTCCTTCCGGTCTGCCGTGTCGTTCAGCCTCGGGGTCCTGAAAATCGTGGATTCTATCTTGAGCGAGAGGTTCTTGAGCTTCGGCGAGGTTGTCTTTATGTAGTTCATGGTTTCCGCGATGTTGCTCTCGTTTGCCGCGGCCAGCTTCTGGGTGTAGTTCCCGAGGAGGCTGTCCATCTCGAGGCTGCTCGGAGTGAAGTCTATGAGCGGCTGCACAAGAATCGCGGGGGAGCCGAGGTTGAGGCCCTCGCCGTAGACCGAGAACAGCAAAAGGGCGTTGTTCGTGCATGACTGGTTGTCAGTGCAGCGCACGGGCTTCCCGGAAACGGTTATCTTCCCGTTCGAGAGCAGTATGTCGTCCCTGCAGATATATTCCTCTTTTTTCTTGAAGTCGTAACCGTCATTGCGACTGTCG
>DATIFM010000010.1:0-67010 GCA_035455205.1 Candidatus Bilamarchaeum sp. | reverse complement strand
GCCGCATTCAACAAGAACGACTGGAACAGCGCTTTCTACAGGGAAGGGATGGGAATCGAGCAATTGATGAGGCACTACCGCGTAATCATCGTGGAAGTCTCAACAGAGGGCGAGCTTTACGGGAGAATCAGGGAAGTCCCGGGCGGGGGAGGGCGGATAAGCGCGTTCCTCGTTGCCGGCCACGGCCAGGCCGATTCAGTCCAGCTCGGCGCGCCGGATGAGGCCGGGAGGCTGGACACAACTGACCAAAGCGAGCTCGAGGCGCTGAGGGAGCGTTTCGTCGAGCACCCGGTAATCGTCCTCATCTCATGCTCCACGGGGGAAAGCGAGAAGGCTGTGGGCCATACCATAGCCGTTGGCCTTCATGGAACCGCATACGCGCCCGTGACGCCGAGCTCGAGGACGGTTTTCCACCTGAGGGCTGATGGGAGCATAGAGAGCGTAAGCTACGATGTAGAGACAAGAAGGTTCGTCGGGGGCTAGTAGCTTATAGAAACGAGGCTTTTCGTGTTCGTTATACCCGGGATGCTCTGGACTTTCTCGGTCAGAAGCCTGCCCAGGTCGTGGGTGTCCCTCGCGCGGATTATCATTATCAGGTCCGCGTCGCCGGTCACCATCTCCACGTCGTATACGAATGGGAGCCTCCGGAGGTCTTCAAGGATTTCCTTCTGGGGCTTCCGCATCTCCTTGAGCCTCGTCGTGTCCACAAAAACAGAGATGTACGCCTTCACGCTAAGGCCGAGCTTCTTCCAGTCCACGTTGACTGTGTAGTTCGTGATGAGCTTCTCCTGCTCCATCTTCTTTATGCGCTGATAAACAGTTGAGAGAGGCATCTGGAGCCTCCGCGAGAGCATCTTAAGGCTCGTCTTCGCGTCTTTTGTAAGCTCCTCCAGTATAAGACGGTCCGCCTCGTCCATAGTGAAATTATTCCAAAGGTTCTATTTAATTGTATGTTTCTTTTTGAAAAATTTGCGCAAATTACGGCAAAATATCTAAATAGCGGGCAGAACCGGTTTTAACGGGAGGTGTTTTATGTCTGCGGCGCTTGCATACGAAGCCGGAAAGCCGGATATAAGGAAGGCATCATACGCGAGGCTGCCTGAGGACTTGCGCGAGTGGCACAAGCATTTCGAGGCGAGCTACTTCAATTTCATGTGCACTCTAGTGGAGGAGAACGTTGACCTGAAGAAGGCCAAGGACGCGCTCATACGCTTCAGGATTTTCAGGAATTTCTTCATGAGCGAGCTGATGAAGTTCGCGAACAAGCCCGGCCTAATAACTTCCCTGGACGAAGGGAACTACCTTGCGACAACGCTCGAAGCGCGCGAAAGGCTGTTCGGCTTTTTTCCGGAGCACTCGGAGCGCCTTTCAGGCATTATCGATGTGCCGGCGAACTACCTGCCGTTCATCAAGGTGCTCGAGGACCCGTCCGCGGACGTGCTCGGCCAGACTTTCAAGTTCGGCCCGAAGAGCTTCATGATGGTAAGGAGCGGCTCCGGGAGGGAGCTCGACACCGCGATGCACGAGTACCTGCATACCATCTCGAGGGGGCTTCCGGTCTTCTTCGAGGAAGGGTTTTGCAGGCATGCGCTCCAGTCGCGCGGAGTGGAGGACAGCGACCTGAAAGCCGTCCAAAGCATGGAAGGGGACGAATTGCGCGTGAATTTTGCCGGCATCCAGTATCCGGCCCTCATGGTCGCCATGATGAGCGAGGCGTTCGGGGACAAATCAGTGGAAAGGGCGTTCTTCCAGCAGGATCTTTCGCCTATCGAAAACCGCCTTGCCCTTGCAGGGCTCAGGTTCGCCGAGATGGACGCGCCCCACAGAAACAACATCCCCGCTGAGGCGGCGGCATTCGCCATCAGGCTGGGCAAGGCGCTCGAGACGCACCTTTCTGCGGAGCTGAAGGGCTTCGTGGAGAGGCTCTCCGCCCTTGCAGGGTGAAAATTTTCCAGCCTTTCCGGATTTTCACGGAACGGTTCGGTAAATTTTTCAGGAAAAATGTGGAAATGAATATATAGGAAGGAACGGGAGGATTATCATGGAAGGGAGAAATAACGTGAAGGAACTCATTTTGACCAGCTGTCCGGCCGGCAGACTCACCCCAAGAAGCCCCCACTTCGACTGCCGGCTTTTTTGTTAGTTTGTGAACCCCATGAGGGTTCACAATGATTTGACTGCCAGGTTATTCGCTGGACCAGTGCCAATCATTCGGTCAGTTTGTCAACCCTCAAGGGGTTGACCGACTGACCAAAAGGGGTTTGCAAACTGGCTAGGGCCGTTCGCTGAGGACGTCGCGGCCTTCGACGAAAATGCCCAAACTCGTGTCGTATTCGGCAGCCACGCGGCCGTTGGGGCCGACGATGTACCTTGCGATGCTCGATGGGACCCGGGGGGCAAAGAGCGTCGCGTTGAGCTGGTCTGAAATCAGCGCGCCAATCGCATGCGAATCCGCTCCCGTCGAGCAGGAAATCAGGATTATCGTGGGGTTTTCGGTCAGCGTGTCGCGAAGCTGGAGAATCTCACCGGCGTCGGTCATGTCCAGCATGCCGCTTTCCATGGAGCTTCCGAACCGGATGGACTGCGGCGAGCCGTGCCCGCCGATTATCATCGTGGCCGTCCTTCCGTAGCGGCGCCTGAACTCGCGCGCGGCCCCGTAGAAGCCGCCCTCGTCCCCCCGCTCGAAAATCATGACGTTATGGGTGTCGAGGAGCTGGTCGAGCTGGTGCCCGGCGCGGTAGAAGGCCCCGTTGTCGTCCCAGTGGGGCATCCCCACGAAAATCGTCGGCCGGGAAGGGTCCGCGGCCCTTTCGCGGCTGGCGTAGAGCTGCCGGAGCATCCTGTCCGAGTACCTCGCGAAATAGCGCATCCCGTAAGACTGGTAGAGGGCGCGCGTCTGCGCTTCCCCTATCCGGCCGATTCCGTAGGCGAAATTGAGATAGACATCAGGCGCTATCGGCCGGTCGGTTATCAGGCTCTCGGCAAGGCGCCTCCCGCGCTCGTAGAGCTCCGGATTGTCGAAAAGGATGTCATAGAGGGCCGGATTCCAGGTAATCGCTGAAAACATGTTCCCGACGCCTTCTATCGCGTCCTCGCGCTGGGCTTCGGGGAGCCGCTCGAAGTAGCTGCGCATCAATTGCCCGAGCCGCCCGGCATCCTCGTCATCCAGCTCTACGTGGTGGATGCGGGGGAGCAGTGCCCGGAGGAGCAGGGGGGCCATTGGCCCGGCGCCGTCCGCGGCCCGCTGGAGATATGAGAGCACGTCGTCCCGGTGGTCGAGCAGCTGGAAGGCCTGGGCCTTCATCTGGGTGAGGAGCGAGATGAAAGCCTCGTGGACGGGCTCGGGGTTCCTCCCGCCGTGCACCGCAATCACGAGCCCCATCTGGAAGAGGAAATCCAGGAACTCCGGCTGCATTATTTGCGAAAGCTGCACGCCCTCCTGGCTCGCGAGGCGGTTTATGTAGCTGAAGACGAAGTTCGCCGAGCTTCCGCTCCTGCGGGCGAGGTCCGCGAGCGGCGCGAGCATTTCGGGCGTGAACTCTGGGCGCTGGACCAGGGCCGCGAGCTCGGTCAGGGCTTCCCCTGCGCGCGCCCCGCTGCTTGAGGCTATTGATGTTATCGTGGCTGCGAAGCGGGCGACGAATTCGGGCGAAGTCGAGAGCGGGGAAAAACGCGGGTTGGCAAGGAGGGCGTCGTAAAGGATGATTGCCCTGTCGGCGAAGGCGCCGGTGCGGGTGATGATGTCCCGGAGGAGCGGGTAATGCCGCCCCTGGATGCGGGAGCTCCGCGCGAGCGCCGCAGTGAGCGAGGTAATCGCAAACCTGCCCTCAGCGCCGCCAATCGAGTATACCTGCCGTATAAGGGCGTCGAGGGCTGGAGTGAGCATCCGGCGCTCGAGGATGTCCCTGAATGCGTTTATAGAGGTCGCAGAAGGCGACGTGCGCAGTATGAACGGGATTATGCCGTCCGGGCGTATCATCTGCGGCCTGAAATTCGGGAGGCGCAAAAGCCCCGAGACGGCTTGGAAGTTCTGCGCCGCGGACTGGCCCGCGAGGATACGGAGGTCGGACAGGAATTCCGGTGTGAGCATCGATGGCGTGAAAGAGGCCGAGCCGTAGAGCTGGGCGAGGAAGAGGGACGCGATGTCGGCGCTCTGCCCGGCCGACTGGAGGGTGGAGAGGATGGAATCGAAAGCGGCGGGGTTCGTGCGCGGGTCGGAAAAGACGCGGAAGAGGAATATCATGGCCGGGAATCCCCGGGCCGCCTCAGGCGCCATCTGCACGAGGTCCTCGGGGCTAATCACGCCCACGGCCTGAAGTATCCGGTTTGACATCGAGTTCGCCTGGAGGTGGGTGTTGCTGAACATCGCCGAAAGGTGGGGCGATGAGATGAGCGCGGTTATGACCGGGGAGAGGCGCGCGTAGAAGTCTTCGCGGTCGGCGACGGCCGCGAGGGCCGAGTTGGAGAGTATCGAGTTTATCGTCAGGAGGGCAACTAACGGGGGCACGCGCTCCTGTATCAGGCGCTCAGCGGCCGCGAGGGCGTATGGGTGGTGACGGGACTCGCGCAGGAGGCTCAGGAACTGCGTGAGCGCGTCCTGCGGGTTTTCCGACGTGTTCAGGATGCCTGTGAGTATGCCATTCTCGGCCATCATGTCCAGATGGAAGGAGCGGTTTCCGAGTATGAGGTTCAGGGTGCGCATCGCCTGGTCTATTGGGGAGCCTGCGCCGGTGCCTGCATCCGGCCCGGCATGGGCGCGTGCGTATTCCACGGCCTGCATGACGATTCGCGTGAGGTTTGCCGCGGCAGCGGCGTCAAAATCAGCAGGCCGGATTGCGCTGTTCGCCAGGACTGTTTCGAGCGCTTCGAGCGCATTAAGCTGGTTCGGGACACTGCCTTCACGCACCGAGCGCACGAGCGTGCCGAAGGTGCGGGCGTAGCGCGCGGTGTAGGCGTCGGGGCCGAAATTCGGGTTGGCAAAGACCGAGGCCATCGCCCGGACCGCCATGTACGCTTCGTCGCCCCCGTTCCTTATCGCCGCGTCGAGGAACCGGATGAAGGTGTCCGGAAGGCCGATGTTCAGCGAGCGCTCTGTGAACGACGGGTTGGAAAGGAGGAAGTGGAGCGCGCGGAGCGCCTCATGGGAGTTCCCGCCGGCGCGCGTCACCGAGAGGTTCACGGTCTCGAGCACGAAGCGGTTGAATTTCTCGTGGCTGATTATCGTCTCGAACTCGCCGAGCGTGGCGGTGACATTCGGGCCGGCGCGGTTCACGATGAGCGAAACCGTGCCGAGGTGGATGGGCCGGAAGTTTTCAGAGCCCACTATGCCTTCGAAGTGGCGGAGGGCGTCGGCCGCGCCGGTGCCGCACCTTTCGCGGATGTTCTGGATAATCTGGGCGGCATTCGCGCGCTGTGCGGCCGGAAGGCGGTCGATGATGCGCTGTGCGATGTCGCGCTGGTCCGGGGGCAGTGACTGGATGAGGGATTCGGTGGTCTGTCGTCGCGCCATTCGATGGAAAATCGCAAAGAAGTTTTATAAACGATATATGAGATTCTAGCTCAGTCTATTCGGCGGTGTAACTATGAAAAATGTCATGTGGTTCAAGGAACTCAGCAAGAAGAGCCTCGCGGAGGCCGGGGGAAAGGGAGCGAACCTCGGAGAGATGATGCAGAACGGATTCCCGATACCGAACGGGTTCGTAGTGACGGCCGGCGCGTACCAGAAGCACCTCGAGGCGAACGGCCTCGTCGAGCCGATTAAGCGCATTCTCGACAAGCTGGACGTGAACGACAACGACGCGCTCATGAAGGCGAGCGAGGACATCAAGGAGATGCTCATCAGGGGGGAGATGCCCCCGGACGTGCTCAACGATGTCATGTCATCTTACAAGCAGCTCTGCGAGATGGTCGGCAGGCAGGTTTATGTGGCGGTGAGGAGCAGCGCGACCGCCGAGGACCTCCCGACGGCGAGCTTTGCCGGCCAGCAGTCCACTTACCTCAACGTCTTCGGGGCCGAGGACGTCGTCAGGTCAGTCAAGGAATGCTGGGCCTCGTTGTTCGAGCCGAGGGCGATATTCTACCGCGTGGAAAACAAGTTCGAGCACATGAAAGTGAGGCTCGCCGCGGTCGTCCAGATGATGGTGCAGAGCGAAAAGGCCGGCGTGGTATTCACCGTCGACCCGCTTTACCAGGACCCGGACGTCATGTCCGTCGAGACCGGATACGGGCTCGGCGAGGTCGTCGTCAGCGGGCAGATAACGCCGGACACCTACCGCGTGAACAAGAGGGACTTTTCGATAATCGACAAGACCGTCCAGAAGCAGCCGTGGATGCTCATCAAGAAGGACGGCAAGAACGCGAGGGTGGACATAAAGGAGGAGGCGCAGGGGAGGCAGAAGCTCTCCGACACCGAGATAAAGGACCTCGCGAAAATCTGCAGGAAAATCGAGGAGCACTATTCGTACCCGCAGGACATCGAGTACGCTTTCGAGAAGGACAACCTTTACATCGTCCAGTCGAGGCCGATAACGACCCTGACGGACAAGAAAGGGCTTGAAAAGGGGACAGGAGGGGAACTCGTGAAAGAGGGAGCGGTAATCAGGGAAACACCGAAGGCGCAGGCCGCATCGGGCGCGGGCCCCGGCAAGATACTCGTCCGTGGCCTCGGGGCCTCGCCCGGGATGGGAATGGGCAAGGTGAAAATCGTCAGGAGCGCCAAGGAGATAAAGAACATGGAGCGCGGCGACGTGCTCGTCACCGAGATGACAACGCCGGACTTCGTGCCGGGCATGAAGAAGGCGTCGGCAATCATCACCGACACTGGAGGCATGACGTCCCACGCTGCGATAGTCAGCAGGGAGCTCGGCGTCCCGTGCGTAGTAGGCACGGGAACCGCGACGACTGCCCTGAAGGACGGGATGGAAGTGAGCGTGGACGGGAGCCACGGCATAATCTACGAGGGGCTGGTTTCTGCCCCCGAGGCCGCGGCAAAGCCGGGAGCAGCCGCAGGAGCGATGATGGCCGCACCGGCCCCGATAACAGGGACAAGGGTGTATGTGAACCTCGCGGACGTGGACCAGGCCGAGAAAGTGTCGAAGCTTCCCGCGGACGGCGTCGGCCTCCTCCGGGCCGAGTTCATGATTGCCGAGATAGGCCAGCATCCCCGCAAGATGCTCGAGGACGGGAGGAAGCAGGAGTTCGTGGACAGGCTGGCAAACGACCTCCGGAAATTCGCCGCGGCGTTCTACCCGAGGCCGGTCGTCTACCGGGCCACCGACTTCAAGACCAACGAGTACCGCAACCTCGAAGGCGGCGAGAAATACGAGCCGCACGAGGAGAACCCCATGATGGGATACCGGGGGGCTTCGAGGTACATACAGGAGCCCGAGCTGTTCAAGATGGAGCTCGAGGCGATAAAGAAGGTACGCGAGGAGTACAACCTCAAGAACCTCTGGCTCATGATCCCCTTCATCAGGAGGATAGGCGAGCTCCGGGCCATCAAGGACATCATGGAGGATGTGGAGCTCTACAGGACTAGGGACTTCAAGCTCTGGATAATGGTCGAGGTGCCGAGCACGGTCGTGCTCATCGACCAGTTCTGCAAGGAAGGCATAGACGGCATCTCGATAGGCACGAACGACCTGACCCAGCTGACGCTAGGCATCGACAGGGACAACGCGACGATGGCAAAGGGCTTCGACGAGAGGAACGAGGCGGTACTGCGCTCGCTCAAGAGGGTCATAACCGTATGCAACAAGTTCGGGGTGACTTCCTCGCTCTGCGGCCAGGCGCCCTCGGTGTATCCTGAATTCGCGGAAAAGCTCGTGGAGTTCGGGATTACGAGCATGTCGGTGAACCCGGACGCGGTCGAAAGGACGAGGAAGATAGTCGCGAGCGCGGAGCAGAAGATAATCCTGCACAGGCTCGCGGCGCTCCAGAAGGCTGACAAGGACGACGACGGCGGCTCCTTCGGCGACGACGATTGAGCCTTACTCGTGTGCTATTAAATGCGGAGTGCGATAATACATCGTGAGGCCTGTAATCCTTGTCTTCGCTGCATTCCTCATTTTCCTGGCCCTCGCGCCATGGATGGACGGGAGGGAGGCGGCTTCGAGATATATTGTCAAAATTTACCAGAAGGACGGCATGAGCGAAGAAGAAGCCCTTATGATAGCGCAGACCAGCCCGGAGGCATATTCGGTCAGCTGGGCGCCTTTCGGGAGGGTCGTGACGCCGAAGGAGGACGGGAGGACGTCCTGCTACACCGGATTATTAGGGACATGGTGCAATTTCTAGAATAACGAGTCTTTTCTCTATTTGAAATTCTGAGAAGGGAAAATTCGGGATTTTCTTAAAACGAGTCTTGTGATCAGAAAATTACTTCATTATCGATTCGCTCGGGAGCATCTTGTCGTAAAGTTTCGACCTGTGCGCCCTCGCGCGGTTGACTGAAGAGGCGCTGTCGAAGCCGTCCTCGCGCAGTCTTTTGTCCCGGCTTGATTGGGTTTTGTAGTTCAGGTTCATCTTCTCACTGACATACTCCTGTTTTGTTTATTTATATACCTTGCCAAAATGGTATATATGCCGGTATATATGGTATATATCGTATGTAATAGATTAGAAAAAATAGCCAGGGGCCCGGCTCAGTTCTTCATTGCCTCGGGCGGGAGAACCTTGAAAGCCCTGAACCGGTGGGCCCTGGCGTTATTCACTGCGGAGAAGCTGTCGAAGCCCTCCTCTCTCAGTCTTTTATCCCTGCTGTACTGCGTCTTATAGCTCATACCTATACCTTGTTTTTGTCAGCCTAAGCGCATTTATATACTTTGCGCAAAGGGTATATAGTTAAGTATGAATGATATATACCAAACAGGTGATTGAATGGAGATACCGAGGAAGGTACAGCTGACGGGAAGGAACACTTACATCGTATCGCTCCCCCACGAGTGGGTGGGGAAGCACTCCATCGGGAAGGGCTCGATAATGTACACGAGGGAGGAAAAAGACGGCTCCCTCGTCCTCTCGCTGAAGGAGGCAAGGGGAGAGCGCAAGACCATAAGCATCCAGATAAGCGAGAACAGGCACATGTCAATGAGGAACATCGTCGCGGCCTATGTCGGCGGGGCAGGGACCATCGTCATCAAGGGCAAGGGCGTGAGCACGTTCGCCGAGGAGGCGAGGAAGCTCCTCTCCGGCGTCGAGATAAGCGACGAGCACGGCGAGGAGGTGTCCCTGCGCGTGATGTCGATGGAGGAGCTGGACGTGGACAAGCTCCTCAAGCGCGCGTTCAACGTGACGCAGGGGATGGCGGGCCTTTGCGCGGAATACTACCGCTCGGGGACCGACCACGCCACGGAGATAGCGAGGAAGGAGGACGAGGCCGACAGGCTGTACCTGCTCATCCTCCGGAGCCTTTGCATAGGCGGGTATCCGGCATACGAGGCGGTATTCAAGGCGATAGCGGCAAAAAGCATGGAGAAGGCGAGCGACCACCTGACCGAGGTGTACCTTTCCGGGCAGGGCGGGGCGCCGAACGAGGATTTCGCTCTGCTCGTCGAGAAGTCGTTCGCCGCATATTCCGCGGCCTACAAGGCGTTCTCGGAGAATATGCCCGGCCTCGGGGCATTCACGGCGGCGATGGTGGCGTATTCCCTTCACCACAAGGCGCTTGAGGAAGGGCTGAAGAAGGAGAAAAACCTCCAGAAGGTGCTCGCAGTCCGCAGCCTCCTTGAAAAGTGCAGGAAGGTAGTGAAATACGCGGAGGACGTGATGGAGAGCAGCACGGACCTGGCTTTCGCCCAGATGGAGGGAATGAAAGAGTTATAAACACAAATACGCATTGTTTGACTATTAAACACATCAGGCTTATTGCCGGGAGAGGATGAGATGCACCAGGAAACGGTATCGAGGCTAGCAGAAAGGATAAAGCGGGATTCCGGGTTTGCCGACGAGCTTGCCAGCAAGGTGGGAAGCATGGGCAAGGCGGACAGGGAAACCGTCATCGCGGCAGTGGTCGCGAGCGGCCTCTGCGACTCGAAGATAGTGCGGGCAATCCGGAGCGACTTCGGCTCGTTCCAGCCGGCGCAGGAAGGATTGATGAGCCTCAGCGAGTTCGAGCGCGATTACGCCTCGAGGAAAAGGGACTGATTTAAAGCAGCGGGGCGAAAATACATCGTGAGAAGCGCGAAGAGAGCGGAGGAGAAGGGGGAAACCGAGAGAAGCGACGAGATAGTCTCGTACTTCGACATAAACCAGCTCGAGCTTGCCTTCATCAACCGCGCCCTCTCGGGCGACAAAAACATCCCGCCCCCCGTGGTCGAAATCGGCAAGAACGAGCGGATACTGAGGATACAGAAGAGGAACCTCGAGAGCCTCTGCAGGGGCAGGGGGAAGGAATACAGGGCATCGCTCCTCGAGGGCGAACTTAAGAAGATATTGTCTGGAGTGAAGGTATTCTCGCTTTTCAGAAGGTGAAGTTGAGGAAATGAAGATTCTTTTGCAATTCCCCGAAGGGCTCAAGCAGAAAGGCCTGGAGCTTGCCAAAAAATACGAGGCCGAGGGGCACGAGGTGTTCCTCTCTGCTTCGCCATGCTACGGGGCGTGCGACATCGCGCTCGACGAGGCGAGGTGGCTCGGCGTCGACAAGATAGTGCACTTCGGGCACAACAAGTTCGTGAAGAGCGACCTCCCGGTCGAAGTCGAGTATGTCCCATACACGATTGACATCGACGTCGGCAGGCTGGAAGCGGTCCTGCCGTTCATCAAGGAATACAAGCGCATAGGCGTGGGCACCACGGTCCAGCAGAGCCACCAGTTCGAAGAGATTAAGGCGTTCTTCGAGAAGCACGGCAAGGAAGTGTTCGCCGAGTCGGGCTACTGGGCCTCGAAGCCCGGGCAGGTCCTCGGCTGCGACGCGCTCGGGCTCCAGAAGGTCGAGAAGAAGGTCGAGTGCATCGTGTTCGTCGGGAACGGGATGTTCCACCCCCTCGCGATAGACGTGAAGAAGCCGGTATTCATGTTCAACACGTACGACGGCTCGGTGAGGCTCGTCAACGACGACATCGAGAGGCTGAAGAAGAGGCGCAAGGGCGCCATAGCGAAGGCCCTCTCGTGCAGGAAATTCGGCATCATGGTCAGCACCAAGGTGGGCCAGTTCAACATCGTCCATGCGAAATGGGCGCGGGACGAACTTAAGAAGAGGGGCTTCGAGTGCGCGATACTCGCGGCGAACGAGCTCGAGCCCATAACCCTCAACAATTTCATGACGTTCGACTGCTTCATCAACACGGCGTGCCCGAGGATGGTCGACGACCAGGAGGAGTTCGGCAAGCCGATACTCAACATAGACATGCTCAGGGAGCTTTTCTCGCTGATAGATTCGAAGTAGCTAGCCGCGCATCATCGAAGACATCACGCTGTCCGCTATTCCTTCCCGCACCGCCCGCTCGAAAAGGGCGCGTGCCTCGAGGTTCTTGCCCCGCCTGCGGTAAGTGGAAATCATGGAAGTGTACGTCAGCGAGTCGGCCTGCCCTGCCGCGACCGCCTCGTCGAATATCTGCCTCGCCTGCGCCACCATGCCGCCCCGGCCGCATGCGCCAATCGCCGCGGTGTAGAGGTGCTTGTCCGGCTTCACTTTTCCCCTGGCTTCCTCATAAAGGCTGTAGGCGCGGTCGGGCTCGGCGAACTGGTCGTGGAAGCTGATCATCGCGGTGTACACGAAGGCGTCCACGGCATCCCGCGAGCGGGCGACTGCCAGGATGTCCTCGGCGTCCTGTATGGCGTCGCATAGGTTGCACGCCTCGATGGCCGCGCTCACGAGCTTGGGGTCCAAAAGGCCGTTGTCGGTCGCGTAATCGAAGATTTCGAGGGTGTTCTCCATGTCGCGCGCCCTGCCGTAGGCGCGGATGATGAGTGTGCAGAGCCGCGCGTCTGCCAGGCCTTCCCTCTGGGCATCCTCGAATGCCGCCTCGGCGAGGGAAAAGTGCCCCGACTTCGTGTGGAGCTGGATGAGCGCCGCTCTCGCGTCCATGTCGCGCGGGTTTTCGCGTATCAGCTCACTGACTAGCGTCTCCGCGTCGGAAAACTTCCTCTGCCTTATGAGTGCCCACGCGCTGTCGAGGATTCGGGCGGGCTCTGTCGGGGCCTGCTTGGCCCTCATGAACGACTCTCCGGCGCGCTCGGGCCGGCCCTGAGCCTGCTTTTCTTTTTCAGGATTATGGATTCTGCTTGTCATAAACACCAAATACTCATATTTGACACATGAAAATTTAAAACCGTTGCCTGCGATTCAGGGAAGCATGGAACCCCTCACTACTACGAAGCTGGAGTTGCCGCTCGTGCGGCGCGGGAAGGTGCGCGACACTTATGCCCTCGACGGCGAGCTTCTCATGGTCGCCACGGACCGCCTGAGCGCGTTCGACGTGGTCTTCAACGAGGGCATACCCAAGAAGGGCGAGATACTCAACAGGCTTTCGGCCTTCTGGTTCGGCAGGACGAAAAAAATCATCCCGAACCACTTCAAGAGCCTCACGCTCCCCAAGGGCCTGCCGGCGTACCTGAAGGGAAGGAGCATGGTGGTCGAGAGGTGCGGGCCGATACCGCTCGAGTGCGTGGTAAGGGGCCACATAACAGGCAGCGCGTGGAAGGAATACCAGAAGAGCCGCACGGTCTGCGGGATAAAGCTCCCTGATGGCCTCAGGGACGGAAGCGAGCTCCCGGAGCCGGTATTCACTCCCTCGACGAAGGCGGAAAAGGGCCATGACGAGAACATAACAGAGGAGCAGGCCAGGAAGATAGTCGGCGACAAGGTATACGATACGGTGAGGCAGAAGAGCGTCGAGCTTTACGACTTTGCCGAGGCCTTCGCGCGCGAGCACGGCCTCGTCCTCGCGGACACGAAGTTCGAGTTCGGAATCAATTCCAAGGGCAAGGTGATACTCATCGACGAGGCGCTAACGCCGGACTCCTCGCGCTACTGGCTCGAGGACAAATACGAAGTCGGGATACTCGAGAGCCTCGACAAGCAGTACGTGAGGAACTACCTCGAAACCACCGGCTGGAACAAGTCGCCCCCTCCGCCCCCGCTCCCGAAGGAGGTCGTGGAGAAGACCACCGAGCGGTACGTGATGGCATACAAGATGCTCACCGGCAAGGGCGTGTGAAACCAAAATGATTTAAAAAGAGTGTTGTAAAATAGTAAAGTATGGACTCTTATCTTAAAAGGCCGAGGACTCCGGCCGAATCGGGGCAAACAAGGAGCGCGGCGAAAGTCTTCGCCGCAGCGGCTCTCGCCGGCGCGCTTTCCGCCCAGGGCTGCACCGACGCGTGTCCTGTGAACCCGGCATGCGAGCCCACCCACGATTACCATATGACTCTTGGCGTCGGCGAGTGCACTCAGACGGTATCCGCAGGAACGATAGTGCGCGTCCAGGTTCTCGACATTTACGAAAGCATCGACACCATGAACAACAGAGGCTTCTGCTATCCCCAGGGTGGCGGCGCGAGGGTATGGGTGAGGATAGAGTCCGTCCCCCCCTTCGAGCAGGAGTTCAACATAGCCCCGAGGAACTGTATGAGCATTCAGCAGGCATGCCTCGCGATATCCAATGTCGAAGTGAGCGAGGACCTCGCAATGATTCCGCCCGTGACTGACGCCGGCGCGGGGGAAGCCGGAGGGATGGACGCCGGCCCGCCCCCCGGGACCACGGTTGACGCCCATTGCAAGATTCCTGTCCCGGACAGGGCGAGGCTTGATTCGATAGTCGAGACAGGAGCGAGCGGCACATGCAGGATTACGAACGAGAGGGTTTCGTTCACGCTGAGCCTTTCCACGCACTCCGTCTCCATTCCCGACGGGGGCGTCGTGCTCGACCCGGACGGAGCGGCAGGCGGCACGGACTATTAGAGATAGTGCTGGAGCATCTTCAATGCGAACTTGGCCTGCCCGCGGTTGATGTCGAAGAGCAACGCGATGTGCTGGAGCTCCTCGGGCGAGCGGATGTCCGCTTCCTTTTCCGCGAAGCTCGCGAACGCGTAGAGCGCGCCGAACTTGTTGCACAATGAGAGGAAAGTCCGTATCTTCGACATCGCTATGGCGCGCCCGAGCCCCCGCGAGCGCATCAGGCGCCCGAGGTCGATAAGGAAGCAGAGGCCCTTTTTCTCGGCAATCAGCTTTATCGCTCCCTCGTCGAACGCGAAATCCCTTAACATGACCAAAGCTTTGCGGTTCTTGTGCTGCTCCGCGGCGACGACGTCATCGCATTCGAGCAGCTTCGGCTTTATGGAATCGAAAAAATAGAATTTGTCGAAGCCGTGCTTTTTCGCGTCGGCTTCGCATCTGACGATATCAAACATTTACTCCTTCTTGTGGTGAGTTTCGTGCTTGGCCTCGTGCGGCTTGTGCTCCGGCTTCGCCTCGTGAGCCTTGTGCTCGGCAGCCTTGTGCTCCGCCTTGTGCTCGGAGGCCGCCTTCTTGACGGGCTGCTTCAGGTCCTTGTGCTTGGGCACCTGCGCGACCTGCTCCTTTTTCACGTAAGGCTCGTAGTGGTAAGGCGTCATCTGCGCGTCCTTCCTGCGGAGTTTCTTGTTCGGAGTCTTCTTCTTGCTCGGCGTCCTGGAGTTGCCGGCCGAAGTGAGGCCCCTGAAGCTCTTGCCCTGCCTCACGGCGGAGCTGACATTCACGCTCGGCTTCGTCGGGTCTGCGAGTATCACCTCGAAGAACTTGTAGTTCCCGTCTTCGCCGACCCAGTAGGAGTTGAGGACTTCCATGTTCCGGTAGACGCGGTTCACCCTCTGCTCTGCGATAGCCTGGTGCGACATCTGCGGCTGGACGAACATATAGTAGTTCTTGTGCTTCCTTCCGCCGTTGGACCTGCGCCTCGTGCGCCTGCCCTTGTCGACGCGGGTCCTGACGACTATGTAGCCCTGCTTGGCCTTGTAGCCGAGGATCCTGGCCCTTGCTATGTTCGCAGGAGCCTCGACGCGGACCATCGCCGGGCCCGCTCTCCACGCGATTATCTTCGCCCTGTATTCGGGATTCCTTTCCTTGTACTGCTTCTGCAGGGTTTCTGCTATATACTTGTAAGCACCCATGTTTTCGACCTCAATTCAGACGGTAATCTGTCTATAGAACTTGACAGAGTGGAATTCGTAGGAACACATTTATAAATATTATCTTTTCATAACAGTCCAGCTTGTTTTGGTGAAGAAATGCACGCCTCAGAACATCCAGAGTTCATGAAAACAGTCAAGGAGATAAGGGAGGCAGAGGAGGAGTACGACCGTCTCATTAATTCAGCCAAGGAGAAGGCTGAGAAAACGGTGCGCGAGGCCCGGGAGAAGTCCCTGGAGGAGCGCACAAAGAGCGAAGAGGACATCACAGCATACAAGAACGAGCGCCTGAGGAAGGGCAGCAAGGCCATCGAGGAAGAGGTCGAAGCACTCCTTTCCAAGGCCAAGGATGATGCCGGCAAGGTCTCGAAGAAGAAGGCCGACTCCGCGCTCGTCGGGAAGCTCGTGAAGGAATTCCTCGGCTCGCTCTAGGCTCTCCAGGTTATGATATGTTCCGGCCGAAAAAGATGAAAAAGGTCAGGTTAATCGTACTTAAGTCCCAGGTGGGAAGCCTAATCAAAGAACTGCACGAGGCCGGCGTTGTCGACATAAGGAAGGCAAGGCACGAGGGCCTCGAAGAGGGAAGGCCCCTCACTTATTTTGACGAGGTCTCGGCAGAGCTGTTGCGCCTGCGGAGCGCGCTCGCGCTCATGGAATCCGCGCTCGGGAAGAAGGATTCGCGCGAAGCGAGAATCACCAGCGCAAAGGACGCGCTCGCCGAGGCGAGGGGCTTTGCGGCCGAGGGAAGGCTCAGGGAGCTCAACAAGGAGATACTGTCGCTCGGCGAGAAGTCCAAGGCGCTCGAAGCCAGGGAGGCCGCGGCGAGGAAGTGCTCGCACTTCAAGGGTATTGATTTCAGCAGGCTCGGGAGCAGGAGCGTCGGCTACAGGGTCGGCGAGGTCCAGGCATCGAAAGTCCCGAGGCTCAGGGAAGCGCTCGAAAAAATGAACTGCGATATCGTGTCCGAGGAAGGCAGGCCAGCGGTCCTCGTGCTTTTCGAGAAGAAGGGGCAGCAGAAGGTCGACGCGCTCCTCGGGGATGCCGGATTCTCGGACATAGAGCTTCCCGAAGGAATGACAATGCCCGCAGAGACAGCCGCCGCGGTGGCAAAGGAGAGGGAAGGGACGCTGCAGGCGCTCGCCGGGAGGAAAAAGGAGCTCGCCGAGCTGTCAAGGGCGAACATAGGAAAGGCAGCCGGCATCGTGCGCTCGCTTGAACTGGAGGCCGAGCGGGCCGAGATATCGAACCGCTTCGCCGAATCGAGGAGGACCTATGTCGTCGAAGGCTGGGCCCTCGAGGACGAGATGGGCAGGCTGGGGCCCATCGCCGAAAAGCACAAGGCCGTGCTCGAGGATGCCGGCTACGACCCCCACCACGAGAGCCCGCCCACGGTCCTGGACAACCCCGGGCTGGTGCGAGAATTCGAGTGGATTACAAAGAGCTATTCGCTCCCCAAATACCACGAGATAGACCCGACGATACCGTATTTCATCGGGCTCTCGATTATCTACGGGATGATAGTCGGCGACGTCGGCTATGGAATCATCTCGATGGCGCTCGCATACTGGATAATGAACAAATACAGGAAGAGCGAGCTGATGAGGCCGATAGCCACAATATGGTTCATTTCCGGCATCCCGACGATAATATGGGGAATCGTCTTCAACGAGTGGATGGGCCTTCCCCTGCACGAGCTCCTTAACTGGATAGGCTCGTTCTTCGGCGTCACCGTGCTCGCCGGGCCGCTCTACACCGGCTTCCACCGCGTCGAGGAGCTGAGCATGCTCATACTCGCCACCCTGTTCGTAGGGATGATACACCTCGCGTTCGGGCTGGTCGTGGGCGCCATAAACGAGTGGGGGCACAGCAAGAGGCACGCATTCGCCAAAGTCGGCTGGCTCGCGCTCGAAACTGGGATAGCCCTCGGGCTTTTAGGCGCGCTCAAGTACGTGGACCCCTCCTTCACGGGCGCGGGGATGGTCGTGGGGGCCATCGGGGCGGTCGTGGTGATAGCGACCGAGGGGGCGAACGGAGCGGTCGAGATTCCGGGATTCGCCGGCAACATACTCTCATATTCGAGGATTGCGGTCATCGGCGTAGTCGGCGTCATCCTCGCAGAGATACTTAACGAGTTCCTGAGGCCCACTCCGGCCATGGGGCTCATGGCGATAGTCCTGCTCCCGGTTTTCCTCGCGCTGCATTTCGCGAACTGCATCATCGCCATGTTCGAGGCCCTCGTGCAGGGGGGCCGTCTCAACATCTTCGAGTTCAGGACCAAGGCGATACAGGGCGGGGGCAACGTGTTCTCCCCTTTCGCGGCATTCACGAGGAAATCATGATAATAAAAAATACAAAAGGAGATTGAAAATATGGCAGACGCAACAAGTTTGGCTGGACCGTTCCTGACGTCCGAGGGCGCTATCGCAATCGGCGCGGGAGTGGCAATGGGATTGAGCGCCCTGGCTGCGGCCTGGTCGCAGGGAAGCATCGGCGCGGCCGCGATGGGAACCGTCGCTGAGAGGCCGGAACTGGAATCGAAGATGATTCTGTACATGGCACTTCCGGAACTGCTCGCGCTCCTCGGGTTCGTCATAGCGTTCTTCCTGATGGGAAAAATCGCCGGCGGCTAAGGTGCCTCACATGGGAATAGAGAAGCTAAAAGGCTCTCTTCTCTCCGAGGCTGGCGAGGACGCGGGGAAGATACTCTCCGAATCACAGGCTAAGGCGAAGCTCATCCTCGACGAGGAGCGCGGCAAGCGCGCCGCATCGAAGGCTGAGGCCGAGAAGTCCGTGGAGAAGACCCTTGCAGAGCAGAAAAACGAGCGCATCGCCTGGGCCAGGCTGGAGTCCAAGAGGATAATCGCCGAGGCCAGGGAAGACGCGATAAAGAGCGTCCTGGAGGAGTTCTTCGAGGAGCTCGGCAGCGTGAGGAAGAGCCAGGAGTACAGGAAATTCCTCGCGGACGCGGCAGCATCCGCAGTCGCCGAGCTTGGCACCGGCGCGACGATACATGTCGCGAAGGGGGACAAGGCCCTCATTTCCGCGCCAAAGGGCGCGAAAGTGGTCGAAGACCTCGAGGGACTGGGCGGAGCCATGGTCGAAAGCGACGACGGCAAGATTCGCGTGGACATGACCCTCGAGACGCTTTTCGAGAGCAGGAGGGATGACATGCGCAAGAGGATATACGAAAACCTTTTCGGGGGCAGATGATGGGCCTGATAAGCGGACTGGTCTCAAGGATTCCGAAGCTCGAGAGCCGTTCCCTGAAATACGGCTACTCGAACGCCAGGGTGAGGGCCATGAAAGGCCTCCTTCTGAAGCCTGCCTTCCTGGACGAGATGATCCGCGTGAAGACCGTGGAGGGCATGGTCGAGCTCCTGCAGAGGAGCGGCTACAAGGCTGACCTTGCCGCGGCGTCCATGAACTACGGTGGGTCGGAGCTCATCGAGACTGCATCCTCCAAGAATTTCGCGGCGACGGTCAGGAAGCTCGTTAAGATTGCGCCGAAAAGCGACCGGGCGATCCTGAAGGCGCTGCTCGTCCGGTGGGACCTGCTGAACCTGAAGGCGGTCCTGAATGCGAGGAGGCTGAAGAAAGGGTTCGATGAGATACGGACGGCGCTCTATGACGTCGGCGGCCTTGACGAGGACGACATGAAGAGGATTTTGAAGGCAGAGGACTCCGAGCTCGTGAGGCAGATAAGGAAGACCGAGCTCGGGCGCAAGGTTTTGCCCTCGGGCAAGCTGAGCCAGCAGGCTTTGGCGAACATCGAGGGCCTGATGGACACCAACGTGTATTTCATGCTTGATAAGGAGCTTTCCACGGGCGCGAAGGAAGCCGAGGCCATAAGGCGGATACTCGAGAAGGAGATTGACGCGAAGAACATCATGATAATAGAGCGGCTCAAAAAGCACGGGGTGCAGGCTGCCAAGATACGCTCCAGCCTGATAAAGGGCGGGACGATGAACGAGCAGATGGTCGGAAGGCTCATCGACGCGAGGGACCTCAACGCCCTGATTTCGGTTGCGAGGCAGAAATTCCGCAGGCTGGAATTCAAGGGCGAGAAGATGACCGAGCTGGAAATCGCGTTCGAGAAGGCCATCGCGGCCGACAAGGTGCATGCGTTCTCCGGCTCCGTGCTCTCCGCGGGCGCGATATTCTCGTTCCTGCTCCTCAAGGAGGAGGAAATCAACAACCTTAGGAAGATAGCAAAAGGCAAGCAGTTCAACATGGGCGAGAGCGAAGTGCGCTCGATGCTCGTATATTGAGGCATGTGATGAAATCCAAGATTATAGTAATCGGTGACGCGGCCCTCGTGATGGGCTTCCAGCTCGCGGGAATAGAGAACTCGGCATTGGCATCCGAGGCCTCGATACAGGGGCAGATTGAGAAGGCCCTCGAGGACCAGGAGATAGGCATCATCGTGACGAACGAGGTCCTCCTCAACAAGATTGACTGGAGGCTCAAGAAGAAGCTGGACTCGATTGCATACCCCGTCGTCATCCCGATGCCGGACTATTCCGGAAAGAGCGCGGAAGGCGACGAGATACGGAACCTCATCAAGCGGGCCCTGGGCTTCGACCTGGGAGCCAAGAAATAAAGGTGATTCATAATGGCAAAGGAAGAAGGTCGCATTGAAAGGATAAGCGGTCCTGTCGTGGACGCATACCTGCCCGACGCTAGGCTACAGGACGTCGTGAGGGTCGGCGAGGCGGGGATACTGGGCGAAATCATCAAGATTGTCGGCACCACTTCGGTCATACAGGTTTACGAGGACACCTCCGGACTCCGCCCGGGAGAGCCGGTCGTGTCGACGGGCCAGCCGCTTTCGGTGGAGCTCGGCCCCGGCATACTCGAGAGCATCTACGACGGCATCCAGAGGCCGCTGAAGGTCATCGAGGAGAAGGCCAAGGGCGTGTTCATCACGAGGGGCATCGAGGCCCCTGCACTCGACAGGAAGAGGAAGTGGGACTTCAAGGCAGTCGCGAAGAAGGGCGACAAGGTGAAGGTCGGTGACGTCCTCGGAACGGTGCAGGAGACGGACCTGATTGAGCACAGGATAATGGCGCCCTGCGAAGGGAAGCTCGAATCGATAAGCTCCGGGAAGTTCACGGTCGAGGACGAGGTCGCGGTCATAAGCTTCGAGGGTAAGAAGACGAGCGTGAAGATGATGCAAAGGTGGTTCGTCCGGAAGGCGAGGCCGGTAATCGAGAAGTTCCCGCCCACGATTCCGCTCATCACAGGCCAGAGGGTAATCGACACGTTCTTCCCGATTGCAAAGGGAGGGACGGCGTGCATCCCCGGCCCGTTCGGCTCAGGAAAGACTGTCACCCAGCAGTCGCTCGCCAAGTACTCGGACACGCAGATAGTCGTATATATCGGATGCGGCGAGCGCGGAAACGAGATGACCGACGTGCTCACGGAATTCCCGCACCTCGTCGACCCGAAGTCGGGCAAGCCGCTCATGCAGAGGACCGTGCTCATCGCGAACACGTCCAACATGCCGGTCGCGGCGCGCGAGGCGAGCATCTACACAGGAATCACGATAGCCGAATACTTCAGGGACATGGGCTACGACGTCGCGCTGATGGCGGACTCCACATCGAGGTGGGCAGAGGCCATGCGTGAAATCGGCGGAAGGCTCGAGGAGATGCCCGGCGAGGAAGGGTATCCCGCTTACCTTGCAAGGAGGCTTGCCGAGTTCTATGAAAGGGCAGGCCGCGTGAGGTGCCTCGCGAGCGGCGAGCGCTTCGGCTCGGTCTCGATAATAGGCGCGGTTTCGCCGCCCGGCGGAGACATCTCGGAGCCCGTGTCGCAGAACACGCTCCGCGTCACGAAGGTGTTCCTCGCCCTCGACGCGTCGCTCGCGTACAGGAGGCACTTCCCGGCCATCAACTGGCTCAAGAGCTATACGCTTTACGCCGATGGGCTTGAGGAGTGGTTCGCGGAGAACATCTCATCTGATTTCACGAAGATGGTGAAGGCTGCGATGAACCTGCTCCAGAAGGAGGCCGAGCTGCAGGAAGTCGTCCAGCTCGTCGGCCCCGACGCGCTCCCGGAAAAAGAGCAGGCGGTGCTGATGGTCACGAAGATGCTGAGGGAGGACTACCTCCAGCAGAACGCCTACAGCGACCTCGACGCGCGCTGTGAGGTGAAGAAGCAGTACCAGATGCTCAAGACGATAATGAAGTTCAACGAGAGGACGAACAACGCCCTCGACCTCGGCGTCCAGCTCAAGAGGATAATGGACCTCAAGGTGAGGGGAACAATCGGCAGGATGAAGGAGCTGAAGGAGGACAAGGAGTTCGACCGGCTCCAGAAGGACATCGATGCCGGGTTCGACGAGATAGTGAAAAGGTGATACGCATGAAGGAATACAGGACAATCACTGAAATCGCGGGCCCGCTGGTCGTCGTTTCGGACGTTAGCGGCGTGGGCTACAACGAGATAGTCGAGATCATGCTCCCCTCGGGAGAGCGGAGGAAGGGGCAGGTCCTCGACGTCGGAAGGGGGATAGCGGTCGTGCAGGTGTTCGGCCCGACTGTAGGAATCAGCACATCCCAGACGACGGTCAGGTTCCTCGGCGAGACGATGCACCTCGGGCTCACTACGGACATGCTCGGCCGCGTGTTCACAGGCCTCGGCGAGCCCCGCGACAAGGGCCCGAGGGTAATCCCCAAGGAGAGGGTCGACATATCGGGCCTTCCCATCAACCCGTTTTCCCGCGAGATGCCTAACGAGTTCATCCAGACGGGCATCTCCACGATTGACGCGATGAACACGCTCGTCCGGGGCCAGAAGCTACCGATATTCTCGGGCGCAGGCCTTCCGCACAACCAGCTAACGGTGCAGATTGCGAGGCAGGCAAAGGTCCGCGGCACCGGAGAGAAGTTCGCGGTCGTGTTCGCCGCAATCGGCATCACGCACGAGGAGGCTTCGTTCTTCATGAGGGACTTCGAGAAGACCGGCGCGCTCGAGAACGCCGTGCTGTTCCTCAACCTCGCCGACGACCCGTCGGTCGAGCGCATAATCACCCCGAGGCTCGCGCTCACGACGGCCGAGTACCTCGCCTACGAGCAGGGGATGCACGTCCTCACGCTCATCACGGACATGACCAACTACTGCGAGGCGCTCCGTGAGATTTCCTCTGCAAGGCAGGAAGTCCCGGGACGGAGAGGATACCCCGGCTACATGTACACGGACCTTTCGACGATATACGAGAGGGCCGGCAAAGTCAGGGGAAGCACGGGCTCGGTCACGCAGATTCCGGTGCTTACGATGCCCGGCGACGACAAGACGCACCCGATTCCGGACCTCACAGGATACATCACCGAGGGCCAGATACTGCTTTCCAGGGACCTTCACAGGAAGAACATCTACCCGCCCGTGGACCCGCTCCCGTCGCTTTCGAGGCTCATGAACTCCGGCATCGGGGACAAGAAGACAAGGGAGGACCACAAGGGCGTCTCGGACCAGCTCTACGCAGGCTACGCGAACGGCAGGGACCTTCGCAGCCTGAGCGCGGTCGTCGGCGAGGAGGCGCTCACTCCTTCGGACAGGAAGTTCCTCAGGTTCGCGGACGACTTCGAGAAGAGGTTCGTCCAGCAGGGGCCTTACGAGAACCGCGAGATAGAGCAGACGCTCGACCTCGCGTGGGACATGTTCGCCGGGCTGCCTGAAGAGGAGCTCAAGAGGGTGAAGAAGGAGCACATCCCGAAGTACATGAAGAAGAAGGCGCAGTGAAATGCAAGGCTGGAGAGGATTTTGAATGGCAGGAGCAACCGACGTCAACCCGACAAGGATGGAGCTTATCAAGACAAAGGACAGGATAAAGCTCGCCGCCAAGGGCCACAAGCTCCTGAAGCAGAAGAGGGACGCGCTCATCCTCGAGTTCTTCAAGATACTGAAGAAGGCGCAGGACCTCCGCGGCCAGCTCGCATTGAAGATGGCGCAGGGGCACCGCTCAATCGCCCTCGCCGAGACATACCACAACATCCAGGAGCTGACGAAGGTGTCCCGCGACCTCAGGCGCGACATAGACATCGACATCCAGGTAAGGAACGTCATGGGCGTGAAAATCCCGAACATCACGACGCAGATGGAGGAGCGCAGCTACATGCAGATGCCCGGCTATTCCGTGGCGGCGACGAGCGCGAAGATAGACTCGGCGGTCGAGGACTTCAGCGAGATACTCCAGATGGTCATCAAGCTGGCCGAGACGGAAACGGCGATGAAAAGGCTGATTGTCGAGATAGAGAAGACCAAGAGGCGCGTCAACGCGCTCGAATTCGTCCTCATCCCGAGGCTCGAGGAACAAAAAAAGATGATTTCCTTCAGGCTCGAGGAGATGGAAAGGGACAGTTTTGTTTCGTTAAAGACAATCAAGAGGAAGCTGGAGAAGGACAAGAAGGCGAAGGCATCCTGATGCCCCTCGGTGGGACGCACCGCATTATCTACAAGCTCAGCCCAAGCAATTCCGGAGTGGCGGGCAGCCAGAAGGAAGGGTGGGCAGGGGGAATTTTGTTTATTAATGTTTCTTCATGTAAATAACTCATGACAGAATTGCCTCACATTTACCAGCAGTCGAAGCGGAGCGAATTCAGGAAAAAAATCGAATCCACGGCCATCGCTCCCAGCGGGCAGGAGATGCGGAGGACCGAATTCTCGAAGATGGCTTACGAAAGGATACGCAGGATAGACCAGATGGGCCGCGGGCTAGTCGTGGACCTTCCGGAATACTTCAGGGCCATGGTGGACATAGGGGCCGAAATCGAGAGCAGGCTGGGCGAGGACCGGTTCTACCGGGACCTCTTTGCCGGGGACGCGCCGATGAGCGGGCGTTCACGGGTAGAGAGGGTGTGGCTGGAGGCTTTCGAAAGGAACGGCTTCGTGTTCATGCCGAACAGGGGGCTCAACTGCGGCCCGCTCCTCGTTGTCGATAAGACTCTCGGGCAGAGGAATTTCATTGCAGCGCTGACCGAGAACGAGTCGGTCGGGAACTCGGCGAGGGCGGATGCGTTCGGCATCAACATCATCGACACCGCGACTTCGATGGAGGATGCCGTCTTCAAGATAAACGCGTACCGGTTCGGGGAGATGGAGCCGGTGGCTTCCATGCTTCTACGCGAGGGCGAGGTGCTGGGTTCCCCTGAGGAAGCGGCCGGGGCATACAGGAGGCGCCTCGGGATGATTTTCGATTCTTCCGGAAAGCCCGACGCGGACGGCATAAGCAAAGCAATCGACGAACTCGCCCGCGACGGGACCGAGCACGAGCTCGGGCTCGCAGGGGCGAAGGTGAACATGGTCCGCTGGAGCGCGGGGAGCATAATCGGCGATGCGAGCCCGGACCCGCTCGTCCACACGGCAAACTACCTGAACTCGCTTGTCGCGAACGCCTTCATTTCTTACGGGCTCTGCGGGGTGCTGAAGGGCAGCGAGGGCGGAAGGCGGATTCTCCGGACACCCGATGCTGCCGCGCTCAGCGTGCTCGCGGCCATGAGCTTCGGCGAGCCGTACGACAAGCTCGCGGCAATCTCGGGCGGCAACCTCTCGGGAAGCCCCGACCACATGCTTAACCACTACCTCGTAAGGATGAACTTCGCGATGGGATACGCGCGCGGGCAGGGGCAGAAGAAGGCCAACATATTCGTGATGACTAGGAGCGACTCCTCCATAAGGAAGGCTGCGCTCTCGGTCCTGCAGTCCGAGCTGATGACCAGGGCCGGCATGAGCCTGGACGACAGGACGGCCGGCGCTTTCGCCGAGGCCGGAGGGATGAAGCCGATAAGCGGGGAGCAGTTCCAGAGGATAGCCGGCGTGTGGGCCTTACGCATGGGTAAGGAGAAACAATAAATAAAAGACGCGGGGAAAAAAAGCCATGAAACTTCTCATCATAGCACTGGCGCTGGCCGCACTTTCTTTCGCCCACCTCGAGAACGGGGTTGACAGGCAGGTCGGGCCGTACATTCTCGACACGGGATGGGAGCCCGCGGCGCCGGGCGCCGGCGAGCCGGTCTTCTTCGCGATAAACATAGTGGACGCAAAGAGCGAGGAGAAGACGAATTTCACCGAGGTCTGGGTGAGGTTCTCGAGGGGGGACAGGATTGCGTATGCCGGGACAATGGCAATGGACGAGGGCTCGGCGAGCTTCAGCTACGAGTTTCCCGAGGCCGGCACATGGGACATGGACATGAAGTTCGGCAACTACTCGGACAAGGTCGAGATAGAAGTTCCTGGCTCAAAAGCAGGGCAGGAAAATGCCCTGTGGCTCGCAGGCGCCGTCGTCTTAGGCGCAATCGCAGGCGGGGCGGCAATGTTCCTGCTGAAGTAGCAGTTAAAAAGGCCGAGTGGGATAGCATACCCGTGCGGACAGTGAAACGGTCTTCGCGTCCTGGTTCCGAAAGGCCCAGGATAAAGGAGAGCGGCATCATTGAAAGCTCGCCTTATTCTGTAAAGATGAACGAAATCAGGCTGATGCTCCTCCGGGACGAGATGGAAGAGGTCGTCGAGAGGATAACGCTATCCCGTGACGACCTAAGGTGCCTCGCCATGCTCCTCGAGGACCCCGGCGCGGGCGTCCCGGTGCTCGCCGCGGACGCATTCAGGCTTGCCGCCATTCGCGGGCAGGACATAAGGGAATGCGAGGGCGAACTCCTCAAGGCGCTAGGGGACAAGTATGCCCGGAGGAACGCCGCAGGGGCTCTCGCCGCCCACTACCGCTCGATTGGACAGGATTCCAAGGCCGACGACCTCCTGGGCTCACCGGACATGGAAATTTCCGGAGGGGCGCTCGAAGCCCTCGGGGGGATGGGCGATGCTTAAGCGGGCCGAGGCCGAAAGTCATACCGCCGCAAGAAGCGTGGCCGGCTTCCGGACCATGGTCGAGAGGCCGATGGGAACAATTACCGCCTCGGGACTCATCATTGGCGACCCGTCATTAGCAGGAGAATTCTCTGCGCTCCTTGAGGCCGCGAACTCGAGGGTCAGGTCGAGGGCGGCATGGTCGCTTGGATACGCCGCGGCAAAGGGCGCGGACATCGGAGCGGCATGGGGCGCCCTCAAAAGAAGCCTCAGGGACGAGGAGCCGGACGTGGCGATGGCCGGCGCATACGCGCTCGCGAACGCATGCATGGCTCGCGGCGATGAGGAGGGCCTCGAAACGCTGAAATCCCATAATCGCCCGCAGGTGCGCATGGGAGCCCACATTGCCATTCTCGACAGGTGATTTCGGTTTCGGCCGAATGAAAGGGGCAATCGTTTAAATTTAGCACGATTATGCTTGTCATGAGATTCGCAATATTGGCTGTCGCCATTTTGCTGGCGCTTCACGGATGCACCGGAGCCGCCCAGCAGAATGGCAACCAGACGGGAAATGGGACCACAAACCAGTCGGACGGAGGGCCGGGCCCTGGCGAGGGGCCCACAATGGAGCTTTGCCAGGCGGCAGGCGGCCACTGGAACACCCAGGGAACCTGCTGCAGGGACCTTGCCCCGGGGCAGGTGTGCAACAAGCTGTGCGTCGCGGTCTGCGACTGCGGCGGGATAGCGGGCTTCAAGTGCCCCACGGGGTACACGTGCACCGACTATTATCCGCCGGATGCGGCTGACGCCATGGGAGTATGCAGGAAAGTCTGATTACGAAGGTGATATTATGGCAAAAGACGATATGGAGAGCGACTCCGGCAAGATGATGGTCATTGCCGCGGTCATTCTTACAATAGGGATTGTCGGAGGCTCTTACCTCCTTGCGCAGGGGGATTATGCCCCCAAGGTGAACGTCACGGGAGGGCCCAGCAGCCCGAACGTCTATGTTTCGAGCACTCCCCCGGACCACGTGATTAGCGTGTCCGGGACCGCCTCGAAGAAGGTGGCGCCGGATTTATTGAACATCCAGCTCCGCGTCCAGACCGAATCCACCCTCGCCAAGACGGCACAGGAGGACAACGCGGCCGTCAGCGCTGACCTGCGGGCCAAGCTGAAGGCGCTCGGCGTGAAGGACGAGGACATCCAGACAGTTTCGTACAGCGTGGACCCGATTTACGAGAGCGACTATGTCTGCGACAAGGGCGGCATCAACTGCAGGTACAAGTCGACGCTCACCGGCTACCGCGCAACGCACAGCCTGAACGTGAGGATGACAGACCTCACCAAGGGAGGCGACGTGATAGATGCGGCAGGGAGCGCAGGGCAGAACCAGACGTTCGTCGACTACGTGTCGTTCGGGCTGAAGGACGAGACGAGGAACGCCCTCGAGAAGACGCTCCTGCAGCAGGCTGGCGCGGACGCCAAATCTAGGGCGCAGTCGATAGCGGCCGGGCTGGGCGTTTCCGTGGGCAAGGTGCTCTCGGCCAGCGAGTCGTTCTACTACCCGACGCCCTACTACTACAAGGGGCTGTACGCGGCGGCAGACGCGGCTCCCTCGGTCCCGACGCAGCTTTCGCCGGGGCAGGTTGACGTCAGCGTGACGGTCAGCACCAGCTTCGAGGTAGGCAGTTAATTTCCGGCGCCAGGGGGAAATACTGCCGATTTTTTATTTTTTCTTTTCCACTTTTTCATCATGGACTGGAAGGCGCATACGGTCGTGGGTGCGGTTTTCGCCCTCGCCGCAGTGTATGTTTTCGAGGTGCGCGCCTTCCCGGAACTCGTTTTCTTCGCGTTCTTCGGCGCCCTCTGCGCGCTTGTGCCGGACCTCGACATCGAGACGAGCAAGGGCAGGCAGATGCTCGATTTCGCGATGCTCCTGTTTGCCCTCTGCATCGGCTATCTTTACGCCTGCCGCGGGAGCATGTGCCTTCCGGCATTGGAGTCGCTTTCCCTCATCGGGACGGTCTTCTTCCTCATCCTCGGCGCGTATTTCTTCCTCTTCAGGGTGTTCAAGCCGAGGCACAGGGGGATTACGCACACGCTGGCCGCGTGCTGCGTTTTCGCCGCCATCGTCTATGTTGCCGGGGGGCTCCTCCCGGCTCTCGCAGGGTTCGCAGGATATTTATCGCACCTCGTAGCGGACAGGCACCTGAAGCTGGTTTGATTCGGGGGATCGCCAATCATATGACGGCATGCAGGATTGCATAGGCAATCCACGCCACTGCGGCGCTGAAGGGAATGGTGATGACCCATGCGAGGAAGATGTTCCTGCTGACTCCCCAGCGGACGCTCTTTGGTTCCTCCATCGAGCCGACGCCCATGATGGCCCCGGCTATCGCGTGGGTCGTGCTTACCGGGATGCCGTAGCTGGCCATGAGGACCAGCACGCCGCCGCCGGCGGTTTCGGCGCAGAATCCCTGGTATGGCCTCAGGCGGGTAATCTTGTGCGCCATCGTCTTCACGATGCGCCAGCCCCCCAGCCATGTGCCGAGGCAGATGGATATGTGGCATACCAGGATGACCCAGAGCGGCACCGTGAAATCCGCGAGGAAGCCGGACGCCACGAGGAGTATCGTGATGATTCCCATGGTCTTCTGGGCGTCGTTTGTGCCGTGCGTGACCGAGTAGAAGAACGCTGAGAGCAGCTGGAGCTTCCTGAACCAGCCGTTGATTTTCGCAGGAGTAAAGTCCCTGAAGATGCGCATGACGATGAGGGCGGACACGATGGACGTGAGGAAGCCCAGGAGGGGCGAGACCACGATGAAAACGAGGACTTTCGTGATGCCGTCGTAGAGGAGCACGCCCGTGCCGACGGCCGCAAGCGCCGCACCAATCAGCCCGCCGACGAGGGCGTGGCTGCTTGAGACGGGGATGCCGAAATACCAGGTCAGTATGTTCCATACGATCGCCCCGGCGAGCGCGGAAAGTATCATCACTACGAAGGCCTCCGGCGGGAGTGCTGAGCTGATGGCCGCCGTATCGATTATACCCTTCCCTATGGTCGCGGCGATGGCGGTGGTGAAGAAGAGGGGGCCTATGAGGTTTCCGACGGCGGCCATCGAGACGGCCTGCATCGGAGTGAGGACGCGCGTCGCGACTACGGTGGAAATGGAGTTCGCGCTGTCGTGGAAGCCGTTCAGGAAATCGAATACCAGCGCCATTGCGATGGTCAGGACGAGCAGCTCAATCATTTTTCCACTCAACCGTGCTTCATGACTATGTCGGAGAGGTTCTGGGACGCCTTGTCCGCCTTGTCGGTCGCCATCTCGAGGCAGTCGAGTATCTCCTTGTGCTTCATTATCTCGATGGCGTCTTTCCCCTTGAAGAGGCCGGTTCTCGCCTTCGCGTGGACGTCGTCGGCCTTCATCTCGAAGTGCTTTATGCGGTTGCAGTGCGCGGAGACCTGTTTATACGTCTTGGCGTGATTGATGGCGATGACTGCGCTTTTGAGCTCCCGGGTCTGCTCCACAAGTATGGCGGCCAGCTCAAGCATGGCAGGCGTCGGTTTCAGGATATCGTAGGAAACCATCAGCGCCGATACGTGGTCCACCATATCCACGACATCGTCGAGGGCGTTGGCAAGGGCGGAAATGTCCGCATGGTCGATCGGCACGATGAACGTCCTGTTAAGCGCGGTGTAAATCGAGCGCATCAACTCGTCCCCCTCATGCTCCAGGTCCTTTATACGCCCGGCTTTCCTTCCGGCGTCCCGGTAATTTTGGAGCATTTCGGACAGCTCCTTCGACGCCTCGTGGGCGGTCTCGGCCTGCCTCTGCAGCAGGTCGAAAAACAGGCGGTCCTGGGGCACGATGAGGTTCTTGATTGTCTTCAGTGGCATACTATCACCTTATCATAAATACACTCCGGTTTTCGCAACCGGGACCGGTTAGGGCGGTTTAAAGCGACGCTTCCTTCTTCATCTCGCAGCGTATGTTCACGGGCTTCTCGACGCGTGACTCGATTACGCCGTCCTTGCTGAAGACGTAGAGCGTGACGCCGCACTTGTACATCTGCGGCTGCGTGTAGGTGTTGCTGAAAACCCGGACGGATTTTTCCAGGTATTCGTTCATCCCGACGATGCCGATCCGGACACGCCCCTTCTTGAGGGCATTGTTTGGGCTGAGCGAGATGTGCTCCGGGACGGATATGTCGGCCTCGGTCCAGACTGAGTGCTCGGTGTGGTTCTCGACCCGGAGAATCAGCTCGATGTAGTTGCTTGAGAAACCGAAAAGCACCTCTGGGTGCGTGCGTACGGAAAGGCTGACCAAATAGCTCACCGCCCATAAATCCCCCTCTATTATTATAACCTTTCTCCTAGAATTCCGGCTATGATACCGGAGTCAAAGCTCATTCGGTCGGAATTCACAATCCGGGAGCTTGCTCTGCCTGAGGACGTGCTCCTTGCCCGGAAATCGCTCGTCCGGTGGGTCGCGCTCTCGCTCGGGCTGATACTCCCCAACGAGAGCAGGAGGCTCCTCCTCGACATCCTCGAAGCCCTTGTCGAGCTCCATGTGAAAGGGGCCCAGCCGACGACGAAGGACATAATCGCGAAGCTGGAGGGGATGACGGGGGAGAAGCAGAACCCCAAGGCGGTGTATTACCACCTCCTGCGCCTGAAGGAGCTCGGCGTGCTTTCGAGGAAGAAGGGAAGGTACCAGCTCGGGGACGGGGAGAGGCGGAACCTGAAGGACACATTCAGGGAGTTCTACATGAGGAAGACCGACGCGGCCTTCGGCAACATCGCGACCGCGCTGGATAAACTGGAGAGCAATTACAGATAATGCGAAGTTTGGTCAAATGACGGCGGAAAGCCGGGCAGGATGTTTGATGAAACTTTGACATAAGGTAAGAAGGGGTAAAGTTTCAATGAACGATATTTTTTCAGGGTTTTACAAGCTCACATCAGATGAGAGGCTGGAGCGGGTGAAGAAGCACGCCCAGCTGACGGACGAGGAGGCCGCGCTGCTGAAGAACAGCGGCGCCCTCGCGATGGACCGTGCGGACAAGATGGTCGAGAACGTCATCGGAGCCGTGCACCTCCCGATGGGCCTTGCCACGAACTTCAGGATAAACGGCCGGGAACTGGTCATCCCGATGGCGCTCGAGGAGTCCTCTGTCATCGCAGCCGCCTCCAAGGCCGCCAAGCAGTCGCTCCCGGAGGGTTTCAAGGCCGAAGCGGACGAGCCCATAATGATAGGACAGATACAGCTCACCGAAATAGAGGATGTCAACGCGGCCATGAAGAACCTTGAGCTGAACCGGAAGGAAATCCTCGGCATAGCGCAGGGCTTCATGAAGAACCACGAGAAATACGGGTGCGGCGTCAGGGGATTCCACAGCAGGCTAATAGAGACCGAGCGCGGCCACATGGTCATAGTCGATTTCCAGGTGAACGTGGGGGACGCGCAGGGGGCTAACATGGTGAACACGCTACTCGAGAACATCTCCCCGACGATTTCACAGCTGGGCGGCGGGAAGGCGAGGCTGAGGATAGTGAGCAACCTCGCGACATTGAGGAAAGCCCGGGCGAGCGCGGTCTGGAAGAAGGATTTGATAGGCCCTGACGCGGTCGAAGGAATCCTCGACGCTTACGAGTTCGCGAAGCACGACGTTTACAGGTGCGCCACGCACAACAAGGGGATAATGAACGGAATCGACGCCGTAGCGATGGCATGCGGGAACGACTGGAGGTCGGTCGAGGCCGGCGCCCACGCGTATGCCGCGCTCGGCCACTACAAGCCGCTCACCCACTATTACAAGAACGAGAACGGCGACCTCGTCGGCAGCATCGAGCTTCCCCTTGCCGTCGCCGCAGTCGGGCCGGCGATAAGCGGGAGCCCGACTGCCAAAATCGCGCTAAAGATAATGGGGGTCAAAAGCTCACGCGAGCTTGCGATGGCCATGGCCTCGGTGGGCCTTGCCAACAACGTCGCCGCCCTCGCCGCGCTTTCCACGGTCGGCATCCAGCAGGGGCACATGAAGCTCCACGGCCGAAACATAGCCGTTTATGCCGGCGCAACCTCCGACGAAGCGGAGAAAGTCGCGGACGAGCTAAGCAAGGAGAAGAACTTCAGCGTTGAGCGGGCGAAGGAGGTTCTTGCGGACCTGAGGAAGTCCAGGTCTCCCTGAGCCCCGCTTCGAGAGAATATCCCGGCTCGAAGCCGAGCGACTTTTTTGCCTTGGAAATGTCCGCAAGCGAGTGCTTTATGTCCCCTTCGCGCGCGGGGGCGAATTCCGGCTCCCCTCCCGAGCGGGCTATCCCTTTTATCGAGCCCCAGAGCCAGAGGACGGACACCGGCTTCCCGCTCCCGATGTTGAATTCCCCGGATTCGCCCCTTTCCATTGCATGCAGGTTCGCGCGGGCGACGTCTTTCACGTAGATGAAATCGCGGGTCTGGGTCCCGTCGCCGAAAATGGTCGGACGGCCGCCCCTGCGGGCGGCGTCCATGAATCTGGCTATGACGCCCGAATAAGGAGACGACGGGTCCTGGCGGGGCCCGTAAACGTTGAAATAGCGCAGTGAAACGGCCTTCAGCCCGTGCTCTTTGGAATACGAACCGGCAAGCCTTTCGCAGGCGAGCTTGGATTCCCCGTAGGGGGATATCGGGCGGAGGGGGGAGTCCTCCCGGAGCGGCGGGGGGGAGTCGCCGTAAACCGCGGCCGAGGAGGCGATGACGACTTTTTTTGCCCCAGAAGAAAGTGCAGACTCGAGGACGGTTCCGGTTCCGCCTGCGTTCACTTCCATCGTCTTTATCGGCTCCTTCATCGAGAACGCCACCGACACTATGGCAGCCTCGTGGAATACGCAGTCGATGCCTTCCATGGCCTTATCGACGGCTTTTCTGTCAGTGACCGAGCCCCGGACGAGCTTCGCGCCATGCGGGATGGATGACTTCCGGCCCGAGGACAGGTTGTCGAGTATCGTGACGGCATGCCCCGCGGAAAGAAGAAGCTCGGCTATGTGGGAGCCGATGAACCCGGCCCCGCCCGTGACGAGACAGTCTGCCATTGCGTTCTATGACAAGCATCAGAATATAAATTTTCAGGTAAATCCTTTTCGGGGAACAAATGATAGAGTCTGTGCTTTTCCTTGTGATAGCGTTCGTTTCCGCCCTTCTCATAACCCGGTTCATCTACCCGAGGCTCAAGAGCGTCGGGATGGTCGGAAAGGACATAAACAAGCCCGAGAGGCCGGAAGTCGCTGAGATGGGCGGCTTCGGCATCATCGGCGGCGTCACTGCCGGCATACTCGCGGCGATATTCTTCAACACGTTCATGGGCCTGCAGTTCAACCTCGTCTTCGTGCTTGCGGCGCTGATTACGATACATTCGATAGCGTTCATAGGGGCGGTGGATGACCTCGTCGACATGCCGCAGGCGATAAAGGCGTTCCTTCCCCTGTTCGCGGCGATACCCCTCGTGGTCGTAAAGGCGGCCGGGAGCACAACGCTCGCGATACCGTTCCTGGGCGTGATTGATTTCGGCATCATCTACGTGATCGCCCTCATCCCGCTCGGAATAGCGGTCGCATCAAACCTGACGAACATGCTCGCCGGGTTCAACGGCATGGAGGCAGGGATGGGGGTAGTCATCTTCCTGACGACATCGGTGCTTGCCCTGGCCTACGGCAAGACTGAGATGCTCGTAATCTCGCTCTCGATGCTGGGCGCGCTCCTGGGGTTCCTCGCATTCAACATCTACCCGGCAAAGGCCTTCCCGGGGGACGTCGGCAACCTCACGATAGGCGCGGCCCTCGCCGCGGCGGTCATCATCGGGAACTTCGAGTCGGCCGGGGCGATTCTGATGGTCCCTTATGCCGTGGATTTCTTCATCAAGGCGCTGAACAGGTTCCCGAGCAGGGGCTGGAGCGGCATTTACAAGGACGGCAAGCTCTATGCGCCGGAGAAAAAGGTCGGGTTCGCCCAATACGTGATGAAGTTCGCCGGCGGAATCAGCGAGAGGCGCCTCGCGCTCGCGTTCATCTGCATCGAGGCCCTGTTCGGGGCGCTCGTGATAGCGCTTTTTTTCAGGTAAGCCAAGTCACAACCAGAAGTATTAATAAACTATAACAATAAAGCCTTACCATGACGGAACAAAAATTGCACACCCATGCATTTACATTTCCGCGCTTTCCAGGATTCGAAATAAGGATTACTGACGAAAATTTCAGGAGGATGCGCGAATCGTTTGGGGATAGGCTCCTCGATGAGACCATTTCATCGATCCCTAGCGAGGCAGCCTATGTGGAACGACTGTTCAATATTCCCAGGCTTTCCATGCCGGTGTACTTGTCCGTTTACGGCCCCGAGGCCGACGTGGTCCACATTGCCGATGCAAGCTCAAATGGTGAAAGCAACAGGATAAGGTTCCGCTGCAGCTATGCAGAGTGCAGCGAGAGGGTTCGGTCCAAAACAAGGGTACATGAGCTTGCGCATCTTCATACATTTGAGTACTTGGAATCAGACGCCGGAAAGGTGTCAAGCGAGGGGATTGCCCTTGCGGCAGGGGAGATATTTGACTACGGCGTGTACGAGGGGAGGGATGTCGTGGGTGTCGATGAGCTGCGCGGCTATGCAAAAAGATACCGCGAGCAAGCGGCAGAGATGCTGTCGGGGCTTGCATGCGCCGAGATCCTGGCATATACGATGGCAGGCATGGCTGTGGCTTCGCATAGGGAAGCGAGCCAGCGGCTCGCGATTGAGCTTCCCGTTCGGCTGCGGGAAGAGGAGGATAAATACAGATGCTTCGAGCTGTTCGCTGAACTCGGAAGGTATTTGGAGCTTCCGGGTGTTTTCAGGCACCTGATTCGTCATGAGCCAAGCAGCGAAGAATTGAGGGAGCATTCTCCATACATTGGGAAGCTGAAAAAACTATATGCCATACAGTAGAATTCGGCCGTGATGGCATCACTTGAGGCCCGCTATCTTGATTATGTTGAACTCCTCGACGAGGCGCTCGTAGTCGCTCAGGCGGCCGATGTCGTACCAGACGCCCTCGAAGACGTGCGCGTTGATTTTCTCGCCTGAGGCGAGGAGCCGGGGAAAGACGTCCTTGGCAAAGTCTTCCCTGCCCTTTATGAAGTCGAAAATCCGGGGCTCGAAAACGTAAATCGCGGTGTTGTAGTAGTTCTCGAGGAGGGGCTTCTCGCGGAATCCCGTGACGCGCCCGTCCTTGATGTCCGCGACGCCGTACTCGAGAGTCATCTTCTTGTGGAAGAGCGCGATGGAGGCGATGCAGCCGCTTTTCCGGTGCGCCTTCACCATCTCCGAGAGGTCGATGTCGGTTAGGTGGTCGCCCATGACCACGACGAACGTCTCCTTCACCTTTCCGGCGTGCGGGGTTATGGAGCCGGCGGTGTTCATCTTCTCCTTCTCGACAAGGTATTCCATCTTCACCCCGAAGGCGCTCCCGTCGCCGAAATAGCTTTCGAACTGCTCGTGCTTGTAGCCTATCGTGAGGACGACGTCCTTTATGCCGGCGCGCCTAAGGTTCTCGACGACATACTGGAGAATCGGCTTCCCGCCGAGCATCAGCATCGGTTTAGGCGTGTTATACGTGTAGGGCCTCAGGCGGGTGCCTTCGCCGCCGGCCAGGATGAACGCTTTCATGTCAAAACACTCTCTTTCCCCAACATGTTCGGGGGCATCATATAAAATAATATCCTATGAGCGCGCCGGTCAGGGAGCAGATGAAGTTCGTGGTGCCCTTCGTGCCTATCCCCCGCTCCTCGAACACCCCGAAGAAGGTGTCTGCGACCGAGCCCGCGAGGCCCGCGAACGCGACGAGGAGGGCCCGCTGGGGCGAGAGCGCGAAAAGGCTTATCGAGAAGAAGGCGATGGCGCTCGCGCCGAAGAGGGAGCCGATGGTGCCGAGAATGCTCATCGCGCCGCTCGTCCCGGGCTTCACGGGCCTGAACTCAAGCAGGGATATCGGGTCGCGCGGGTCCATGACGCCTATTTCCGAGCCGAACTTGTCCGCGGTTACCGCCGCGACAGCGCAGATGAACGGTATCGGGCCGAGCGTGGGGCTCAGGATGGCAAGAGCCGCAGGCAGCAGGCCGTTCGACAATACGTTCTCCCACCCGCGCTCGTGCTCGTAGAGGCCCATCTCCTTCTTCAATTCGTATTCGTATTTCGTCGCCACCACGGCCAGGACGAAAAACACGAGCATGAGGGCAAGATAGTTCGCCCCGCCGTACAGGTAAAGGATGGAACCGAAAAAGAGGGCCAGGAGGACTCCTTTCGTGTCGAGTACGCCCCGCATGGGATTACTTCTGTATCTTGATTTCTATCGAGGAGACCTTGCTCTTCGAGCCGTCCTCTGAGGTCAGTTCCTCGGTCGATATCGCTATGTTGTCGACCTTGGCCTCGGGCATGAACCGGTGCCTCACGATTTCGACGACGTCGACAGCGCGGGAGATGAGCTTTCCCCTTGCCTTGACAGTCACATCCGGCGCGCCGTTGTTGAACTGCGTCACCACAGCAAGGACATATCCCATGGTCCCTTTCTTCCCGACGTAAACGGTGTTGTCTTCCCTTCTCCGGGGCCGCGCTTCGCTCTGAGGCATCTCTTCTGTCGCTGTTTCCATGTGTCCACCTCTCAAGTTGAAAGTCAACATGAGATGACCGCCAAATAATTTAAACGTTTGCGCAGGGACCCCGGGCATAAGGTGAAAAATCACAGGGAGGGGGCGGGCGGCAGGTGAAATTGGCGCGCCGCGGGGGGGCCGCAGTGGGAAAACGGAAGCGCGGAAGCGAAAGCCCTGTTGCCATCCACTTTACGTCATTTGCAGAATTCTTTGCAAACTAACACAATTGTTTTAAAAGCTTTTAGCTGCCAACTCGGCAGGTATGAGAGATTCGGCCCCCCATAATGTCACAGGCAGCGGGAAGACTGAGAAGAGGAAGGAGAAGGACCCGTTTTTCGACCGCCTCATGGAAAATGGTTGCAGCATACTCACGAACCCGCACCACATAGACACCCGCGAGCAGTCGCTCAAGGACACGTTTTTCGGCGTCTACAGGAAATACTGCTGCGCGGACAGCCGCACGCATGACGGGAAGCCGCTCCGCAACAAGAGCTCGGGCAATTTCCCCCTCTATTTCCCGGATCACCGCATAACCGAAGTGAAAAAGGCCATGGCAGAGGCTGTCGATGACACCGGCGCGTACATGCATGGCATGTCTGGCGCGCGCGAGGAGGTCGCCGCGTTCTTCGGAATCTCGCCCCACCATCTTTTCTTCTGCGCAGGCATAAGCGACGGCATAGAGATGATACACAAGGTCTTCCTCAACAACACAAAGGCGAAGGTGCTCATCCCCAACGAGAGCTACCCGACGCACCTCTCGACCGCGACCACTTTCGGAGGCAAGGACCTGATAGTGACTTTCGAGCGGGACCCCGAAACCGGCCTCCCGGACCTGGAAAGGCACAGCAACGGGCACAACCTGTTCTCATTGGCCGGATTCTCGAGTTTCATACCCTATGACAACCCGAACCCCATCGTCTACCCTGAAACATTCTTCAGGAACGACCGCGGCACCGGCGTCTTCGACCTCAACGAAGCGGCGTTCGTCAAAGACGGGATATTGCGGCCTGTCGTGATAGACAACATATACGAATCGTTCTCCTGGCCGCAAAACCACCTGCGCGTGCAGCGGCTCATAGAGCTGGCCGACGGCAAGAACATACTGATATTCCTCAACAGCCTTTCCAAGGTGTTCATGGAACCGAACAAGAAGGCCGGGGTCCTCGCCGTCCACATACCAAGGAGGCTCAACAAGTATGCAGAGGGCTCCATCATCAGGGATTTCGAATCGGATTTCGACCGCAGGCTCTGCCCCGTAGCGTACCCATCAGTGAGGGGCATCGTAGCCGCGTACCGCATGCTCGCCATAGACCAGGGGCCGGGCGGGCCGCATCCCGAGCTCGAGGCCATACGCCTGGAAGGCAAGCGGCGGTTCATCATAAACCAGGCTGCGATGTGCGCGGTGCCGCACATAAGGCCGCTCCACCCCGGCCTCGTGATAGAGTCGAGCGGCTACAACCTCTTCAAGGTCGAGGCACCTGATCTGCCTTGGAAGAGGACGGATTACAAGAGGGAGGTCCTCGCCAGGCTCGCGGTGGCGATATCCACCATCGAAGATACCCAGCGGAGGGAGGAGGCCGCCAACTGGATAGAATACTACATGGCGAACATCAATGTCGAGGCACTCGACCCTTCAGACATATTCTGCCTCGACCTGGCAATGTCCACCGGCGTGGCGTATGCCCCGGCGGGAAGGTTCTACAAGCTGGGGACCGCTCCGGATGTCGTCGCATTCCGGCCCGTGATGGTCGCAGACGACACCCACTTCAGGGAGGACACGAAAATAGTCGAGGAATTCCTGGTCTCGAGGCTCGGCTGATCAGAGGGTTTTTCCGAACCACTCGCCGACAGTTTTCGTCATCCGCTCGAGGCTCCCGTCCTTCTTGAAAAGATGGTCCGCGCCGTCCATCAGCTCGAGCGTCTTTTCGCCTTTGCACCAGTTGAAGAGCTGGCGCGCATGGTAGAAGGGAATCGTCTCGTCGTCCTTTCCGTGGACGATGAGTATCGGGCGCCCGAGCGTCGCCGCCGCATGGCCTACGTTGTATTTCTCGACGTCGAGGAGGAATTCCTTTTTCAGGATGAGTTTCCGGCCATAGGCTTCGGATTCCGCTTCGCCATCCCTCTCGGCCTTGGCTATCGCGTCGGCAGGGAACACTTCCCGCACGCGCGCGGCCTGCGAGCTGCCCGCGATGAAGCCGACAGCCCCGATGCGCCCGTCAGCCTGCGCAGAGAGCAGGCTTAGCATCGCGCCCATGCTGTGCCCCGCGACCGCTACTTTCTTCATGCCGCGGGAAAGGAGGACGGACACCCCGTCGCTGACCTCGCCGAGCATCCGCGTGTATGTCGCCTCCTCGATTTTCCCTCCGCTCTCGCCGTTCCCGGAAAAGTCGAACCTCAGGACGCTGAAGCCGCGCGAAGCGAGCTCCGCGGCGAGGGTGCGCATAATCCGATGGTGCTTGGTGCAGGTGAAGCAATGCAGAAGCACGACGCCCTTTCCGTTAGGCTTCTTCGGCTCGGTCAGTATCGCGGTGATTTCGTTGCCCTGCGAGGGGAAAGTTAGGCGATTCTCCATGCTGGCGATTTGGGAAGCGGTAAATATAGATTTATCCTCGGAACTGGACTGTTGTTTTCTTAATATTTTCGTGTTTTTATGTATAAATTTAACAAATAATTGAAATATAGTAGGTAATTTTCACATGAAAAGAGCGGAAACATATAAATATATCCCAATATATAGGAAATAGGAGGGGGGTAGTATGGGAGGCTCGGTGAGAATGGTGGCCCGCGTGTGCGGGATAATGGGGGAGCTTAGGGGGTGGGCAGATGGAAGGGGTTCAGATATGCGTAGAGATATTGTCGGTAGGCCCGCTGTTCAGGGAGCCAGACTACCGTCACCTTGAATCGGAAACGCGCAAGCCCGGCTTTTATCGCCACGGCCCTCTTTTTTCCGACATTTGTTAGCCCCAGACGGCGCAGTCATTATATTGGTTGCGCCTGATTTTTCATCGTGTACAAGATGCTAGCGATATGGGCCGGCCTGATGGCCCTCTCGGCCCTGACGCTTTATGAGCCCGAACAGAGAGCGGAGCTCCGCATCGGGATGCTCAAGACCGTCGACGCGATACACCCGCTGATAGCGGAGGAAAACGGGTTTTATTCCGACGAGGGGCTGAATGTCAGCGTCAGGACGTTCGGGACGTCGCCTGCTTTGGCCGAGGCGGTGGCTTCCGGGGAGATAGACGTCGCCTACATGAGCGTGGTGCCGGCAGGGATATGGAGGACCAAGGGCACGGACATCGTCATACTCGCGGGCGCGAGCAGGGGGGGCGACATGGTGTGCACGAGGGAAGGCTCAAGGAGCGGCAAGATAGCGGTCTCGGGGAGGGGGACGATGACCGAGGTGCTCTACAGCGGGTACGTTGCCCCGAAGTTCGACTACGAGCCGGTTTCAGGCATCGAGCCCGCGGACATGCCGACCGCGCTCCTCGTGACGAAGGACGTGGACGCTGCCTTCGTGTGGGAGCCGTTCGCGAGCGAGATAGAAAAGAGCGGCGGGACGTGCATTTTCGACACCGGCGCGGAGTGGGAGAAGGAGAAGGGGGAGAAGTACCAGCGTAACGTGCTCGTCGCGAGCGGGAAAGTCGCAAAGGACCCGATCCTTGTCCAGAGGCTCCTGCGGGTGAACAGCCGCACCATCGCGTTCCTGAACCAGAACGGCTCGGGCGAGGCCGTCGCCGAGGCCATGAATATCGAGCCGCTTGCCGGAAAAAGGGTGGAATATAACGATTCGCTGGACTGGGAAAGCATGGCCGGGCTCTGGGGCATGGCAGAGAAGCTCGGATACATGGACAGGGTGCCCGCAAAGGGCGAGATAGTTTATGGTGGTTGATTTGGCGCTGTCGAGGTTCGAGAAATACGGGGTGTGGGCCGCTTCAATAGTTGCGGTCCTCATAGTCTGGGAGTACCTTTCCGGAAGCGGCATGGTCAGCGCGCTCGTGCTCCCGAGCCCCCTGAAGATTGCACTGACTTTCGAGCGCATGATATCGAACGGCCAGATGTTCGTTGACATCTGGACGAGCACGGCAAGGATTATCGCCGGGTTCACGGTCGCGTTCCTCGTCGCCCTGCCGCTCGGCCTGCTTTCCGGGAGCAACCAGATAATCAGGAACATAATGAGGCCGTGGGTCCAGCTTACCCAGCCGATACCCGGGATAGCGTGGGTGCCTTTCGCCTTCCTCATATTCGGCCTGAGCAACAACGCCGCGATATTTGTAATTGCGATAGCCTGCTTCTTCCCGATATTCATCAACGTCGGGAACGCGGTCCAGCGATTCGACCGGGATTTGATAAACGTCGCCAAGACGCTCGGGGCGGGCAGGCTCCAAATATTCACCAAGGTCATCATCCCCGGCGTGTTCCCGGACATAGTCACAGGCTCGCGCGTAGCGATGGGTTTTGCCTGGAGGACGGTCGTGGCTGCAGAGATAATCGGGCTCCCGCACGGCGTCGGCGCACTCCTGATAGCGGCCAAGAACACCGCGCAGACGGACGCCGTCATCGTCAGCATGATAACCCTCGGCGTCCTGATGATTGTCTTCGAGAAGGTGATATTCGACACGATGGAAAAAAGCATACAGCGCTGGAAGAGCGCGGAGCAGGGTGAAGGGTAGATGGCATCGGACAAGCCGAAGAAGCGCGCATCCGGCGGCGAAATCATGAGAATCGAGGGGCTCACGCTCATGCGCAGCGTTGACGAGAAGGTAGTGAGCGGCATTTCGTTCGAGGTCTACAAGGGAGAGTTCCTCTCCATAATAGGCTCATCCGGCGCGGGAAAGACCACGCTCCTGCAGGCCCTTGCGGGGCTGCTTCAGCCTTCGGAGGGAAAGATATATTTCAGGGGAAAGGCGCTCGAGCGCCCGACCGCGCGCATCGGCCTCGTCTACCAGGACTACGCGCTTTTCCCGTGGAGGACCGCGCAGGGCAACGTCGAGTTCGGCCTCGAGCTGCTCGGGGTGAAGTCGGACGAGAGGAAGCGCCTCGCCGAGGAGGCGCTCGACCTGATGGGGATACTGGAGCACCGCGACAAATACCCGGTACAGCTTTCGGGAGGCATGCAGCAGAGGGTCGCGATAGCGAGGGTCCTCGTGAACAAGCCCGAAGTCCTGATGCTCGACGAGGCGTTCTCCGCGCTCGACGTCCAGACGAGGCGGAAGCTGGAGGAGCAGCTCCTCCAGATCCAGAAGGAGCTCGGGATAACCGTGATTCTCGTCACCCACCTTGTCGAGCAGGCGCTCGCGCTCTCGGACAGGGCGATGATACTCAGCAAGGGGAAGATAGAGAAAGTGCTGAAGCTCGAGGACGGAAAGCCGCGCGACGTAGACGCGCCGGAGTTCAGGGGCCTCCTTCGCGAGACCGAGGGCATGATAAAGGCGACGCCCAAGCTGGACATATTCGTGAACGACCTTGCGAGGCTGGAAAAGAAAATCAGCCGATGACCACGCTTTTTATGTTCGTGAACTCGTAGATTCCGAAATGCCCGAGCTCGCGGCCCACCCCGCTCATTTTCACGCCGCCGAACGGGAGGCGCGGGTCGCTCCTTGCCATGGAATTCACCGCGACCATGCCTGCCTCCAGCTTCCTTGCAACGCTTTCCGCGCGAGGGAGCGAGCCCCATACGCTCGACGAGAGGCCGAACTTCGTCGCATTCGCGATTTTTGTCAGTTGATCGTCGCCTTCGGCGACGATGACGCTCGCTATAGGCCCGAAGAATTCCTGTTCCATGACGGTCCGGTTCTTTTCGTCCGCCCGGATTACCGTCGGCTCGAAGAAGAACCCCTTTCCCTCCGGGCGCCTGCCGCCGCAGACTGTTTTTGCCCCGTCCTTTATCGCGGACTTGAGCTGGGATTCGAGGCCGTCCCTCAAATCCCCGCGGGCAATGGGGCCGAGCGTCGTCTTTCCGTCGAGAGGGTCGCCCATCACGAGCGCCTTAGCCCTCCCGGAGAACTCTTCAATGAACTGCTCCGCGATTTTCGAGTGGACGATGAAGCGCTTTGCCGCGATGCAGCTCTGCCCCGCGTTCTGGAAGCGCGCCGTGACTGCGGTTGCGGCGCATTTTTCCAGGTCGGCGTCATCGAGGACGACGTAAGGGTCGCTTCCGCCGAGCTCCAGCACGACCTTCTTTATGCACCTGCCGCCCAGCTCGCCGATTTTGGAGCCGGCCTCGGTGCTCCCCGTGAGCGAGAGCCCTTCGACAAGGTCTGATTCGACAAGCGATTTCACGGCCTGGCCGGTTATTGGGAGGTTCTTGTAAACGTGGTCCGGGAAGCCCGCCTCGCGGAAAGCGCCTTCTATCGCCATCGCGCACTGCGGGACGTTGCTCGAGTGCTTCACCACCACAGTGTTTCCGGCTGCGAGCGTGGCCGCGGCGAAACGGAATACCTGCCAGAACGGGAAGTTCCACGGCATGATGCCGAGGATTGTCCCGAGCGGCTGGAACATGACGTATGCCTTCCCCTCGGTCTTCACAAGCTCGTCGGCGAGCAGCGCTTCGGCGTTCTCGGCGTAATATTCGCAGGCCCACGCGCACTTTTCCACTTCCGAAACCGACTGCGCGATGGGCTTTCCCATCTCGAGGGAGATGAGCTTTCCGTAGCTGGCCTTGTTCTTTTTCAGGACGCCAGCCAGCTTTTTCAGGTAGCCGCAGCGCTCACCCGCCGCGAGCGAGGCCCATCCGGGGAATGCCTTGCGGGCGTTTTTAGTTTCCGCTGCCGCCTTTTTTTCAGTAATGTAGTCGAATTTCGCCAGGACTTCCTCGGTAGCCGGATTTATCGAGAGCATCTGCATGTCCTGAAATCGGCTTAGATTTATTAAATCCCTATCGGTATTCGCTCCATGGTTTCACGCTACGGGATGTATATCGGGGGAAGATGGGTGGGCGCGGCCTCTTCGGAATATTTCGACGTGGTCAATCCAGCGGACTCCCAGGTCATCGCGAAAGTGCCCAAGGGCGGGAAGGAGGACGCCAAAAAAGCCGTCGACGCGGCAAAAGAGTCTTTCGAAAAGGGGGTGTGGGCCGATAAATCGCCGGGCGAGAGGGGGAAGGCGCTCTGGAAGCTTGCAGAGCTTTTCGAGCAGAGGCTGAAGTATTTTGCCGCGCTTGAGAGCCGGAACGTGGGAAAGACGATAAAATACGCGCGCGACTCGGACATGCCGTTCATCGCGGACAACCTCAGGTTCTTTGCCGGGGCCGCGAGGATGCTCGAAGGGAAGGCGGTCGCCGATTATACGGGAGGGATGGGCTTCAGCATGATTAAGCGGGAGCCCGTCGGCGTCGTCGCGGGGATAATCCCGTGGAATTACCCGCTCTATATAGCGATGTGGAAAATCGCCCCGGCCCTTGCAGCCGGGAACTCGCTCGTCCTGAAGCCGGCGTCGCTCACACCCATAACCCTTTTGGAATTCGCAAAGCTGGCAGAGCAGGCAGGCATCCCCAAGGGCGTGATGAACGTCGTCACGGGGCCGGGGCCGGACGTCGGCTCGGAGCTGGCATCAAACCCGGACGTGGGGATGGTTTGCCTTACGGGCGACACGGACACGGGGAAAAAGATAATGCAGATGGCTTCGACGAACCTGAAGAGGGTGCACCTCGAGCTGGGCGGCAAGGCGCCGCTCATAATCCTCGATGACGCCGACTTGAACGCCGCGGCTGAAGGCGCGGTAGTCGGGGCTTTCTGGAACGGGGGCCAGGACTGCACCGCGGTCACGAGAGTATACATTCCCGAGAAGCACCACGAGAAATTTTTGCAGCTTGCGCTCTCAAAAGTCAAGAAGTTCAGAATCGGCAGCCCGCAGGACGAGAATACCGACCTGGGCCCGCTCGTCTCGATGAAGCACCGCGAAAGGGTCGAAAGCTATATCGCCGTCGGCGAGGAGGAGGGCGCGAAGAGGATTTACGGCGGGAACAGGCCGAAAGGGAAGCAGTTCGAGAGGGGCGCGTATATCACTCCGGCGATTTTCAGCGGCCTCGAATCGGGCATGAGAATCTGCCAGGAGGAGATTTTCGGGCCCGTTCTGTCCGTGGGGACTTATGACGGGATAGATGACGCCATCGCGAAGGCAAACGGCGTGAATTACGGCCTCGCCTCTTCGGTCTGGGGGAAGGACATAAGGAAGTGCATGGAAGTAGCATCTTCGCTGAAGTTCGGGACCGTATGGGTAAACGAGCACGGGATTCTCTGCTCGGAGATGCCGCACGGCGGCTACAAGCAGAGCGGATTCGGCAAGGACCTGTCGATGTACTCGTTCGACGATTACACCCAGGTCAAGCACGTCTATATCGACAGGACGGGGCTCGCGAGGAAGCCGTGGCATTATGTCGTTTACGGGAAGCCGTAGCCAGGGGTGTTTTTCTGAAAGTTCTCGGCCAGGATATCGCATATCTGATAGGGGTTTTGCTGACCGTAATCTCGCTCTTGGGCATCGGCTATTCCCTGCACTCCTGCGACCCCAGGCTCCAGTTCCTTGCAAAGGATGACGTGAACGTGACTTATGTTGGCAACGATACAATCATCGTGGTGAAGAACATGCACCTTCACGTCGTTACGGAACCGCCCCCGGAGGCGGATGGCGCGAACTATTCCGTCCTGGGCAAGACCGACTAACCGCTCTCGCAGGAGTAGAAATCGCTCTCGCATTTTGCATTGCAGCCGGTCTGCTCGGACTCGGGCTGCTGGCCGCACATGCTTTCGCACGTGCCCTTTCCTACCTGGCACTCCTGCTGCTTCACCTGCTTGTCGACCTTGTCCCCGTAAGCAGAGATGCACCCGGAAGCGAGAAGGGCTGCGGCAATAAGTATGATGGCCAGTTTCGGATTCATAGGAATCTAATCGCAGGACAGGTTATTATGCATCCGCTTTTTCGGAATTCTCCCTTGCCTTCCCGGCATATTTCCGCACCTGCTCGTCGGGGTCTTGCCCGGCTTCCTCCAGCGCATTCATGCTGTCAGAAAGGTCGTACTCGTGCTCGCTCATAATCACGAACGCGAACGCCGCATTCCGGCGGACGGAGAGGTCCTTGTCCTTGAGCGCCTTTTCCAGAGCAGGGACCGCGCGCGATATGTCGTTGCCGTACTCGCACGCGATTATGAGGTTTTCAATGGCAAGGATGCGCACCAGCGGCTGCCTGTCCGCCAAATCCTTGGCCACCGAGTCTATGGTGACAATCTTCTCTATCCCGGCCTCCATCGCCTTTTCCAGCAAATCCTGGCTGATGTTCCGGACATTCTGCTCCTCTTCGGTGTCGAACGCCCGCGCGTTGATTATGTTGAAGGCCATCCCGAGCGCGCTCGCGGGGACTTGCTTGCCCTTCAGGAAATCCGAAACGATGATTCGCGAGGCTGCCCACTTCAGGTCGCTGTCGGGAAGCCGAAGTGAACGGTACAGCTCGAGAGTTTTCATTGCTTCAACCGGTGGTTCCTGTGAATCCCTTCCCTTTCGATTTGGCCCATCACCTCGTCCATCGTTTCCACGAACTGGTCGAGGTATTTGACCGGGATGTTCAGGGCAGGCTCTATGCGGATAGTCTTCGCGCTTATGAGCGTCCCGGCAACAAGGATGCCGCGCCGGAAGAGGCCCGCCGCTACCTCGTAGCCGGTCGCGTCGTCGGCAAAGTCCATGCCCATGAGAAGGCCCTTGCCGTGGACCGATGTCCAGTGCCTGGAGTATTTCTTCTGTAGCGGCTTAAGCTTGCCTAGGAGATACGCGCCTTTCTTCCTGGCCTGCTCGGGGAGCTTTTCCTCCAGCATCACGTTGATGGCCGCTATCCCGGCCGCGCACGAGAGAGGGTTGCCGCCGAAAGTCGTCGTATGGAGGAACGGGTTCTGCTCCAGCTTCCCCCAGATTTCCTTCGTCGAGACGAACGCTGAAAGGGGCATCACGCCGCCCCCGAGAGACTTGCCGAGGCACATTATGTCCGGGACGACGTTCCAATGCTCGAGCGCGAACACTTTTCCCGTCCGGCCCATGCCGGTCTGCACTTCGTCAGCAATGAAGAGGATGTCGTAGTCGTCGCAAAGCTTCCGGACTTTCGGGAAATAGTCGTCAGGGGGGACTCTCGCACCCGCCTCTCCCTGCACCGGCTCGGCGATGAAGGCCGCGATTTTGGTCCCGACCGCCTTGAGCTTCCGGAGCTCGTCCTCGAGCGCCTGTATGTCCCCGAAGGGCACGAAATGTATGTTCTCGAGGAGCGGCTCGAAAGGCTCGCGGTAGACCGCCTTGCCTATCAGGGAGAGCGAGCCGATGGACTTTCCATGGAAAGCGCCGATCGTCGAAATGAAGCCGGACTTGCCGGTGTACATCTTCGCGAGCTTCATCGCGCCTTCGACCGCGTCGGTCCCGTTGCTGATGAAGAAGCACTGCTGGAGGTCGCCCGGCGAAAGCTCGCCAATCAGCTTGGCGAGGCCGCCCCGCAGGGGCTCCAGGAGCTCCTGGCTGTTTAGCGGCATGCGCATGAGCTGGGACTCGACGGCATGCACTATCTTCGGGTGCTTTATCCCCATGTTGTAGATGCCATAGCCCCCCAGGAAATCCACGTATTCGCGGCCGAAGACGTCACGGATGACCGAACCCTGCCCCTCCCATTCTATGGCGGCATAATCGCCGGCCTCAGTGACTGACTTGCGGTACTCCAGGTAGCCCTTGTTGAAGTAGTTGTGGATGCTCTCGACCGTCTTCTGCATTATCTCGCGCTTCATCCGCCTGTCCGGACGCTTGCAGTTGATTATCTTCAGGTAGTCGCGCGAGGACTCGAGGACGTCCTGCTCGGTCGGCCTCGTGCATACGTAAGCGCGGCCCATCAGGGCCTTGTCAAGTATCATCGTGGACTTGAACTGGCATGCCATGTCTTCGGGCTTCGGGGGGCTGTGCCTTCTTGCCATCGTTTCACCTCGTGAATATCCTCATTTTTCTTTTTTCCAGTTCCCTGAAGAACGCATCGGATGGGACATTGAATTCGGGCGGGAACACGCCCTTGCCTTCGATTTGCCCGCGCGAGAGCATCTGGGCGACGATTGAGGGAGGGGTGCCGGTGTCCACATCCCCTGCGGCTGCGCCCCACCCGGGAATCGGGCGTGCCATGCAGCAGACCTGCGCCTTCTTGCTTTTTCCGCCCTTGCGGCCGGAAATCTCGACGAGCAGGCACTCGTAGTCGTCGAGCTTTCTGACTTTCGGCCGGGGCTGGGCGGAGATGACTTTCGCCAGAAATTCCCGCGGGACGATTTTCCGGCCCATATAATCCATGGGCTTGTCAGATGACAGCCCGGTATCAGAGAGGAAGAGGATTTTTTCCACGAACTCGCGGTCGAAGGAGACCCGGAAGCTGACGTTCCGCACCCCCCATTTCCTGAACGAGGAGGGGAAGGTCGCAAGCTCGGAGTGGAGGGTGTAGAAGGCGGTCTTCCTCCCTACGGGGGCCGGGAAAGACGCCTGCTCGATGCCCCCGAGGGGCTTTTCCCTGACCATCCTCCGGCCCCGGAACACCATCGGGGGGAGCGTGAATTCCTCTATCAGAGTCGACACCGAATAAGGCACAGGAAAAGGCCTTCCCTCGATTTTCGAGAAGTCGGCGGCACCGAACTTTATGTCTATGGAGCGGATGCTGTCGAAAAGCCTTGAGCCATGCGCGGCAAGGACGTTCGTGATTCCGGGAGTGCTTCCCATGCCCAGGACCGCTGAGAGTCCCGCCTTTTTGAATCTGGGATGCAGCTTCAGCTGCCTGAGGGTCATGTGATAAAGGCCGCCGAGGTCCACGTAATGGGCGCCGGCCTTGAGCGCGGCTTCCATGACGTCGATGTTGCGCTGGTACTGGACGCAGTTCACGGCCACGTCGCAGTCCCGGAGCAGGGAGGCGGTCCTGGCCCTGTCGCGGACGTCCGCTTCCGCGCCTTCCACGCGGGAGCTCCTGTAGAGGCCCGAGGCATCCCGGGCCTTCCGGGCATCCGTGCCGGCTATCGTTATCTCGTTGCCCCTGCCGGATTCGAACAGGTCTCGGACAGCCACCCGGCCCATCATGCCGGTTCCCCCTAGGACGACGAACTTCACGAACTGGATGGATTGATGAAATTTATATAATTGCCGTGCCCGGTGGCACGCTTATAAATACTTTTAATCATACTCTACAACATGTCTGAGAAGAAAGTCCCCGACGGGAGGAACGCAAGGCCATCCGGGCCCACGCTGGAAAAAGCCGGCGCTCCGGATGTGCAGGGGGAACTCGACAGGTTCCACGTCCCGCCGACAGTCGTAATCAAGGACCCGTTCATCGGGAAGACGCTCGCAGACAGGTACGAGATTAAGGAGAAGATAGGGCAGGGAGGAATGGGCCTTGTTTATCTTGCCGAGGACACGAATATAGCCAGGAAGCAGGTGGCGCTGAAAATCCTGCCCGCGAGCTTCGCCGGGGCCCCGGACGTCGCCGCGAGGTTCATTAACGACGCGAAAGTGGCGACTCTCATCGGGCATGACAACGTCATCAACGTGACCGACCTCGGCGTGACACGTGACGGCGTCCCGTTCTTCGTGATGGAGCACCTCAAGGGCTCTGACCTCGGCGCGATAATCGGGTACGAAGGCGCAATCCAGTGGGACAGGGCAAAGGGCATCGTCCTCCAGATTTGCGCGGCCCTCAAGGCCGCCCATGAAAAAGGAATTTACCACCGGGACATGAAGCCGGACAACGTTTTCCTCATCGAGCACGCTGGCAGCTCGGATTTCGTAAAGGTGCTGGATTTCGGGATAGCAAAGCTCCAGGACGAGGCCACGGGCGGCAGCGACCTCGGGAACAGGCCGAGGACGAGGCAGGGCATGGTGATGGGGACGCCCCAGTACATGTCGCCCGAGCAGGGAGAGGGGAAGGAAGTCGACCATCGCACGGACGTGTATGCCGTCGGAATCATAATGTACGAGATGCTCTGCGGCATGGTGCCGTTCTCCGACGCGAACCCCATGAAGACGCTGGAGATGCACCGGAGCATGGAGCCGATACTTCCGAGCGTGAGGAGGCCGGATTTGAGCATAAGGCCGGAAATAGAGGCCATTGCCATGAAGGCCATCGAGAAGAACCCCGACAACAGGTATCAGAGCATAGCCGAACTGGAGGGGGCCATCCGTGCGCTCGACAACGTCATACCGCTCCTCATAACGGCAGGACCGCCGACTTCGGAAAAGCTCCCCGACAAGAGCACGAGGCCCCCGAAAAGGGCCATGGCGGCGTATGTGGAGATGAAGAGGAGCGCCGAGAGCAGGCGCCTGCGAAGGGCGGTCGCTGCCGGCGTGATTGCCGCCCTCGTTGCCGGTGCGGCGATTGCCGCGGCGCGCAAGCCCATAGCAGAGCATATTTTCCACCTTGACGCAGGCGCGGAGCAGGGCAGGGACGGGGGAGGAAATTAGTTATATTTAAAATAATTTAGTGGTAATAAAACAGTTGAGGATGTGAATCGGGAGACATGGCCATTTTCAGTTTCTTGCGTAGCAACGAAAGGAGGAAGTACAGGAGCGGTTCCACGCTCAACGGCAGGCAGCCCCTTGCTGAAGGGCTTTCCGAAGACTCCCTCAGGCAGCTCCGCGACATGTTCGCCCGGAACGAGAGCGACAAGATAGACGCGCTGATAAGCGCACAGCCGGAAACCCTCAAGTACGTAGAGCAGCTCATCACCGACGAGTACGTGAGCCGCGACGCCACTTGGAAGCTTGTCGAACACAACGCACGGGGAAACGACTGGGCAAAGATTGACACCCTCCTTCGCCACACCGACACAAGGATACGCTCATGCAGCGCGTGGGCCCTCTCGGCGCTCGCGGAGAAGGGCCACAGCATAAGGACTGCGACTCCGAGCCTGGAGTGGGGACTCTCGGACAGGCGCGGGGACGTCAAGCAGAATGCAGCCAAGGCGCTCATCAGCGATGCCGCGAACAGCGGAACCGAGTCGCTCGAGGCCATAGAAAGGGCCCTCGCGAGCCCGAAGGATTACGTCAGGGAGAACATGGTCCAGATGCTCAGCGAGGCGCTCAGCGTAATCAGGACGAGGGACGTCTCGCTCAGGCTCCTTGGGAAGGCCATGGCCTCGGAATTCGGGGACGTCAGGGCATATTCAGTGGGGGCCGTGTCGGAGGCTTCGGAAAAGGGCATAGACATCACGCTGGTAGTCGGGGCCCTCGCCCAGCGCCTTTCCAAGGACAATCCGGTCGAAATCAGGAGGGATGCGAGCTGGGCCCTTGGCAACGCGGCGGTGAACAGGACGGACCTGAGCGCGGTGGCTGACGTGGTCGGCGCTGCCATCCTGGACAGGGACCTGACCGTCCGCATGAACTCCTCGTGGGCGCTCATGAGCGCTGCCGAGAGGAAGGGCGACGTGGGCGGGGCGGTCGATGGGCTCACGGCAGGGCTTTCAGACAAGAATGAGATAATCAGGCTCAACTGCGCCAAGGCGCTCGTGAACGCGGCATCCGACCCAAAGAAGGGCGAGAAGGCCGTCAGCGCGCTCTCGGGCGTCCTGATGGACAGGAAATCGAAGGAGCGCGCCAAGGAAATGGCATCATGGGCCCTCATCTACGCAGTCGAGATGGAATGCGACATAACCCCCGCGATAGGCGCGCTCTCGCACACCCTCATTCACGGCAGCAAGATCCTCAAGCTCAATTCCTCGTATGCGCTCCTTGGCGCGGCCGAGCTCGGCCTTTCCATGGAAGGCGCGGTCCAGGCGCTTTCGCACGCCTTGTCGGACAAGAGCCAGCTGATAAGGCTGAACGCGATATCCGCGCTCATGCACGCAGGCCTCAAGGGCAACGGCATAACCGGCGCGCTCGAAAGCATCCGGAATGCGGGCATGGACGAGAACCCGGAGATACGCTGGCGCGCCATGGAAACCGTCCGCATAATCGAATCAAGATAGCGATTAAAGGCCCGGGGTGGAATATTGCACGTGTACCGCAGCTTCCTTTCCCCCATTGACGACTACTCGAACCTTCCTTTCAGGCTGCTCTGCCAGAGATACGGCGCTGAAGCGGCATGCGTGCCGCTCGTGAATTCCGGGGCGATCGCGAGGGACGCGGCCAAAGTGTCGCTCGTGGACGCGCACCCGGACGAGAGGAACATAGGGGTACAGGTCGTCGGGAACGAACCGGAGCAGATAGGAGTCTCTGCCGCGCGCATAGACGAGGCTTTTCCTTTCGTAAGCTGGTACAACATAAACTGCGGCTGCCCCTCGGTGCGGACGATGAACTGCGGAGGCGGGAGCGCGATGCTCGCTTTCCCGGAGAAGATGGCGGGGAGCGTTTCCGAGATACGGAAAAGGGTGGACAAGCCGGTTTCTGTCAAGATAAGGGTGAAGGGCGGCCTCGCGGAAACCGCGGCCATCTGCAAGTCGCTCGAGGAGGCGGGGGCGGATTTCCTGATAATACACGGCCGGACCGCCGCCCAGGGCTATACCGGGAAGGCGGACTGGGACTTCATCAAGGCCCTGAAGGAGAAGCTTTCGGTGCCGCTTGTAGGCAACGGCGACCTCGTTTCAGGAAGCGAGGCGGCAGAGCGCGTGAGGAGCGGCTATTGCGACTCGTTCATGATAGCGAGGGCTGCCATGGGAAACCCGATGGTTTTTTCCGACAAGAAACCCGAGGGCGTGGAGGGGCGCGTGGCGCTCATCCGCGAGTATGCCGAGCTCCACAGGGAATACCTCGGCGAGCCGCAGCTTGCCGACCTTAAGGCCAAGGCGGTGAACTTCATCAGCGGAGCTCCGAACGCGGCGGCTCTGAGGAACGCAATATGCCGCTCTGCGGGTATCGACGGGATTCTACAGGCTACTTCTTTTTCTCCATGAAAAGGTACTCGCACACGAGCGAGGCTGCGATGGCACCGAGGATGGGGCCTGCCCAATAAATGAGCTGGGTCCCCCAGAAGCCGCTCGCGAGCGCGGGCCCGAACGCCCTTGCAGGGTTCATGGCCGCTCCGGTGAAGCTCCCGCCCATCGCGATGTCCGCGAGTATCGCGCCGCCTATCGCGAGGCCGAATGCGCCCTCGGGGGCCTTTTTGCTGACAGCCGTCCCATAAACGGCCATGACGAGGAAGAATGTGAGTATCGCCTCGAGGCCTATTCCGAAGGCAAGGGGGACGTCCTGCGGGAAGCCGTAGAGCTGGGCAGATGTCGCAACAGGGAAAAGCATGAGAAGCGCGAATCCGGCAACAGATGCCCCGATGAGCTGGGAAACGACGTAGCCTGCGGCCTTCGCCGGCTCTATCCTCCGGTTCACCAAAAGGGAGATGGTTACCGCAGGGTTGAAGTGCGCTCCGCTCACTGACGCGAGAGCGTAAATCATCGAAAGCAGGATTATGCCGTGCGCGAGGGCGATGCCTACGAGGCCAGGCGAGCCGTTAAGCCCCTGGGCCAGCACTGAGCCTGCACCTATGAAAACCAGCGCGAAAGTCCCGATGAACTCGGAAAGGTATGCTCTCATGAGTCTAAATCGGGCAAGTAGTTAATTAAAGTTATTGAAAAGACAAAACAAAAGAAAATTAACGTTCGATTTTTCTAATCTACTAATTTAGTATTAGAATCTCGACTTGGGTTTGTAGCAGTTCCTGCAGTAAACCGGCCTTCCTTCAGTCGGCTTAAAAGGAACCTTGCACGGCTGGCCGCATTTCGAGCAAACTGCGTCGAACATTGGCCTGTCGCTGCCTCTTCCTTCTCCTTCCATTGTTTTTCACCTATATTTATTTTACCGGCACGCCCTAATTTGCATGCCGACTATCGATAGCTTCGTTCAGAGAACTAGACTACCTGCTACTTTAGGAACAAACCTACTTAATAAAGCTATGCCCTTTCCCGCCCCAAAATTAATAATAAATTAAATAAATTATATTAATTTATATGGATTTCAGGAATTTCAGGGCGGTTTTGGCATGCGACGCGGGCATGCGCTGGCCGGGCTGGTCGAAATGGCCGAACACGACGGGACCGAAGGCGAAGGAGGGGGCTATCCGCTCATAGACGAACGCCTCATCATGGCCATGGAACCTTCTCGCGAGTATCTTGCCGTTCCCGAAGCGCCTGACTAGCTTCCTTGCCATCGCAGCCTCCCTGCGCCGGGAAAAGCCGTCGAGATAGCAATGCGTTTTGTCCTTTATGTCGAATATCCGGTCGTACCCCTCGGTCCAGTCTATCTCGTGCTGCTTCTGGAGGAGCTTCGGGTAGGTCACATCGATAGCGACGCACAGGTCCGGCCTGAGCCTGCGCTCCCGGAGTATCCTGACGACCTCCTTGGCGCTCCGCGCAAAGAGCCGGGGGTTCAGCCTGTCGACTTCCTCGGAAGCCGTGAATACGTAGATGGCGGTCCCCTTCCGCGGCCCCGCCCTTGCAAGCTCGAAATTCAGGCAGGCGCCGATAGCGTTGTCCATGATTCCGTGGAATTCGACACCCCGGCCGGCGCGCCTCGCGGCTATGCTCGCCCGCCGTATTCTGGGGTCCACGTCGATGTGCGCCGAATAGAGGGTGAGCGGCCTGCCGCTCCCTTTTTCCACCCAGATGTTGCCGAAGCGGTCGAGCGTTGGCTTGCACCCGGACCGGGCGAGCGCGCGCATGATGATGTCCCGCCTCGGGCCCCTGCGGGAGTCCCCGTTGAAGTAGGCCCTGCCGATGCGGGAAAGAAGCTTGAACATGTTTAGGATTTTGGAATGGCGCTTTAAATTCTCTTGCCCCCGGCCCGGAAAGCTCCGGTGCAATCAGTAAGGAAAATAAATCTTAGGCGGGAAATGGTGCACATGACAAACGGCATCGCAGAGCAGAAAAAACCAAAATACAAGTTCCTCTTCGTATCCATCGAAGCCCTTATCGGCGACCTCGCATGGGCCGTGAAGAAGGAAGGCCACGAAGTGAGGTACTATATCCAGGACAAGGACCAGAAGGACGTCTGCGACGGCTTCCTCGACAAGGTAGAGGGCTGGAAGGAAAGCGTGGAGTGGGCCGACGTCATCGTGTTCGACGACTTCGGGTTCGGCGAGGATGCCGAGAAGCTCAGGAAGGCCGGAAAGCTCGTGGTGGGCGGGAGCAGCTACACGGACAAACTCGAGATGGACCGAGAGTTCGGGCAGGCCGAGATGAAGGCTGCCGGGATAAACATCATCCCGAGATGGAATTTCACGAATTTCGACGAGGCGATAGACTTCATATCCAAGAACCCGGACAGGTACGTGATAAAGCCGAGCGGCCTTGCCCAGAACGAGAAGGAGCTCCTCTTCGTGGGCCAGGAGGAAGACGGGAAGGACATCCTCGAGATGCTCGAGAGGTACAAGAAGAACTGGGGCAAGATGATCAAGGTGTTCCAGATACAGAAGTACATTTCCGGGGTGGAAGTCGCGGTCGGCGTGTTCTTCAACGGCGAGGATTTCATACTCCCGATAAACGTCAATTTCGAGCACAAGAGGATGTTCCCGGGGGACCTCGGGCCGACTACAGGGGAGATGGGAACGACGATGTTCTTCACGAACAGGAGCCCCATTTTCGATGCGACCCTTGTAAAGATGAAGGAGAAGCTCGCCGCATCAGGCTATGTCGGATACATTGACATCAACTGCATCGCCAACTCGCGCGGCATCTATCCCCTTGAGTTCACGAGCAGGTTCGGCTACCCGCACATAAGCATAGCGATGGAAGGGGTGCTCAGCGAATGGGGGACCTTCCTGTACGGCATAGCGAAAAGGGAGAAGCCGGAGCTCCGCACAAAGCGGGCTTTCGAGATTGGAATAGTCGTCGCCGTGCCGCCTTTCCCGTTCCATGACCCGGATGCGTTCAAGAGGTACTCGGAAGACGCCTCGATAATCTTCAAGAAGCCGAACTTCGAAGGCGTCCACCTCGGGGACGTGAAACTGGTCGAGAACGACTGGAGGCTCGCCGGGAACAGCGGCTACGCGCTCATAGTCACCGCCTCTGGCACCACGATGGATGAAGCGAGGAAGACGGTCTACAACAGGATAAGGAACATCATAATCCCGAACATGTTCTACAGGAATGACATCGGGATAAGATGGTCCGATGACGGCGACGGGGACCGGCTCGCCATGTGGGGCTATCTATGAGCCGGGCATCCGGGGGAGTTACCTTCATTTTTTCCTGAAGAAGCGGTTTATGCTGCCGGAAGTCACATCCGCTATCTTCATCATCGCTTCCATCGAATTGAAGGCGTTGTGCGGCGTGATTATCACGTTGTCGAGCTTGAGCAGCATGTGGCCGGCCAGCACGGTCCGCAGGTCCGAGCGCTTCCTGAAGCTTTTCGAGAGGAGCTCTTTCTCCTCCCGTATGAAGCCTTCCTCCTCAAGGACGTCGAGCCCGGCGTAGCTAATTACGCCGCTCTTTATCCCCTCGAGGAGAGCCTCGGTCTCGACAAGGGCCCCCCTCGCGGTGTTTATCAGGATTGCCCCGCGCTTGATTTTCCGGACGTTCTTCCGGTTTATCATGTGGAGAGTCTCATCGGTCAGGGGCGCATGAAGCGTGATTATGTCGGAGCGCGAAAGGAGAGGGACGAGGCCCGGAACGAATTCCACGCCATAGAGCCGCTCCAGCTCCTCGTTCCTGTGCCTTGCGGATGCGATAATCTTCATGCCGAACGCGTGGGCGATGCGGGCGACATGGGAGCCTATCTTCCCGGTCCCGACTATGCCTAGCGTCTTTCCCTCCAGCTCGAGCCCGGTGAGCCCTTCGAGGGAGAAGTCGCCGGACTTGGCCCGCTGCACAGACGGCAGAAGCCTGCGCGTTATCGCGAGGATGAGGGCGAAGGTGTGCTCGGCGACAGTATGCTCCCCGTATGCCGGCACGTTCGACACCGTTATTCCGCGCTTTTTGCACGCGTTCATGTCGATGTGGTCGGTTCCGGTCGACATCGTCGCTATCATCTTCAGTTCAGGAAGCTTGGCGAGCAGCCGGGAGTCTATTTTCGAATAGATGAATACCGCTATCGCGTCGCAGCCCGCTGCATCGCGGACATTGTCGCGGGAAAGGGGCTGGGGGTAAAAAGTGACGGAGTGGGCGCGCAGGGACTTCTTGAGCCGGTCCATCTCGGCCCCGTCTTCCATCTCGAAAACCGCGATTTTTGCCATTCCATCAGCCCCGCCGCTCGTAAGTCCCCATCAGCACGGCCGATTCAAGCACGTGCCCCTTCATCGCAGTCTCCAATTCTGCCTTTCCCGAGCCGGGCGCCAGCCTGAGCATGCAGTCGAGGGCATAGGCCTTGAAGAAATAGCGGTGCTTTCCGTGGCCGCGCGGTGGGCAGGGGCCGCCGTATCCGGGGCGCCCGAAGCTGCTTGCACCGTCCACGCCGGGCCCGGCCTTTTCCGGAATCCCGCTCGTTTTCGGGTCGATGTTCCACACGACCCAGTGCACCCACGTCCCGGCTGGCGCATCCGGGTCGTCCATTATTATCGCGAGGGATTTGGCCCCGGGCGGAACCCCGGAAATCGAGAGCGGGGGGCTCCGGTCGTCCCCGTCGCACGTGTATTGTCTCGGTATCTCCCTTCCGTTTTCAAAGGCGCTTTTCAGTTCCACTCTATCCCTCCTTGCGGACTTCCCGGCCCAGCGACCAGCTCAGGACCGTGCGTATCGCGACTATGGCCCCGAGCGTGATGACCGAGTTGATGTCGTTGACCGATACCAGCCGGAGGAGGTCCGAGGCCAGGAAGAAGTCGAGCGCGAATACCAGCTTCTGGATGAAAAACCGCTTCGCTTCCTCGTAACCCATGAACTTTTTCTCGTTTTTCAGCTCGGTCCGCACCGCCATGTAGAGCCCCGAGAGCCCGCCGTAGATTATGAGGGCGATGCCGACGATGTCGAAGAACAGAGAGACGTATGAGAGGCCGGTTGCAATCGCTTCTTCCATTTGCCTGAAATCGGAGAAAAGGTTTTAATTTGCCCGCCCAAGCGGCTTGGCGAACCCCCACCGTACGAGGAGGTTGGACAGGAGCAGCGGGACGATGAACTTGAAGACTATCGTAGATGCGAGCAGGACCGAGTAGACGTCCGAACGTATCAGCCCGTTCTCGTAAAGTATCTTGAGGACGATTATGCTGGTGCTGAAGCGCACTGAAAGAGCGATGCCAAGTAGAATGGAGCCCCGGGTCCCGAGCTCCTTCCGGCCGACGATGTAGCTGGAGATTAGCTTGCCCGCCTTTGATACAACAGTAATGGCGATAACGAGGAGCGGGGCGGCGGCGAGGTAACCGAAGTCCATCGAAGCCCCGACCCAGATGAAGAAGAGCGGCGCGAAAAGGCCGTAGCACACCGCCTTCAGCTCGGACTGGATGCGCTCGCGCCTCGTGCGGGGAAGGAAGTTGCCGAGCGCTATGCCTGCGAGCAGGGCGGCGAGGGGCGTCGTGTCGGCATAGTCGCCGACGCCGAGGAAAAGGAACAGGACGAAAATAGTCAAAAGGAAGAGAGTCTCGATTCCTGAGTATCCGAACTTGCGCCCCTGTTTCTTGAGGCGGGTAAGGGCGTAGGCCATTGCGAAAAGGACCGCCAGGGATGCCAATACGCCCGCTACGCTGACTTCGGACGAGGAGCGGGCGCCTATGAGGACGACCGCACCGATGAGGGTGAGTATCTCGACGATGTCGTCGAGAGTCCCGATGCCGATTATCGTCTGTCCGAGCGGGGTGTTGATGATGCGGAATTCGTCGAGGATGGGTATGAGTATCGCCTCGCCGACGGTCGCGAACGACATCGAAACCAGGATGGAGATTATCCAGTCGTAGCCGAACACGTAATGGACGAAGATGGAGCCCAGGACCCCCTCGAACGCTATGATGAAGAATGTCGCCTTGAATATGAAGCCGGATTTCTTCCGGAGATCGCCGACGTTTATCTCGAAGCCGACAATGAACAGGAGGAAGTACATGCCGAGCTGGGCAAGGAAAGTGAAGGTGTCCGAGGAAGTTATCGCCCCGAAGGGATTGCTTATCGCGAGCAGGGAGCCAAGGAGAAGGGCCGCGAATATCCAGGGGATGCGGAATCGTTCCATGAACCTCCCTGCAAGATAAGTGAAGAGGAAGGAAAACGAGATGAAGAGGAATATGTTCAGCCCGGAGGAAGGGTCGGCCCCGGACGAAGCGGAAATGATTATGGGGATGACGGCAAGGAAGGCGAGCAGCAAAAGCAATAGCCAACCCGGGAATTCCATGAAGTCTATTGCCAGCCAACGTTTTTTTAGTTATTCCTAGATATCTTTGCATGGGCAAAGAGGATGCGACAAGCGGACCCTGTCCCGTCTGCGGCGCTGAGATGTTCTCGATACGGGGCAGTTTCAGGGCAAGGTGCAAAAACTGCGGATTCAAGGACGCCTGCTGCTTCTAGGGAGACGCATCTGCCATAGGAATGAGGATCTCGAACGTCGTCCCCTTTCCGGCTTCGCTCTCGATGTTGATGTAGCCCTTGTGGAACTTGACGGTCTGGGCGGTTATCGAGAGGCCGAGTCCCGTGCCCTTTTCCTTAGTCGTATAAAAAGGCACGAATATGCTGTCGAGGACGGCCTGCTCCATGCCTGCCCCGGTGTCCGTGACCCTGACCCGGACCATCGCGCCCTCAGACAGGTCGGTAGATATTCCGAGCGTGCCGCCTGAGGGCATTGCCTCGACAGCGTTTATGAGCACGTTCAGGATTGCCCTCTCAAGCTGCGTCCTGTCCCCCATGACGGGGGGCAAATCTGCCTTGAAGACGGTCTTGGGAGTGACGAGCTTCATCTGCTCCTGCATCGACGACTTCACCTTCATCAGAGTGTCGAATATGATGCGGTTGATGTTGACAGGCTCTATCTTTTTCGGCCCGGGGACGGAAAGCTGGAGCATGTCGGAGGTGAGCTGGGAAACCTGGTCGATGGCTGCGAGGGCGACCCTCGACTGCGTCTGCAAGACCATCATGTCCGCCTCGCTGAGCGAGCGGAGGTCCGTGTCTGCAAAGCGGCCAAGAAGGAGCCGGGCCGGGGATATCAGGTTCCGGATGTCATGTGCGGCCTTGCTGGAGGCCTCGCCGACCGCGCGGAATGCCCGCCCCTCGGTCAGCTCTTCCTGCATCCGGAAAAAGTCTGTTACGTCGCGGACGAATGCAAGCATTCCGAAGCTTTCCCCGGCATCGAGGACAAGGCTAGCCTTGGCAGCCAGCGTTATCTCGGAGCCGCTCTTGGAGATGACGCTGAAGCGCCGTATCCCGGGGTTCGTCGTCTGTATCCTCGTCTCGTCCATCGCCCGAAGGACCTCGGCGAGCTGCCCCTCGGGGAGAATATCCTTGATAGCCATGCCGAGCATTTCCTCGGCCCCGTAACCCAGCGTGTCCCGCGCAGACAGGTTGGCGAAGTGGAACCGGCCGTCAAAATCGCAGACGAACACGCCTTCGTGCAGGCGGTCCAGGAGAGGGTAGCTTTTCTCGAGGTCGGCCTTTTCAATCTCGTATCGCCGAACTTCCCTCCGCACTTCCCGGATATCCGAGAGTATCGGCGGGGGGTAGTTCGTGCTCGAGCGCGCCCCGAAGACCCTTCTTGCAACCATGTTGTGATAAATTGAGTGCAAATGTATTAAAAGATTGGTGAAAAATGTAAATTTTCTATCAAAAAAATGTGGATTTACATAGTCTGCCGACGGAACCCTGCCCGTAGGACACGATGAGGCAGAAAGCGGCACGGGGTAGAAGCAAATTAAGATGCCTCTATGTATCGTCAATAGTGCAGGTGTTCTGATAAGGAAAGAGTGGGTAAGGAAGGCCCCGGAGCTTGGGGAAATCGTGAGCAAGGTCGTCGACGGGAGGGGCGGCAGGCGGGGACGGGCGGCGATAGTCATTCCGACTTTCCGCGCCGACGCCCTGATGGACGAGCACCTCAGGAGGCTGTCGCTGCAGAAGAGCAGGAGCTTCGATGTCATCATAGTTTACAGCCCGGGGGACGGGCAGGTCAGGGAGACGCACGGCATCCGGGCAGTCCATATCTGGAGGAACTGGGACGGGGGCTCGGCAGGGGGTTTTTATGTCGGGGAGAAATACGCGGTGGGGGAAGGGTATGAGTTCGTCATACTCGCCGACAACGACTGCCTTCCGGTGTCGGAAACCCTCGTGGAAAGCCTCGTCGGGGCGGCATCGGGCGGCCTCTCCATGCCGTACATCATCAGCGGGCAGATGCCTGCGTCCCCCAATGGCATAATAGCGCATTACGGCTGCATCGGGGCAGGCGTGCTCAAGGAGGCGGGCCTAACGTTCCTCCCGTTCCACATGGGGGGCGAGGATTTCGAGCTCCTCGGGAGGATAGAGGGCACTGGGCGCAAGGCGCAATACACTCGCGACACCGCAGCGCATCCGGCGTCCAGCCTTATCGCGTGCCCGCCGTCAAAGGCGTTCGGCTACCTGCGCGGCGGGGGGATAAAGCGCATACTGCTCGACCCATATCAATCAGCGTTCGCTTATTTCCTCGCCTCCTTGATGGGGGCGCTGGCAATGTTTTTCCTCAATCCGGCCATTTCGCTGGCGATGCTGGCCGGGCTTTTTTCTGCGGCGGGGATGGACTTCTCGGCCTGGAAAGGGGAATCGGGTGCGCCGCAGGCTGGAAAACCGGCAGGCATCTTGTACGGGCAAGCAGGAGCGCTTGAATACTTTTTTCGCCTGCCCGGATATTTCGGAAGGGAAGTCGTATTCGAGGACAGGGCCGGCCTTCAAGGCATCCCGGTTTTGTTTTTGGCAAGGAGAGCCTGGCTTAAGAGCCAGGGAAAGGGATATCTCATCAGCGACAACAGGACGTATTTCCTTTTCCCGCTCCGGGTTCTCGTGGTTCTTGCCGCCTTTCCTTTGGCTGCGCTCGCGGCGCTCCTCCTATGCTCTGCCGGCTACCTGAATAAAATGAGGCTCGGGATAAGGACGTACGGATACGGGAAGTGAGCTCAGGGCTTCTCGTTCGCATGGCCCGTCGCCGGCGCGGGGGTGTTCGGGGAGACCGTCATCGGCCCGATTGCCCCGCGCTCTATCGCACGCGCGAGGTCGCTCTGGAGGAGGTCGGTGCGCGCCATCGCAGGCTGTGCGTTCCATTCCTTTGCCCCCGGCTGGTCGTCGGCAAGCCTGACGGTTACGTTGGGCGAGGGCGAATTCGGGATGAAAACGCGCTCAGGGCGCGTGTCCTGCCTGTCGAAAAAGCGCCCGTTGCGGGCCATGTCGAGGAGCGCGTCGCGCTCGCGCCCGAAAGGAAGCGCCTGCTCGGTCGTTATTATGTAGTGACGGCCCTGAAAATTCAAATCGTAGTGGAACTGGTGGCCGCGCATCGATGCCATTCCCTGCTCCGGGGTATCCTGTTTCGGATCCGGTATCCTGTGTGCCATGTCTTGTTTATCTCAGGAAAGATTATTGTAGTTGCCTGTCGCGAAGACCGAGTCTATAAAAAACTAGGGGGAGGATTCATGACATGAAAGGGATTCTGGTTTTGCTCGTATTGGGAATGTTGGTTTTCGGATGCACTTATAGCGGTTCGGCGAATTACAGCGCGGGGGCGAATGTCTCTGCGGGGAACGATACGGCCAAGCCAGCGCCTTCGAATCCTCCGGTTAACGCGTCCGGAAGCGAAACGCGGCCTGCCGGGGAACCGAGCCCTCCCCCGAGCGGAGAATTGAGCGGCAAGAACTATTCCGACCTCATACTCGCCGGGAAACCGAGCCAGTGCACGCTGGACTTCATGGACGCCGCGGACGCGAAAATCAGCATGAAGCTCTATTTCGACGGAAAAGGGGCGATGAGGATGGAGCAGCCTGATACAGGATTCGCTAACTGCCCGTCAGCCGCCATCGTGTTCAAGGGCGATTCGGCTGGCAACGGCATTATGTATGTTTCATGCCCGGGCGATGACGACGCGCTCGGGACCGAGTTCGGGACGCACGAGAAATGCGACTGGCAGTCGATGGAGATAGAGAGCGATTTCGGCGGGATAGGCTCTGCAAGCCGCGGGATTGAGGGAGGCTATAATACGCCGATGATAAACTATGCCGTCGACCCCGTGTACGACTGCAAGTCATGGACGATGGACAGCTCGAAGTTCCAGGTTCCGGGCAAAGTCTGCAATTAACAGTTTGTCAACCCTGCGGGGTTGACCGACTGACCAGTTTGCCGACCCTCCAGATTGGCAACTGTTCCTAATTCTTAAGGAAGCGGTATCAGAAAAGTAGACGTGCAAACCCGTCAGGGTTTGGCGGCAAACAAAAATTGCAGGCCGGACAGGATGTTTGATTAAACTTTGACCTGAGCCGGGCTGGCTCAAAGTTTATTGCAGGGGAAGAGATTTGAACTCTCGAAGGGACTAACCCACCAGCCCCTCAAGCTGGCGCATTTGACCGCTCTGCCACCCCTGCAAAAGATTTCCTTAGGGTTTACTGAGGGTAAATCTTTTATCAAACTTCCTAAGAGAACCTCAGGAAAATTATATTGGGATAAGAAAGTATAAAAATTACTCCTCTTTCTTGGAAGCCTTCTCCTCCTCGTCCTTTTCCTTCTTCTTTTTGGAGGGCTTCTCGGGCGCTTCCTCTTTGGAGGACTTCTCCTCTTCGTCCTTCGGAGCCTCGGCCTCGTCCTTCTCTTTCTTCTTCTTGGCGGCCTTCTTCTTTTTCTCGGACTTCTTTCCGAGCGCCTCCTCGATGCTCTCTATGTCCCTCTCGAGCGAGTCGCATCCCCTCAGCAGGACTTCCGCGGGCTCCATGTGGAAGAAGCTCTCAACGAAGATTTTCAGGCCGTCCTTTGCCTCGCCGAAGCTCATGAGGCCCGACTGGAACTTGGCGTGCTTGCGGCCGGTGCCGAGCACTGCCTTGCCTTCGAATCGGAGCCTCTGGTTCGGCCCGAGCGTGGCGATTACTATGCTGCCCTTGGCGACGCTTATGTCCTTGTCCGAAGATGTCATGTCGGATGCGTGCACAGTCTTGGGCCCTTCGGCATCGAGCGAGAACACGACTTCGGTCCCCTCAGGAAGCAGGTCCGGGGTGACTATGGGCATGAGGCCGAGCCTGTGGGCGAGGTACTCGTCCCAGAACGCGGAGTTGTTGTCGTAGAATACCACGCTCTCGATTGCAAGGACCTGGACCCGGCCCATCGAATAGCGGCGCAGGATGTTCGCGAGTGTCGGTGACACGTCCTTGGCCACGAATTCTATCCGGTTCCCGTGCTTCTTGTCCAGAGAAAGCTTCATACTCTCCGTCCCCTTCTTCCGCCCTTCCTCTTCATGGAGTCCGTAGGGAGCGGAGTGACGTCCTCAATCCTTCCTATCCTGACGCCGGTCCTCGCGATTGTCCTCACGACGGCCTGGGCGCCTGCTCCGGGGGTCTTCATTCCGACCCCTCCGGGAGCGCGTATCTTGACATGAACGTGCGTTATGCCCTTTTCCTTGAGCTGGTTGACGACCTTGATTGCCGCCTGCATGGCTGCATACGGCCGTCCCTCCTCGCGGTGTGACTTAACCATCATGCCGCCGCTTGCCCAGGCGAGGGTCTCGGCGCCGCTTATGTCGGTCGCCGTTATGATGGTGTCATTTTTCGATGAATATACGTGGACTACCGCGAGCCTGATTTTCTTCGGCTTCCTGACTTCTTCGACCTTCGGCGCTTCGGGCTTCGGGGGTTCGGGTGTTTTGGGTTCTTCCATAGCATCAACCTTCTTTGGCAGGCTCCGGCTTCGCGGGCTCGGCCGGCGCCTCTGCCTTCTCCGCCGGCGCCTCGGTCTTGGTGGAGAGGTCTATGGGCTTCGTGTGCGAGAGCGCGGATTCCTCTTCGGAGCTGACAAGGTAGCCGGGCCTGGTGACCATCCTGCCCTTGATTCCGATGAAGCCGTGAGTTATTAGCTGTCTCGACTGGGCTATCGTCTTTGCAAGCCCCTTCCGGAGCACCAGCGTCGAGAGCCTCCTTTCGAGTATAACCCGGACCTCCAGCGAAAGCACGTCATCGATGACCGCGCCTTCCTTGAGCACTCCCATGCGGGCGAGCTTCTGGAGCACTTTCTTGGCGTCGTCCTTCCTTTCCTCTTCGGTAAGAGAAAGGAGCCGCCTCGCTTCGCGCCTGTATTTCTTGAGCTCGGCCGTGGCACGCCACAGCTCCCTCATGTTCTTCAGGCCGTATTCGGTCATGAGAGCCCGGTCATTCTTTATCCTGTCCAAGTCCCAGAGCTTCTTCGGGCGCTCGGTCTTGTTCCGCAGTCTTCGTGGATCACCCATATGAACACCTCATTTCTTCTCCGCAGGCTTGGCCGCCGGCTTTGCAGCCGCGGCCGCCGGGGCCTTCGCTCCGGCTGCAGGCGCTGCCGCAGGGGCTGCCGGCGCTCCGGGCTTTGCCCCGGCCACCGCGCCGCCCTGGGCCGCGATAATCGCCTTCCTAAGGACACCGACCGCCATTCCGGTCCTTCCTGTGTTCCTGGTCCTCTGGCCGCGTACCTTCTGGCCGTAAGTGTGCCGGTAGCCTTTCCAGCTGTAAGATTTCTTCTCGCGGTCGAGGTCCTGCGAGTTCTCGAATATCAGGTCGTTCATGATTACGTGCTTGTCCTTGCCGCTCGAAAAATCTCCGGAGCGGTTGAACAGGTAGTGGGGTATCTTGTATTCGTGGAGCGAGTAGAGTATCTTGTCTATCTTCTCAATCTGTTCCTCGGTGAGGTCGCCGACGCGGGTCTTGGGGTCTATCGAAAGCTCGCTCTGGAGCACGTTCGAGGCCGCCCTGGACATGGTCTGGCCGATTCCCCGGACCGCCTGCAGGGAGCGCTGGAGCGTTATCTGCCCCTTCACATCCTTGCCTGCTATGCGGACGATTCCCCTGAAGGATTCCTTCTCCTCCCGGACAGGCTTCTTGGCCACGGGCGCCGGTGCCGGCTTCTTCTCATGCTTTTCGGTTTTCTCCGCTGGTTTCTCTGTTTTTTTGACCATAATCAAACCCTCGTGACTGCCTCGACCTCGAGCTCGCTGACGTGCCCGAGGGAGCGTATTTTCTCCTCGATTTTTTCCATTCCGCCTTCGGTATCGGCAAGAAGCAGGTTCGCCTTGAGGACTTTTATGCCGAATCCGACGTCCTCTTCCCAGAATTTCTGGACCTTGGCGACTTTCTCGATGCCAGCCTTCACTTCAGGCATGGCCTTTGGATCATCAACGTAAATCTTTATCTGCGCCGCGACGTTCAGTTCTTCCATCAATCCACCTTAAGGGCCGCTGAAGCCGCACTCGCTGCTGAACTTGTTCCTGTTCTCCCTGCAGTAATGGCACCGGACGACTTTCTCGTCGCACTCGGGGCACGGGAACTCCGCGAAGTCTTTGGTATTTCTACCGCAAGTTATGCATCTTTTCAACATACCACCTAAGCCGAATAAATCTCGATGAGAACTAAGGCAGAAACTAAATTACTATGGATATGTTTAAATATCTTGCCGAGCCGCCCGGCAACTATCCGGATAGAGTCAACGCCGGCCCTTAGGGCCGGCATGTTGACAAAAACGCCCCAACCGCGATTTGAACGCGGACAGCAACCTATCCACCTTTTCGGAAAAGGTGGAGCCAAAACCGACTTGCTAATTTGCCCCTTCGGGGCAAATGGCGTCAGTGCGAGCCGAAAGGCGAGCGTACTGACAAAACCGAAAACCCGCAAGGGTTTTCCAACAGCAGGTTTTGGCCCCGCTTTTCCCAAAAGCGGGACCGCAGGGTTGCGTCCTATCCAGGTTAGACTATTGGGGCTTTTTTTGCCAGATGATTTGCCCTTCGGGCAAATACTGGCTTTTTGTTCAGTTGGCAAACCCCCAGGGGGTTTGCAAAAAACTAATCCGTAGTCTGATTTTTAATACTAATCAAAAGGGAAAGAAAAAATTATTTCGCGGCAGGCTTCCCGCCGCCCCTCCGTCTCCAGTAGAGGATTCCCAGCACGACAAGGACGAGCAGGATTATCAGCCAGAGGTACGCGAACGGACCCTGGCCGGTTGTCGTCGGCGTCTCGCCCTCGGTTGGCCCGCCGCCCGCAGTGGCCCGGACCTCGGTCAGCTTTATGACCCTGCCGTTCGAGTCCAGGATTGCCACCTTGTAGATGCCCGTGAGCTTCAGGGGGAAGTTGAACGAGCCGTCGGGGCCGGTCTTGCCGGTGAAGTTCTTGCCGTCGGGGCCGGTGATGAGAAGGTCGCAGAGCGGGCAGGGCAGCTCATTCTCGGTAGCCTTGCAGGTCAAATCCTTGCCAACGACGCCTTCGCCGGGGCACTTGATGTCCTTCTGGACGCACTGGTGGTCCGAGCATTCCTGGCCTGACGGGCATGACGGGCAGCCCGCTTCAGGTCCGCAGTCGTACTGGACCCATGAGTGGTCGGAAGCGAATCCGCACTGGCCAACCACGTCCTTGCAGGTTCCTCCCGCCTGTCCCTCAGGAACGTCGCAGAACTGCGTGCTTCCGCAGTCGGCGTTGTCGTCCT
>DATIFM010000009.1:0-135412 GCA_035455205.1 Candidatus Bilamarchaeum sp. | reverse complement strand
AGTAGATTACGATGACCGGCTCGTAGTATTTCCTCACGTTGCCGTTGTAGAGCCTCGAGTCCAGCATCCTGCGGAGCTCGCTGACGGCGTCCTCCTTCGAGCGGTGCAGCCAGCCGAGCTTCATGTTCAGGCGGATGATGCGGCCCGGTATCAGGTGCCGCGTGGACTTGGGCGGAAGCGGCGTGTGCGCCTGCGCGGTCTTGACTATCTCGTCCTTGGTGTAGGAGCGGCGGTAGAAGACCGTCCGGTTCATGCCCACCGAGGGCAGGATTTCCTCGTCGGGGATGTAGTCGACCGAGCCCTTCTCGAGGAGGGAAAAGACGTAGTTCTGCTCCTCGACCATCTCCATCAGCTTGTAGCTTCCGGGGTTTATCAGGTGGTATTCCTTGTCCGACATGATCATGAACGGGGCCTTCAGGCTGTTGACCGCCTCCTTTCCGGCCTCGTAGTCGACTTTCTCGTGCTTCAATGAATCCAGCTTGAATATCTGCTCGGGCTTGAGCGAGACCGACGGGTACCATGTGCCGACCTTTATCTCGTCGCTCATGTAGTCCACGACCTGGCAGGTCGCGTGGGGGCACTCGATTATCTCGAGGACCTTGAGCCGGTGGTTGCCGTCGAGCACGACCCCGGTCTTGTTGTCCACTATCATGGGGTCGACGAGGTGGCCGATGTTGAGCATGGCCTCCTTGAGCTTCTTGAGGTTGTGCGAGATCACTTGTTCATGGGAAAGAAGCGACTTGACCTCGCGCACTTCCAGATTCTTTAGCATCTGCTCTGCCAGTTCAGACATGAAAGCGTTCTGATAACATATGTTTAAAAACTATCGGAATCGGATTTGACGATTGACGTAGTCAGACGGGCAGGCGCAAAAATTATAAGCAGATTTTTATATTGTTTGACACAAATAAACGGATATGACATTCTTTGGCACACTATTTGGAAGGGACCCCGAGGCGGCTGCCCGGAAGGAGGCAATGCGGGAGTTCAAGAGGGCCATGCCCGGGAGGGGCGCGTTCCACGAACTGGAGCGGAGCAAGCTTACGGAATACTACGACCGGAGGTTCGGCCAGTTCGAGCCCGAGCTCGACCGGTGGAAGGATGGAGAGGCGGACGTGCTCAAATCTAACCCGCTCCTGCGGAGGATAGACATCATAGCGGATTCACTTTTCAAGGCGGGTTTTTTCGAATTGCGCGGCGCGGGGGAGGTGCTGTCGCTCTCGGAGCCCAGGACCGTACAGGGCACCATCGCCGCGATAAGCCTGATGAACCGCGCCCGGACAATGACCGGGATGCTTACGCTCGACATAGGCAGCGAGGTGCATTTTTCCAAGCTGAGGCTTTATGCGGATAACACCGACGGCTTCATAATCAGGCTGAGCACGCTCGACCACGGCATGACAGTCCAGCCCCACCTCCCGGAGAGGAAAGGCCTCCCGGAGACCGTGCACGAGCGCGCGGCCGAGGGGAGCGAAGTTTTCCAGACGCTTTCAGAGACGCTCGCCGGGATAGAAAGGCTCCTGCGGGGCAAAGTCGCCCTCTGATTTTGTCAGTTTGCGAACCCCCTGAGGGTTCGCCAGCTGACCAAAAAAAATTTTGAGCCAACTTGCGCGCCTCTGGCGCGGTTAGAGCGGGCTCTGTCAAAAACAGGGCCAGTGTCAACCCCGGAGGGGTTGACAAACTGACAAATGCGACCGCCGGGAATTGAACCCGGTCCGCGAAATTTTTGTGCGCTTTTTGGGAAAAAGCGCCCAAAAACCGACTTGCTAATTTTGCGCCTTCAGCGCAAAACGGCCTTCACCGAAAACCCGACAGGGTTTTCCAACAGCCAGGTTTTGGGCGCGCCTTTGACACGAATTTCGTGTCAAATGTTGCCGCGAAGCGCGGCAACGCCTTTTTCCAAAAGGCGCGTGGCAATCTCGAATCATACCGTTAGACCACGGTCGCTTCTTTCTGCTTGTTTGCCCCTTCGGGGCAAATGCTTTTTCCTGTCCCTAAGTTGGTGAGAACAGAAAATAGCAAGACAAAAATATAGCAAAAACAATAAAAAATCCGCGCATTGCGATTAAACTTACAATTAACCATAAATAAAAACATTTAAAAACTGTTTCCGGGTAATTAATAGGAGTGGACATATGACCAGCCAGAGGGAGTTAGCACAGACCGACCTAAGTAAAAGGGGAATTTCTCTTCTTACAGACAACACCGCGCACTGGAGCTACAGGAGGAAAGCGCCTGAGCCCGAGCGGATAACGATGGACGTCCGGGACAGCGAATTGAGCCCTGGGAGCGACGCGACCACGCTTCCGAACGGAACCGAGGTCAGGCGCGAGGCGACAGTCCAGCTCAGCGACGAGGAACTGGAAATCGTCAGCGGCGCAGCGGCGCTTCCGGGGGAAGTGCGCCGCGAGCCGACGGTAGCCTTGGACAGCGCCGAGATAGAGGTAATGTCCGAAGGCGACGAAACTACGGAGGAGGCCGGGGCCCCTGACGATGCAGGCCGGAACCCCCTGCTGCCCTCCGGGAGCGAAAGCTCCGCGATGTTCAGCCTTCAGACGCTCATAGCGATATCGAGGGGCGAGGGCGCCCCCAAGCCCGCGGACGCGCCTGCGGCAGACGCGGCGCCGCAGGCCTCTCCGGCAGGGCCGGAAAGGCAAAGCAGCGTCATGATGTCCCTTGCCAGCCTCAGGCTTCTCGAAGAGCAGAGGGTGGCCGATGAGAAGGCCGGGGAATGCCAAAGCCTGCTGGATGGCATGAAGGAAAGGCTCGGGGCATTCAAGGCCGAATACGAGAAGACGAAGGGGGCATATTCAGACTGGGGAATCGCGATGGACAATACCCTGGACGAGGCTGCCGGGTCCCAGGAGAGCAAATACGACGAGTTGTCGGAAAAGCTCGAAGCGGCGAAGGCAGAGATAAGGCTTTCTCCGGACGAGGCAGGGTACAAGGACGCGAAGACGCTCCATGGCGAACTGGATGCGCTCGCATCCGAGATAAAGTCCGCGGCATGGAACATAGGGGCGCTCGAGATGCAGAACAAGATGCTCCTCGTGACCTTCGAAAAGAAGAGGCGGGAGGCCGAACAGGTGGACCTCCAGGACACCGAAGGCGAGGGAGTCAGGATAAGCAGGCTCACCAAATACTTCAGGGAGGAAGGCGACTCCTCGATGATAGGGGGAAGCTACCGCCTCGAGCTTTCGCACATCAGCAAGAACTGCACGTTCTGCCTCCAGTCGAAGGCCGACGGCTACGAAAAGATAGTCACGCTTCCGGAGGGCAAGGAAACCAGCGAGACCCTTCCCGACGGGACCAAGGTGGTGCTCGAGCTGAGCGGCCCCGACGGCGCGGGAGTGATATCGGTCAGGATAGGAATAGTCACGAAGAAAAAGGCGCCGAGCGAGGAGTCGCTCGACCGCGGCGTTGACGAGCTTATTTCAGGCATGCCAGAGCGCCTGCCGAGCCTCGAGATAGACATGAGCCTCGAGGAGCCCAAGCCGGCGGCGCCTTCGGCACCACCGGCAAGGCCGAGAGGAAAACTCGTGGGGACGATACTGGGGATAGGAAGGGTTTTGGGAATCGTAAGCCCCGAACCTGCGGAAGAAAAGACGCTGACTCCGCCGGCAGGAGGGCCCACGGCCCCGAAAGCGGCCCAGGCAGAGCCGGAAGGAGCCACTAACGAGTTATCGCTGACAGACATCGAGACCGAGGAGCCGGACAATGCGCAGACCGGAGAGCTCGGCATCCCATGGAACGACCAGCACTCCCAGTTCACCCTCAGCGAGCACGAACTTACCATGTGCGAGGACATCCTCGAGGAGAGGAAGCTCTACTGGATAGTCCCGGTGCCCGAGGCATCCGACGAAAAGGCCGCGGCAAGGTTCGCAAAGGACACGGTGGTGAGGCTCCGCGGGAGGGCATACCACGTTATCGAAGGCGACGGCTTTGCCGGCGCAAGGAGGATAGCGAGGCTCGGGAACCTGGTACACAGCTGGCCCGAGGCCATGACGAACTACGAGTTCCTCGAAAGCATAAGCACTTCCCTGAGCGCGGAATACAAGGTTGCTTCAGTGGAATGGCCGGCGGCGCTCTCAGGCGGGAGCTACGTAATGAGCCTCGAGGAGTGCGCAAAATGCAATTACTTCTTCCCGGACAACAGGCCGAGATGGCTCCACCCGGTGCCGGACGCGGACACGAGGAACGCCGAGGACAGCCAGATACTCGAGAGCATGAGGGGCACCCAGCAGATAACCCTCGCAGGCAAAAAATTCTACGTCATCAACGTCAATACCGCCACCGAGTGGAGGGAGATGGTGCTCTTCCTTCCCAAGACTAGGATAGTCTCGAGGGGAGGCAACTGGCTCACGATAAACAAGAGGGAGGAGAACGGCTACTACATGTTCTTCAATTCGAACAGCTCCCAGACTTCGTACTTCGGCGCTCCCATGGCGAGCCTGAAGGACAAGAAAGGCATCGTCCCTTACGATTCGGAGAGGGATGAGATCGAGCAGCTTTTCGGTGCGATGAAGGACGTCTGGCTTTATGAGCTTGACAACCTGAGGGACATGCCCGCAGGGAGCCTTTCGTGGATAATCAAATCCGGAAACACCCTGATAGAGCAGAAGGGGGTTTCACCGGTCGTCTCTGTCGGAGGCAGGTGGTATGCCGCGCTCGACATATTCATACCCGACTCGGTCAAGGCGGTCTACAACGGCCAGAGCGTCGTCGCGGTAACCGGCAGCGACCACAAGGACAGGCTCACGGAGATGAGGAAGAAGCTCGCGGGCAAGAGGGTAGGCGGAACGAGCAGCATCCCGGCGGGGCCGGTGCTCAGCGACGAAGTCGTCAGGGCAATTCCCGAGGGCGAAGTGAGGTTCCTCTACTACGTCGGACCCGAGAACCAGGGCGTTTCCCTGCAGAGGGCCACCGTGACGATGACGATGGACGACGAGAAGCACACCTACATAATCATAGACAGGCACATGGAAGGCGTGATTCCGGTCCAAAGGCGCGGCAACAAGCTCTACATGGCCAAGGGAAGCTTCGGCGACGGCCCCGCGATGGACGGGGAGGACTCTGTCGAGCTCGACATAGACATATAGCGCGGAAATAACCCTCCGCCTCTTTTTTATATTCAGGAAGAGTAACATTTCCGGGGCTGCAAAATGGCGGCCCGGGAACGCTTATGGGAACCGGAAAGGGCGCATACCTCAAGAAGATAACCAACGGGACGCAGAGGTGGCGCACAATCGAGGTCGGCGAGAAGCTTGACGGCAGCTCGCCCCCGTCTGTATTCATCGGGGCGTGGAACTACCCCAAGGTTTACGTCGGCCCGATGCTCACCCCTGACCTGGGCGACAGCTTCATCATGGACACGCCGGAGGAGTGGATACCCGCCTGCAAGACGCAGGAGGACATAATCCGGTTCAGGCTGGACCTCGTCCGGGGCAAGGCGGTCGCCGGCATCACAGACTTCGACAACAGGCTCGTCCAGAAGCTCCAGGAGATTTCGCTCGCGGCCCGCTCGGTCGAGAGCGAGGCGCAGTTCAGGCACAGGCCGAGGGGGCTGACTTTCGACGAGGACCACCAGCCGTTCGGGCCTTCGGGGAGCCTGGAGAAATTCGACATAGGGAACGTGAAGTGGGAGCGGCACCTCGAGCGCGTTTATTACGACACCGACTACAAGGCCGCCGACGCTGTCGTCGAGCTTTTCAACTACGGAATTAACTTCTCGCAGATACAGAAGGCGTTCTCCACAGGAACGATGGGCCTCGGGAAGAGGCGGAAGCTGGTGCCCACACGGTGGTCGATTACCGCGGTTGACAGCACTCTTGCGGACTACCTTTACGGGCAGGTCGTACAGTACCAGACCATAGACAGCTACGAAGTATACGAGTTCTCGAGCCTGAACAACTATTACGCGGTCATACTCACCCCGACGCCGTGGCAGTACGAATGGGTTGAGGCGTTCATCCACATACTCGGCAGGGAGGAGATGATATTCGCCGACCACGAGCAGTTCCGGCCAAAGAGCGCGTATTCCTCGGTGGGGGGATGCTACTACAGCTGCAAGTTCGCGGCGCTCGAGGCCCTCGAGAGGATGAAGAGGCAGGCCGGCGCCATCGTCCTGCGCGAGGCTTACGAGGGGTACGTGCCCCTCGGGGTGTTCAACGTGCGCGAGAACGTCCGGCACGCGCTTCTCCAGAAGCCGAGAAGCTTCGGCTCGTTCCGCTCGGCCCTCGCTTACGTCTCGACGAAGCTGAAGCTGCCTATTTCGCGCTTTGTAGAGCAGGGCGCGCTGATACGGGAGATGCTCTCATATAGACAGACGACTCTCTGATTTTGCGCTCGCGCAGCTCGTCTATGCACAGGGGCTTCGCGCCCGGGATGTCAACGGCCCTCAGCCGGGCCATGCGCAGGAACTGCGCGGCGTTTGCAGGGTTCGGGAGCTCGTCATCGACGAGGCGCTTTGCCGCGGCCGCATTCGCATAGAACGCCGAGAGGGCCGGGTCGCCCGTTGCATCGTAAGCAGCGAGGAATGCGCCCGCGAAAGTGTCGCCGGCGTTCGTCCTCCGCTTCACATGGACCTCGAGGCTCGGAACCACCCACTGCGGCCCCTGCGCGTCCGGCCCGACGAGCGTGGAAAACGAGGCCTCGTGGAGCAGGAGGTCGATTCGCATGCCGGCACGGGCGCTCATGAGCGAGGCGAGGGCGCGGGCGTTTTCCATCTGGTCCTGCCTACCGAGCCCGAACTCCCGGCAGAGGTTGCCGAACTCATCCTGGTTCGCGGCGATTATGAAGTCGGAAAAATCCCCGCCCGAGATTTCGGAAAGCAGCCTCCCCATCAGGCCGGAATTCATTTTCGAGACCCCGTAGCCGCTGTCGAGGAAGAAGCGGCGCGATATGCCAAGGAGCTGGAATGTGACGCTCTCGTAGAATGACATCGAGGCCAGCCAGTCGGAGCCGGATGGGGAGAACGCCCGCAGGCGCGCCGCGAGCCATCCGGTGTCGACGCTGGACGAGGAGCGGTTGTGGAAAAGGAGGTTGTCGTCGAGGAGCTCGACTACGGAGTTCCGGCGCTGGGGTGTAAGCGAGTACACGAGCGGAAGGCGGATATCGGATGCCTTCTTGATGCGCTCGGCAAGGCACTTGGCGCAGCGGTCCATGAACCCCACGAAATAGGCGCCCGGATGGCCGAGGGAGGATGCCGTGAGCGCGAAGTTAATCCCGCCGCCCCCGAGGCGCTCCCGGTGCGTCTCGCTCTCATCGCCGAACCGCTGGCCCATGCACCGGTTGAAGTCGGCGCGCGTCATCGCTATCTCGAAGACGTCATCTACGACTGCGTTATGGACCGCGAAAATGCGGTTCGCGGACGAGCCGACCCTTTCCCCAACCATGGAAAACAGGTCGTACATGAACATGAAATTTCGCCAACAAATTAAAATGTTTGTAAAAACCGAACGTCGCGAAGCGTAGTCGCCCAAATGGGGGGAATAATTATTTTAATTGTTGGCAGAAAATAGGCAATCATGCGGGCGGGAATCGGTGTCGAGAGGCTCAGCGCGAGGACTGGGAGCGGAAGCCACAGCCCCATGAAAAACTACCGCCCGGCCTTCGAAAGCATAATTCTCAACAGGAGCGCAGAGGGGCTCGACGCCAAAATGGTCGAGAGCCTCGGCACCATCATCAGGGATGCGTTTTCCCAGGCCGAGGGCAAGGGCGCCGGCGGCAAGGTCCGCGAGGTTTTCCATGATTTGGCGACGCGCATCGACAACGACATCGTGAAGCTCGCGAGCCAGCGCATCAGGGACGTGGTCGCCGGAGTGCCGGGGGAGCACCTCCATGATTTCCTTTCCGAGATGCACAGCGAGATGCTGAAAAACCCGGACAGGGCAGACGCCATACCGGAAGCGATGCTGAGGACATACCAGATGACGGGGGGCAGGGTGAGCGCGGCCGGGATAGCGATGGCGGTCCGCGCGGGCTTTGCCAAGAGCAAGACGCTCTGCCCGAAGGAGGTCTCGCAGGAGGTCCGGAGGGAATACGAAAGCGGCTCGCTCGACTATATACACGAGATAGCGCAGGCGCGCGCCGCCCAGTCAGACAGCCCGTCCCAATGGGCATACGCTGCCGTCCCGGCACAGAGCGCGGCGAACGACGTCCGCCTGGAGATTCCGCAGGGCATGCCTGATACGGCAGGCCAGGCCCTCCCGGAAGCCATACCTATAGTCCATTTCATCAAGACCAGCAAGCCTGACGACTCGCTTTCCCTAGACCGCATCTCTCAGGCGGTCCCCGAAATCGTCGCCACCTACCAGAGGGAGAAGGCGAGGAGGACCAAGGAGGAGACGAGGAGGCCTGACATTCCCCAGGTGGCGATCGTAAGCGCACCCCCTGCCAGGGGGCAGGCAATTTTACAGAAGCCCTCAATTCGCGCAAACCGTGCCGGCGAGGAGAAACGCGCTGATGAGCGCCCGGAAAGGAGCGCCGAAGCCGGGACGAAGCGGAAGGAAACCGCGGGCGAAAGAGAAACCGGCCGGCCTGCACCGGAAGCGAAGAAGCCGGATATGGAGGCCCGCCAAAAGCCCGGGGCAACAGGATACAACCGCCACGATGCGCGGCCGGAAAAGAAGGCGGAAGCCGGAAGAGCAGCCAGGAAAAGGGTGAAGCTGGAAACCGGGCCACGAGACATCCGGGCAGCTGAAAAGAGGCGGAAGGCCGCGCCTGCGAAGCGTGAAAAAAAGCGGAAAGCCGCGATGCAATTCGAGCGTGCGCCAGTCAGGAAAAATTCCAAAAAACCCCGCGACGCCCTCGCCCGGTTCAAGCCTAGGAGCGAGAGAATAAGAAAAGGGAAAGGGGAGGCGCCCTTGCGGCCAAGGGTAACGAACAAAGCGGAAAGGCGGCAGGACCCTCAAAAACGCAGGCGCGCGAACGTGCAGGAGCTGCGGCCCGGGAAAAGGCAGGACGTTCACAGGCGCCAAATGCCGGGCCGCGGGGGAAGGGAAGGGAAGCGCCCCGAGGCCGCGATCCGGGGAACCGGGCGCACCGCACGGAGGCCGAGGGCGAAGACCATCGAGCTTCGGGCGCGGGAGAAAAGATGGAAATGCTCCATGACAATCCGGCAGGCGCAGGCCGGGCCGCATCCGGGCCGGAAAGCGGCGAAGGCGCTCCGGAGTGCAGCCCCGGTCCGGAGGAAAAGGCCGGTTATCGGGGATATTATTTTTAAGCTTGGCATCCAATCAAGGCCATGGCCTTCCGTCAGACGCTCGCGTTAATCATGCTTATCGGCTTCATAAGCGCATCCTACGCCGACTGCATCGGATACCTTGACTCGTTCGACGTGAGGGTGCTCGACGGGAAGCTCAGGCCCATACAAAACGCGAGCATCACCGTCAGGTTCGACAGGGGCGCGACCTTCGGCGAGCAGTATTTCACGACCCAGCCCAAGCTCACAGACAGCAGCGGCAAGGTCCATTTCGACATTGCCAACCAGGGGACGCTCTCGCGCAAGATAGACTGCAACATAGAGATAAACGCGACCGCGGGCGGAGAGCTCAGGACTGTCATAGTCAAGGCCAACGAGCATGGCCCGGTCGTGGACATCCAGCTGAACAGCACGTACCCGCTGGATTTCTATGTCAGGGACCAGCTGAGGGCGCCCCTCGGGAACGCTTCGGTGACCGTCGGTAACAAGAGCGGAAAGACCGACAGCGCCGGCAAAATAAGGTTCTACTTCAAGACCGGGGACTACAATTACCTCGCGAGCTACCAGAACGCGCAGCAGTCGGGCACGCTCACGGTTTCAAACGACACCGAGTTCGAGGTCCTTTTCCCGCATTATCGGATAAGCATAAGCGTGAAAGACGACAACGGCGCACCGCTGCCGGCCACGCTCATGATATTCAACGATAGCTTCGAGATGCAGGGCGGGACGTACGAGAACGAGCGGACTTTCGGCGAGTCCATCCCGTATTCGGTGGATTACAAGGGCATAATCAAGGAGGGCGTGCTGTACCCGGCGACCGAGCCGATAGCGGACCTCACATTCGACATCCACGCGCCCCTGATAGGCCAGATAACCCCGACGACCGTCAACAGCAGGCCGAGGCTTACTGTAATGGCCTCCGACCCCGGGCAGTACGCGAGCGGGCTCGACGTCAGCTCGATGAAGGTGCGCTACAAGATAGAGCCCTCCGACGACTCTACGCCCTGGAGCACAGCGACGACATTCACAGCCGGAAAGAACACGTTCAACTCGGAATTCCCCGAACTCCCGAAAAACAGCATAGTCAGGTTCATGGTGGAAGTGAAGGACAAGGCCGGGAACAGGGCGGACCTCGAAGGCAAGTTTTCGACGTTCGCCGAACAGAACCCTTCCAACAACACGACCAACCAGTCAAATCCACAACCGGGGGGCCAACCGGAACAGGGAATACCACTTTTATACATTATTGTTGGTATAATTGTCTTGGTTTTGGGCGTTTATATGGTAATTCGCATGAAATCAAAGGTGGGCTGAGGTTTTAAACTGAAGGGTATCTTTATAAATTGTGTGTTTTATAAGTATAAACACCGATGTTCATAAACTATCAATAGTATGATGTTTGTCCAAGGTGATGAAGAATGCCTCGAGGAAAGAAGATTATTATCGAAACGGAGATTGACGACGACTTTGTAGACAAGTTCAGGTCCATCGATTTGGAAGAGATAAAGAAGGACAGGGACCGCACTGAGAAGGGACTTTCATCCTCTGTGGCCAGCGTGTTCAAGGTGGCGCAGAACCTGTACAGGCAGAAGGCCAGCGAGGAGGAGCTCGAGGGAAAGCACGAGCTTTTCTCGGTCAGGTCGGCTTACGATTACCTCAAGGGCAACGGAGTGTTCATCTCGTTCAGGGCCTTCGGCGGAAGGATAGAGAGAGGCACGATTCCTTTCGTGAAGGTGGGCAGGAAGAGGTACATACCCAAGAGCGTCCTTGACGACATCACGAGCACCAAGAGCGAGTTCTTCACCGTGAAGGAGGCCTTCGAGGAATACAGGAAATCCAACCAGAAGATCAACTTCAGGGCATTCATCGGAAGGATAGAGAAGGGCTCCATCCCATCGGTCAAGTTCGGAACGAGGAGGCTTGTGCCTAAGGACGCGGTCGAGGCCCTGACGCACATCAGCTCGAATTACTTCTCGGTGAGCCAGGCCATCAAGGAACTCCACAAGACGGGCATCCGGATAAAGAGGAATGCCTTCGAGAGGAGGCTGGACCGCGGAAGGATCCCCCACGTCAAGATTGGCGGGCGGAGGTTCATCCACGAGGACGTCCTGCGCGAGCTGACCGACAAGGAAATGGCGTTGCGCAAGTAATTTTTCTCTTAATTTTATCTCTTATTATCAAGGCCCTCTTTCTTTGCAGCCCCTGCCGCCGGCAGGTTTATAAGGTTGTAATGAGTAAATTAAAGTGGTTGAACCAATGACCACCAAGCCGATTCATGCCGACCCGTACCCGGTCAGGGACAGGGTCAGGCCGTTCTTCAAGGGGCTCCTGAGCCTGTCTCCACTGGTGGAGGTGGCGCTGGAGGGCCTCAAGCACGATTTGCCGGACGATTCAAGGCGCAAATATGTCTCCAGGATAGCAGGCTCGGGGAGCACCAGGCACATATTCAGGGCGTTCCTCTGGGGCCTCCGGGAAAGCGAGCAGGACCTGCTTGGCGGGGCATTCGAAGCGAAATACCACGCGGCGAAGGCGGGCTATGACCGCGACATTTACGAGTCGGAATCGGCATTGGGGGCCCCGGGAGTATGGGAAATGAAAAAGAGGTACATGGCCGAGGCGCTCGGGGACGCGGTAATGCTCCTTCGCGAGGGCCACGTCGCGAGCGAGAAGGCCGAGATGGCATTTGCATCGCTGATATGGGCCGACGGCCTGAAGGAATCGGCCTCTGAACTGCTCGAAGGCGGGCACGTCAAGTCGATGTTCGCAAGGCACATACTCGGGTTCAAGCGCAGCGGGCACGCGGGATTTGATGCCTAAGGAGGGGAGCGAATGGTAGAAATGAAAGAATACACATTCAGGCAGAAGATAAGGCCATTCATGAGGGGGTTCCTGGTGGGGGGGCCGCTCGTCGAGGTCGCGCTGGAAGGGCTGCGCAGGGGAGTCGGGGAGCCTCTTGCATCCGAATACGAGTCGAAGGTCGCGCAGAAGGGCAACACGCGCCAGATATGCGCCGCCCTGAGGCTGGGGCTCGGAGCTGAAGCCGAGGACAGGCTCGCCGCCGCTTACGCGAAGAGGTATGCGCTGGAAAAAGACCGAGAGGCGACCCATATCGTCCCTGCCGCTTCAATCCACGTCCCGGTCTACATCGACATGAGGCCGAGGTTCGCAGCAATATCGATGTGGGAGGTCGCAGACCTCCTCTCTGAGGGAAAGGTGGCTTCGCACAAGGCGCAGGACGGGTTCGCCGCCATGGTTATTGCCGAAGGCAACCGGAACCATGCCGAGAAAATCCTAGCTTCAGGCAAGGTCGGTTCGGGAAAAGCGATTGCCCTGCTCCAGGCAAAGCTTGGCTAGCATCTTTATTATCTTCCATCTCAAAATCGCCTTATGAAGAGGAGAGCTTATTTTATCGACGCAGGCTACACCGTCAGGAACGGGAAGACCTACGTCTCGCTCCTTCTCAAGGGGAAAAAGACCGCGAAGCTCTACTACCAGTACGACCCGTATTTCATCGTCGAAGCGCCCATAGAACGCAAGGACGAGCTGCTGAATTTCAAGGGGATGAAGAACAACGGGGAGGTCGTCGCGCCGACCCGCGTCGAGGTCACGAAGAGGATTGTCGGGCAGGAGAGCAAAGAGGTGCTCAAGCTCTACTGCGCCGAGCCCTCGCACGTGCCATACATCAGGGCGTCGGTGCCTTATCCGTGCTTTGAAGCCAACATACCATTCGCCCGCCGCTTCATGTTCGACATGCAAATCACCCCGCTTTCGATTCTCTCGTACGAGCGCGAGGGCAAGCTGATAAAGAAAATAGGCGGGATTACCCACGGCGAGCCGAACCTGTCCATCATGAGCTTCGACATCGAGACTTACAACCCGCAGGGCATCCCGAGGGAGAGAGAGGACCCCGTGGTAATGATAAGCTACTGCGGGCAGAAGAAGGGAGTCATCACGTTCAAGAAATCCGGAAAGGAGTTCGTGGAGACCAGGAAGGACGAGAAAGAGATGCTCGAGAAATTCTCGCAAGTCGTCAGGGAGGCCGACCCCGACGTCCTCATAGGGTACAACTCCGCGCAGTTCGACCTTCCGTACCTCCAGGCGAGATACGAGAAATGCGGCCTTCCCATGAAGCTCGGGCGCTTCGGGGGCCGCATCAAGGAGATGAAGAAGGGCATGATAAACGGGATGAGGGTGGAGAACCGCGTCCACATGGACCTCTACCCCATCGTCAAGTTCTTCGGCTTCATCGGGATAATAAAGACGCAGAAGTTCACCCTCGACGCGGTCGCGCAGGACGTACTCGGGAGCAAGAAAATCGGCATAAAGAAGGACGAGATATGGCAGCGCTGGGACAGCGGCGACATCGACCTCCTGTGCGAATATTCGCTCGTGGACTCCGAGCTTACGCACCAGTTGGGCGAGAGGTTCCTCCCGCTCGAGATGGAGCTCTCCTCGGTCGCGAAGATGCCGCTTTTCGAGACGACGCTTTCGACGAGCGGCCAGCTCGTCGAGAACCTCCTCATGTTCCACGCCACGAGGAGGGGCGAGATGATACCTTCCAAGCCCGAGGGCGGCGAGGTGGACGCGAGGGAGAGCAACCCCATCCAGGGCGCGTTCGTGAAACTCCCCGAGCCGGGGATTTACGAGAACGTCGCGGTGCTCGACTTCCGCGGGCTGTACCCCTCGATAATCGTGTCCTACAACATCGACCCGGGGACGCTCGTCAGGGACTCCGGGGCACAGGGCGACTTCCATGTTTCGCCGAGCGGCGCCAGATTCGTCAGGGGGAACATGGGGCTGATTCCGTTCGTGCTCGACTACCTCATCGACATGAGGATGAAGATAAAGAACGAAGTGAAGAAGCTCGACAAGTCCAGCGACGCGCACGTGAGGATGAGCGCGCGGTCGCACGCCCTGAAGATTCTCGCGAACAGCTTCTACGGGTACATGGGGTATGCCCGCTCGAGATGGTATTCGCGCGACTGCGCCGAAAGCGTGACCGCATGGGGCCGGAAGCACATCATGGAGACGATAGAGAAGGCCGAGAGGGACGGCTTCCAGGTGCTTTACGCCGACACGGACTCTGTATTCATAATCTACAAGAGCAAGGAGCAGGTCATCAAGTTCATGAACGAGGTCAACGACGCCCTCCCTGAGAAGATGGAGCTTGAGCTGGAGGGCTTCTACCCCCGCGGCGTGTTCGTCAGCAAGAAGGGCGGGGAGGAGCGGGGCGCGAAGAAGAAGTACGCGCTCCTTGGCGAGGACGGCCGCATCAAGATACGCGGCTTCGAGCTTGTCAGGCGGGACTGGTCCAGCATAGCCAAGGACACCCAGCTCAAGGTGCTTGAAGCGATACTCAGGGACGGCAGCAAGGAGAAGGCGGTGAAGATAATCCGCGAGTGCGTCGAGCAGCTCCAGTCCGGGAAAGTCCCGCTCGAGAAGCTCGCGATAAGCACCCAGCTCAACAAGGACCCCAAGAACTATGACATAGTCAGCCCGGAGCTGGAGGCCGCAAAGAAGCTCATTGCAGCCGGGCTCCCGGCCGAGAGGGGAACGGTGATATCGTATGTCGTCGGCAAAAGGGGCGAGAGCATCTCGCAGAAGGCCGTGCCAATCGAGCTTGCCAAGGACTACGACTCGGACTACTACATCAACAACCAGGTGCTCCCGGCGGTCATGAAGATAATGAAGGAGCTGGGCTACGACGAATACAGCATGAAGTTCGGCGGCAAGCAGAAGAGCCTGGACTCGTTCTTCTGATTTTTTTAGTCGGCTCGCTTCGCTGTCATGAACGACGATTCGTCGTTCGCGACATCGCACTGTGAAACTGAGTTGCCCCACGGTCGTAGTGTGAAAGCGTCTGTTTTCTATCGCGAGCTTTCCGTCTGTAGGCAGTGCGAGCAAACTGATTAAAACCATCGCGGAGAATACAGTCCATGGCAGAGCGACAGGGAATGAAGAAGAAGGAGGATTTCGCCAGCATTTTCAACCGAATCATCGAACAGGCCGTCGCATCCCGCGAGGGTTTCACCCCGGACGTGATGAGGCGGTTCGAGGACGAGGGCCGGAGGAGCCGCGAGGAGAGGCAGCGCCAGCAGGTGCGCGAAGCAACCCCCGTGCGCCAGTCCCCGGTGGCAAGAAGGGCCGAGGAGGCCGAGCAGCAGAGGGCGCAAATCAGCCCGCACATGAGGCAGAGGGGGATAGAGGAGGCCGTCAGGTGCGGGGAGATGATGGAGCTCGCTGTCGCAGGCAGGAGGCCCAGGACGGAGTGGGCCACGAGCTGATTTGAATGGTGTTCCTTGACGTACTTGACCAGGCCAGCGAGAACAAGATACTCGCGATATGGAAGAACATGTCCGAGTCCGACAAGGCGCATTTCATAAACCAGGTCGCGCTCGCCCTCAGCGTATGGGGGAGCGACGAGAAAGGCAAGAGGGCGGTCGTGCGGGTGCTCGGCCTCATGACCGAGAACGGCACGCACACCCTTGCGGACTTCGGGCTCTATGTCGATAGGATAACCGGCTCGAAGGAGGCCTCCGGCCTCGACGAGAAGATAAAGAGGGCCTCGCTCATCATCGAGGGCTACAGGATAAAGAACTCGCTCTCCTCCGAACCCCACCGCGAACTCGATTTCTGAGGAAACACATGCTATTGTGCAAGACGTGCAACGCCGCCAACGGCAATGCTTTCGCCGAAGGCCAGTGCTATATCTGCGGCGGCGGCGCGCTGAAAGTCCATGAGATGATGGCTGAGGCGTCGCGCCTCCTCTCGGGAGCGTCGAGCTTCTCGATTTCGACAGTGCTTCCGAGGGACTGGCTCGCGCGCGAGGAAAAGGCTTGGGACGCGAGGCTCGGCGGCGCTGAAAGCATCAAGAACCACCTCAACCGGACCATCAGCGCCGGCCTCGGCAAGGCGATGGAATACGACAAGGAAGGTGAGGTAAGGGCCGTCTTCGATTTCGAGACGGGCAAGGTGTCCCTTGCGAGGAACGAGCTTTTCATATTCGGCCGCTACAGGAAGATTGCGGCGGGGCTTTCGCAGAGCAGGTGGGTGTGCAGCGCCTGCGACGGCAAGGGATGCGCCAAATGCCAGAACAAGGGCAAATTCTACGAGTCCGTGGAGGAAAGGGTGGGCGAGCCCCTGAAAAAGGCATTTTCCGCCGAGGGCTACGTCCTTCATGCCTCCGGGCGCGAGGACGTCGATGCGACTAACAGCGCCGGCAGGCCTTTTGTCATGGAGCTCAAGGCGGCTGCAGGGCGCAGGGCGGATCTGGACGAGGCCGCGAAGGAGATAGCCGGGAGCGGCGAGGTTTCAGTGAGCGACTTGAAAATCGTCCCGCGCACGTTCGTCGAGATGGTGACCGAGTCGCATTTCGACAAGGCGTACGAGGCCGAGGTCGAGTTCGGCCGGGAGATTACGGACGATGACGCAATCAGGGTGCGCTCGCTCGAAGGGAAAACAATCCTCCAGGAGACGCCGACCCGTGTCGCCCACAGGAGGGCGGACCTGGTGCGCCACAGGAAGCTGAAGCATGTCGAAGTCGTGAACGTCCGGGGGAACAGGGCGTCATTGCTTGTCAAGGCCGAGGCAGGCACTTACATCAAGGAGCTTATTTCAGGGGACAGGGGAAGGACGAACCCCAGCATAGCCGGGGAACTCAAAACTGGCGCAGTATGCACGAAGCTCAACGTGAGCATGATAGACGACGGGTACCTGGATTTCGTCCTCGCTAGAACCTGACCCCGTACTTGTTCATGTAGGCGCGGTATTTCTCGTAGAGCTTGTCCGAGACGAACACCTTCCCTTCGATGCTCCTGCCCTTGAGGTGCGTGAAGATGTTGTGTATGCTCTCAATCGCATGCACCGGCACGCCCGTGGACTCGCTGAACTCCTGCAGGGCGCTGTGCTTCTTCCCGACTTCCATGCGGTCCACGGCAATGACGACGCCGACGACCTCGGCCTTCAGCGATTTCTCGAGCTTCTCTATCGCCTCCATCTTGGTGCCGCCCGTGGTGATTACGTCATCCACGATGATTACGCGGGCTCCGTGGTCGATGTTCTGGCTCCCCACGAACACGCTGTTCGCGTCCGCGCCGTGTATTTTCATCTCCTTGCGGTCGAAGAGCCACTTCCTGTCGAGGCCCATCGAGTTGAGGGCCAGCGTCGCGCCGAGGGCGAGCGGGATCGCCTTGTATGCCGGGCCGAAGACCACGTCGAACCGGTCGCCGAATGCGGCCTGCATTGTCGAGGCATAGTATTTCCCGAGTTCGGCAGTGGACGAGCCGCCGCTTATCGCGCCGAGGTCTATGAAGTACGGCGACTCGCGCCCGCTCTTCAATGTGAATTCGCCGAACCTGACGGCGCCTTTCCTTGCCAGGAATTCTATGAATGAGGTGTTCATGGTCTCAGTCTGGGATGGGAGGACAAAATATTTATGCATGTGGCATAATCCTAAAAGCCCAGCATGCGATACATGCCCATGGGGAACAAACTCGGGGCGGCAGCCCTCTCCATAGGCGTCAACGTCGCACTCCTTGCGAGCAAGGTCATCGTGGCGGCGATGACTAACAGCATCGGAATGTACGCCGAGGCCGCGCACTCGCTTTTCGACCTGATGGCCTCGGTGCTGGCATACCTCGGGATACGCAAGGCAGACGAGCCGAGCGACCGCACCCACCATTTCGGCCACGAAAAATTCGAGAACCTCTCTTCGCTGCTCCAGGCGATGCTCATTGTCGGGACCGCAGGCGTTGTGCTCTTCGAGGCATATGAGAAGCTCCAGGAGCCCGGGAAAGTGGAGAACACCGAGCTTGGGATGGCCCTGATGGTGGTTTCCATACCGGTCACATACATGACCGCACGTTATCTTTCCGACACCGCAAAAAAAGAGGGCGGAAGCCACGCCCTCGAGGCCGATTCGGCGCATTTCGCGACCGACGTCGCCGGCTCGGTCGCCGTCCTTGCCGGCCTGCTCTCTGTCAGGCTCGGGTTCATCGCAGGGGACGCCCTCGCGGCGTTCGCGGTCGGGCTGGTCATGATTTACATCTCGGCGGGCCTCGGAATCAAGGCGTTCATGATTTTCATGGATTTCAGCCCGGACGCCGAGACGCTTGCCAGGATAGAAGGCGTATTGAAAGGCGACCGGAGGATAACCCGATTCCACAAGCTCCGTGCGAGGATCGCAGGGAGCAGGATATTCGTTGACGTCCACATACAGTTCCAGCACAGGACGGACATAGTGGAGGCTCACAAGGTGGCCCACGAAATAGAGAACGGGATAATCCGCGCGGTCCCGCAGGTCAAGGAAGTCAGCATCCACATGGAGCCGGACTAGCTGCGGCTGCCAGGCCTCTCGAGCGGGCGGGCCCTGCCCCGGCGGTTCGAAGGTTGCTGGAGTACCGGGCCCGGGTTCTGGAATTCGCGCATCAGGGGGTCGTTCGCGATGGCCTGCCTGCTGAACACCGCGCCCTGATTGTCCCTCCCTAGGAGATATGCCATCGCCTCGATGCCGTTATGGCAATGGAGCAGGCCCTCGAAAGCGCCATCGCCGAGCCTCCGGTCCACAATCTCCTGCAGGCGCCTTGTGTCGCCTGAATGGGCCTCGATGAGCATCGCGGCGTCCGCGCCGAGCATTTCGAGCATCCTGACGGCCATGGTCTCGAAGGGGTATGTCATGGCCTGCGCGTGGCCGAGCCTCGAAGCGAAGAGGTTGGTGAGGCCCTCCTCGAGCCAGTGCGCCTCTATCGTGATGGGCACCCTTCCTGCGCCGAAGCTGCTCTGCCCCATGAACGTGAACGCGTCCTGGCCCCTCCCGATGAAGGCCGCGTAGTGTATCATCTCGTGGTAAATCATCTCGCTTGCCACCTCGGGCCTGTAGCGCGAGAGCGCCTCGTCCGAGACGACAATCATGTTCGTCCCGGGCACGTAAATTGCCTCGGGAGTCTGCCCGTCCACGGTCGGGGCGGGCCTGAAGGTCGAGAGGAAATCTGCCCGGCTCATGCTGACCACGATTGGCGGCGCGGCGTCGAACGCCTTGCCCATCGCCGTGCCTGAATAGAACCTCGAAATCACCGAGCGCTCGGCGGAAAAATCGCGGATGGTCATGGACTGCGGAGCGGACATCTGGCGGGCCGACAGCCATTGCCTCACTCCGGCCTCGTCGGCGATTATCGTGCGCGGGGCCTCGGTTATTGAGCGGAATAGGGGAATCTCGCGGAGCGTCTCGGTTCCGCGCCTCTGGTTTTCAGCCATGGAATCAGTCCAGAACGAGGCTGAGCCCCGTCCTCTTCTTTATTATCAGTTCCGAAATCTCCTTTCGCTGTATGCGGATAATGTCGAATATTTCCGGATGGGCCGACTTGAGCCCCGCGAAATAGGAATTCGCCTCGGCGACCTCTGCGTCCAGGCGGAAGGCGTTCGCGCCGGAGATTTTGGACCTGAACTCGGCAGCCTTCTTCATCGCTTCCTTGTATTTTGCGCTGGATACAAGCTTCAATGCTTTCAATTCTTTGGCCATTCACCCGCCTCCTCCGGAGTTTTGCTGCTGGACCGGCCTCCACGGGCCGTAGACCGACGCCACGTTGGCCGCGTACATCTGAATGTCGCTCCATATCCGGGGGTCTATCGGTCCGGGCCTGGATGCTGGCAGGCCGCCGAGGCGCAGCACATGATGCATCAGGAGAAGCGGGTCCTCTTCCTGGACGAGCATCCTGAAAGCGCCATCGCCAAAGCGCCTGTCGACCGCCTGCGCCATCCCGGCGTAGTCGCCGCTGCTGAAGGCACGGAGCATAACATCCTCCCCTATCGCATTAGCGAGGAGCGACAGCGTGGAAACTAGAAGCGGGTAGATGAGCCGGTGGTTTCCCCCGGCAGCATGGTAGCTTGCGAAGTCCGAAAGCCCTTCCTCCAGCCAGCTCGCAAAGAGCGGCTTGGACGTGCCGTCCGGTGCGCTTAGCGTCGTATGGCTCATCGCGCCGTGCCGCGCCGAGTAGGAAAGGTAGTGGGCAAGCTCGTGGCGCATGGTGCTTTCGAACCTGGGGGGCTCGCCGGCAAGGCTTGCGCGCACGAACACGACGTTTGAGCCGCGCTGGTAGAATCCCATCGCGGACGCGTCCCCGCCGAGCGCGCCCGCCATCTGGTCGAAAACCGCATCCGGAACGGCGACCGCCATCGGCGGTGAGCGGGCGAGGATGTCCCCCGCCGCCGGGCCAAGGAGCGTGCTGAATTCTGCAGTATGGCGTGAAATATCGAGGACACGGAGCGCGCCGGGGTCGGCGACCCCGAATTTGGAGGTGATGTATGAGCGGACCTGCTCGGGGGTGGTCATGTAGCTCTGTAGGAACGATGGCGGCATGAATGGGCTCCCGAGCCTGCGGGCCGCGCTCCGCTCATCCCTTACTGCCTCGGCCATCGCATCCCTACTGCCTTGCCCGGGCGCCTTCCCTGACCGCCTTCACCATCTCTTTTATCTTGGCGACCGAGTTCTCCTTCTCGAATGCCGTCCCGACCTGAACGATGTCGGCTCCGGCCTTTATCACGGCCCTGGCCTGCTCGGGCGTCCGGATGCCCCCCGCGGCGATGTAAGGTATCGTTATGCAGGACTTGACCGCGCTCACCATCTCGAGGGGGATGTGGCCGGACTCGGGATTGCTTCCGGCGTCGCTGATGAAGAAGCGGAATCCCATGTATTCGGCGGCCATCGCGAACGCGCCGGCAATCTTGGGCTTGTTCCGGGGTATGCGCTTTGCGTCCCCTACCCAGCCGACGGTCCCCCCGGGCTCGACGACCACATAGGCGACGGGCAGGGGCTCGATGCCGAAATGCTTCACCACCGGGGCCGCGAGCATCTGCGCCTCGGATATCCAGTAGGTGTTGCGCGAGTTGAGCATGGACATGAAATAGACGGCGTCGGCATACTTGGTGAGCGTCCCGATGTTGCCCGGGAAGAGCACGACCGGCACGGAGACGTTCTGCTTTATGGCCTTCGCGACCGCGTCGAGCGTTTCCCCCTGCACCCCAGTGCTCCCGCCGATGAGGATTATGTCAGCGCCGCCCTCGTTGGCGTTCTTGGCTGTCTTTATCGCTTCCTCCGGGCTCTTGTAGTCCAGGGGGTCTATCAATGCAAAGAGAAGGCCTTTCTTCGTGGCCAGCTCCTCATGGACGTATCTCTCGACTTTTCCAATCATCATGACACCCCGATGAGATTTTTCACCATGTGGTTGAGCAGTGCCGGCCCGAGCATCTTCGTAGGCCGGTCCATGTGCCCGTGACTCGAGAGGAAGCTATCGCAACCGAGCTTCTTAAGCCTTCTGCCGAGGGAGAGGATGCCCTCGTCCGAGAGGGAAGAAACGTGGTCGTGGACGAGCTTGTGGAGGAGGAGGTCGGGGCCGTGCCGCATGCGCCACTCGAATTCGTAGCGCAGCGGCTCGGCTGCAAGCCTCCCGGCTATCGAGGCGCAGCTGCCGCCGAAAATCACGCCGCCCCCCGTCGTGGACTTGACCTGGCCGGCCGCGTCGCCTGCAAGGAGGACATTGTACTTGCCGCATTTCCTTCCGGTGCGCGGGCGCACGGATATCGGAATCACCGCCCCGCGCGGCTTCGGCGCGCCGTCAATGCCCTTGAGCTTCAGGAGGCGGTTCCACGCGTCCTGAGCGCGGTTCGGGAGGGCCACCCCTGCGCCGAACTCCGCCGAATACTCGTCGTGGGGTATAATCCACGCAAAGAAGCCCGGGAAGCGGCTTTTCGACAGGAAGACTTCCACCATGTCCGGGTCCTCCGAGCGGTACGGCACCTCCGCCTGCAGCGTCGCGGCGTAGGATTTTATCGAAGGGAACCCGAAATGCCGCGCCACGGACGAGAGCGGGCCGTCCGCGCCTATGACATTCTCCGAATGGAAAGCGCCGCGTATCCGCTCGCCGTAGTTGATTTCCGCCCCCATACCCTCGGCCCGGGAAGCGAGTGCCTGGTCGAGGGCCGCCCGGTCGCATACGAAGCCCACGGGCGAGCGCTTCCTCACGGATATCCTTTCGCCTGCGAAATGCAAATGCGCCCCGTGCATCGGGCGGATGACGAATTTCCTGTAGTCGGGTAGGTGGGGGAGCGACTCGAGGCCGTCGCGGGAAAAGAGGCCGGAGCAGTTCTCGGGAATGCCTGCGACCTTGTGGTCTTCAGACACCACCACGGAGTGGCCGGCCGAGAGCGCGCTCATTGCGGCAATCGAGCCTGCCGGCCCTGCCCCTACGACGTGAATACGCATGGCTCTAAGATTGGGGGCAAGATTTTAAGCCGCTTGCCTAAAGGCAAGGAGCGCAAGGGCAAACAGGAGCATCGCGGGCGCGCAGCATCCGGCGCCGGAGGGTCCGCCCGTGCCGAGGGGCCCTATTACGAGCGAGTCCGAGGCGTCGTTGAAAGAGGCCGAGACGGGGACGTCGCCGAAAGTCCCCTCGGAAATTGAATAGTTCACCTGCTGGTACCGGTAGATGGTTTTGGACGGCGGGAGGACGATTACAGATGAGTTGCCCGTGCCGAAGGGCTCCGGGGCGAAGAAAGTGTAAGTGCCAAGGACATAGTCGGTCCGGTTGTTCGCTAGCTTCACCTCTGCGTAGGAGCCGTCGTAGCCGAGCTCCACCCCGACCCCCTTCGGGTCCTCGGAAAGGAAATTCGCGTTCACCTTCTCGGACACGGAGATTTTCGCATTCTCGTCCTGCGTCAGGAGAAGGTCGTATGCCGAGGCCTGGTCCAGGCCGTAGTCTATCGCGAGGTGCGTGTTGTCAAGGATTCCGGCCTGCCCGAAAGTCGCGTCGGCCGGGAGCCAGCCGTAGCCCGGGATATTAACTTCGGCCCAGGCATGGGGCTGCCAGTTCGCAGCCTTCACGTAGCCGTTGACGTAGCGGGCCTCGAAGCCAAGCGAGCGCAGGAGCGAAATCAGGAGATGGGTGTATTCCACGCAGACGCCGCGCCGCTCGGCGAAAACTTCGCGGGCGGATTTTATCTTCCCCCAGTAGCTGAGGTCGTACTCCACATTGTCATGCACCCAGTTGACCAGGCTCGCGACGGTCGTGAGCGACGAGCCCGGGTCGGCAAGCTTCACGGCCTGCGTGGAGATATTGGTGTCGTATTCGGTGAGCGGCGTGATTTCCGTGCCGTCGAAGGGCAGGGGCGGGTCCGTTGTGACATTCGTATCATAGTCGATGTCAACGACCGCCTTTGCCCGGAGCACCACGAGCGACTCGCCTTTGCCCTTTATGTGGACGCGCACGGTGTCGTTTTCGTCGGTGAAACTGTCCATGCCCTCGGAAGTCGTGAGGGAGATGACTTTCTGGTTGCTGTTGTTGACCGCGACCGCTCCAGTGAACTCGAACGGGCTCCCGTCGCTCTCAATCGTCCAGATGCGCTCGATGGCCACCCGGGAGTGGCCGAACGAGGCGAGTGAGACGGAAAGAAGTAGGAGCAGGATGGCAGCGCGCTTCATTTCTCTCCCCGCAGGGCGCGCATCCGCGAAACCTTGGCCGCTATCAGCGCGCTCGTACCGATGTCGCGGCGGTGCCAGAGAGGGCCCGAAAGGGCCGTGCACCCGCTTTCAGCAATCCGCTCGGCCTCATCGAGGGATTTGGCCCTGCCGAGGATGCCGAAGGCCCGCGAGCTGCTCGTGAATATCTTCCCGTCCTTCTCGTAGACCGATGCGTAGTATGCGCTCGCGCCGGATTCTCTGAGGCGCGAATGGTCGAGGCGGACTTCGGCGTCCCTGAGCGGGTTTTCCGGGTATCCCTGCGGGACGAGGTACTTGACAACGGTGCAGTCGTCCGAGAACTTTGCGCTCCCGAGCTTCCCGGCCGCAATCGCGCTGAAGATTCCGGAGAGCGGGCTCTCGAGGAGCGAAAGGACGTTCATAGCTTCCGGGTCGCCGAACCGCGCGTTGAACTCGATGACTTTCGGGCCGCTTGCAGTCGCCATGAACTGGCCGTAGAGGATTCCGCGGAAAGGCGAGCCTTCCTTCTTCAGCGCGCCGATTACCGCCCGCAGAATGTCCGAGGCCCTCTCCAGGTCGGAGCTCTCGAGGAACGGGAGGTTCTTTCCCGCGCTGTAGCTTCCCATGCCGCCGGTGTTCGGGCCTTTCTCGCCCTCGAATGCGCGCTTGTGGTCCTGCACCGGGGGCATGACGAAGATGCGCGTCCCGTCCGAGAACGCCTGGAGCGTGAATTCCTCCCCCACGAGCTTCTCCTCCATCAGGGCGACCCCGTCCTTCAGTATGAGCGACTTCGCGTAGGCGAGGCCGTCCTCCTCGGCAGTGAAATGGTCGCCGCTCACCCTCACGCCCTTGCCGCCTGTTAGCCCCACGGGCTTAATCGCGACCTGCCCGAGCTTCCGCATCAATGAGAGCGCCTCCCCGGGGGTTTTCGCGAGGGCGTTTTCAGGTGCGCCCGGAATCTTGTGGCGGGCCATCAGGGAGCGCATGAACGACTTGTCCCACTCAACCCGCGCGGCCGCCCTGGACGGCGATGCAACGGGAATCCCGCTCTTCTCGAGGACGTCGGTTATTCCGGCCGCAAGGGATGCGTCAGGGCTGGCAAAGCCCAAATCGAAGCTCCTCCCTGCGATGCACTTTCCAACCGCGGCCGGGTCCTCGATGTCGCATATCCACGATTCCCTTGAAAGGGCCGCCATTGCCGGATTCTTCCGGGACATTATGCAGTAGAGCTCGCAGTCCGGGAGGCGGGATGCTATCGCATGCTCGCGTGCCCCGTTGCCGACGATGAGTGCCTTCATAAGACCTACTTCTTCTTGCCGCCGAAAAGCTCGCCGATGTTCTCGGTCCAGGATTTTTTCAGAGGCGCTTTGATGATGTAAGAGCGGATGGTCGGGTACTGCCTGAGGACCTCGAATGCGAAGATGTACTCGCTGATGCCCTGCTCAGGGGGCTTCTTCCTCGCTATTCGAACCGCCTCCGGAGGTAGCCTTCGCGGATGAGCATGTTCAGGCCTTCTTCGGCGCGGACGACGGCCACGGAGTTGGCCTTCGCGAATTCGCGGACGTCGATTGTGCCGCCGTGGACCTTTATCCAGTTGTAGAGCGACTCCTTGAGGAGGTCGTCGCCCATGCCCGCGAGGGTATTGAGCTTCTTCTGCAATTCGTCGCGCTTCCTCTCGCACTCGAGGAGGATGCGCGTGTTGCCCTCGCTCGAGCGCACGAGGTCCTCGTACTTGGCCTGCATGTCGTTGAACTTCGTCTGGAGCTCGGTGAGCTGGGTCGAGAACTCGAGCGCGTCGCGGTCGATTATCTTCGAGGCCTCGAGCATGGCGGAATTTATCTGGGTGAAAATCGTCGTCGGCCGGATTTCGTAGTAGTCCTCCGCCACCTGCAGGATGTTCAGGAAAGTCGGGAGGAGGTCGAGGAGGCGCCCGACGCGGCTGCGCTTTGCCGAGAAGCTGTACGTGAAGTCTATTGATTCGGGCTTGAACTCCACCACATACTCCAGGTAAGGCTTGCCCTGCAGGTCGGTCCCTTTCATCTTCTCGACCGAGAGGGAGTTCTTGGTGTAGGATATCTTCGTGAACCCGAGGCCCGAAAGGAGCCCGGCGAGGCTCTTGAGGGGCTTCCTCTGCTTCGCTTCAACCGCGATTTTCTCTTCCGCCATGAAACTTTACCTCCGTATTCCTCCTGTCAAAGCGGTCTGTTTGCAAACCCAAGGGGTTTGCCGACAGGCAAAATCAAACATCCTGTCCGTCATATCAGCCACTTCCATCATCCAATACGACGTTGACCACTCCCTTCGTGGCCTTGCGCATGCGCACGAGGGAGAACACCCTGATGAGGTTCTTCTCGTCTATCCCGAGCTGGCGCAGGAACGAGATTATGGAGGGTTTCGAGTATCCGAAGCGCTCCAGCACCGCGACGAGCTGCTCCCCGTCAACGAGGCCGTCGCCCTTCTCGAACTCGCCCTTTATCATGTTGAGCTGGCTCTCGTTCAGCCCTATCTCGTAAAGCATCCTTACGAACTGCTCCCTTTCAATCTCGACAATCATCTCTCCACCTTTTATCTTGTAAATGAGAAGCGGCTCCTCGCCGTCAATCTTGTCCATCAGGAACGTCATCACTTTCGTCTGGCGTTCGGCGAATATCATGTTGACCGCCGCGTCGCCGACGCCGAACTTGGATATCTCGCCGTCGATGAAGTCCGAATAGCCTATCGAGTTGCGGACGTAGTCGCGGTATTCCTTGAGGATGAGCCTAAGGACGAACACCGAGCCTATGTTGCTGAATATAGTCTTATGCATGTCCGTCGGGTTCTGCGTCGCGATTACGAGCGAAAAATTGTACTTGCGGCCCTCGCGGACTATCGTTATGACGTCGCTCCGGTCATCCTGGGCAATCTTCCAGGCTTCGTCCAGCACCACGAAGAGCCGGACGTGCTTGTTGTCCTTCTGCATCCCCTCGGCGCGCATCAGCTCCTTTATGTACTGGAGTATCGTGAGGCCGGCCAGGGAGCGCATCTCCTCGCTCGGAAGGTCGTGAAGGTCGATGCAGACGAGGCCGGAAGTAGTGAGCTTCTTTATGTCCATAGTCGATGTGCCTGCGAAGAAGTCGCTCCCTTCGGCGGTGAACCGCTTCAGGAGCCTTGCGGCCTTGCGCTTGCCCCATTTCTCCAGCACCCAGACCACGTTGGCGAGCGTCGGCTTCTCTATCTTCCCGTCCTTCTTGAGCTCGGTCAGCACTTCGCCCATGTCCTCGCGCCTGAGCCGGGACTCCATCTTCAGCTTCTTCTCCTTCTCGATTATCTTGAGGTTCTCCTTGAGGGTCGGGTGGGCGGTCCCTGCCTTGTAGTAGATGTATTCCAGGGCCTCCTCTATGTCGTCCCTCTCGTTGGGGAAGCTCTTGAGGTCGAGGAGCACATCGAGCGCGGAGATAATCTGCTTGATGCGGCTGCGCTTGGGGAGGCCCACGAGGTCGAGGATGTTGAGCCGCTCCTTTGCCAGGTTGATGACTTTCCCGCCCGCCTGCCGCACCCACTCGTTGTATTCGCCGACCCAGTCCAGGATGATGGCGTTGGTGTCCCATATCATGGAGGCGCGGGTGAGGAACGTCTTGACTGTATAGGACTTGCCCGAGCCGGTTATGCCGATTATCGCTATGTGCGGGTTGATGAGCTTGCCGGGGTCCCAGAACACGGGAGTCCGCAGGAAGCGGGTTTTCCCGATGTAGACGCCCTGCGTCGGGGGCGAAAGAAGAAGCTCTTTCCTGGGCTCCGGAGGATGCACGAGAATCATCTTCCGCGCGATTTCCTTCGAGAGCATGTATGATGATTTGATGCCCATTTGTCCTCAGGATAAGCTCTCGGCGGAGGTATAAAAAGGTTCATTTTACCCGTTTCTCCTTCCTCCGGCGCGTGTAGATGAAGAACAGTATAAGGATGGCCACGAGGATGAGAAGCCACCAGGGGAACTGCTCGGCTGGCGCGTTCTCAGTCGGCTTCGCAGGCTCCGGCGGCTGGGACTGGGGGAGGGCGTTTATGAGGACGGACTTGTAGGGCTTGCCGTCCACGAGAAGGGTGACGTTGTAGATTCCCTTGAGCGGCGTGGGGAAGGCGAAACCCCCAGCCACGTCGCTCTTGCCGGTGAATGTCTTGCCGGAGGGGTCGGCTATGACAAGATCGCACAGGGCGCACGGCGCCGTGCTGTTGGTCGCGTGGACGGCCGCAGTGCCGTTTATGAACGTCGTTTCCGGCCCGGTGAGGTCGTATATTACGCAGACGTGGTCCACGCAAGACTGGCCCGAAGGACACGAGGGGCATCCCGGCTCGGAGCCGCACTGGTAGCCGTATGGCACGAACCTGTGGTCGCGGACCTGCCCGCAATCGCCGGCCGCCGGCCTGCATTTGCCTCCGGTCTGGTTCTGCTGAATGTCGCAGTAGTCCGCGGCCATGCACTGCGAGTCGTTCATGCATTCATACGATGGCTGGGGGGGCTGGGGGGGCGTTACATTCGTGGCGTTCTGGGGCGGCGGAGCGCACTCGGAGCATGCGACGGGGGATGCGCTGGCATCGGCCGGGGAGTAGCCGCTCTTGGTTGCCTCTATCGTGACGCTTCCGCCGCAACCCGGGAATACAGCCTTGCCGTCGGCTCCGGTATAATATACGTCGGACGAGTCGATTACGACCCTGGCAGCAGTCACCGGCTCGCCGTTGCTGCTGACCGTTACGGTATTGCCCGAGCACTGGCTAGCGAAGCTTATGGAAAGCGAATCCTGGGGGGTGTCCTCGTCCGGGGCAGGCGGTACTAAAAGGCCGTAAATGTCATCGTCGGTGATGTTGGCAAGGGCGAAAGTGGAGAGCGTGTTGGACAAGGCATCGGTTGACTGCGAGGGGGTCAGCGTCCAGTTGGTGCCGTTCCACGTGTATGCCCGGATGAGGGCCTCCTGGAATCCGGTGGCTTCGGTGTCGCTCCAGATATATGAGAGGGCATCTATTTCCGATTCGCCGGTGAAGTTCACCTTCAGGTATTTGTCATGGAACGAGACGAGGTGAAGGAGGGGCGGGGCGGGCGCTATGGTGTCGTTTAACTGGTATCCGCCGCCCAAAAGCTCATCGTTCAGGGAGATGTTGACGGAGGAATTGCCGAGCTTGCTGTTTATTATCTGGAAGCCGGGGTTCCCATTGAGAAGGATGAGGACCGGCCCGATTTCGGTTATCTCCCAGCCGTTGCCGTAGAACCAGGACCGGTTTATCGTGGTGGCGCTTTCATTGGGGTTTCCGGTCTCGTAGAAGCCGAACGCATTGCCGTATGCGGTGTTGTTGAAGAAAGTCGTGTTGGGGGAATTGTTTATGCGGTATCCCGAGTCGGCGTTGTCGTGCGCGAGGTTGCCGAGCAGCCGGTCGTTGTCGCTGGAATCCAGCTCGAACCCGTGCAAATCGTTCCCGAATGCGATGTTGCCCGAGAGGTTGTTGTGGGAAGCTGGCGGCCCGCAGTCAATCGGGCAGCTTATGGTCTCGCCGCTCTCGCAGATGAAGTTGCCGCAAATGCTGCCGCCCCCTCCGGAGACGGAGATATTCTCGTCATGGAGCAGGAAGCCGTCGTTGCCGTTGGAGTAGGCAGTGTTGCCGAGCAGGGAATTGTTGGAGCTCGTGTTAAGGTAGACGCCATTCCGCGAGTTTTCGTAGGCTGTGTTTCCAACCAGCAGGTTCTTGTCCGATGCCTTGGACACGGACGGGCTCGGGCCGGGCGGCGGCGGAACAAACAGCTGCGCACCTGAAAGAAATGCTGACGGCTCCGGCGCCGTGAAGATGATTGGCGAGACGACGGCCGGAATCAGGGATATGCCGTTTTGGGCATTGCCGTATGCGTCATTGCCGAGAAGGATATTCCTCGAGCTGGCGTTGAGCAGGATTCCGTTTCGGGAGTTGCCGTAAACGTCATTTGCGAGAAGGCTGTTGTTATCCGAGCCGGATATCGATGGGGTCGGCGGGATGGGGCCGGGGGCGAGCGATGCCCGGAAGGGCGCCGCACGGGCCGCGAGGGAAGGAACGACAAGCGAAACGCCCGGATTCAGCGCAATGCCGTTGAAGCCGTTGCCGAAGACCGTGTTGTTCTCTAACGTGTTATTATCGGTCTTCACCAGCTCAATTCCGTTCCAGCCGTTGTCATGGATGGCATTGTCCGCGATGCGGTTGTGCGAGAAGACAGAGAAGGAGTCGGCAAAGAGGATGCCGTCCCTGCCGTTTTCGAAAACGCTGTTGCCCGTGAGGTTGTTGAAAGAGCTGGAGAGCCCGTTGATTCCATGGCCCGGGTTGTCATGGATTGAGTTTTGGAGGAACAGGTTGTTGTTCGCCTCGCTCAGGGTCATCCCGTCGGCGCCGTTCCCGTAGATTTCATTCGAGCTGAAGTTGTTGAGGAAGCTCTGGAACACCATGAGGCCCGAAACAGAGTTGCCGTGGAGCGTGTTTCCCGAGAACACGCTGTAGCTCACGAACTGCACAAGCAGGTTCCAGGCAAGGCCATTGTCATGGAGGTCGTTGCCGGCGAAAACATCACCGCTTTCGAAGGCGACAGTCACGCCGGTATTCGGGCAGCCGTACACCTCGTTCGAGGCGAACGTGTTGTTCGAGCTGAACAGGAGGTAGGCGCCCGCGTCGCTGTTGTTGTAGATTGCATTGTTCTCTACCGTATTTCCGTCGGAAGCATCCTGCAGGCGGAAGCCGCCGACATTGTTGAAAATTTCCGAGTCCCGGACGGCGTTTCCGTCGCTCCCGGTCAGGAATATGCCGACTGCATTGTCGTGGGCCGTGTTGTTTGCCATGCTGTTGTTGCTGCTTGATTCGAGGTAGAAGCCGCCGTCGAAGAAACCGGGGCCGGCATTCGAGAAGGCAGTGTTGTTTGTCAGGTTGCTCCCCGAACTCGAATACAGGTAGAAGCCCCGCGAATTATTGTAGGCCGTGTTGCCTTCCAGCGTGTTGAACGAGCTGGAGTTGATGCCGAATCCGTACCCTCCATTTCCAAATGCGGCGTTGCCGGTGAAGCGGTTATAGTCCGAGCCCGATTCCAGATGGAAGCCGTCGCCGAGATTGCCGTATGCGCTGTTGTTGACGAAGGTCCCGTTGACGCCGGCGCTTAGGAAGAACCCCTGATACGGCGCGAGCGGGGCCGGGAAGCCCGGCGCGCGCGAGATATCATGGACCGTGTTCCCTATGAACTGCGAATCCAGCGAGCTGGTGCCGTAGCCGATGCCGTAGAGGGTCCCGTCCCATACCGTGTTGTTCTGGATGAGGCTGCTGCCCACCACGGAAGCTGCGATGCCCACATCAAAGCCGGAGATGGCGCAGTTTTTTACCGTGATGTTCGTCAGTGGCGCGGAAGGGGGGAGGTTGTCGACCACAACCGCGCCCGAAGGCACCGAAAGGTTGGTCTGGTTAGTTATACTGAAGCCCATGCAGTCAAGCACGACGTTCGAGGAAATTATCCTTATGCAGGATGCGCTTCCCGCGATTGCGACGTTGGGGTTCGGCGAGCCGGAGAGGTTGGTCAGTAGGAAATACGAGCCGCTGGTTGTGATGTTGACGCAGGAAACGATGCCTCCAATGGGGATAGCAGCCGAAAAACCGGCAAGGATTGCCAAAATGACGATCAGAACGTAAGCCCGCATGCTGAAACTAGAATAAGGAGATTAATAAAAATAACTTTAAGCGGGTAAAATCAGAACAGCGCGTCCTTTATCTCTTCCTGCGTCGTGGGGTAGAAATACTCCCACTCGAAGCACTTGAGCATCTCCAAATCCTTGAGTTCCCGGATGTCGCACCCGAGCGAGCTCGAAAGTATGGTCTTGAGCTCCTTGGCCTGCCGGTTTACGCGCGCGAGGGCCTCGTCCCTCGTGAGGCCGAATGCCGTCGTGGAGGCGAACGCGATAATCTCTACGGGGCGCTCGCCCTGCGTGATGCGGTCCAAAAGGCGGTTCCAGTACGCGAGCTCGCGGTCCATCCTCATGCTCTCGTCGAGGGCGAGCTTGGCCTCCTTGGCCTTCTTGGCCTCGACCGTCCCGCGCTTCGTTTTTATCTCGTCTATGTGCTTGGAAAGGTCGAGGGTGCTTATCATGAGCGAGACCTTCACGATGTACTTGAGCGAGCTGATGGCCTTCTCGAAGGAGTCGAACATCGTTTTCTTCTCCTCGTTGTTCTTGTCCATGCTGCTCTCGTAGAAGCGTATCTCGAGGAACTTCGAGGTGTAGTAGCCGGCCTCGTTCTTCTTGATTATGTAGTCCCTCGACGGGGGGACCTCGTAGCCGCCGTGCACTTCTACTATGTTCGTGGCCTTCGTGATGACCGGCACTATGATGTAGCCGTATTTCCAGAGGCCGAAACTGAAAAGGAAGAACATCCCGGCTATGATTGCCAGTATCGCGTTGCCGTAGACGAAGGAGACGATGGTGGTGACAAGGCCGCCAAGCATTGTTATGGCGGTAACGGCGCGGTTGATGAACATAATATCACCTATCGGTTACATTATTTTTAAATCGAGGCGATTGTCCGGAGGCCTATCTCGCTCCCGAGGAGGTTTGCAAGCTCCTTGACGAATATGATTGTTATGATGAGTGAAAAGAGCGGCGCGAGGACGGCGTAGAGCGCGGACTTTGCGAGCGTGTTGCTTATGCGGTTCACCACGAAAGTCAGGTCGCCCGAGAAATCGACGGTCTCGTTCTGCAGGGTGAATGTGTAGTACGTGGTGTTGGTTATCGCGGAATAGTTGGACAAGAGATACTGGGACTGGAAGAAGTCGTCGCACATCGAGGTCGTGTTCGAGACGTTCGTGGAGTTCGTAAGGTTGTAGTAGTCGGCCGGGTTGCAGCGGCCGGAAAGGAGGTCGAGCTTTCCAGCGATGGCGTAATTGTCGTTCAGGTCGATGACGGGGAGCGTTGCATAGAAGCTGTCGTTCGAGAAGTTGGCCGCGTACTGGGCGGTCAGGTTCGTCTCGTTCTGCGGGTTCGGGAAGATGAGGATGAACGTAGGGTAGAAGACGTAGAGGCCGATTGCGAGACCGATGAGGAACCCGCCTATCTTCCTCGTCGCGAAGAGCGTGCGCATGACGAGGCCGACAGGGAAGAGGAGGCCGAGGGCGTTCTGACCGATGAAAGTCGCTATCTGGCGGTTCAGCTCGATGAGGATGATTATTCCGTTCAGCGCAAGAAGCTGGGCCGAGAGTATCGAGGACACTGCGGCAAGGTTCGAGAGGGGCGCGATGGAAAACGAGCCGAAGTCCAGCGAAAGCCCCTGGTAGAAGCCGACGATGTTCAGGATCTTCACGATTTCCTGGAAGAGCGAGAATGAGGTGTCGCTCGCGAGGGAAAGCGAGCAGGTGAGCTGGGTGATGACGCTCCCTGCCGAGCAGGTCGAAGTAACTACGGACGCGCTGACCGCGCCCACCAGCTCGACGATGGCCGCAAAGGAGCCGATGATTGCGGCGTTGATTATCGACTGGACAAGCTCCTCGATGCCGAACACCTCAAGCCGCTTGTAGCCAGAAGCCCTGCCCAGGCCGATGAAAAGGCCGGCAAGGACAATGGAGGCGGTGACGACTATCACGGCTATCTCGACGCCTACGAAGGTTTCAGCCATCGAAATCCATTCTTGCCGCATCATTAAAAGGGTTACCCGAAGGTGAACGTGTAAATCCTGAACCCTTTCCCCTTAACGTCTATCTCGAGCGTCTTCTCGTAGTACCCTTCGTCGTCGACCACGCGGTAGAGCGTGTGCCCGTCCGTCATGACGACCGGCCTCCCGCCGGCCATCTGCCCGTCGGAGCCTAGCTCGGCCGCGGTCGCGTCGCGCCCGTCCAGCCGGATCGTCAGGTTGGCCGGCTCGCCTGCGACTATGTTAACGTTCTTGGCCTGGTATTTCAGCACCACTTTGCCCGTGTCGGAAGCAAGCTCCATATAGTCGTTTTTGTTCGTCCAGTTCCCTTCAAGGTACGCGTAGTTCTTCACCGGCACCGAAGGGAGCGAGTATGCCACGGTCTGCTCGGGCCTGAAGCCCTCGGGGTTTCCGAGGAAGTTCCTTGCTGGGAGCGCGAGGCCGTACCCGAAGTATATCTCGGGCGTGCCTATCCCGCCGAAACTGGTGTTGCTCGTGATGTTCGACGAGACGAGGGCGCCCATCTGGAGTTTCTCGTCCCGCTCCTGCAGGAGCTTCTGTATCACTTCCTCCGTCTCCTCGTATCCGCCTTCGCCGATGTGGTCGTAGCGGATGAAGCCGTCGGCGTCGATTATGTACTTGTGGGGCCAGTAAAGGTTGCCGTACGCGTTCCAGGTGCCGAAGTCGTTGTCCTGCACCACGGGGTATTTTATCCCGTACTTCCCGACCGCCTTCTCGACGTTGGCCTTGTCCTTTTCGAACTGGAACTCGGGCGTGTGGACGCCCACGATGACGAGCCCCTCGTCGCGGTATTTCTCGTCCCATGCCGTGAGGTAGGGGAGCGTCCGGATGCAGTTGATGCACGAATACGTCCAGAAGTCGACTATGACCACTTTCCCCTTCACGTCCGAGAGCCTGAACCCTTCGGGCGCGTTGATGTAGCCGCTTATCCCCTGCAGTTCCGGGGCCCGGCTGAAAAGCGCGGCCTTCTTCGCGAGCGCGTCCGTGCCGTTTCCGTCGGTGTAGCCGGCGGCCATCTGGCTCTTGAACGAGAGCACGAAAAGTATGGACGCGGTTATCAGCGCGACCGCCAGCATAACCAAAATCGGGTTGTTCGGTTTGAATTCCATAGCATCACTGCAGCAGCAAATCATTGAGAGGGCCGAAGTTCGCGACTAAGGGGAGCGTCCCGGTGAACACAAGTATTCCGAGGGCCACGAGGATTATCCCGAACACGACGTTCAGCCATTTGAGGAGGGGGCCTATTTTGCGTATCAGCCCCGAAGCCTGGGAGACGAACAGCCCCACGAAAAGGAACGGGATCCCGAGGCCCAGGGAATAGCTCAGCATCAGGGGGAAAGCGCTACCGGGGTCGGTGACCGCGAGCGTCAGTATCCCGCCGAGGACCGCGCCTACGCAGGGCGTCCAGCCCACGGCGAATGCCGCCCCGAAGGCGAAGGAAGTCACGTATGAGGCGTTGAGGCCGGCCAGGTGTATCTTGCGCTCGGACTCGAGCGCGGGAATCCGTATGACTCCTATGAGCATGAGGCCGAAGAGCATTATCACGATGCCGCCTATGTAGCCGAGGATGGCCTGCACGGAGTAAGCCACTGCCGAAAGCACGCTCTGGAGCAGGACGCCCAGCACTGAGAAGACCACCGAAAACCCGAGCACGAAGGAAACGCTGCTGAGGAATATCCTCGTCCTCGCTTCAATGGTGTATTTTTCCTTCAGCGTGGTGCCGGCAAGGAAAGTGAGGTATGCCGGTATGAGCGGGAGGACGCACGGGCTGAGGAAAGAGATGAGCCCGGCGATGAAAGCGAGGACTATCGTGACCCCTGCCATTTTAGCCAGTCACCTTCCCCACTTCCGAGAGAATCGTCTCCTTGTCCCACGTTTCCTGCGATTTCTTCCTGACCGAGCCGTCGGGGCCGAGAATGACATGCGTGTGCTGGTAGACGATGTTGAACTCCTGCGCGAGCGCCTGCTCGTCCGCGTCCGTGTCCGAGTCCTTGTAGTTCACCCGGAATGCCGCAACGCCGGGGTTCTTGAGCTCGGAAAACGCCGCCTCGAGGGCGGGCGCCTGCGCGGCGCAGATTGGGCACCAGTTAGCGTAGAACTCCAGGTAGATGACCTTGCCATCGGCGCGGGCCTGCTCGTAGGCGGATTTCGTGAATGGGGCGTAGCCGACGGGCCCTGCCATGGAATCTCCGGGCTTTTCCATCGAATCGCTCTTGTTCATCGCATCCCCGGTCTTGTTCATCGAGCCATTGCCGGTCCCCATCGAATCGCCGGGCTTTTCCATCGAGTCTCCGGTCTTGTTCATTGAGCTGCCAGTCTTGTTCATGGCATCGCCCGGCTTCGCCATCGAATCATTTTTCGGCGGAGCCGCGCTGCACCCGAAGAGCAGGACGAAAACCGCAAGCACCGCAATCATTGCACGCATAAAACCACGAACCGCATGGAATTTGCCACGAATATTAACCTTTGCCCGAATCCTGCCCAAATTATCTCAGGGAGATGTAGGCAAGTATGGACAGGCCGAGGGCCTCCAGCACGTTCAGGACGAAGGCGAACCCCGCGACCTCGGTGGTGTAATACATTATCATCATCACCTGGAAATAGACCGCCGCGAGGTTGTGCAGCAGGAGGAGCGACGCGAAAAGCATCAGGCCGAGGCCGAAGTTGCTCTTGAGCTTCAGGTAGTTCCTCGCATACACGTATATGAGTGCGGCGAGTATCACCACGTTGAGGGCGCTCGCGAGAGTCGCAAGGTCTATCATTTCCATACAATCACATCTCTGAAAACCGCTTTATTATCATTTGCCCGAATCTTCCTCCCTGAGCTTTTTGAGGATGGACTCGAATATCCTCACCTTCGACCGGGCATAGTCCGAAAGGTGGTACAGCTCGCCGTATTTCATCTCCTTCGACGCCGTGATGAGGCCGTTCTCTAGGAGCACTTCGAGGTGCCTCCTGACAGTCTTGTAGTCCAGGGAGAGGCGCTCGGCTAGCTGGTTGGCGTTGTACGGCCTCTTGAGAAGTTCGAGCATCATCTGGAGGCGCGTCGGGCCGCCGCGGGTGCCCGCGACGAGATACCATAAAGCGCTGTCATCCGGGTCCATTGTGCGGACTCTTGGCAGACAACCATTTTAATGGCGGATGCGGCGGATGAGCTTTTTCGTGAGCGCGACCATCGTTGTCGTGCCGCGGACGAAGAGGGGGGCTTTTCTCGTGGCAAGCTTTGCCTCCCGGATGGAGCGCAGGAACGCCTTCGGGTCGGAAATGTCGAAATCGGGGACCTCGTTGTATGTGGAGCCGAACTCGAAAAGGAAATGCGAGTCGCTGCCGCATGCCGGGATTTTCTTGTTCAGCTCCGAAAACTCGCGCGCCTTCAGGTTGTATTCCTGGACGGGGCACCTCGAATTGAAAACCTCGATTATGTCGAGCTTTTTTGCCTCCTCGCCGCCGGGCACGACGCCCTTCCTCGAGCGGTCGTACATGTGCGGGAGGTAGGCGATGCCCCCCTGCCCATGGACCTTGTCTATCGCCTCGGCAAAAGGCGTCATGCGCGGGATGTTTTCGTTCAGGTAAAGGCCTATCAAATCGCCCCGGTCCGTACGAATCTCCTCGCCGGGAATGAATTTCGCCCCGAGGGAGCGCATCTCCCTGTGCGCGTCTATCGTGTTGTGGTCGGTTACCGCGGGGATTATGCCTGTCCTGTCGGACTTCTTCGCGAGGTCTTTCGGCCTGATGATGGAGTCTATGGAATAGCGCGTGTGGCAGTGCAAATCGAGCTTCATCCTATCGCCCCGGATTCCTCGAGCGAGGCGATTATCCTCTTTGCGAGCGCGTCGATTTTCTTCCTGCCGGTCTTCTTTTCGGTCTTCACCATCATCCTTCCGCTCCCGTACACGGTTATCGAGAATTCCCCGAGCTTCGCCATCGTCACGACCGGGCCCGGGAGCACCGAGGCGCCGAGTGCAGAGAGCGCCTTCTCGGCGAGGCGGATGTCAATCTTCTTCCCCTTGAGCTTTATCTCCATCCCGTTCGCGCTCGTGCAGGGCTCTATCACGTAATATTCGGTCATCCGAGCTTCCCCCTCCAGAAAATCTCCTTGCGGAAAAGGTCGAAGAACAGCGCGTCGGGGGCCTTCACGAACGGCTTGCGTATGAGTATGTTGATGGCCTGCTGGGCAGCGAGGGTGCCTGCGAGGGAGGCGGCAGGGCAGATTATGCTAGAGCAGAGCGAGTATTGGGCGAGCCTCTCCTCATCCGGCGGGACCTGGAACGCCTTCTCGAAGCGGTAGCCCCTGAAAACGCTCACGATTCCGCGAGTGTCCTGCGCGGAGGCGAAAACGTAGGGGATTTTCCTTTTCCGGGCTTCCCTGGCCATCGCCAGCTTGGTGGAGATGTTGTCCGCGCCGTCAAGCAGTATGTCGGCCCCGCGCAAATCCGAGCCCGGGCAAAAAAGGCCGGCACGCTCCAGCCTTATGCCGCTGTTCACGGCCTTGGCCCTCCGGAAGGCGGCATCGGTCTTGGGCATGTCGAGGAAGTCCTCGGTCGCGAGAGTCTGCCTGTTGAAGTTCGAGAGCTCGAAGCGGTCGTTGTCGAAGACGACGAAGTCCTCGGCCCCCACGCGGAGCAGGTTCTCGAGTATGAAGCCGCCCGTGCCCCCGAGGCCGACGATTGCGAACCGGGCTTTCCGGATTTTCTCCTGCTGCTTTTTCGTCAGGGGGTTGCGCAGGAACTTCTCGGAATAGATTTCGCTCATAGCTTCCCGAACTCTCGCGTTTTTTCATCCCGCTCCTGCTGTATCCTTTCCTTGATTTTCTTTATCTGCTCCTTCTTCACGTCACCGGTCTGGAGGATGGTGAGGTTGCGCAGGATTTCGAGGCGGCTCCGGACGTGCGGGTCTATCGTCCTCTCGCGGAACGTGCTCCCGATGTGGGTTATGACATAGAGCGCGATGGACGTGCCGGTGAATATCAGGACGATGGCGCCTATCTTTCCGAGGTCGGTGTGGGGGGTGTAGTCCCCGTAGCCTACGGTGGCTATCGTGATGGTCGTGTAATAGGCTGCGTCAAGGAAGTTCCACCCTTCCACGAGATGGAAGAAGATTATGGAAATAGTGTAGACTATTGCCAGGAGGACGAGGGGAATTATGAGCGACTTGCTGTCTTGAGCGGGCATGATGGGTTTTCTCGATGCAATATATTAAAACATTCGGTGGCAGTTGTTGCCATGGAGTATGTCGAGTGCCTGGGCGCTTCGCGGGAGGTCGGAAGGAGCGCCTTCCTCCTCAAGACCGACAAGAAAATCATGCTCGACTACGGCATCAAGATACACGACGCGAGCGGCCAGCCCAAGTTCCCCCTCGGGACGAGCGCGACCCCGGACATGATGGTCCTCTCGCACGCGCACCTCGACCACAGCGGGTGCGTCCCGTCGCTATTCACGCAGGGCAAGATGAGATGGTACGCCACCCCGCCCACAAAGGACATCTGCGAAATCCTCTGGCAGGACTCCATGAAGATAATGGGCGACGGCCTCCCGTACAGGGAGCAGCACCTGAAGAAAGCCCTGCGGAGCTGGGACCCCCTGCTCTATCGGAAGCCGATAATGACAGGGGAGACGAAAATCGAGCTCTTCGATGCCGGCCACATAAGCGGCTCGGCCATGATAGACATCGAGCACGACGGAAAGGGCTTCTTCTACACCGGCGACTTCAAGTGCGAGGACACGTTCATGCACAAGGGCGCGAAGTTCGTGGACGCGGTCGACTACCTCATGATAGAGAGCACGTACGCGAAGAAGGAGCACCCCCCGCGCAGGAAGACAGAGGAGCTCATGATGGAGCACATCCACGAGACCGTGGAAAACGGCGGCACCGCCCTCCTTCCCTCGTTCGCGCTCGGCCGGACGCAGGAACTGGTTTCGCTAATCAGGAGCTATGACGAGGAGGTGCCGATATTCGTGGACGGGATGGGCCGGGACATAACGGAGATTTACATCAGGCACCCGGACTACATACGGGACCCGAACGGGTTCAGGAAGGCCGTCCGCACGGTCACGATGGTCAAGAACCCCTCGGACAAGAGGGCGGCGGTGAAGGAGCCGGGGGTCGTAATCACGAGCGCAGGGATGATGAACGGGGGGCCGGTGCTGAACTACCTTTTCAACGTGAATTCGGACTCGAAAATCATCTTCACCGGCTACTGCGTGGAGGGGACGAACGGCTGGCTCCTGCAGAACAAGGGCGTCATCATGAAGGACGAGGCCGAGCTGGCTATCGACATGCCCGTGGAATACCTCGACCTCTCGGCGCACGCAGGAAGGAAGGACATACTCGACTTCATCAGGAACGCCAACCCGGAAAAGGTGCTGTGCGTGCACGGGGACAAGCCCGACGAATTCGCCGAGGAGCTGAAGGAGGAGCACGGCTTCGACGCGCTCGCGCCGCTTCCGGGCGAGCGGGTAATGCTCGATTAATCAGGGATTTTCAAGAGCAATATCTACGGATTTGGACTTCGCGTCCGCACTTATCTCCAGCCTTTTTCCGGAGAAGGGGACAGGCATGCCCGCAAAGGCCCGTCCGTATCTTGCGCTCGCGCTGAGTTCGATGCTGTGCGGGCCCGAAAGGTCGCCGAGCATGCAGAGGGTCGACGGGCCTATCCATTCCGTGCACGAGACGCCCGCCTTGGCCTCGCCGAGGGGGATATAAGCGTCGAAGCCGGTTTCCTGCCGCTCGAAGGAACAGGAGCGGACTGCGCCCGCAGATGCACCCGCGGCGAGCGCAAGGGCGGCGGCGGTCCCGAAGATACGGCTTCGCTTCATGGGATTATTGTGTTGCAAAATAATTATAAAAGTGTATTTTAGCCGGGGGCCGGCTCGCGCGGCAGGAGGGGGTCAGCGGAATTTTTTCCGGTCGAGGCGCTCGACCACTATCATTTCCGGCGGGTATGCAAGGTGCGACCGCGTTTTGGCATACGCCCGGAAGAATCCTGCGACGTACTGCTCGGGCCGCGTCTCGGCACGCTTCGTGACAGCCCAGAGCCTGCCGCCTTTTTTGACGAACTTCGCCCTTCTGTGCGATTTCCTGAATTTTTCGAGGTTGGCCTTCATCTTCAGGGGAGGGCCCGCCACGAGGACCTCGGGGGGCAGGCGGTCGCGGGAAAGCGGGATGGCAAGGCGCACAAGGTGGCGGCTGTCGTCCGCGAGTATCCTGCCGGGCCCGAATTCCGCGAGGTGCTTTTCGAGCTGGTTCAGCATCTTGTAAAGCTGGCCCCAGAGGATGTCGTCGACGATGTCCGGGCGGGGCATGGAAACGATTAGCGTCCTGCGCCTCGATTTCCTGAGCTTGTCCTCGAAGCTTTCGGGCTTCCTGAAGAAGGCGCCTTCCGCGGGCTTCTTGAGGAACGCCTTCGCGAGCGCGATGAACGCCTTCAGGCTGGCCGGGGAGACCGCGGCTGCGACGTTCCTGTTCCTGTCCGTCGGGTCGATAACGGCGAAGATGCCGAAGCGCTTTGCCGCCTCCTTGGCGGCCTTCGGGCTTTTGTAGTGTTTTTTCAGGTCTATGAACGCGCCCTTCTTCCATTTCGAGGCGGCCTTCAGGAGCTTTTCGAATGAGCCGTAGTGGATGATGAGGAGCTCGCAGAGGTATCCGGAGAAGCCGGCGGTCTTTATCTCTGCCCCGTAGATGCCCCCGGCCCGGAGGAACTGCTTGAGGAGGAGCACGCTTCCGGCCTGGGATTCGGTGAGCGACTTCCGCACGAACTCCGTGTGGAGGACCGAGCGGTCGACCGCGCTGATGCGCTCGGATGCCTCGGTAATCCGGTAGGCCGGCACGAGGTCGATGCGCCTGCCCTCGAAGTGGAAGCGGACGTACGGGTGCTCGGCGTAGCTGAGCTGGTAGCCCAGGGAGGGGAATGCCGAGTCCATGATGTTCTTGATGGAAGGCTCGAGCTCCTCCTTGGGCACGGAGCGGTCGAAAAGGACGAACACGTCTATGTCCCGCTTGTCCCGGAGGAACGTTCCCTTGGCCATCGAGCCCGTCAGCACCACCATGCATGACTGCGGGGCGTTGTCGCGTATGTGGGCGACCAGCATTTCGCAGAACGCGAGCTCAATCTCCCTCTCTTCCCTGCTCGGCGTGATGGCTTCGAGGACTCGGGGGAGGACTCTCATGCACTAAGGCTCCCAAGCAAGATTTTAAAAGAACGCGATTGATACACTCCCATGCGCCGGAGTCTATTGATATTATTAGTGCTAATGCTCGGGTTTGGCTGCATAAGCGAGAAGAATTTCACCGAAAGCAGGGATGAGAGGATTCTCAGCAACGAATCTGTCGATCTCGACCTCGACGGCGCGCCCGATTACTACGTCTACACTTTCGCACCGGTCGACATCACCGGCGCCAACATGCGCATCCAGAGGCAGATGGCTGTCTCGGTAAAGACAGAAGGCGAATACACCTCGGTCACGGAAAACCTCACTGACGTGGACCTCCTCCTCGCGCAGGAGAGCATCGACGACTTCTCGACCTCAAAGGAGCAGGCCGACTACAAGTGCAGCCAGGCGATCGGCCTGAGCAACGTCGTGTGCTCGGACGTCAACACGTGCGCGAGGCTCTGCTCGGCCGCATCGCAGAAATGCAGGGGGATAGCGGCCCTGAGCGACGAAGCCCTCGCCGGGCAGATGATTTCCTACGTGCAGGACAACACACAGATAGGCTCGCTCTACCTCGACGCGCGCGACATGGTGATGGAGCTCCGGAACACCACGAGCGACAAGAGGAATGAATACCTGAACAGGGTCAAGGACATGATAGAAGAGGTGGCGGACGTCAACTCCAACCTCCTTTACACAGGCACCGACCTCGCGCTCTGCGAGCACTCGGACTTCGGCGTGCCGAGCCTCGTCGATGCCATGAAAAAGCTCGGCAACTACGAAAGCCACCCGACAGACTACCACTACAGGATGCTCATTTCCGCCAAGCCGATAAAGCCGGGCGGCGACGTGGCCGGAGTCTCACTGAAGGACAGGGTATCGCGCACGTTCGTCACCAAGTCCGGCGGCGAGGTGTCTTCGATACAGTCGATAAGCGTGAGCGAGGATGCGGCAAACCTCGTAGTGGACTGGAGCTCTCCAAAGAGCGTGAAGGAGGGGTATCTCCTGTATTACGAGTTCAAGTCCGACCAGGGGCCGGATGCTTTCATAAGCGAGCTGAACACGCCCGAGGTGAAGGTGAAGGAGCTGAACCTTTCGTTCCTCGCCCCGACGAACTCGCTCATAATCGCGCTGAGCGGCATGCTCGGCAACTACTTCATCGCATACGGGGCGGCATTCGCCATTACCCTGTCGGCGCTCCTCGTGCTCTATAACCTCGTCATACTCATACTGGCGATAGTCAGCGAGAGGGCGGCCGGCGCGAGCCTCACGACAGGCTTCAGGAAGGCCTTCGGGAGGACGGACGTCCGCTGGAAGACCGACATCGTCGTCGCGGTCCTGTTCCTCGGTGCGGGCTATTTCGTTTCTTCAACGATGGCGACCCAGCCTTCGGCGATACCGACGCTCATGGAATCCGTGGATTTCCTGCTGAAGAGCCAGATGGGCATAGTGGGAATCGGCCTCGTCTTCATAGGCGTCCTGATGAGCTACTTCGCCATCGAGAACCTGACCAAGATAGTGATACTCGAGCGCGCCTACGGCATGGTCATCAAGCACGAGAAGGACATGTTCCTCGCGAGGGCGGCCTCCCTGAAGGACAGGATTGCCGAGCTTGACCGGCTCATAGAGGAATACATGAAGGAGGATTTCGACGTAAGCAAGGAATACGACATCCTTACCGCGGTCAAGTCCGAGAAGCTCGACACGGTCAGCAAGGAGATGACCGCGAGGACCAAGACCATAGTGGAGGAGAACCTCTCGAAGGTCGAGAGCGCGATAAGCAGCCTGAACGAGAAGAAGAAGCTCGCGGACACGAACTGGCCGAAGTGGAAGGATGCGATATCCAAGATGCTCGAGGAGCAGGGCGAGGTCTACACGTCCTCGCTCGTCACGGTACCCGCGTCCCTGCGCGCATGGGCGCTCGGGAGGTACGTGAAGCTCGAGGGTGCCGACGGAATAATCTTCGAGCGGGATTCAATCAAGAAGAGGAAGATTACGCCCGAGCAGCTCGTCCAGGAGATGGTCGAGAAGGGCATCATCAAGGGTGCAATCGTACTCAAGCAGGACAAGGTCGTCATCTCGGAATTCGCCGAGGGCAGCGGGACGGTCATGAGCGCGCTAGCAGTGAAGCTGAACGCCTACCTCACGTCCCTTTCCAAGAACTTGGGCCAGAAGCCCCCCCAGAGCTTCGTGGCCGTCGGCGACAAGAGCGTCTTCGTCATCCTGCGCGGCAGGGGCGTGGACTCGATATTGTTCGTGAGCAAGGACAAGTTCAACTCCGCGATAGAGAGCTGGAAGGCCAAGGTCAAGGTATTCGAGGCTTCCTGACTACACAAGAGTGCCGCTCCTTTTTTCCTTTTCCACAGGCCGTTTGCGGGCATCCGGGGGATGGTCCCGAAATTGGCGCCTATCACTAGGCCTAAGGCAGTGGTATTTTCGTTCATTGGGGATGCGGATTTCCCCATGCGGAACTGTGTTTTTAAAGCTAGTGAAACGTGTAAAATAAAGGCCCATAAGATACGAATTTAAAGCCTTTTCAGCAAAGTAATTTTGCTAATCTCTACGACGATGGAACACGACAAGGAACTAGTGGTTATCATATGAGCGACGAAACAGGGTATACAGCGGCCGAAATCCAGGTTCTCGAGGGCCTCGAAGGGGTGAGGAAGAGGCCCGGAATGTACATAGGCGACACCTACAAGCGGGGCCTCCACCACCTGATATACGAGATAGTGGACAACTCCATAGACGAAGCGCTCGCAGGCCACTGCAAGAACATAGAAATCAGGCTCGGAAAGGACGGCACGGCCACGGTAAGGGACGACGGAAGGGGAATCCCCACCGACAGGCACGCCTCGGGCAAGTCGGCGCTCGAAGTCGTATCGAGCTCGCTCCACGCGGGGGGCAAGTTCGAGAAGAAGGCGTACAAGGTCTCGGGCGGCCTCCACGGAGTCGGCATGAGCGTCGTGAACGCGCTTTCCGAGTGGATGAAGATAGAGGTCCACCGCGGGGGCAAGATACATACCATTTCCTACGCCAAGGGCAGGCTGAAGGACCCTGTAGCAGTGGCCGGAGACACGGACCACAGGGGCACGGTCGTCATCTTCAAGCCGGACCAGTCCATTTTCCAGAGCATCGAGTTCGACTACGAATACCTCAAGGAGAGGATAATGGAGCTCGCGTTCCTCAACAAGGGCCTGCGGATAAGCCTCGAGGACGAGAGGGACGGGAGGAAGGAGGAGTTCCGCTTCGAGGGCGGGATAGTGCAGTTCGTCGAGTACCTGAACTCGGCCAAGAACAAGCTCCACCCGCCGGTGTATTTCGCGAAGAAGAACGAGCACCTCGAGATAGAGGTCGCGCTCCAGTACACCGACGCCTACAACGACAGCATCTACAGCTTCGTGAACGACATCAAGACCATAGAGGGGGGCACGCACGTGGTGGGCCTCAGGACCGCGCTCACGAGGGCGATAAACGACTACGCCCGGTCGAACAAGCTCGTCAAGGAGGAGCACAAGATTACTGGCGACGATTCGATTGAGGGCATCACCGCGATAATAAGCCTGAAGATAGCCGAGCCCCAGTTCGAGGGCCAGACCAAGACCAAGCTGGGGAACAGCGAGGTGAGGGGCGCGGTCGACTCGATAGTCTACGAGTCCCTAAAGACGTACATGGAAGAGCACCCCCCGGACTCCAAGCGCATCATGGACAAGATAGTGAACGCGATGGAGGCCCGCGAGGCCGCGCAGAAGGCAAAGGACCTCATCAGGAGGAAGAACGTCTTCGAGAGCTCGGTGCTCCCTGGGAAGCTCGCGGACTGCGCGGAGGAGGACCCGGCCAAGTCCGAGATATTCTTCGTGGAGGGCGACAGCGCCGGCGGCAGCAGCAAGATGGCCCGCGACCGCCAGCACCAGGCGATACTGCCCCTCCGGGGCAAGATACTGAACGTCGAGAAGGCGCCGATGCACAAGGTGCTCGAGAGCGAGCAGATACGCAACATCGTCCTTTCGATAGGCGCGGGCTTCAAGGACGACTTCGACATCTCGAAAGTCAGGTACCACAAGATAATCATCATGAGCGATGCCGACGTGGACGGCTCGCACATCCGGACGCTCATCCTTACTCTCTTCTACCGCTATTTCAAGGAGATAATAGAGAAGGGCTACCTCTATGCGGCCCAGCCCCCCCTCTACAGGGTCGCAAAGGGCAAGAGCGTGAATTACGCCTACAGCGACGCGGAGCTTGCCGAGCTGATGAAGCAAACGGGCGACGGGGCGAACATCCAGAGGTACAAGGGGCTTGGCGAGATGAACGCCGAGCAGCTCTGGGACACCACGATGAACCCGGAGACGAGGACGCTCAAGAAGGTCACCATAGAGGACGCGATGGTCGCGGACGAGCTTTTCACGATACTCATGGGCGACCAGGTCGAGCCTAGGAGGAATTTCATCGAGCAGCACGCCGCGACCGTGAAGAACCTGGACATCTAGTGGTCACATGCCTGAAACCATCACCAACAGACCGATTGAAGCCGACATGAAGGAGAGCTACCTCGATTACGCGATGTCGGTCATAATCGGGCGCGCTATTCCCGACGTGAGGGACGGCCTCAAGCCAGTGCACAGGAGGGTCCTTTTCGGCATGCAGGATTTGGGCAACGTCTACGGGAAGCCCACCAAAAAGAGCGCGCGCATCGTCGGCGACGTCCTCGGTAAGTACCACCCTCACGGCGATTTGGCGGTGTATGACGCCCTCGTGAGGATGGCCCAGCCGTTCTCGCTCCGCTACACTCTCGTGGACGGGCAGGGCAACATGGGCTCGATTGACGGCGACTCGCCTGCCGCGATGAGGTACACGGAGGTGAGGATGGCCAAAATCACCGCGGAGATGCTTTCCGACATCGACAAGGAGACGGTAAGATTCACGGACAACTTCGACGGCACCCTCAAGGAGCCGACGGTCCTTCCCACCAAGATTCCCAACCTGCTCATCAACGGCTCCTCCGGAATCGCTGTCGGCATGGCGACGAACATACCGCCGCACAACCTCGGCGAGATAATAGACGCGACGGTCGCGCTCATAGACGGGGCACCTGAAGAGGAAGTCGTAAAGCACGTCAAGGGCCCGGACTTCCCCACAGGAGGAATAATCGTCGGGAGCGGCGGCATCATCGAGGCGTACAAGACCGGCCGCGGCGTCATCAAGCTCCGCGGGAGGGCAGTGAAAGACGAGAAAAGGAACGCCATAATCATCAGCGAGATTCCCTACCAGATAACGAAGACCGCGGTCATCGAGTCGATTGTCGAGGCGGTCAGGAACAAGAAAATCGAGGGGATAGGCGGCGTGCACGACCGCTCGGACAAGGATGGCATGGAGGTCGTCATAGACCTCAAGAAGGGCTCGGACGCGGACATCGTCCTGAACCAGCTCTACGCGCACACCCAGCTCCAGTCCTCATTCGGAATAATCAACCTCGCAATCTGCGACAAGCACCCGAAGATAATGCCGCTTGTCCAGCTCATCAGGGAGTTCGTCGAGTTCAGGAAGGAGATAGTCCGCAAGAGGAGCGAGTTCGAGCTGAAGGAGGCCAAGGCCCGGGCGCACATACTCGAGGGGCTGAGAGTCGCCCTCGAGAACATCGACCCGATAGTGGAGCTCCTGCGGAAATCCAAGGACATAGACGAGGCCCGCGAGGGGCTCATGGGGAGATACGGGCTCAGCGAGCTGCAGGCGAACGCGATACTCGACATGAGGCTCTCGAAGCTCATCGCGCTCGAGCGCGAGAAAATCGAGAACGAGTACCAGGAGCTCGTGAAGAGGATAGCGTGGCTGGGCGAAGTCCTTGCGGACGTCCAGAAGATACTCACGATAATCAAGGCCGAGCTTGCCGAGATAAAGGACAAGTACGGCGACGAGAGGAGGACCGAGGTCGTCGACGGCGAGGACGGCGGCGTGGACGTCGAGTCGCTCATACCTAACGACGAGGTGGTCGTCGTCATAAGCAGCCGCGGATACGTCAAGCGCGTGAGCCTGCAGGAATACCGCTCCCAGCACCGCGGCGGCAAGGGCGTGATAGGCACCGAGACCAAGGACGAGGACTTCGTCCACGACGTGATAGTTACCAAGAACCACAACTACCTGCTCCTTTTCACGGACAAGGGCCGCCTGTTCTGGCTCAAGGCGTACAGGATTCCCGAGAGCGGCAGGTATTCTACAGGAAAGACCCTTGTCAGCCTGCTCGACCTGAAGGACGAGAAGATTACCTCGTGGATTTCCGTGGACAGGTTCGACACCGGGGAATTCCTCTCGATGGTGACCCGGAGCGGAATCATCAAGAGGACCGCGCTCGACAACTTCGGCAACGTCAGGAAGGTCGGCATCATAGCCATCACCCTCAAGGAAGGCGACAGGCTGGTCGAAGTGATGAAGACCGACGGGAAGCAGGACCTCGTGATAGCCACCAAGAAAGGGCAGGCCATACGGTTCAAGGAGGAGGACGCCCGCGAGATAGGCCGGACGGGGCAGGGCGTCATAGGCATACGCTTCAAGGAGGGGGAGGACGAAGTAGTCGGCATAGCGACCTGCGCAAAGCCCGGCATCCTCACGATAACCGAGAACGGATTCGGCAAGCGCACCCACATAGACGAGTACAGGGTGCAGGGCAGGGGCGGCTCGGGAGTCATCAACATAAAGGTCGAGGGCCGCAATGGCGACGTGGTCGGCATCCGCGCCGTGAACGAGGATGACGAAGTCATCGTCATGAGCTCGAAGGGGCAGGCCATCAGGACCTACGTGAAGGACATCTCGGTAATCGGGAGGAACACGCAGGGCGTGACGATAATCAGGCTGGGCGAGGGCGAGAAGGTCGCGAGCTTCGCCGTCGTCCCGAAGGCCGAGCCGGTGCCGGTAGAGCAGGCTAAGCCGGCTCAATGACCAGGTTCCTTCCCTCTTTCCGTGCCTCGGTCCCCATCTCCAGGCAGAGCGATTCCATCTTTTGGCAGATTATACCCGCAAGAGGCTCAGGCGCGAGGTTCGCCTGGCAACCGGATATGTGCGCCGGCACCAGCGTCACCTTTTGCAGCCTTCCGGTTTTTGCGCCCAGGTCAAGAAGGAATATGAACGACCAGTCGTTCCTGAGGTGCGGGTCGACGGCGTAGTCGTCCACGAAGTCTCCGGTGTCAAACAGGACGGGCTTTCCCCCGTGCATCCCTACCCCCTGGAATATGTGCGCGCTGTGGCCGTGGAAGATGTCGATTCCGATGTCCAGCACGCTACTTGCGAAGCTTTCATGAAGCGGGCCGGGCCTCTGCCTCATGTTTGGGCCCCAGTGGTCCGAGAATACTATGGTTTCCGCGCCTTTTTCGCGGGCAAGCCGGGCCGATTTCCCGATTTTTTCGAGCACCTCCGGGCGGGGCAGGGTGGGAAGGAAGAAAACGCCGGGTGAGCCGGGCTTTGCCTCCCATTCGGGCGTGTTGTCGGTGGCCGAGATGACGCCCACCTTGAGAGAGCCGGCTTCAAGGATTGCGGGCGCGGCCGCCTCGGAAAAATCCGCCCCGGCCCCTGCATGGCGGATGCCGGCCTCATCGAGGCGCGAAAGCATGTCAAAAAGCGCATCCTTGGAGAAGTCGAGGGAGTGGTTGTTGGCGAGGGAAACAAAGCCGATTTCGGCCGCCTTCAGGACTGGGATTGCCAGAGGCTCCGCGCGGAAATGGAACGCTTTTTCCCCGGGCGCCCATGGAACCCCCTTGTCCGATATGACGCACTCGAGGTTGGCAAGGCGCAGGTCGGCAGACTTAAGGACAGGCAGGGTATTCCCCCATGGATAGGCCGGCCCGTTTTCCATGGCGGCATAGTTCAAGTTGCGCCCGAGCATCAGGTCGCCAAGGAAAGCGAGCCGGACCATGGAATCAGTCCAGTTCCGAGGGCGCCTTGGGCGAGCCCCGGACGTTCAATATCATGTCCCGCGCCTTATCCTTTGAAGGATATATGCAGTAGGTCATTTTCGTGCCCCATTTCCGGTTTATCGACTCGAAGATTGCCGAGAGGCCCCGGAAGTCCTGCTCGGTGAAGTGTATGACGCCCAGGTTCAGGTCGAATTCGTAATTCGTCGGCTCGCCGCGGTACAGGTTCAGGGGAATCCGGCCGAACAGCTTGTAATCGAAGGATGCGAGCGCGTCCATCACCTCCCTGAGGAGTTTTTTGTCTGCAAACGGCTCGAGCGGGTCGAATGCCATCCTGGCCCACCTAGATTTCTATGAACAGTTCACCGTCCCTTTCGGTGACTTTGTAGGCCCGGACTTCCTTCCTTGCCGGCCCGTTCAGGACCTTTCCGTCCCGGTAGTCGAAAACCGACCCGTGCCACGGGCAGGTTACAGAGTAGTCGTCCACCGTCCCGATTTCGCCCTCGCAGAGCGGCCCTTCGGCATGGGTGCAGAGGTTGTCTATGCAGTAGTATTTCCCCTTTATGTTGGCAAGCGAAAGCTGCCGGTCTGCCGCGCTGAGGCACTTTGATGAGCCGGGCTTCAAGTCCGCCTTCCCGATGGAAATTTCTGCCATACCGGAGTTCGGGGAAGGCGGAATTAATAAGATTATCGCGAGGCAATCCAGTGAAATGTCCATGGAGATAGGAATCCTGGCCGGGATCGTGACACTGTCGGCGTTCGCCTTTTACATAAAGGACGCTGTGGGCGGCAAAAGCCGCCCGAACAGGGCGACCTGGGCGATATGGACAGTCCTGGCCCTTGTGATTACGGCTAGTTATTACGCGGCGGGAGCGCGGGACACCATCTTCGCCGCGGCGGCATTCACACTGGGGCAGGCTTCCGTCGCCCTCGTCTCCATAAGGTATGGCACCGGCGGGTGGAGCATCTTCGACCGGCTCTGCCTTGGAGGCGCATTCCTGGGCATAATTCTATGGTTTGCAAGCGGCTCGGCCCTTCTTGCCCTGGTTTTCGCGATTTGCGTGGACTTCTTGGGCGCCATGCCCACGATAAAAAAGCTCCTCGAAGAGCCCGGCTCCGAAAGCAGGGCCGCATGGACGGTTTTTTCGCTCGGGAACCTGCTCAATGTCCTTGCGATAGAGAGCTGGACGATGGAAATCGCCCTCTTCCCGCTGTATTTCCTCGTCGTGAACGGGATTGTCCTCGCGCTCAGCCTGCGAAGGAAATGATGAAATAGCTTGCCGGCATACTACCAAGCATGGAACCGCAGGCCATAGCCGGACTGGTAGCCGGGCTTATCGCGCTTTCAGCGTACGTGCCTTATGTAGTCCGGGCAGTGCGCGGGGAGAACAGGCCGAACCGTGCCACCTGGCTGATCTGGAACATCCTGGGGTTCATCCTCCTTGCAAGCTACTACTCGGTCGGGGCGACAGACACGCTATGGATACCCCTTTTCAACCAGCTCGGGTTCCTCGCCGTCCTGTGGGTTTCGGTGAAGCACGGCGAGGGGGGCTGGAGCGGAATAGACAAGTGGTGCCTCGCAGGCGCGGCCCTCGGCCTGGCACTGTGGTGGGCGTTCAGCTCCCCGCTCATCGCGCTCCTCATGGGCATCGCAGTGGACCTCGCGGGGGCGATACCGACGCTGAAAAAGGCCTACACTGACCCGGCGCACGAGGACAGGCTGGCATGGCTGATATTCCTTTGCGCCAACACCCTCAACCTTTTCGCGATAGCGGAGTGGAAGTTCGAAATCTCGGTCTATCCGGTCTACCTCTTCCTGCTCTGCCTGACCATGGTAGCCGTGCTCACATTTCGCAAAAACTATAAAGGGAAAGCGGGTGGCTAGAGCATGTTCAGGGACCGCTTCGACGCCGGGGAGCAGCTTGCCGCCGCCCTCGCCGAATACAAAAACGACAGGGATGCGATAATCCTCGCGATACCGAGGGGCGCGCTCCAGATAGGGAAGGTGCTCCACGAGCGGCTCGGCCTCCCGCTCGACATCATCGTCACGAAAAAAATCTCCCACCCGATGAGCGAGGAATTCGCCATAGGCGCGGTGGGGCCGGACGGCGAGCATTTCCTCACCCAGTCGGCAGAAGGGATAGACCGGGGCTACATCGAGTCCGAGAGGAAGAGGCTCGAGAAGGCGGTGGAGGAAAAATATGAGCGCTACCGCGGGAGGAGGCCGAAGCCGGACCTGGCTGGAAAGACGGCAATAATCGTGGATGATGGCATCGCCACGGGAAGCACGATAATTGCCGCAATCCACGTAATCCGGAAGCAGGGGGCCGCCAAAATAGTCGTCGCCGTGCCCGTGGGCCCGTCTGAAACCGTCGCCCGGATAGCCGCGCTCGCGGACGAGATGCACTGCCTGCTTTCGATGGACATCTTCTATGCCATAGGCCAGTTCTACGAGGATTTCGTGCAGGTCGAGGACGAGGAAGCGATAGCGATACTCAGGGAGTGCTCAGGCTAGCACGACTCGAAGATTGCCCTCAGCTCCGATGCCTGCGGCCGGCCGAGGGGGTTCTTGTCGAGGCACGCCATGATTGCGTCCTCGGCCGCAGTTGGAATCGAGACCGGCACGCCAAGCTCTGTCGGCTTGGGGAACCGCATTTCGAGGTGGACTGCGTTGTAGAAAGACGACCGCACTTCAGGTTCGGTGCGGTTGGTATGCGGGAAAGGAAGGACTCCTGCAACCATATTGTAGAGTACGAATCCTGCCGAATAGATGTCGAATGCCGGCATCCATGCCGGCGCCAAGAGGTCGTGCTCGGGCGGGCGGAACTCGGGGGTGCCGAACTCGCCGGTCCCGGGGTTCACTTCGGGCTCCCCGGTCCGGCTCCCCCGGACATGGGGGTAGACGTCCCCATAATCGAGAATGTGGCAAAGCCCGAAATCGAGTACCTTGAGCGCGAGGCCGCCCTCGCCCATGGCGAGCATGATGTTCTCGGGCTTCAGGTCCCTGTGGACGACGCCCGCGCGGTGCATCTCAACGAGCGCGTCGGCGAACTGGATGAAGAAGCGCCTCGAAATGTCCCAGCCCATGCCGAGGTGCCCGGAAAGATGGGCATGGAGAGTCCGGCCCTCGAGCTTCTCCATCGAAAGGTAAAGGTGGGTGCGCGTCTCTCCCGCTTCGAACGCGTGGATTATGTTAGGGTGGCTGAGGATGAGGTTGGCCACGCACTCCCGGACGAACCAGTCGTCGAGGTACCTCAGTCCGTCCCCTTCGGGACGCTTGCCGACCGCCTTGAGGGCGACCTCCCTCCCGTGGCTGTCCCTTGCGAGGTATACTGTGGACATGCCCCCCTTTCCGAGGATTGCCTGGAGCTCGAAGCCGCCTATCCGGGGGTGCGATATCGCCTCGGCGAACGCCTCCCTGCCGGCAAAGCCTCTCCGGCGTTCCCCGTGCTGGGGCTGTTCGTATTTTTTCCTTTCGTGCATTGAAGATATTGTGCATAATAGTTATTATAAATGGATATTGATGGCTGTCGAGGCGGGGGGGTCTGCCGAAGGTATTAAAAATGTTCTATATATAGAACTTTCATGCTTGAAAGGACCATCGAGGATTATTGCCGCGCGATAGACAAGATGGATTCCGGGGATGGTGTGAGGTCGGTGGACCTCACGCGCATGCTCGGACTGTCAAAAAACACCGTCGCCCTGACGCTGCAGAAGCTCGCGGCCGCCGGCCTGGTCGAGATGGAGAAGTACGGGAAAGTCAGGCTAAGCGGGAACGGCGCTAAGATAGCAAGGAGGATGAACTTCAAGCACCGCGTCATCGAGACGTTCCTTTTCAGCAAGCTTAACATGGAAAAGGAGAGGGTGCACGGGGAAGCATGCGCGCTCGAGCACTGGGCGAGCGACGATATGATTGAGCGCCTCTACGAGTTCATCGGGAGGCCTAAGACCGACCCTCACGGGAAAGCCATAGTGTAGGAGATTTCATGATTCACGGGATAAAAGACGTTATCGAGGCCGCAAAGCACATAGGCGACAGGAAGTTCTGGGCATTCTTCGGCACCGGGCTGATAGTCAGCGTGGCTTACATGGACCCGGGGAACTGGGGCACATCCATCAGCAGCGGGGCGTCGTTCAACTACGACCTCCTCTGGGTTGTCTGGCTTTCGAGCATAATGGCGATGCTTTTCCAGTACATTTCCGGCAAAATCGGCATCGCGGGCTACTCGGTCGCCGAGATCGTGCGCCTGAAGTGGAAGAGCAAGGCCGCAGTCTTCATCTACTGGCTGCTTGCCGAAGTGGCGATACTCGCGACCGACCTCGCCGAATTCCTCGGCATAGTCGTCGCGCTGAACCTCCTGTTCGGCATCCCGATGCTCATCGGGACGTTCCTCGCCATCGCGGACGTGCTCCTCCTCCTTCTCCTGACGAACAGGAGCTTCAGGACGCTGGAGTACGCGTTCATACTTTTCGTCTCGGTTATCGGCATAGGGTATGTCTACGAAATAGTCATCACCGGCCCGGACCTCGGCCTGATAGCCGAGCACTCGGTCAAGCCCCTCCTGACCCCCGAGACCGTCCTCTTCGCGGTGGGCATCATAGGCGCCACGGTGATGCCGCACGCGCTTTTCGTGCACTCGTGGCTCCTCAAGAACAAGATGAAGGAAAACGGGAAGCTGGACAGGAAAACGGCGCTCAAATACCACATCGTGGACAACATCCTTTCGCTGTTCGTAGCCGGGCTGATAAATGCCGCGATACTCATCATGGCCGCGGCCGCATTCTACAACTCGGGATTCACTGTGGCGACGATAGACGAGGCCTACAGGACACTGACGCCGCTCTTTGGCCAGCTCGCCTCCCTGGTGTTCGCGGTCGCTCTCCTTTCGGCCGGGATTTCATCCTCGATAACAGGAACGCTCGCCGGCCAGAGCATAATGGAGAGCCTCACGGACTTCAAATTGAGCCCGACCATGAGGAGAATCATAACGAGGGTGATAAACGTCATTCCGCTCCTTGTCGCGATACTCCTCGGGATAGAGCCCCTGCAGGTGCTCGTCTACAGCCAGGTCGCGCTCAGCCTGCTGATTCCGCTCCCCCTGATACCGCTCATCTACTACAGCGCCGACAAGAAGCTGATGGGCGACCTCGTGAGCAGGAAGGCGACCGTCGTCTTGGCCTCGATATTCGCGCTAGTGATACTCGCTTTCAACGCGTATCTCCTATACTCGACCTTCTTCGGCGGCTAGGCGGGCGCGCTCAAGGAGGAACGGCAGGCAGTCGGCCATCCTGCCCTTTTTTGCGTTCCATTCCTTCACTATCTTCTTGTGGGCCTCCAGCTCAAGGAGGAGCGGGGTCGCCTTCATGTCCGGGCCCTTGAGCCTGAAAAGAATCTGCGACGGCAAAGGGCAGAAGCGCGTGTTGAGCTTGTCGTTCACCTGGTAGGGGTAGCGGCGGCACGACATCGGAGCATGCTCGTGTATGGTGCAGAGGTTGTCCTTTCCGAGGAAGACGCACGGGTGCGACTTGAGCCCGAGGAGGTAATAGCCGCATCCGTCAGTGGTGTCGAGCACCTGGTCCGGGTCGTAGCTGAGTATGCGCAGGGGGTGGAGGATTGCGAAGTCCTCCGGCTTCCTGCCCGTTTTCTCCGAAATGCGCAGGACGTCGAAAGCCGTCACTGTGATGGTGTAGGTCTTGCAGCACTTGGCATCGCAGAAGGAGCAGGGGTTTGTCGGCTTCACGATGAGTATTCCCGCTCCCGATTTTTAATTAGCTGCAAGGCTGAGGCGCGGGGTTCATTTTTTGCGCAGTATGGCGCTCACTTCGGCCGGGTCAACCTGGAGCCGGTATTTCTGCATTATGGCCTTCATGTCGCCGTTGTTCTCGGCAACCAGGGCCTCGAGCTCCTTTCCGGCAATCCTCTGGAGGCGGAAGACCTTCAAAACCGCCTCGACGCGCGCGCCCTTTGCCATGCCCTTGAGGATGTCCGGTATGGCGGCTTTCACGAAGGCGCCGTTTTTGTATTCCGCGAAAAGCTCCCCGAGCGTCTTTTCCGCGTCCTCGAACTCGACGCCCTCGCGCCTCAATGAGACGAGGGTGTCCTCGAGCGTGGTCGCCGCAAGCATCGGCTCGGCGCCGCCCTCGACGAGCTTCTCGAAGAGGTGGAGGTTCCGGGATTTCAGCATCCTCCCGGCCATCTCCTTGTTGAGGAGCTTTTCCAGCTTCGCCTTCTTGTCCTCGAGCGATTCGCCCTTCTCGACGGTTGCGAGGAATTCGGGGGTGAGCGGAATCGGCGGGACGTCGGTTTCGGGGTAGAGGCGCGCCCTCCCCGGGAGCGGGCGCATGAATGTGGAGGTCCCGTCGGGGTTCGCCCTGCGCGTCTCCTTCGGGACGTAGTCCATGTTCGCGCGGATGACCGCGTATTCGATTGCCTTCTCGGCCTGCGCCTTCGGCGCGACGACCATGATGAAAGCGTCTCCGGCGTAGATTTCCAGCTCCTTTTCGAGCCGTGCGAACTCGTCGGCGGTTATGCCGTATTTCTCCATGCTCTCGTCGCTGTGTATGAGGCCCTTCACGCCTGCGCGCTTGGCGTAGTCGGAAAGCTCGGTGCCATAGCGCCTGCCGGGCTGGGTTTCGCGGCCGAGGATTCCCTTGTGGAAGAGGAGCTTCTGCGCGAGAACCACCGAGCCGGAATCGATTCCGGAGGCGATGAGCTTTGCCTTTGTGCCGCGGAACAGTTCCGTGACGTCCTTCACGTGCTTCTTGAGCGGAAGGGCGCTCTTCGAGCGCAGCTCGAGGAGGATGGAGACGAGGGCGGTCTGGCGCTTCACCTCGTAATCGACCAGCGTCGGGAGCATCTTCAGGTCCTGCGCGCCCTTAATCTCGACGCGCGCGCCGCCCTCGGTGGAGACGTTCACGTCCTGCCGAATCGTGCCGAGGCCGCGCGCGACTTTCCCGCTCGCGCGGAGAATCATGCCGATTTTCTGGGCGACTTCGGAAAGGTGCTCGCCGTCCTTGATGTCGGGGTCCGTAGATATCTCGATGAGCGGGATGCCGAGGCGGTCGAGCCGGTACGTCGCGCGGGATTCGCCGCCAGCGACTATCCCTGCGCTCTCCTCCTCGATGGCGACCTGCGGGATGCCCACGGGCCCCTTCGATGTCTCCAGAACGCCCCCGAGGGCGACGATGGAGGTGCGCTGGAACCCTGAAGTGTTGCTCCCGTCGATGACCATCTTCCGCATGACGTGCACCTCGCCAACCGGGACGGCATTGAGCTGCATCGCTATCGCGAGCGCGGTCCTGAGCGCCTCGCCGTTCATGGTCTTGGGGGGCTCCTCGTCGGTTTCGACGAGGCAGTCGTTGTGCCTGAAGACCTGGTACTCGAACACGCGGTCCTTGGCGAACTCTGCCTGCGAGGCCTCGTCCACTTCGCCAAGCTCGCTGAAGACCGGGTGGAGCCGGCGCGTTATCGTGATGTTCGGAGTTTCTGACTCGTCTATGGCGCACCCGCAGTCGCAGAAAAGCTTCTTCCCTTCGAGCCGCTGGTGGATTTCAATGCCGATTTTCATCTAAATCCCCTCCAGCGCCGAGCGCGCGGTTATCTCGCCTGCAATGTCCGTCTCCATCAGCTCGCGGACCTTCTTCGCGTCCTTGGTCTGGCCGAGGGCCCAGCACATCTTGGCGTATGCGGCCTCGGGAGTCCAGTCCGCGCCGTCGCCTATCACCCCGGCCTCGCGGAGGAGGCGGCCGTTAGTATAAACCCTGAGGCAGACGCGCCCGGAAAGGCACTGGCTGGTCATGGCCACGGGTATTCCGGATTCCATCAGCTCCTTCAGGGGCTTGTATATGCCCTTCACGGTCTTGTCGCCGAAGGCGTCGGTGGGGATGTGGCCGAGGCCGGTTCCCATGAGCACTATGCCGTCGTAGCCGTCCAGCTTCGATATGAACTCCGGCTTTATGTTCGGGTGGACGTAGATGAGAGCGACATTGTCGTTCAGGTGTTTTTTTGAGATGAAGCCGCTTTTGTGGCGGCTTTTGGCTTCCGAAAGCATGTCGAACCGGTCCGCGCGGTAATCCACCGCAAAAAGCGGGGGCGAGTTGAGCGAGTGGAACGCGTCGCGCCTGGAGGTGTGCATCTTCCGGACGCGCGTGCCGCGGTGGAGGTGGCAGAAGTCGTCGTTCGTGCCCGCGTGCATGCAGACCGCGACCTCGCCGAGGTCCCTTGTCGAGCTGAACACTGCGTTGAGGAGGTTCATCTCGTTCTCGCTCGATGGCCTGTCCGAGCTCCTCTGGGAGCCCACGAACACGACGGGCACTGGAAGGTTCTGGAGCATGAAGCTTATCGCAGCGGACGTGTAGACCATCGTGTCGGTGCCGTGCATGACGACGACGCCCTCGCTCCCGTCCTTTATCTCCTCCTCAATGGCGTCGGCGAGGAGGCGCCAGTGGTGCGCGTTCATGTCCTCGGAAAAGAGCGAGAATATCTTGCGCGAGTGTATCGGCCAGCGCTCGAGCGCGGGGAAAGCAGAGCGAAGCTCCTTGGGGGTTATCGAGGGATAGACGCCCCCGGTCTTGTACTCGATTTTCGAGGCGATAGTCCCGCCGCAGCCCAAGATGGCGACGCTTCCCTTTCGGGCTTTTTCCTCGGCCTGCGCCTCCTTCGGGCGCGGGGGGGATTTCTCGAGGAGCTCGATGGAATCGGCCTTCAGGCCGGTGTTGTAGCCGTTGTCGAGCTTCAGGACCACGAGGTCGGGGTCGCCGAAGTCCGGGCGGGGCATGAGGAGGCCCTCGAAAACCGCGCTCCCGCTCAAAAGCCGTATGCGGTCGCCGGGCTCGATGTCCTTCTTTTTCAGCTCATCCTGAAGTTTCCTTGAGTACATGTCCGCCGCCCTTGTACGGGATATCGCCGCTATTTTATTTAAATCACTCGGCAAGCTTGTAAATCTTCACGGCGCCGCCGTTCGGGCTCTCGTAAACCAGCGTGAAGCCGGGGAGCTCCCTGAGGAAGAAAGCCTGGTAGAGGGCCGAGTCGTAGAACAATCCCTTGCGGTCTGAGTAGCCGGACACGACCTGCCCGTTGTCCAGCCAGACCTGGTCCTTGGTGTAGAACAGGGTGGCCTCGACCGCGGGGCCGAAGTGGTAGGTCGCCGGGAGCGAGCGCGGGAGCTGGAGGACGGCCTTGTTCACCTTGAGGTCCCCGTTCGGGTTGGTCTCGTTCAGGTAATACGTGCCGAGCGTCTTCTCGCCGCTTGCGAGGCTCACTTCGCCTGCGCAGTAAGCCGGGACAGCCCTGAGGGCGTCCCTGCAGTATGCGACCACGTTCGGGTCGGTCGGCTGGATGCAGAAGTCAGGGTAGTTCACGAGAGGGATGTTTCCGGAGTAAACCTTGTATGCGACGAAGCCGGTCCTGCCCGTCAGGTTGGATATCGTGCAGGGGTTCTGGGACACCACCACGGTTTCCCATAGGTGGTCGGCCTCGCACTGCGAATCTCCGGGCGACTGCGCGACCGTCGTCAGGTTGTGGTATGCGCACGAAAGGTAGTTGAGCGCGCCGTACTTGCCGCCGAGGGAGTTTCCTGAGGAAAGGAGCTCCACGTCGAAGAGGGCGTACTTGCTGTCGTGGGCCACCATCCAGCTCTTGAGCTCGGCCGGCGTCGCGTCCACATAGCCGTGGGCCACTTCGCCTATCATGTCGGGGGACATGTGCTCGTTCCTGATGACCGCGTTCCGGTCGCCGAAGTAGTTTATCCAGTGGCCGTAGTCCCACCACGAGGTTATCCTCGAGCCTGGCTCGGTGTTTCCCTTGAGCCACTCCATCGAGTCGACCCAGTATTCCGAGATGCGCTGGCACCGGAAGTACGCGGACTGCGACTCCCAGGGCGGCGCGGCGGCCGGGTTCTGGAGGTATGAGTATTGCGAGAATACCGAGAGCAGGCAGAGCTTGTAATTGTACTGGAAGTTCGTGCCCTGCGATGCGTAGCCCACGGGGTCTGCAGCGGCGGCGCAGGCCTCGGTGTCGTTAGAGGATGCGCAGAACGAGCTGAACTTGGCCGCGAGCGCCTGAGGGTCGTTCTGGTAGAGCGTCTGGAGCGAGCCCCATGCCAGCGAGGGCGCGAAGCCCATGTAGCTGAACTGGAGGAGCGCGATGATAATGCCGAAATAGAGGAGGCCCTTGAGCAGGTTCTCCCTGACTTTCGCATCCTTCACGAAGCGCGGCACGATGGAGTCGAGGTAGCCGAGGGTGAACCCGAGCGCGATCGCGAGCAGCACCCCGGCGTAAATCGTGTACTTTGCCTTGATGAGGCCGACAACGAGGGGAGGCGTCACGATCACAAGGAGGAGGAGGCCGATGAGGTCGTCTTCCTTCTTGGCGAACCTCCAGATGGATATCGCGGCGACGGCCCAGAAAATGAAGAGCCAGAGCAAAAGGAGGCTGACGTCCTTTGCCGCGAATTCCACGCTCGTCGATATGAACACGTTAACAATGGCGACGAAAACGGAGAGCAGGGCGTTCGTGACGACCGTGAACGGGAGCAAAATCATGAACATGAGGATGCTTATCAGCGAGCCCAGGGAATCGAGCTGCGGCGGGAGCGAGAACGAAGTGGAGATGAATCCTATCGTCCCGTCATACGATGGCGCCGCGAGGCCCTGCTCGGCTATCGTGCGGTCGAGGGGCTTGTTGTACTGCGCGAAGCCGAACCCGGCCTGCGCGATGTTCTTGATGTAGCCGCCTACGGGCGTGAGCGAGTAGACGAGGAGGCCGGCAAGGAGCAGCGCCCCGAGGGCCAGCGTCGCCTTGTTCTTGTCCGAAATCTTCAGCTTGATTGCATAGAGCGCGCCGGCGAAGGCGATGGCGATGACGAAAGGCGCGATAATAGAGAACGACGGGGAGCCGTTCTCGAACACGTCCCTGAGGATCGCGCTCCCGAGGAGCGGCCCGATAAGGGCAAGCACCGAGTTGGTGACGAGTATCCGCTTCAGCTCTGTTGGTTCGTCATCCCGGAGGAAATGCAGTATCGACTCCATCACTATGAAAAGGACTACCGATATGACCGCGAGTATCTGGGAGCTGCTCCCGAGGGCGAGGGCGGCGAAGCCGAGGCCCGCGAGGGCCGCGAACCGGATGTCCCGTTTCTTCAGCATCAGCGCGTACATCGCATAGAAGAACGCGAGCGCGAAGAACGCGTAGGGCTGGACCTCGTGCTCGCCCGCGGCGAGCTTATAGACGAATATCGGGACGAAGCTCGCGAGCGCGGCGGCGATTACGCCGTACTCCTTTTTCGAGCAGGTGGAAACGAGCAGATAGATGAAGAAGACCGAAAGTAGAGCGGCCAGGGGCGGGTAGAGGGACGCCACGTCCGCAAGGAGCAGGTTGCTGAAGTCGCCTCCCCCGCCGGTGTAGAGCGAATACCAGATGGACTCGAGATAGGATATCTCCGGGATAACGCGGTGGTTCACCGTAACGTCCGGATACCACGCGGTCCGGTCGTCCATCGGGTTGCCGCCGACGGTAAGTATCTGGTGGGCGGTGTATGTGTAGTAGTAGGGGTCGAGCTCCTGGAAGACCGGGCTGTATGAGCCGAAGCGGGCCATGAACGAAAGGAGCAGGACAATCAGGAGGAATGCCGGGACGAGCATCGAGCTGTCGGCCTTCAGGCTTATCGAGATGCCCTCATAGGCCTTGTTCCTGACGAAGACCGCTATCGAGACGGCGTAGATGAACGCGACTGACAGGACCGCCACCGGGAACGAGAACTCGACGCCGAGGAAAAGGAACAGGACGAACGGGAGGAGCGGGAGGAGAATCGTCCCGAGCCCGAAGCCGATGAGTATCTTCTCGAGCAAAGTGAATTCGTCCTTGCGGAAGAGCCCGAGCGAGAGTATCGCTCCGGGCAGGAGGCCGGAAAGGAAAATCCAGACTAGCAGTATCAGAGGATTGAACGAAACAAACACGTTTTCACCAAATCAGAGGTATTCTATGTCCTGCGGGCTCTGCTCCGCGGCATTGTCGCCGCCCGAGCCCTTGCCGAGGATGTACGGGGATTTGACCCCGGTTATTATCGCGGTTATGCTTATGGAATCCTTGAGGTTCGGGTTTATCCTCGCGCCCATCTTCACGCTCGCTCCCTCGTCGAAGCTCTGCGTGAGGAGTTCGCCGGCCTTGATCGCGTCCCCGAGCGAGAGGTCAGGCCCCCCTTCGAGGTGTATGAGGCATCCCCTCGCGCCCTCGTAATTCACGTCGAGGAGCGGGTGCTCGAGGGTGTCCTTCACGACGTCCTCGACCTTGTTGTGGCCGTTGCCGCTCCCGAGCGAAATCATCGCGAGGCCCCCGCCGCGCATGACGGTCATGACGTCGGCATAGTCCACGTTTATGAGGCTCGGGAACATGATGGTGTCGGCGATGCCGGTGACAGCCCGGACGGTGATGCTGTCCGCGAGCTCGAAGGCCTTGTTGACCGGGAGGTTCGGGACGTAGGCCGCGAGGCGGTTGTTGTCGATGACGACGACGGTGTCGCACACCTGCACGAGCTCGTTGAGCGAGGCCTGCGCCTTCTTGAGGCGGACGCGCTCGAGGGCGAACGGGTAGGTCACCATCGCGACCACTATCGCGCCCTGCTCCTTGGCTATGCTGGCTATTATCGGGGCGGCTCCGCCACCGGTGCCGCCGCCCATGCCCGCGCAGATGAAAACGAGCTCGTTCTCGCCGATTTCCCTCTTGAGCATGTCGCGGTCGACTTCGGCGGACTTCTTGGCGACGCTGATGTCGCCGCCGGCGCCGAGGCCGCGGGTTATGGTCTTGCCCAGGAGTATCTTCTTGTGCGCACCGACCATGTTGAGGTGCTTGCCGTCGGTGTTGATGGCGAAGGTCTTGGCGCTCTTGATGCCGTTCTGGAACAGGCGGTTGACGCAGTTGCAGCCGGCGCCGCCGACGCCGATGACCGCTATCCGGATAGCGGAGTTTTCCATGTCAGCTGCGGGTTTCGCAGGCTCGGCCTCTTTGCCGTCTTTGGCGGCCTTGATAATGTCCTCAAACATCCGGGTCAACCCCCATAAATCGAATACGAACAATTCGTAAGAAAAGAATATAAACCATTATTACCGACGTTCAGCCGCCGTGCATCTGGTTCAGGTTTCCGATGAGGCGCTGGAGGTCGCAGACGTTCCCGCCGACGTGGGCGAGGGCTTCGGCCGGCACCATTTCGTCGGAGCATGAGAGCCCGGACGTGTCAGGGACAAAGAAGTCAACGACGTAGGAATCCCCGAACACCGCATTCTCGGTGGCGGTTTCCGCGCCGGGAGTCTCGACGAACCAGTCGCAGTCGAGGATAATCCTGCCCCCGAGGCATCCGAAGTATTCCTTGCCGTCCTTCAGGATTGCAACCGGGCTGTCGCACTGTGCCCGCTCGCTCTCAATAGCAACCTGGAGGCCCTCGTCAGTCTCATAAGCCTCGGTGCCTGCACTGTTCGTGCATTCCTTGGCTGGAACGAGCACGGGCGCAGGTGATGGTTCGGACACCGGAAGCGCGGGGGCTGCGGGCGCGCTTTCCTGCTGCGCAGGCGGATTTGCCTGGGCCGGCTCCGGGGCCGGCGGAAGCGCCTCGACTGCCATGGACGGGTAAACGGGCGGCGCCCTCTCTTCGGGCTTGGAATCCCCCGCAGTAAGGAGCGCGCCTGCAAAAAGCACGACCGGAATCAGGACGAGAATGAGCGGTCTCATGCTAGGCTATCATGTGCCACAATAATTTTAACTAGATGTGGCAGACGTTGCCTGCGGTGGCGAACACGGTCTTGTCGTAAGCCCAGTCCCGGCAGGATATCTGCGAGGGGCTCGTCTCATAGAAGTTGAACGTGGACGACTCGCCGGGCCTCGCGGGGTCGTAGTCCGAGCGGAACCAGTCGCACGACGGCATCACCTGCTTGCCGTCGCACCCGACATAAACGCGCGTGTCCCTCACAATCGAAATGGTCCTCGTGCACTGCGACATGCCCGCCCCGCCCACGGTCTCCACGCGGATTTCGGCTCCGCCCTTGAAGTAAACGTTGCTCGAGCCGGGCTTGCCCTGGTAGGTGTAGGATATCTCGCACTGGAGAGGGATGCCGAGGGCCACAAGCTCCGGGAAAGTCTTGCCCGCATATTGGCTAGGTGCAGGCTGGGATGGCGGAGCCGGGGGCTGGGAATCGTTGCCTCCCGAGGGTGCGGGCTGGGCAGGGGGCGATGTTTCGGCTGGCTTGGATGTGTTCTGCGCCGGCTGGGCCGGGCTCTGCGTGCACCCGATAAGCAATAGGCCGGCAATGACGAGCGCAAGGTATTTCATGTGTGTATCCTCGGCGGCTGTTTCTGCTGGCCGTCTATAGGGGTCGGCGGAACCGGCTTGAGCCCCATCTGCCTCAATTGCTCCATAACCTGCGGGTCGTTAGTGGTCACGACGTAAGTGGACCTCTGCGAGTGGAAAGGCGTGAAGGGGTTTTTCGGCTCCTCACGGATCGTGGCGGCAATCCTCCGGTCGTACTCCGGCCTGCGCCCGACGCTGTCTTCCTGCAGGCCGATCTCTATCTGCCTCCTTGCCTCGCGGACATCCGGGCCGCGGGCGGCATAGGTCGTCCTCCCCTGGTTCAGAAAACCATAGGTGGCCGAGGGGTCGTTGCCGAGCCTCCGCGTCAGCTCCTGCTCCTGGTCATAGGTGAGATGGTATTCGGCCATTAGGGAAGATACGCTCCGGGGGAATATAATCATGCCGGAAGGGGAATCTGGAAAGGATGAAAAAGATGGGGGGATGGCCACCAACCAGAAGGAGGGATGGGTGGGTGGAATGGTGGTTCCCCGCCATGAGTTCAATTATACGGATTCGTCGGCATCGGGTAGAGCTCCTGGAACGTGCACGCTTTTCCCTCGACCACGAACTTCGAGGGGTCCATTATCCAGGGCCTGCAGTTGATGTCGTTGGACGTCAGGCTGCTGTAGTCTGTCGACGTTGTCGAGCCGGTCGGGCTGGTGCCCTCCGCGCTCATTTTCACCCAGACGCACTCGCTGCTCGCTCCCTCGAACAGCTGGCCGTTGGTGCATTTCATGTATATCGTCTTGTCCTTGATTATCATTGCGACCTGCGAGCACCCACCCGACGCCATGGTCGCTTCAGAGCGGATGGTGTTGGAGTTCTGGACATACACGTGCGACTGCGTCGCCGTGCCGTTCACGGTAGTCGTCACGTCGCACTCGAGCGGGATGCCGAGCGCCATGAGGGCGGTCCAGTCCAGTCCGCTCGTTTCGGAGGTCGTCGTGCCGGTCTCGCCGGAAGTCGAGCCTCCGCCGGTGCCGTTCACCGTGCCCTGGCCTTCGGTGCTTGTTCCCGGGGGCTGGTTTTGGCCGGTGCTTGGCACGTTCTGCCCGGGCTGTTGCGGCTGCGTGGCCTGCCCTGACCCTGAAGTATTGTTCGAGGATTGGGGGGAGCCGAGACAGCCGAAAGCGAATAGACCTAACACAAGTATTACTGCTATGAACGCCTCTCTCATGCCACTCGCATACAAAGTCAAAATTTATAAAGCATTAAGTCCCCACGACGGAAATTGGGGGCCATGATTGACCATTTTGTCCGATTCCGCCCCGCGGACTCGATTCATTTTAAATTGTCCGCCGCCAATAACCGTCCGATGTCTTCTCTTACGTGCAGGTTCTTCGGCAAAAGGATCAAGAACCCCATAATACTCGCCTCCGGAATCCTTGGCATGACGAGGGCCAGCCTTGAAACGGCCTGCGAGAACGGCTGCGGCGGCGCGATAGCAAAGTCGCTCACGATGGAGCCGCGCAAGGGGCACGAGGGGCCGAACATAGTTGAAACGGAATGCGGGATGCTCAACGCGATGGGCTACCCGAATCCCGGGATAGTAACCGGCCTGAAAGAGTTCTCCGGCTGGTCGCGGGAGGAGGCGCTCATAATAAGCATAGTGGGCAAGGACGCGACGGAATTCGGCCTGCTTGCCGAAAAAGTGGAGGAGGCGCGCAAGGAAGAGAACGGCGGCGTGAAGCTCGCGGCGGACGCGCTCGAAGCCGTGATATCGTGCCCCCACACGCCCGGCTACGGGACGATGGCCGGGCAGGGGACGCCTGAAAGCGTCAGCGAGATAACGCGGGCGATACGGGAAAAGACGAAGATGCCGCTCATAATCAAGTTGTCCCCTTCGGTGCCCGGCGAAGGCAAGGCCGCGGCTGCCGCGGCGGAGGCCGGGGCGAGCGCGATAAACATGGGGAATTCGCTCGGGCCGGGGATGAAGATAGACCTCGCGAGGAAAAAGCCGGTCCTCGGCTTCGGAGTCGGGGGGCTGACAGGCCCCGCGATAAAGCCCGTCATCGTCCGGTCGGTGTACGACATCTACAAGGCCGTGGACATCCCGATAATAGGCACGGGGGGCATCACCTGCGGCGCGGACGCGATAGAGATGATGATGGCCGGCGCGAGCTGGGCGAGCGTGGGCTCGGCAGTGTACTGGCGCGGCCCTGCGGCATTTTCCGAGATAGCCAAGGAGATGAAGAAGTGGATGGAAGAGAACGGGTACAGCAAAGTGAACGAGCTGATTGGTGTTGCTCATGAGAAAGTTCGAGACCACAAATCCGATATATACTAACAAAATCACGAAAGTGATTTCCGAGAACTACCGCGTGAAGACGCTGGAGGTCGGCCACAACATGGAGAAGGCGCTCCCGGGCCAGTTCCTGATGGTCTGGGTGCCGGGCGTGGGCGAGAGGCCGATGAGCATAGGGAACTCGAGCCCGCTCACGATATCCGTCGCCGACGTCGGCAAGGTTTCCTCGGAGATATGCAGGCTGAAGGAAGGGGACCTGCTGTCCTACCGCGGGCCTTTCGGCAAGCCGTTCATGATTCCCGAGGGGGCGAAGAGAATCCTCTGCATCGGCGGCGGCTACGGAGTCGTGCCAATGTACTTCCTGTCGAAGGTCGCGCGCGAGAACGGAATCGAGCCCCTCGCGATAGTGGGCGGCCGGACCGAGAAGGACATCATATGGGAGAAGCAGCTTTACAGCGTCTGCAAGGAAGTCTTCATCACCACCGACGACGGCTCGCGCGGCAAGAAAGGCAACGTGATGGTCGAGGCAGAGTGGCTTATCGAGGGCAAGAAGATAGACTGCGTCTATGCCTGCGGCCCCGAGAGGATGATGGAGGCCGTGGCCAAAGTCTGCCGCGAGCACAAAGTCCCCTGCCAGGTGAGCGTGGAGCGGTACATGAAGTGCGGCACCGGAGTATGCGGCTCGTGCGAGATAAACGGCAGGTTCGCCTGCATAGACGGCCCGGTGATGAGCGGCGTCGACGCGCTCTCGCTCGCCGATTTCGGGAAGGCGCACAGGGACGCCTCGGGAATCCTGCACAAACTCTAATCAGTCACTTTTCCGGGCCGCACAAAGCAACCGAAACCGCGCCCAGGATGCGCCCTGCTTCATGCGCGCTGACGCCGTCCGATATTATGTTCCGCATCTCCGGAACGCCGGATTCCCGGATTACGCCCTCCCGGATTTCCTCGGCATCAACATTGAATATCATCCCTCCGGAGAGAACGTCCTGCGCGGCGTCGCAGAAGACCGAGGCGAGGTGCCGGCGGGCCAGAGGCGAGGTTATCGCTCCGCCCTTGAGAAGCCCGTAGGCTGAGGCGGCCTTGTCCAGCCTCGAGCGCATCCGGGCATTGATGATATGGGAGGCGTTTTCCGGACTGCCTGCATTCGTCTCCTCACTGAGCAGCGCTTCCATTGCCTCCCGGTATCTGGCGAGGTAGAGCTCGCAGAGCCTGTCCTGGACCGGCGGCGGGATTTCAGACGGGGGCACAGTGGAGCGGTAGGGGTCCGCGGAAACAGGCATGCTCGACTGGGGAGATGACAGGGTTTTTATGAGCCGGGCTATTTCACCGCAGCTGGAGGAGCGCGATTCCGCTATCTTCATGGCGAATGCGCACCTGCGCTCCTCAGGCACCCCCTCAATCGACAGCCCTTCCCGCGCCACATTCAAGAGCGGCTCGAAATCGGGCAGACCCCGGATGAAAGCAACGGCCCTGCGGCCAGGCGGGAAAGCGTCGGGGGATTTTAAGCGTGACATTCGTATAACTATACGAACTAACACTTAATAATGCGCGCCCAAAACGCCCCAGTCCCGGGCCGGTTCTACCAATAGCCTGGTAGTTACCAATATATAGGTAGAGGTCCACAATCCTGCTGATAGCATATGAGCGTTGACAAGGCAGTAGCCCAGCTCAGGAAGGGCGGAATAATCGTCGTTTATGACGGGGACGAGCGCGAAGGGGAGGCGGACATGATACTCTCGGCGAGGTTCGCGAAGCCGGAAATCATCGAGAAGCTGAGGAAGGACGCCGGCGGGCTCATATGCGCCGCAATAAACAAGGACGCGGCCGAGAGCATCGGCCTGCCGTTCTTCACAGACCTCCTCGAAGACTCCGGGGTGACGCTGAAAGCGATAAGCTGCAGGAAAACCGCATACGGCGACAAGCCCGCATTCTCGCTCCCGATAAACCACTGCAAGGTCTTCACGGGCATAACCGACGACGACCGGGCGCTCACGATGACGATGCTGGACGAGGTGGTGCGCGTGCGCATCGCGGACTTCAAAAAAGAGTTCTACTCGCCCGGCCACGTGTTTTTGCTGATAGGCAGGGGCCTCGAGAGGAGGAGGGGGCACACCGAGCTCGCGCTCGAACTGGGGAAGCGGGCGGGCCTCGGCGGTGCGATGGTCCTGTGCGAGATGCTCGGGAGCGGCAAGGCGCTTCCGAAGGGCAAGGCGAAGGAATACGCGAAGAGGAACGGCTTTGCGTTCGTAGAGGGCAGGGACGTCGTGGCCGGAATGGAGTGATGCTGATGAAAATAGGGATAGTGGATACAACATTTTCAAGGGTCGACATGGGGCAAATCGCCCTCGACGAGCTTAAGTCTGCCAAGGGCATCGAAACCGAGCGGCGGACCGTGCCCGGAATCAAGGACCTCGCGGTCGAGTGCAAGAGGATGCTGGACGCGGGGTGCGGCATCGCGATGGCGCTCGGCATGGTCGGCGGCGCGCCCATCGACACCCAGTGCGCGCACGAGGCGTCGCTCGGGATACAGCAGGCCAAGCTGATGACCGGCAGGCATATCATCGAGGTCTTCGTGCACGAGAACGAGGCATGGTCCGAAGCCGAGTTCCGCGAAATCTGCGACAATCGCATAAGGAAGCACGCCCACAATGCGGTCGCGCTCCTTACGAAGCCGGAATCCCTGACCGCGAACGCCGGGCGCGGGATACGGCAGGGCAGGGGGGACGAGGGGCCGGCCGAAGGGGAGCAGGGGCTCAGGATAGCGATAGTCACCGCAAGCTTCAACGGCGAGATAACTTCAAGGATGAGGAAGAGGGCGGCCGAGGCGGCGAAGAAGGGCGGGGCCCAGATCGTGCTCGTGGACGTCCCGGGAGTCTTCGACATCCCGCTCGTGATGAAGAAGATGCTCATGGACAAGAAAATCCATGCGGGGGTCGCGCTCGGCGCGGTAGTGAAGGGCGACACGGCCCATGACGAAGTGATAACGCGGGAAACGGCAAACAGGCTTGCCGGGCTCTCGCTGGAGTTTGGAAAGCCGGTCACGCTGGGCATAATCGGCCACGGCGCGAGCTGGGGCAAGGCGGAGGAGCGGGCCGAAAGCTACGCAGAGCATTCGACCGCATCGGCCATCTCGCTAGTCAGGACGCTGAGGGGAAGGTCATGAGGGTAGTCGCAGAGGCTTTTTTCCCGACGCGCTTCGGGAAGTTCAGGATTTACGCGTTCAGGAACGGCGGCGCCAAGGAGCACATAGCGATAATACGGTGCCAGCACAAGATGCATGGCAACATGCCCGTCAGGGTGCACTCGAGGTGCCTCACCGGAGACACGCTCACGTCCCTGCGGTGCGACTGCCGCGACCAGCTCGAAGCGTCGCTGAAATACATGGAAAGGAAAAAATGCGGCATACTCATCTACATGGACCAGGAAGGGCGCGGAATCGGCCTTGCGAACAAAATCAAGGCATACGAGCTGCAGGACAGGGGGTATGACACCGTCGAGGCCAACCTGAAGCTCGGCTTCAGGGAAGACACGAGGGACTACCGCGCGGCGGCCTCCATCCTGAAGCATTTCGGGATAAACGACATCGCGCTCCTGACGAACAACCCGAAAAAGATTGATGACCTCGAAAAGCACGGAATCCGCATCGCAAAGAGGGTCCCCCTCATCACAAAGACGAACACGTACAACAGGAAATACATGGACACCAAGAAAAAGAAGATGAACCACCTCATCTAGTTCGCGGTGAAGAAAGAGGCCGGCACGTAGTCGCTGAAATAGGTCATGTCGGTCTTCTGCACGATATGCATGAACCCGCCCGGAGAATAGTCGAGCCTGTAAGTCCCTGTCAGGTCGAGGGTCATGGTGCGCGACACGAGTATCCCGCTCCCCTCGTCAAGGCATTCCTCGGCAGGGTATGCCAGGTGCGTTATCGACCAGAGGACCGCCTGCTGGTCCTGGTCGAGCGTGGTGCTGTTGAGAAGGGAGGAGGCATAGGACTTGTCGCCGGCTATCACGAAACGCTCGCAAGTGCTCCCGTAGAGCGTCGCCTTGCCTACGCGCTCTATTTTGAGGAGCCGGCTCATGTTGACCGATTCCGGCATTTTCGTCCGGCCGAAATAAGCGCACCCGGTCCGGATTTTCTGGAGCGAGTCGAGGTGCGCCTGCCACCCTGCGTCGCCGAGGAGCTTCATCGTGCAGTTTTCCCCGCACTGGTAGATGCGGCCGTCCTTCCAGATTGTCGTGAAGTTGGCGCCCCCGCTCTGTATGACGCGCTTCATCCAGTCGCCGCGGACGTACGTGCGGGTGGTCTGGTTGTACTCGAACTGTGAGAGGAGCGACTGCGCCGCCTCGCCCTGTCCGGGCATTGCGGCAAGGCCGCGGACATCACCGTATGCGCTGTCAGATGTCACTATAAGGAAATCCTCCGAGAGGCGCGAGCAGGACTTGTTCTTCTGCGAGAAATAATAGTCGAAATCCGTGGCCTGCACCGGGGCCGGAGGCGGCTGGGCCGGCGGCTGGAAGTAATTGTAGAGCCGCGAAAAGAGCTCGGGGCCGAAGACCACCGCAAAGGGAATCGCGACCGCCATGAATACCAGCATGGCGAGGGCTAAGTACTCGAGGATTCCTGCGCCTTCGACGCCCTGCTCCCTTTTCCGGTAGGCCATGGATAGGATAAGAAGCGAAAGTTTAGAATGATTGGCTGGGTTTTAGCACCATGGACAGGTTCATGCGGAGGGCTTTTGCGCTCGCGAAGATGGCTGACCCCAGCCCGAACCCGATGGTCGGGGCGGTCCTCGTGAAGGGAGGCCGGGCCATCGGGGAAGGGCATCACAGGAAGGCAGGGATGCCCCATGCGGAGATAGAAGCGATAAAGGATGCGGAAAAAAAAGGCCACAGCGCCGCAGGGTGCACCCTCTACACGAGCCTCGAGCCGTGCTCGCACACGAACAAGCGGACTCCCCCGTGCACGCGCGCGATAATCGCGGCCGGGATAAGGAAGGTCGTATACGCCATGAAAGACCCGAACCCCCTCGTGAGCGGGGCAAAGGTCCTCTCGGCCGCAGGGCTGGAAGTCCTCGGGCCTACAGACGAGGAGGCAGGGAAGGCGATGAACCGCAAATACGTTTCCCGCATCGCATCGAGGCCGCTAGTCGCAATCAAGATGGCGATGAGCGCCGACGGGAAGACGGCGACGCGCACGGGCGACTCGAAATGGATAAGCTGCATCGAGGAGCGGGAGTGGGTCGCCAAACTGAGGAGCGAATTCGACGCCGTCATGGTCGGGCAGAATACCGTCGAGGTGGACGACCCCCGCCTCACAGCAAGGACTCGGGGCGGGCGGAACCCCCTGCGCATAGTCGTGGACGGGAAGCTGTCTGTCCCCGAGCGCTCCCGGATACTCCACAACCCGGACGGCAAGACGATAGTCGCCACTTGCGCCGGCGCGCCCCAGGAAAAGATTCGCAGGCTCGCGGAAAACACGGAGGCCCACGTGTTCGTGTGCGGCAAGAGGGAAGTGGACTTGCGCGCCCTCGTCGAAGGCCTTGCAGGCATGGGGGTAAAGAAAATCCTCATAGAGGGCGGGAGCGAGATGAACGCAAAGGCCCTCGAGGCCGGCATAGTGGACAGGCTTTATTTCTGCATCGCGCCCAAGATAATCGGCGGCCGGGACGCCAAGCCCGTGATAGGCGGCCGGGGGATAGAGAGGATGAGCGAGGCCATGCCGCTAAAGAGAAGGAAAATAATCAGGCTCGGCTGCGACATCGTCATCCAGTACGACGTCAGCCGCTGATGTTCTGGTAGGTCAGGCTCGTAAGCTGATGGGAGCGGAAAACGAACCACCCGTCGCTCTCGACCGTGCTGTTCTCCTGCTTCCAGTATCCCTCGAACCCGGGGTAATCGGAAATCTCGGGCGAGTAGAGTATTGTCGGTATTTTCGTTATGTTATATTTCTTTATGAGCCCCTGCCCGGCCTCGGAGCCGGCCTCGAATGTGACCTTGTCGACAAGGGTAATCGTCTTAATGCCGTTCGGCGTCACTATGGCGTCCGAAAGCTGGTTTATGTCCATGCAGTCGGTGCAGCTCGAGTTCACGATGAGCACGGCCCGGACGAGGCCGCGTATCGTGCGGTTCGCGAGGAGGTCCACGTATGGCGGCTTTATGTCCCTGACGACGTACCAGCCGTCGCCGGTTTCCTTCAGGTTGGTTATCTGGCTGAAAACCGGGTAGCGCGTTATTTCCGAATCGACGAGAACGGTCGGAAGCCTCGTTATGTTGTATTTCGCTATCAGCTCCTGCGCCTCGGTGCTGTTCTCATCGAGTATCGTCTTCTTTGTGAAATACACGCGGCCCACTGTGGGGTCCTCGAGCGTGTAGAAGAACCCGGACGGGTCGACGCAGTATGCGCAGTTGTAGGGGCGGATGGCCATGCCCCTCACGAGGCCGATGACCTTGTTTTCCTCCAGGTCGAAGTACGGGGGCGGTATGAACCTCGAGACGAACGCGCCGTCAGGTTCGTGCGTCCCGACTTTCTGCTCCCAGGTGGAGATGAAGTCCGCCGGATAAGGAGCGTCGCCGCGCACAACGAGGGCGGGGACCTGCGTAATATTATACTGCTCTATGAGGGCCTGGGCCTCGGCGCCCGAGCGCTCTATAGTGAAGTTGGAATGGACGCGTATGTTCGGGAGCGTGTCGAGGTAGTTGCTTACCTCCTCCATTATCGCCGTGCCGTTGATGCACTCCCTGCATTCTTCGGCGTCTATGAGAACTATGTCGACGGGCGATTCGTTCAGCGGAATGGTCGTGTTCGCCGGCGGCGTGGCGTTCTCCGTCACGTTCCCCGGCGGGGGCGCAGGGAGCGCGGGCTGCATGAAAGAGAATATGACGACGCCGAGCAGAATCCCCGCTGCCGCCCAGACAACGAGGTTGAAAAGAGGTTTCATCATAGAGATGACAAAGTGATAATATTAAAATAATTCCTATCCTTAAAGAGAACAACCAAGCACTCATTTTGATTTCTGTGATGTTATGGACGAGGAACAGCTGAAGACGCGAATCGAGGAGCTCGAGAAGCAGAAGGCCGAGCTCATCGAGCGCATAAAGGCGCTCAACAGGCGGATACGGTACAAGAAGTACGAGCAGAAGGCGCTGCAGCCTTTCCTCGAGCAGACCAAGGACGTCCAGGTGGCCCCGTTCAGGAAGCAGAAGAGGGCGCTCGAGTTCAGGATTTCGACCTCGGCCTACACCCCGAAGATGGAAAAGGAGCTGATAAAGCAGCTCAAGAAGGTGGACGAGGAGCTCGACAAGGTCAAGGAGGTCGAGCGCGCCCGCAGGAAGATAAAGTACGTGGAGCAGGACATAACGGACGGCGAGTCTGAAATCATCAAGATTGAGACCGAGCTGAAAGTCATCCGCGACGAACTGAAGAAGCTCTACGACGAGATGAAGGGCTACAGGATGAGCCAGAGGAAAGCCATGGCCGCGCAGGAGCGGGCAGAGGAGGACCTCGTGGCCCTTGGAGACCTCGCAGTCCTCGAAAAGGAAGAGTAATTTTTCTATTCTAATTGTCCGACAGCGTCAGCCACGATTTTCGCGTGGTCGGTGCACAGTTCCGGCAGTTTACCCAAATCGAACCAAGCGAGTTCGCCTGCGTCGTCTCCGGCTTTCGCCTTTCCCCCGATGCGCCTGACGAGGTAGGCCGCCGCGATGACGAGGCGCGGGTCGCGGGCTGGGTCCGAATAGATGCCGGTGAGCTTCACCGGCGCGACCTTGAGGCCGGTCTCCTCCTCCATCTCGCGGACGAGGCACTCCTCGGCGGTTTCATCGTCTTCGATGCGCCCGCCCGGGACGGCCCACATCCCCCTGAAGGGCTCGGCTGCGCGCTTGATAAGAAGTATCTTGCCGTCCTCGATAAGTATTCCGTCGCAGGCGAAAGGTCTCATCATTCCACTTTGACGTCCCAGATGAACTTGCTCCTCGTGGGCACTGCGTCCACCTTTATCTTCACCCGGTAGTTCTTCTTCTCGATGAGCCTCCTCAGGTCTGCAAGTATCTTGTCGTCAACCGGGTCCGTGTTTACCCACGAGCATGACTTGCGGGTGATTATGCAGTCGGCTATCACTAGGGCGTCATGCTCGGTGATGCCAACGCCCATAAGCTCTGCGATTATTTCCTGTGACTGGTCTGCCATGCGGTAGATTGTGAAACAAGATTTAAAACTCTTCAGAAGAGCGAGCCCTGCTTGATTGCCGGGTCGAAGCCGCCGAGTATGTCAAGGAGCGGCTTCCATTTCGGGTCGCTTAGCGTCGCGGGGGCTTGCCCTCCGAGGAGGACCGAAACGGCCTTGTCCATCATCCGCAGCTTGGTCGGCTCATCTTGCTTGCACGAGGATATCTCGTGGACGAGCGCAAGAAGAAGCTTCGCGTCTTCCTTCGGCAGCGCGAGCTTTGCGCGGCTTCCCCTTCCGTAGGTGCACGCGATGGCAGCGACGGGGCTGCCATTGGTTTCAAGGAGCTGCTGGGCGCTTGCCCGCTTGAGGGCAGAAAGAGTTATGAGGCTCTCTTCGAGCACGGACACGGCGGCGCCGGTTCGCTTCCACCGGCCCACAAGTTCGCGCATCGGTTGTTTTCGCTCTTCCGGAAGCCTGCCCAATAGAACGCCCATGCTATGTAATTATCCCTAGAAAGTTATAAAAAGATAATGAAAGTGGCGACTTTGCGTCCCTCATCCGGACGGACGGTTAAAGACTTTACCAATCTAAATCAAACTATGGAGGAATTGATTATCATCGGAAGCGGGCCGGCTGGCCTCAGCGCGGCGCTTTATGCAGAGAAACACGGCGTGTCGTTCAGGCTCCTCAGCAGGGACCCGGGCTGGATAGGCGAGCTTACAGAGGATGCGGAAATAACCCCGCCTTCAAGGTTCATGAGCGGATATGACCTCCTGCGGTCGCTCGGAAGCGAAGTTACCAAGAGGGGGATTGCGCCGGAAAAGGGGGATGTCAGCCGCATCTCCCGCGCCGGCGACAGCGTGACGATAGAGACTGAAACGGGCAACCGGCTTGCCAGGGCGGCGCTCGTAGCTACCGGAAGGAGCCTCAGGCGGCTAGGCGTGAAGGGCGATGCCGAGCTCGAAGGGAAGGGAGTCAGCTACTGGCCCCAGCTCGATGCCGAAAAGTACAGGGGAAGGACGGTCGCGGTCGTCTGCGGCCCGGAAACGGACGGCAGGACCGTAGCTGCGATTGGAAAACTGGCGTCGAAAACCTATGTCATCGGCGACGTCCGCGGAGTAAGCGGGGTCGAGCGTTTGCCCGGAGAAGTGAAGGAGATTCTCGGAAAAAGCACGGTGCACGGCATCGTGGCGGGCGATGAAACCCTTGATGTGGAGGCGGTTTTCGTTCTGCTCGGGTTCAGGCCGAATTCAGGAATGCTCGCAGGAAGCGTGGAAACGAACGGAAGGGGCGAAATCGTGATAGGCAAGGACAACATGACGAGCATGCCCGGGGTTTTCGCCGCCGGGGACGTGACGGACGTCCGCGAAAAGCAGATTCTTGTCGCGCTCGGGGAAGGCGTCAAGGCCGCGAACTCCGCGATAACGTATATCAGCAGCCATGCCGAGCCCGGCCACGAAGCTCTTTAGTCAGTCTGTGGACCCTTTTTGGGCAGTTGGTCAATTTGGTCAGATTGCAAACCTTTTCGGTCAGTTTGTCAACCCTCAAAGGGTTGACCGACTGACCAGTTTGCCGACCAACCAAAAAGGGTTGACATGCAAAAATGCAGAGAAACCACAAAGGCCGGAGTCTACACGGCTGAAGTTTGATTTGGCCAGTTGGCCGACCCGCTGGGTCGGCACCGGCCCGGAGTCAGACCGGACAGGATATTTGATGAAACTTTAACCGGAGCAGGTAAGGAGAAAAGTTTCGGTCAGACGCTGTTGACTTCATCATCGGCACCCGGCCTATAGGAATAGCGGCCGGACCTCGGAGGTTGTTCATGTCATCATTCCGGAACAGTATTCGGGGGGGCGGCTTAAAGCCGTTTTGGTTTTGAGGCCCGGAGCAGGTATAGGCGCTCGAAGAAGAATTTCTCCTCCGCGGCTATCTCCGTCCCGTATCCGAGCTTCGCGAGGGCCTTCTTCGTTTTCTCCAAATCGTTGAGGCTGCTCTGCACGAGGAGGAGCGTGCCGCCTGGCCTGAGGAACCGGTCGAACTCCAGAAGGAACTTCCCCACAACTTTCCGCCCGTCTTTCCCGCCGTCGAAGGCGGCGTTAACCGGCCCGGCCACCCGCTCGGTTTCGCCTGTCGGAAGGTACGGGGGATTGAAGAGGATGGCGTCGAACTTCCTCTTGGGGACTGCCGAGAACAGGTCGCTTTCCATGAAGAGCGCGTTGGTGATTTTGTTGGCCTTGGCATTCGCCCTCGCGCACTCCACGGCCTCGGGGTTGATATCGAGCCCCAGCACCTTGTTGCCGGGGCCGGCAAGAGCGGCCGACAAGGATGCAATGCCGCTCCCGCAGCCGATTTCGAGGATTTCGCCCCGGAGCGACTCTGCGCCCCTTGCCAGCATGAACGAGTCCTCGGCCGGGGGGTAGACGTCAGGCGAAACTGAAATCACGAGCCGGCCAAAGCGAATCTCCATGATATTTATTTGTTGCCTGGGAATAAAATTCAGTATGGACGAGATACTCCTTCTATTGCTCAGGAAAGGGGCCCACAAGAGCCCCCTCCGGATGACCACGGCCGAGCTCGGGGCAGAGGCAGGGATGTCCCAGCAGAACGCCTCAATCAGGCTCATCCAGCTCGAGAAAGAGGGGCTCGTGGAGCGGAGCAAGGACGGCATCACGCTCTCGAAAAAGGGGATGGACAGCCTCGCCTCGGGCTATGCCGAACTCAAGAACGCTTTCGAGGGCAGTAAGATCGAGTTCGGGGGCACAGTAGTCAAGGGCCTCGGCGAGGGCGGATATTACGTTTCCATGGAAGGCTATTCGAAACAGATGAAGGAGAAACTCGGCTTCAGGCCGTTCCCGGGCACGCTGAACCTCAAGCTGGACGAGCAGGGCCTGATCATGCGCCAGCAGATGCTCAATTCAGAGCCGATAATCATCAAGGGCTTCAAGGACGAGAAAAGGACTTACGGCGACCTTTTTGCCTACAGGTGCCGCATCGAGAGCGCTGAATGCGCCGTGATAGTCCCGATAAGGACCCACCACGGGCCGGAAATAATCGAGGTCGTGAGCCCGCACAACATCAAGAAGAAGCTCGGCAAGAAGGACGGCGACAGGGTGAAGGTGGTGCTCTGCTAGAGCTTGAAGGGCTCGTGAGGGGCGTGAAATACTCCCACGGCAGGAAGGAATACACCATCACGGACGGGAAAACCGACTTCTCCTTCCCGTCCGAGGAGCCGCTTTCGCAGGGGGCGTGCGTTTTCCTGCAGGGCGAAATCACCGCGGGCGGGATGATAAGGCCGACCACCCTGAGGAGCGCATCGGGCGACGAGGAAAAGCGGATTTACGCCAAAGTCCGCGAGCGCATCCGCGAGTCGCTCGCGATTCCGGCGATGCCGCAGCTATTGGACGACGAAAGCACCCGGAAATTCTGGCCGATGCTCCAGCGGGCGGCGTTCGAGATAATGGCCGCAAAGAGGCTGGGAAGGTTCGTCCTCGTTCACTTCCACGGGGACGCTGACGGGATAGTTTCCGCGTTCGCGGTATCGTCGCTCGTCCGGTGCAAGGCGCTCCAGCAGAACTCGGCAGTCTATTCCGTCAAGGACGCGCTCCGCGACCTCGCGGCGAACGGGCAGGAGAGCAGGCCGCTCATAGTGCTCCTCGACTTCGGCTCGGGAAGCCGCGAGGGGCTCGACATACTCAGGGCCGCAGGCGTGGAATACCTCGTGATAGACCACCACCCGGTTTCAGGGGAAGACGAAGCAGTCGCAAACCCCCTGAAGGCCGACGCGTCATTCTCGAAATATACGGCAGGGTATCTTGCGTGCGAGGTGGCGTGCGCGTGCGGCGGCGCGCGCGAAGAGTGGCTCGCCTGGGCTAAAGTCGCATGCAGCGGGGACAAGAGCGAGATTCTGGAGAGCGGGGCAGGTGACGCGACAAAAGCGATGGTGCTCGATTTCCTCGCGTCCCACGTGTCTTTCGGGAACAACCTCGATTTCTACAAGAAGGTCATGGGCCAGGAGGAGCTGTTCCTCTCAATCTCGCGGCAAGCGGACGAATCCATAGCCGAGGCGGCACAGAAGGCCGCGGCCAAGATGAAAGTCTCGGAAACGGGCAGGCTGAAGATTGCAAGCTTCCCCCTCGAGAGCATCGTCAGGAAGGGCGAGTGGCCGCCATCCAGCAAAATCACGACGAGGGTCTTCGATTCATTGAAAGGCGAGAAGCCCCTGCTCTGCATAGGCTACACTGACCGGACGATAATAATGCGGCTGAACGACGGTGCGGCCGCTCTCGGCCTCAGCGCGAACGGCCTTGCCGAAAAGATGAAATCGAGCATGGGCGACTTCGTCGAGGGCGGGGGCGGCCATGTGAAAGCCGGGGCGATTCGCGCCAAGAAGGGCTTCGTGAAGGACGTCCTGAACGAGCTCGTCCGCATCGCCGAAGGCTGACTTTTAGCCGAGGGATTTCGCGTACGCGCCTGATGCCTCTATGAAAGCCTGCGTATCTTCTGCCGAAGTCAGCCCCGTGACCCGTATGAGCGCAGGGTGGTTAGGCAGCCTCTTGAAAGGCAGGAAGGCCTGGCCGGGCACGCAGTTGATAATCGGCATCCCGCTTGTGCGCAGGCAGTGCTCGCCGAACGCGACAGCCTGGTTGAAGCCGCTCCCCTCGCGCTGGAGGAGGCGCGAGAACCCGAAGAGCAGGTAGAACGACGAAAGCGTCGTGGCGTCAATCCCCCCGTTTCCTCCCCCGTGGTCGTAGTATTTGGCGAGGTAGAGCCCGGGGACGCCGCTGAGCGCGTCGGCGATGCGCACAAGGTTCTCGTTCACGCTCCGCCTGCGGGACTCGAAGAATTTTATCGTCTCTTCCATCAGGGCCGGGTTTTCCCGGAGGGCGTCGAAGAAGCTGTCGAACGCCATCTGCGCCGGGACGGAAACGACGCCGAGCTTCGGGAGCATGCGGTTCTCCAGCGCCTTGAGGTAGTCGTGCCTCTCGTCCGGGAAATGGCCCTCGGGCCAGTAGACCGCGAGCTTGCCCATCCGCCAGCCGCAGAGGCCGTATCCCTTCGAGGCAGTGTCGAGCACGATGAGGGGGCCGGGGATTTTTTCGGCCATGGCGATTTCTATCGGGTCGAGCGGAGCGCCGTCCCTGCGGAACGGCTCGTAGGCTATGTCCACTATGGCCATTATCGGCCGGCCCTGCTTCTGCCCCTCGCCGCTGATTATGCGGAGGTGCGCGGCGATGTCGTCCCTCGTCATGGCTGCGCCGACCGGGTTGCCGATGGGCGTGAAAACGACCGCCTGTATCTCGCGGTCTCCGGGCATCTTCGAGCCCGAGAGGACGTCCGACAGGCTCGCCGCATCCGGCCTTCCGTCCGCGCGGAGGTCGTAGCTCTCCACGTGCGCGCCCCGGAAATACGCCGCGCCGAGGTGGATTATGTAGGTCCAGTCATGCACGAGGAGAGCGTCCGAGGGAGTCAGGAGAAGGGGCGCCATCGCGAACTCGGTGGCGTCGCTCGCCCCCGCGGTGACATAGACTTCGACGCCCCTGAAAGGGGCCGAATCCTTCAGCACGCTCCGCGGGTCGGCGAAGGAAACGCTTTTCAGCTTCTCGCGGAGCGGGGGATACCCGAACGAGTTGGTGTAGCGCGCGGCCTCGCGCAGGCCCTTTTTTACAAGCTCGGCCATCCGTTGCTGCACCTGCGCGTTGGACGGGTAGTCGGGGTAGGCGCTCGGGTCGCCGAGAGACATCGGGATTATTCGCTTGCCCTCGGCCGACAGGCCGCGGGTGCGGACCTCGTTCCATATGCCTTCCGGGCCGCTCCCTTCCTTGAGAGCCCTGAACTCGCGCTCGCCCATCTTGCCCTCGAGGAGAGAGAGGTTCCGCCCGGACGCCTCCCTGAGAACGGCCTCGAGTCCGGTGCGGCGGAGCGTCGTGTGCCCCATCCTGCCGAAGGTCCGGTCGGCGTTATCCTGATACCTCGTGGTTCTGAAACTGCCCATGGCGATTTTGCAGGATTGGAAAGTTTATAATGGCGGCTACTGGTCTTTCGTGCGATTGTCGTAGCTCACTTCAAGTCCCTGCGCGCGATAAAATAGTAGGCGGCGAAGCCGAGGATGCCGAAGAAGAACATCACGAGCGCCCATATGGCCTTGTAGCCGGTGCTGTTTTTGGAGGTTATCACTTCGATAATGCCGAGGATGGTAAGGATAGCGACGAGGAAGCCTGAGAGGAGTATGACCAGCATCGACAGGATGCCGAGGATGCCACGCGCAGAGTCCGAAGGTATCACTAAGTAGAGAACTATCATGAAGATGGCCGCTGCCAGCGACGCGACCGCGCCAAGGAAGACCTTCTCAAGCGGAAACTTCACGTTGACGAATCGGGGAAAACAAATAAAAACCGAGGCGGGGATAAATCATCATCTAATTATCGGTGAGGCGAGATGAAAGTAGCCATCAGCGGATTCGGCAGGATAGGAAAGGCTTTTTTGCGCGCGGCCATAGGGCAGGGCGCCCTCGGCAGGGACTTCCAGATAGTCGCGATAAACACCCGGAGCCCGGTCGAGCAGCACGCCCACCTTTTCAAGTATGACTCGGTCTACGGCCGGTTCGAAGGGAAGGTGGAGGCGAAAAACGGGAACCTCATCGTCAACGAGCACGAGATAAAGTGGATAACCGAGACCGACCCATTGAAGCTTCCGTGGAAGGAGCTGCAGGTGGACCTCGTCCTCGACAGCACCGGGGCGTTCAGGAGCAGGGCGGATGCCGAGAAGCACATGAAGGCCGGGGCCAGGATGGTCCTCATCTCCGCGCCGGCCAAGGAAGTGGACGCGACGGTAGTGCCGGGCGTCAACGATTACATAGTGAACAAGGACATGAAGGTGTTCTCGCTCGCTTCGTGCACTACGAACTGCCTCGCGCCCGTGCTGAAGGTGATAGACGACAAGTTCGGGGTTGAAAGCGGGTTCCTGAGCACAGTGCACGCCTACACGAACGACCAGAATCTCGTGGACGGGAGCCACAACGACATCAGGCGCGCCAGGGCAGGGGCCATGAACATCATACCCACCTCGACCGGGGCGGCCAAAGCAATTGGCGAGGTCGTGAAGAACCTCTCCGGGTGCATGGACGGCCTCTCGTTCCGCGTCCCGGTCCCGTGCGGCTCGATAAACGACATGACTCTCCTCCTCAAGAGGGAGGCGAGCGTGCAGGAGATAAACGCCGAACTCAAGCGCGCTTCCCAGGAGGAGCTCAAGGGCATCCTCGGCTACACCGAGGAGGAGCTGGTGTCGTCCGACTTCATAGGGATCAGGGAGTCCTCGATAGTCGACAGCCGCCTCACGAAGGCCCATGGAAGGCTCGTCAAGGTGTGCTCTTGGTATGACAACGAGTTCGGCTACTCGAACAGGCTCGTCGACTTCATCAGGAAGCTTTCAAAGCTATAGAAGGAGGTCCTTTGCGCTGAAGCGGCTCTTTGGCCGGGGCTCGTCGTCCGCATATCCTATGGGGCAGAGGACGGTAGGGTGGAGGTTGTCCGGGAGCTTGAGGGCTTCCTTGAACGCCTTCGGGTCGAATCCTTCCATCGGGCATGAATCGAAGCCGAGGGCCTTTGCGCCGTTCAGGGCGTTGGCCAAAGCGAGATAGACCTGCTTCTGGGCCCAGGCGGTCTTGATGTGCTCTTCGCCCATCGAGTCCACGAAGCCGTGCATCATGTCGACGTAAGCCTTGATGCCTTCCCTGGTGGCCCCGCCGTCCAGCATCTGCTTCTCTAGCTTCTGGACAAGGACGCGGAGGTCGCTGTCGGCGCAGAACACGATGAGGTGCGAGCAGGTCGTCACCTGGGGCTGGTTCCACGCGAGGGGGGCGAGCTTCTCCTTCGTCGCCTGGTCGGATATCACGAGTATTTTCCAGGGCTGGATGTTGAACGACGAGGGCGCGTAGCGAATCAACTCGATGAGCTCGTCGACCTTCTCCTGCCCTATCTTCCCCTTGAACTTCTTGGTGGCATATCTGCCCATGACTATCTGCTTGAATTCCATGAGAAGGATAGGCTTCGAAAGTTTAAATGGGAATCGCGAACAAAAATGTGATTGGCTTTCGGCAGGGGAAGTGGCGGGAGCCGTCGGGGAGATGTTTATAAAGTTTCAGCTCCAAATTTCATACGATGGCAGTCGGACTGGAAGTTGCGGCATCGAACGTAGCTTCATTCTTGCAGACAATAGCTCCCATAATATCGCTCATACTCATCATAGCCGGCGGCATAGCCTATGGCCTCGCGCAGACGCAGCCGGGCGAATCGAGGGGCAAATGGCAGGCGGTCGCAATAAGCATGGTCGTAGGCGGCATAATAGTCGGGGCCATCGCGGGAGCGGCAACCTTCATACAGGAGCAGTCGAGCGGACTGCTCAAGCCGACTTAGGCGCTCTTCCTCATCTTGCTGATTAGTCGTACCCAGAGCCAGCCTTGAGGGTTTTTGGTTCTTTTTTCCGCGCGAGCGAAGCGAGCAAACAACCAGTTTTGGAGCCACCTTTTCCGAAAAGGTGGCCGCGGAAATGCACTGTCCGTTCAGGTTTAAATATAACGGCTGGCATATTCCCATTAGTATATACATATATTGTAAGTATATACTTATGAAGTTTTGTGAACTTTAAACTAAGAGTTTTGGGGCGCCTTTTCCTAAAAGGCGCGGAAAGTTCAGGGTGAAAAAATGAAAGCGGACGAAGTAAATCTCGAGGATGAGGGTTTTGAGGAAGTGGAATCGAAAGTGCCTGACAGCCAGGCTCCGGCAGCGGGCGGGAACAGGCCGGACTTCAGAATAGTCCAGACCGACAAGGACAGGGACGGCAAAGTCGTATATATGAACGTGGGGGGCATGTGGAAGAACGTCTCCCGCAACGGCAAGACATTTTACACGCTCAGGATAGGGCAGCTCAAGCTGCTCGTATTTCCGAACGAGAGAAAGTAGGTGGTAATGATGACAGACGAAAAAGACAAGAAGAAGAAATACTACAAGGACCTCGAGGACCTCCCCGGAATAGGCGAGGTCACGGCCGAGAAGCTCAGGGCCGCAGGATACGGCGAGTTTTCGGCACTTGCGACGGCGAATCCCCACGAACTTGCGGAAGCGGGCGGGATGGGCGTGGAGTCGGCCAAGAAGGCGATAGAGGCGGCCAAGAGCATGGTCGAAATAGGCTTCGAGACGGCGGAAGTGGTCTATGAACGCAGGAAGAACATAAGCCGGATTACGACGGGCTCGAAGGCGCTCGACGACCTCCTCGGGGGCGGCGTAGAAACGATGGCGATTACCGAGATGTACGGGAAATTCTCGAGCGGCAAGAGCCAGCTCGGGTTCCAGCTTGTCGTGAACGCGCAGAAGCCGACCGACCAGGGCGGCCTGGGAGGCGCGGTGCTGTTCGTGGACACCGAGGCGACGTTCAGGCCGGAAAGGATTGTCCAGCTGGCCGAGGCGCAGGGCATGGACCCGCAGACAGTCCTGAAGAACATCCAGGTAGCGAGGGCCGAGAACTCCGACCACCAGATAATACTGCTCGAGCGCGCGGAGGAGACTATCGAGAAGAACAACATCAAGCTGATAGTGATAGACTCCCTGACTTCCCATTTCAGGTCCGATTACATCGGCCGGGGAGCCCTCAGCGAAAGGCAGCAGAAGCTGAACAAGCACGTCCACATGCTGCAGAAGCTCGCCGAGAAGTACAACCTCGCGGTCTACGTGACCAACCAGGTCATGGACAACCCCGGGATACTGTTCGGGGACCCTACGACCCCGATAGGCGGCCACGTCCTCGCGCACATGTCGACCTACAGGCTCTACTGCAGGAAGAGCAAGGACGACAAGAGGATTGCGAGGCTCGTCGACTCGCCTAACATGCCCGAGGGCGAGGCGGTGTTCAGGGTCACGCCGAGCGGCCTTACCGATTAATTTTTATTTTTCATTACCTTTCTTTTTGCATGGGAATTTTTCACGAATTTAAGGAATTTTTGGTGGAATACAAGGTCATAGCGCTCGCTATAGCCTTTGTGATGGGCGGCGCAGTAACGGCGCTTGTCACTTCTCTTGTGAACAACATAATCATGCCGTTCATGGCGGTAATCCTTCCCGGCGGCGACTGGCAGGCATCGCTTGTCGAAATCGGGCCCGTAAAGCTCTTGGTAGGGGCCTTCCTCGCCGCACTGATAAACTTCGTCATCATCGCCTTCGTGGTGTTCATGATGGCAAAGATGGTGCTGAAAGAGGAGAAAGTCACCAAGAAATAGCGGTTTTCAGGAATTCGACGACGGATTCGTGGCCCGCGCGCTCGGCAGCGTCAAGTGGAGTCAGCGACGGGCCGAATTCGTTGAAGCATACGACCTTGTCCATGATAAAGAGCGGGAGCTTTCCGGCGAGGTGCAGGTTAGCGCCCCTTTCGGCAAAAAGTTCTACGGTATCGAGCTGGCCGAGGTGGGCGGCATAAACGAGCGGGCGCACGGCAAAAATGGTGAAATTGACGTCCTTGCTTTCGGACAGGAGTTCGCTGATTTGGCCGATGTCGTGGGCCTCAATCGCCTTCAGGAGCGCAATAAGCTGGAGTTCCTCCTCGCCAAGGCTGTGGTAGCTCCGAAGGGGCTCGATTTTGGGGATTGCAATGCGATACGGATTATTGGCATCGTCCGAGGAAGGGGTATTCCTGCCGGTGCGTTTAAATGAAGCCATCGCATCCCATGTGTTAGAAAGTGTTTTTAAAGGGTTTGTAGCAGGAATAATGCATGTCAAAGGTCAGAAATCTCGCTTTCGCAGGTCTTTTGGGAGTCGCCGGCTGCGCCGGGACGGCAGAAGTCGTGAGGCCGCACGGGCCGACGCGCCCCGAAGTAAGGACGCCGGTCTTGCCTACTGAAACATGCCTCAGGCAGACCACTAGGCTCCAGGAATGCATGATTGAGGGCATGGCAGGCGTTTGCCGCGAAAGGACGTCCGGCAATGAAGAGGGAATGCTTTCTTGCATGCGGGAGGGCCTCAGCCAGCCCGTCGCGCCTGCGCACAGGGACATTTCAGTGACCGTAGCCCAAGGCGAGGAAGTGTTCTCGATGAGAGTGGGCGGCCCGGCCATCTTCGAGATAGTCAAGATGGAGGCGACAGCAGTAGACGCGGCGGGAGTAGGTTTCACGTTTACGGTTGACCGGGTGCTTACTGCGACGGTTACCCAGCATGCGACTCTTGAAACAGCACAGATGCGGATGAACTTCGACGGCACGAGAACCGGCGACTGGTCCGCTGCTGCATTTACAGAACTCTGGCACTTCCAGGTGCAGGCAGGGGAATCCGGAAGGGCGCGCGTGAGCTTCGAGACTGACAACCCGGCAATAACGGTGAGGGGCGCGGCCGCTCCCACGATACAGGCTAGCGAGAAGGCGACTGCCCCAGCGAAAACCAATGCTCCTGAAAAGCAGCCACCGGCGAAGCAGAACCCTCCGGTAATCACTGAGCCGTAGTTCAGAATTTTTCCGGTGCCGAATGAGGCGGCTTCGATTCTCCGCGCTGAAGGAATCTCAAGTTTTTTTTGGGTTTATGCATGACGTAATACCCGCCTGCCGCAATCGCCGCCAGCGCGGTAATGCCAAGAATAAGGAGGCCGTCATCGGATGTTTCTTTCGTTCCAAGCTCTTTTGAAAGGGAAGCCGCTGAACGGAGAGCGTTTACGTAATCGCCGCCTTCTGCCATGGACTCGAGCGGGGCAAGCTTGGCTAAGAGGTCTGACCGTCCGTCTTTTTCCATCGCGGCGCGCAGTAAAGAGAGGCGTGAAAAAGCCTGCTGCCGCAACGAATCAACGACATCCTGAAGCCGCTCTTCGGTCTGGTTCATCTCGCTCAGTTTTTGGCTAAAAAGCCTCGGGTCCGAGTCAAGAGAGTCCTCGGTGTCAGCGATGATGGAATTGATTTTTCTTTCGGTTTCAGTGAAAAGCGAGCTGTAGTCGGTTCCTTTGGCCGCCGAGGCCTGCCGCGAGTATTCGTCCCAGGATTCTAGGAGGGCTGATTTCGAGCTGGCGAAGGCAGCCCGGCGCAGCCCCCTTTCGGCATTGGCCGCTTCCTCGGCCGCCTCGACAGCTTTTTTCACTTCGCCGATCGATTCCAGCGCGCTTATGGCTGAATCCAGCCGGTTTCCCGATTCAAATACCGAGAGCTTCTGCTCGAAGTCGAGAAAATCTTCTGGCGTGGACGCGTTTCCGGCCCGGTAGAATCTTTCCTTCAGGTCGTTGTATTGCTTATAGAGGTCTTTTTTCAGCGAGGTGAGCTCCTTGCCGAGCCAATTGGCATCGACCTTTTCGAGCTTCGAAATGTCCGAGCCGTTAGCAAGCGCGAGAGCGTTGCGCAGCTCATCCTTTCTGGAGGAGAGTTTCTGCACAAAAGTCGCGTTAAGGGTGGTTCCGGCTAGGGCCCCTTCTATGTATGATATTTCCGATTCGAGCGTGCCGGAGAGCCCGAAAAATTCAGCCTTACTCTTTTGCGATTGCCGGTTTTCGTCCTCGAGAATGTGCTTGGTCTTTTCAAGCGCCTCTATTGCCTCGGCGAAATTTCCCGACTGGTAGTCCGACTCGGCCTGGGCAAGCGAGCTTCGTGCATTATCCGAGAGATTGAGCGAGGAGAGGGAGGCCAGCTCGTTTTCCACGAACTCCTTGCTGTTTTCGACAAGATATGAAACCCGGACTGCTGCGGTTTTGCTTTTTTTCAGGTTCAGGATTTCGGCACCAAACTGCGTTTCCGACAGGCGGCGCTCATTTTTCAGCGTCTCGCCGGTCACCGACACGATGTCCATGGAAGCTATATTCGAGCTGTTGAGGCTGTTCACATATATCGGAACCTTGCCGAGGTCGATTTCGGGCGTGATCTTTATCTCGTACTCGACCTGCGAGTTAGCCCCCAGAGAATACGCCCGGACATTATGGATCGACTCGGAATATGCGTTATCGAGGCGGTATTCGGAAATGAGCGTATGCCTGCCGGGGCTGAGTTTTCCGGGCTGGGAGCCGTCAATAAGCGGGTTTGACAGTTCCCGCGGAAGCGTAATCATGCCTGCATCAGTATCAAGCTCAAACTCTATCTTCCTCCTGACGCTGGCGCTTCCGTCACCGTTCCCTTCCGCGACGACTGTGTCCGAAAGAGTTCTCGCGATTGTGAGATTCTTCCTGAAGGTGATGTGTTTGGTTTCGAAGGAGCCGACCTGTGAAAAAGTAATTATCACGACTTTACCGCCCTCGGCGCTGCGAACGCTCTGGACATCCTCTTTTCCGGATACGATGTCGCTAAGCATAAGTTGAAGCGGGCGGTCAAGCGAAACGCGCACGGGAACGTTTTGCGACGCATATTGCCTGCCGTTTGTCAATACTGCATCAACAAGAATTTCGGAAGGCGAGTCAAGTTTCGCTTCAGGAATGATTGAGATTGCAGACGCCGACATCGATCCGCCAGTGATTTCTTTCATGTAGCTATCCAGCGTCTTGTCAAGGGAATCATAGTTGGAGCTCAGCACTGCAAGAGAGCCGACGGCACCCGGAAATAAAACGTTCCCGTCTTCCACCAGTCCGCGCTCGAAGCGGTTGAGCTCGGACGAAAGGTCCGCGGCGTCCTGGCCGGCAAGTGCAATTTTCTCGACGATGGATTTTCTTTTCTCGGCAAGGATGGCGTTATATTTTATTCTGGCCTTGGATTCGATTACGGCTATCAGCTCGCGCAGCTTCTGCTCGGAAAGCTCCGCTGGGAGCTTGGAGACCAGGCGGAGCGATTCTTTTTCGGCAGCGACGTTTATGCCGTCTGTCTCCGCCCGGGAAATCAAATCTTCCAATTCCGAGAGATTCGCCGCCGAGCGGATTTCGGTTTCCATGTCCTGTGATCGTGCCGCCCGCGCAAGGGCAGCGGCCCGTGAGTAAAAAACGAACATTTCTCCGAGCGAATCCGCGGATTTGCCGCCTTCGTATGATGCTTTTGCAGATTCCAGATAGGAAAGAGCAGCGGGGGCCGGCGTGCCGGCCGAGGCGAAGTCGGATGTTTTGCGTATTTCTTCTTCCGCCTCGGATTTCTGGTCCGCGACTGTTCTTTCCGAATCTTCCTGAAGGTCTGCAAGATCGCCAAAAAGCTCGTCGTACGATTCCGAGGCTCCGGTGATGTTGAGAAGCGCTCCCGAGAGGTAGTTCTGGCGCGTTGTCCTAGTGAACAACAGCCTGCTTTCGCCTACCATGAGCGATAGCTCCGAGGCTTTTTTGCGGAGCACGGAAAAGCGCGTCCCTATTGAGCCGACGTCAAGCTCCAGTCCGGAAGGAGCGCGCTCTATCAGGGACGGTTTTTGGAGGCTGAAATCAGATATCGCCTTGTCAAGCCGAATTTTCTTGGAAGATGACTCGTCGTATTTCTCCTGGAACTCAGCGTCTGCCTGCTTTTTGGCGTCCAGCGACTTGTCACGGAGAGCATGAAATGACTTGATGACGCCGCCATCGGTCCATATCATACCAAGGATCGTCCTTGCCATTGAGAGGTCAGGAGCGGGCGTTTTCAGCTCGTTCTCGAGATTGGCGGCAAGCAGCTTTGCTTCGGAATATTTCCCATAATCGCCTTCGGAAAGGTCGTTATCCACGCTGGCGAAAGCTATGGCAAGTTCCGGGCAGGACTCGCTTCCGGGACCGGAATAATCACTCTTGCAGACACCGCTGAATTCCAGGAGAGAGTAGGACGCCCGGGCATCGGCTATTGCCCAGTCAGCCTCGGAGAAGCTGGATTCCACTGCTGAAAGCGAAGAATCTACGGCGGATTTCCATTTGGCGCTGTATTGCGTGCATTCGGAGGTATTTGAGAACAGGTTCATGAAAACAATGTTAGGACTGAATATGGCGCCTTCTGCAGTCCAAAGAAGACGCATCGTACATATGGTTTTCAGGCTTCCGGCAGCAGCAACGCTCTCTTTCGCTTTTTTCAATTCTCCTGAAGCTGTTCCATTTGCCTGAACCCGAACAAGGGAGTCGGAATCAAGACTATCAAGAGAGCGATGGAGTTCAGGAACGTTCCACCACAGCTCGACGCCATAGCTCCAAATATTCGGATTAGTCACTATCCAGGTCCGGTTTTCCCATGGCCGCTCGAAGGCCGATGCCAAGGAAATCACTATCAACAGAATAAGCAAAACTCTGCTCATTGCATCCCCCGGCCTCTCTGGCTAAAAAGGCGTATTAATATTTTAGTCAAGAAAAAGAGGGTGGATACACAGTTCAACGATTGAAAAATGGGGGGAGTCAGCGAAGTAAAAGGTCCTAATTAAATGTTTTTTTGACAAACTCTGTTTGATGAGGTTACTTTCACTAGCGTTTATGGCATTGCTTCTCCTGGGCTGCACAGCCCAGAAAACCGAGGTTGCTCCATCAGCTCCGGAAGCAAAGCCTCCGGAGATGCCAGCGCCTCCGCAAGTCAGCACCGCCAACCTCACAGTGGCGCGCGAGCCGTCAAACGTCCTCATGGCCGACACCAAATTCCCGGAGCCGCCCAAATTCGAGTTTCCAGATACTAATGCCGCAGGAAAGCCGGTCGTATACTACTTCTTCTCGCCTCACTGCGAAGCGAGCATCGCAATAAGGCCCGAAATAGACAGGCTGGAAGCAAAATATTCCGGCATGGAATGGAAAGAGTTTGACATAACAACCCAGAACGGCACTATCGCCTACGTGCAGTTCGCCGAACAGCACAATCTGAGCACCGAGAAAAGGCTCGTGCCGCAGGTGCTGGTCAACGGGACGATAATAACGGACAGGTTCAACATCAACGAGTCGTTGGAAGGCGTATTACAGAAGCTTGGAGCCTCCTGATTGAGCGCTTCAGCCGCCTCACCTGCCTGCCCAGCGGGGATTTCTCCAGCTCCATCTCTGCGGCCGCGAAATTGAGGAAATCCGCGGTGTTTTCGCTCCCGTCGGACTTCGTGTTCCAGTCGTCAATAATTTCCTGGTAGCGCTGGAACTCCCAAATCGCATCCATATAGACTTCCTTGGACATTTTCGCGTAATCTGCCCTGCGGCGGTTCTCGCTAGGGCAAAGTGCGTTGGACTGGAAGCTCCTGCCGTCCCCGCAGAAAGGATACATGAGGCAGATTGCCGGCTTTCCCTCTTCCACTGAGCAGCCGAGCTTCTCCTTCTCGTTGAAAAAGACGCAGTAGCCGTTTTCCTTGTGCCTCAGGACGAGCTTCACCATAGACCCTTCAGCACGGAAGGCATAGGCGTCGTCCCGCGCGGCATAAACCGCCTCGACGAACTCCAGCGCGTCCTTCTTCTCGAGAATCACGAGACGGAAAAGGTCGTAGCTTGTGAGGTCCACAAGGAGCTTGCAGCAGTAGCCGGGGCAGCCTGCGCACATGTTCGTTTCGGGCTTTGCGCCACCGGATGCAGGAATTGCACCGTCGATTTTGACCGTTACGCCCATGTTTTTGGTATGTTAAGGAGGTAATAAATCATTTGCCGGAGGGCACGAGGCGCTTTTGCAGCCGGAGGAGCGCGCTTCCGGCCCTTCGCCGGGCCCGCCCAAGGGGCGTCTTCTCCAGTTCCATCTCGGAAACCGCGAAGCGCAAAAACTTCTCGATGCTTTCGCTTCCGTCAGAAAGGATGTTCCAGTCCTCGACAATCTCCTGGTAGCGCTCGTCCTCCCACTTGCAGTCCTCGAGCGCCTGCGGAGACATCTTGGCGCTGTGGACAAGCGCGAGATTGGGCTTCGGGCACAGTATGTCCGAGCGGAGCTTCCCTGTGCGGAACGAAAATGGGTATGCGAGGCATAGCGCGGGCTTCGAGGAATCTATGGAGCATTTGAGCTTCTCATGCCTCCTGAAGAACACGCACGCACCGTCAACGTGCTTCAGTACGAGCTGGATGAATTTGCCCTCGGCGCGGAAGCTGTAGATGTCGTCCGGCTCAGCGTACATGGCGGAAACGAAATCGTCTATGTTCCTTTTTTCGAGGACCGATATCCGCAGGATGTCGTATATCGTAAGGTCGACGAACAGCTCGCAGCAGTATACCGCGCAGCCGAAGCACATGTTGGCTTCCGGTCCGGGCTTTCCTGCCTCTTGGCCGCTAGGCCCGGCATCGGAAAAAGTCACTTTGAGCGGCATGAATTGATATGGGATTGTAATCAATTAAATATTGGCTAGCCGAGAGATGAAGCGATATGAAAATAGTGCATTTCGACCGAAAGACAGGCGAGATGAAAATCGCCGTCGACACCCTTGACGACCTCTGGCACCTCGACAAGGTGATTGCCCCGGGCGACCTAGTTGAGGCGCACAGCATGCGGACCTACAAGGTCGGGACGCGCGAGGAGAAGAAGTCGGTCACGATACGCGTGAAGGCGGAGAGGGTGGAGTTCGCAAAGACATCGAACAGGCTCAGGATACTCGGGCCGATAGTATGGGGCGAGCCCGAGGAGTACATCCAGCTCGGGAAGCACCACTCCATAGACGCGGAGCCCGGCGAGAAGATTAAGGTCATAAAGGACTGGAAGAACCACGAGATTAACAGGCTGAAGGAGGCCGAGAAGGAGTCCAAGAAGCCGAAAATCCGGATTATCGTGCTGGACGAGGAAAAGGCGCTCTTTGCCATTTTGCGGGCTTTCGGCGTGGACTACGGCGCGGAATTCTACAGCTCCGGGAGCAAGCGCGACGAGAACTACGAGAAGACGAAAACCGAGTATTTCGGAAGGATTGCCGCGGAGATAGAGCGGCACCCGGAGAAGTTCATAGTAGCAGGCCCGGGCTTCACCAAGGACAACCTGAAGGATTTCATGGCAGCGAGGAAGCCGGAGCTCCTGAAAAGGATAGTTTTCGAGACGGTGAGCTACGCTGAGCGCAGCGGGGTCAACGAACTGTTCAACCGCGGGGTCATCGAGAAGATAATGGGGGAGGAGCGCTTCGAAAAAGAGATGAAGCTCATGGAGGAGCTCCTCGTGGACATCCACAAGGATACCGGAAAGGCCGTCTACGGCATAAAGGAAGTGAGGAAGGCCTCCGAGGCGTTCGCGGTCTCGAAGCTCCTTGTCCTCGACGAATACCTGCGGGCGGACAAGGAGGCCGAAGCCGTGGTCGAGCTCGCCGACAGGAACAAGGCGGAAATCGTGATATTCTCCTCAGAGGGGGACGCGGGCGCGAAGCTCAAGGGGTTCGGGAAAATCGCGGCGCTCCTGAAGTTCAGGCTCCGCGAAGCGGTATGAAGTCGGTCACTTTGCCGGACTTTTCCCTGCCTATTTTCTCGGCCCAACCGACTTTCACGTCCATCGGCTCAGGAAGCGCAGAGAGAGCTGTCGCCCTCACTTTTTCGGCAATATCAGGCGAAGGGCGGCCGGAAGGCACGAGGCGGAAGGACAGCGTTTCGTTATCTTCCTGAATGCACTGGAAACCGAGAACCCCTTCGACCGACTTTAGCCTCATCTGTATCTTGGCCCAGATGAATTTCATCCCGCTCGGAAGGATGACGAATCTGGACTCCCGGCCTTCGACGGATATGGCCGGCGATGCCCGGCCGCAGCGGCATTTTCCACGGAAAACGGCACTGTCACCCAGGCGGTAGCGTATGAACGGCATCGATGTGCGCCAAAGGGAGGTCACGAGAACGCTCCCGCTTTCCGCCGGCTGCCCCTCGTCGTCCACTATCTCTATTATCGCCGAGTCGGAAATCGCATGAAGGGAGCCCTTTTCGCACTCGAATGCCATCACGCCGCATTCGTTCGACCCGTAGTAGTCCCTCACGCGGCAGGCGAAGGACTTTTCGGCACCTGTGCGCAGCCTCGGGGTGAGCGTCTCGGATGTGGTGATGATGCATTTCAGCGAAACCTGGCCTGGAGAGCCTGAGTTCAGGGCGGAAAGGAGGGTGAGCGTGGAGGGGTAGCCGAAGAAGATGCCGCTACGGACGCTTCTTATCGACTTGAGCATATTCCGCTCGTCCTCGAAAGGCGACAGGTTCATTATCCGGTAAACGAATCTCTGGGGGAATGACTGGTATAGGGGGAAGCTCAGAGTGTTGATCAGGACATCGAGCGGGCCGAAGCCTGCCTCGGTCATGCAGTGATAGCGCAGGGCGAGGCCGTAGAGGCCGTCAGCGCCGATGACGATTTTGAGGGGCATGCCGGCGGAGCCGGAGGTAGGGCGCTCGATAAGGTTCCTGGCAGTTTCGTTGATGAAGGATTCGGGGTTTTGCGCAATCGCCGCCTTTTCAAGCACGGGGAGCCTGCTTATGGAGTCCAAGGACAGGGATTCCATGCCTGAGAGGCTTTTTCGGTAATATGGAACGCTGTTTTTGGCGACGGATATAATCCGGCGGAGCTTTTTTTCCTGGATTTTCTTTATCTCTTCCGGGCTTTTCCACTGGTTGAGCTTGAACGAGGCCAGATAAAGGCCGAAATTCAGCAGGTCCGCGGTGTTCATCGGGATGCACCTTCGAGGGGTATGAAGTCGCGGACTTTGCCGGACTTTTCCCTGCCTATTTTTTCGACCCACCCGACTTTGACAATCATTCCGGGAAGGGCCGAAGCCACGATGCCATGAACCGCTTCCGCGACCGCGGCTGATGGCCTCCCGGAAGGCACGAGCCGGATGGCAAGCCGCTCCGGCGATTCCTGCACGCCCTGGAACTGGAGGATGCCTTCGAGGTGCCGGAGGCGCAGCCCTATCTTGGGCCAGAGGAATTTCTGGCCTCCGGGGAGGATGATGAAGCTTGTGGAGCGCCCCTCTATGCGCGAGAGCACCGGGGTTCCCCGTCCGCAGGGGCATTTCGCTTCGAAGGAGGCGATGTCGCCTATCCGGTACCTTATGAACGGCATCGATGTGCGCCAGAGGGAGGTTATGAGGACGCTGCCGCTTTTTCCGAGCCCGGCAGGCTCTCCATCTTCATCGACAATCTCTACTATCACGGAGTCGGAGTTCACGTGGAGCGAGCCCCTGTCGCACTCGAATGCGATTCCCCAGCACTCGTTGGCCCCGTAATAATTCCCGCTCTTGCACGAGAAAGACTTCTCCGCGAACTTCCTAGCCGAATCGGAAAAAGTCTCGGAGCTCGGGATGATTTTTTTCAGCGCAATCGGGCTCCCGGAGGCGTTGTTCAATTCGGAAAGGACGGTGAGGGTGGAGGGGTAGCCGAAGTATACGCCGCGGCCCGCCCCGCGCATCTTATCGAGGATTTTCCGCTCGTCCTCGAAAGGCGAGATATTGATGAAGCGGTAGACGAATTTCTGCGGGAACGAGCGGTAGAGAGGGAAGCTGAGTAGGTGGAGCAGGGTGTCGAAGGGGCCGAGGCCGGATTCGGTCAGGCAGTGGTACCTGAGGGCAAGGCCATATATGCCGTCGTCCCCGATGACGATTTTCAGCGGGATGCCGGAAGAGCCCGAGGTGGGGTGGGCCTGAAGGTTGCGGGCGCCCGGGTTCACGAGGGACTGCGGGTTTTTAGCGATTTCGGCCTTTTCGAGCACCGGAAGCCTTCCGAGCTGGTCAGGGGTTACGGATTCGATGCCAGCGAGGCTTTTGCGGTAATGGGGGACGGAATTTTTTGCGAGGCTTAAGATGCGGGCAAGCTTGTTCGCCTGGATTTTCTGGATTTCTTCCGGGCTTTTCCACTGGTTGAGCTTGAAGCCTGACATATGGAGCGCGAAATTCGCTAAGTTGAGCGGGTCCATCTACTTACCGAGCTCGCGCGCCTTCGCCGTAGCAAAGCGAAGCGCTTCGTGGATTGCCTGGTCGGCCTTCTTGTCCTCGAGCATCTTCAGGCCGGCTTCGGTGGTGCCGCCCGGGCTTGCGACGGTGTCGCGGATTTTCCGCGCGCTCCAGCCGCTCAGCATGAGCTTGCCGGTCCCGACGAGCGTCTGGGCGACGGCCTTCTCCGCGGTCTCCTCGTGGAGGCCGTTCGCGACCGCCTCGTCTATCATTGCCTGCGCGATGAACGCGACGAAAGCCGGGCCGGAACCGGATGCGGCTGTGATGGGGTCGAGGTGGGATTCGTCAGTCTTTATGCAGAGGCCGAGCGGCGAGAAAGCGGTGAGGAAAAGCTTCTCCTTCTTTTCGGCCTCCGGGTGGAGTGAGTATGCTATGACCGCCTCCTCGACTTCGGCGCATATGTTGGGCATTATCCTTATGACGGTTTTCGCCCCGAACGACTCGAGCTTTTTCAGCGGGATGCCGGCGGCGCAGGAGACTATGAGGGGGGCGTCCTTGAGCTGGGAAATGACCTCCTCGACGTGCGCCGGCTTGACGGCGACGACAACCATCTCCGCCCCGGCGGCGAGCTTCAGGTCCTCGAGAGGCTTGGCGCCGATGTCGAGGGCGAGGTTTTTCGCGTTGGCAAAATCGCGGTCGATGAGCATCAGCTCGTGCCGCTTCGAAAGGGCGCGGGCAAAAACGCTTCCAAGTCTTCCTACACCTATGATTGCAATCCGCATGGAAAGGATTTGCTCCAAAAATATATATCAGGTTCCTTTCGGGCGCCTGACCTCTGAAATGACGCGCCGGAGCTTTCCCCCGCGGTCGCGGGGCAGGGAGGCGCACTCCTCGAACTCGACGCGCACGGGCTCGCCGAGCGCCGCATCCATGATTCTTTTCCCTATCGATGCGAGCATCGGCTCTGTGAGCGCGCCGGAAGCAGGGACGTACTGGAAGACGAAAAGTTCCTCGGACTTCTGGACTATCCTGAAGCTGGAAACCGAATCCTTCACGGCATCGAGGCCCACGACGTTGAAGCTCCACGGGCTCCTTATGCGGCCGCTCGGAAGCACTATCAGGTCGTCCGAGCGGCCTTCGAGGCGCTTCAATGTCCGGGAAGTCCGGCCGCAGGGGCAGCCGCTTCCGAGCGAGCCGATGTCCCCCAGACTGTAGCGCAGTAGGGGCATCGCGCGGTTCACGAGCGAAGTCGCGACTATCTCGCCGGTTCCGGATACCGGCCTTCCCTTTCCATCCACGGTTTCGAGGATGACCGAGCCGTTCACGTGCAGGGTCCCCTCTTCCGGGCACATGGTGGCCATCGTCCCGAACTCCCAGCACCCGTAGTAGTCGTATACAGGGCAGCGGAAGGACTCGCTTATTGCGTGCCGCGCCCTTTCGGAGAGCATCTCTCCTCCGCCGACGAAAAACTTGAGCCGGTGGGGCCGGGAATCCGCGCTGTTCAGGCGGGCGAGCAGCTCGGCCACAGATGGGTAGCAGCTCACGATGCGGGCATTCCTGCGCCGCATATTTTCGTAGATGGCCTGCTCGGAGCAAAGGGCGCTCATCGCTATGGAAGGATAGAGGCCGAAGATGGACGAGGGTCGCAGCCCGGTCGAGGGGGAGGCCGAGTCTATCCGCAGATAGAGGTCGAACGGGCGGGCCCCGTAAGTTTCCCCAATGAAGAAGATTAGGGCGTTCCGGTAGTCAATCGCCTCCCTGTCGAGGTATACCCTTGTGGGGATGCCGCTCGAGCCCGAGGTTGTCACGCTCGGCAGGTGCATGCCGGAGCCGCGGGACAGGAACAAATTCGGATTGCCGCGGACCGCGGCTTTTTCGGTCAGAGGGAATTCCCGGAGGTCTTCGATTCCTGCTATCGGGCGCTCCTTGAGCAGTTCCGAGTAGAAGGAAGTCGTTGAGGCGGATTTGACGACAAAAAGGAGGCGCTCCGAGGCTTTTTCCGCTATCGCATAGGCGGGGGCGCGGTCGAGGGAGCGGATTTCCGAGAGCTTCTGCAGAAAGCCGAGCATGCTATTCCCTTATGTGCCCGCTCCCCTGCACCACGTATTTGTAGGTGGTGAGCTCGCGGAGGCCCATCGGGCCCCGCGCATGGAGCTTCTGGGTCGAAATCCCGACTTCGGCGCCGAACCCGAACTGTCCGCCGTCAGTGAAGCGCGTCGACGCGTTCACCATGACGGCCGCGGCATCGACCATCTTCGTGAACTTTCCGATGTTCTCGTAGCTCTTTGTCACTATCGCCTCGGTGTGCTTGCTGTTGTACCTGTTGATGTGGGCGATGGCCTCATCGACAGAGCCGACGACCTTGATTGCGATTATGAGGTCCAGGTATTCCTTCGGCCAGTCCTCTTCGGTGGCAATCCTGGCGTCGGGCACGAGCTTGAGGGTTTCGGCGTCGGCGCGTATCTCCACGCCCTTTTCGCGGAGCGCCTTGGCGATTTCCGGAATGAACTGCCCCGCTATCGCGCGGTGGACGAGGAGCTTTTCCTCGGCATTGCACACGGAGGGCCGCTGGCATTTCGCGTTGAGTATTATCCTTTTCGCCATCCCGAGGTCCGCGCTCTCGTCGACGAAGACATGGCAGTTGCCCGTGCCGGTCTCTATGACCGGGACCTTCGACTCTAGGACGGTGCGCTGGATTAGTTCCGGACCGCCCCTTGGAATGAGAAGGTCGAGCCTTCCCCTTGCCTTCATCATGTGCTCGACAGCCGAGCGGTCCGGCGTGTCGACGAACTGGACAGCGCCGTCCAAGGCGCCCCTGAATGCCGGCCTGATGGCCTCTACAAGAGAGCGGTTCGAGTTGAGCGCGCTCGCGCTTCCCCGGAGTATGCATGCGTTGCCGCTCTTGAGGCATAGCGACGCTATGTCAACTGTCACGTTGGGGCGGTTCTCGTAGATTGCGCCTATCACCCCGAAAGGGACGCGCACGCGGCTTATCCGGAGGCCGTTCGGGGTGGTCCAGCCCTCTTCCTCGCCCACCGGGTCGCGCAGCGACGCCACCATGCGGACGTCGCCGGCAATGGCCTTGAGGCGCTCGGGGCTCAAGGAGAGCCGGTCGAGTTCGCTCTTGGTCATTTTCGCCTTTGCCGCCACTACGTCCTTTTCGTTGGCCCGGATAATGGAGGAGGCGTTTTTCTCAATGAGGGATGCCATCTCAAGGAGGAGGGCGTTCTTCCCTGCCGCGTCCATCGCTCCGAGGCTGACAGATGCCTGCCGCGATTTTTCAAAAAGACCATCCATGTATTTTTCCATCCAATCCCCCTACTGCGCGACCGCCATGTCAGAGCTTCCAACGGCGTCCGCGTAAGCGAAGCCGAGCTCGCCGAATATCTCATCCGTGGACTTGCCTTTTATCTTTTCCAATTCGTGCGAAAAATAGTTGGAGATGCCCTTGCAGAGGACCTTGCCCTCGCGGCAGGCTATCTCGATGACGTCGCCCTTGTCGAAATTGCCCGAAACTTCGAGGATGTCGGCCGGGACCACGCCGCAGTTCTTGCCGATTGCGCACTGCATGGCGCGCTCATTGACGACTATGCGCCCTTTCGGGTCGGAGGCGAAGGCGAGCCAGTGCTTCCTTTCGTTGAGGTTGGGGTTGGCCTTGGGAAGGAACGCCGTTCCAAGCTCCTCTGCGATGCTCTTCTTGAGCGCGTTTTTTGCGCCTCCGTTGCAGACGACGACCTTGACAGAGGCCTCGGTCGCTATCTTCGCCGCGCGGAGCTTCGAGAGCATGCCACCCCGCCCGGCCTCGCTGACACCGTTGCACATCGCGAGCTGCTCGTCGGTGACGGATTCGACCGTCCGTATGATTTTCGCGCCCTTTTCCTTGGGGTTCCTGTCATACAGGCCGTCCACGTTCGTGAATATGATGAGCAGGTCGGCATCTATCGCCACTGCGACGTGCGCGGCGAGGGTGTCGTTGTCGCCGAAGGCCGCCTTCTTGATGTCCATGACCGTGACAGTGTCGTTCTCGTTTATGATGGGGACTATCCCCTTGCCCATGAGAGTGTTCAGGGTGTTGCGGATGTTAAGGTATTTCATGCGGTCAGAGAAGTCGCGGTTCGTCAGGAGAACCTGAGCAAGGACCTTGCGGTCCTCGAACGCGTTCTCGTACGCGTGCATCAAATCGCTCTGGCCTACGGCCGCGAGGGCCTGCAGGAGAGCGACGTCGCGGGGCTTCTCATTGAAGCCGAGCTTCTTCATGCCGGTCGAAATCGCGCCCGAGGTGACTATGGCAAAATCGTGCTCCTTCATCCCGATAATCTGGCTCGCGAGCTGGTCAATCATGATGTGGTTGATGCCAGTGCCGCCGTTAAGCAGGGAGCTACCTAGCTTTAGGACAATTCGCATATTTTTTCGTTGTTGCGGCACGATAATAAAAAGCTATGCGATTGACGCTATATCCAACGACTATTGACGAATAACTAGCGCTTCTTCCTGATGAAAGGCTTGAAGCGGTTGTACGGCTCCGGCTCCACGAGCTGGAGGGGCTCGACCGCATGGACGGAGTCCCCTTCCACTTCCGCCACGACCTGCGCCATGGGGCTCAATGAGCGGTCGCGCCTCGCATCCTCGGCCTTCATCGCGGCAATCTCGTCCTGCGAGAAGTCTGACGGAGAGTATATGTCCTCGGACTTGGGCTGCCTCGTGATGAATACCCTGCCCGAAAACTCGCCTTCCTTCACGCGGACCTTGGCCCGGACGAAGTCGTCGAACCCGCTACTGCGCATCGCCAGCACCTCGACGCACTCGATTTTGGCGACGAGGCCTGCGGATTTTGTGCCCGATGGCGGGACAAGGCTGACGATAGGAGGCTTAGAAACCATTAGATAACATATAGACACACAAATTTATAAAATAATCAGGCGGGAGCCGGCTCGGGCGGGTAGCCGATGACAATCAGGCGGAGGTAGAGCATGACCTTGCGGAAAGTGTTCACGTACGCCCTTTTCCCGAACACCTCGTACTCGTTCTCCTCGATGACGTCGAGTATTTCCCGGTAGAGAGTGAATGCGAGCGCGATGACGATGCGGACTTCACGGTGTATCATCGCAAGGCCCGCCATCGCCTGCTGGTAGTATTTCCTTGCCCGGGCTATCTGGAACTTCAGGAACCGGATGAGGCTCGCTGTCTTGTGGAACTTCAGTATGTCGGATATGCGGAGGCCGAAGCTCTTGAGTTCGTCCTTCGGGAAATACACCCGGCCCATGCGGGCGTCCTCGCCCACGTCGCGCAGGATGTTGGTGAGCTGCATCGCGATGCCGAGCTTCGTCGCGTATTTCTTTGCCTTCCTCAGGTTCTTGATGCCCATCACGTACATCAGCATGATGCCGACTACGGAGGCGACGCGATAGCAGTAGGTGCGGAGCTCCGAGAAGGTGCCATACTCCTTCTTGTGGATGTCCATGGAGACGCCCTTGATGAGCTCGAGGGGATACCTGAGCGGAATCGAGTGCTTCTTCATCACGTGGACCAGGGGGTTCAGTATGGGGTCCGAGGAATAACCCTGCCTGTAGGCCTCGAGGAAGCGCCTCTTCCAGTCGCGTATGAGGAGCTTCTGGAGGCGCGGGTTCCCTTCGTTGTCGTCCACGAGGTTGTCGGTGTGCCTGCAGAATGCGTAAATCGCGTAGAAGGAGTTGCGACGCTCGCGGCTCATGAAGCGCGAGGCGAAATGGAATGTCTTGGAGCCTTTCCTGATGCTCTCCTCGGCAAACCGGTAATCTACAGACAGAGTCCCACCTGTTGTAATATTAGCGGGAAAGGTTTAAATCGCTATTTCGACAGCTGCCGATGTCAGGGGCCGGGAGCTGCAGGATGGCGGGGCCGGGCAGATTTAAAAAAAGCGGGAGGGATGTAAATGCATGGGCGCAGCAGTGGAAGTGACCGAACTTGCCAAAGTCTTCAGGGAGCGCATAATAGTGGACAGGATTTCGTTCAGCGTGCGCGAGGGCGAGGTGTTCGGCCTGCTCGGCCCGAACGGCTCCGGCAAGACGACCACGTTCAACATGCTTGCAGGCCTGCTCGCTCCTTCCTCGGGCTCCGTCACGATAATGGGCAAGACGACGAAGGAGATGAACAGGGCGAGGCCCGAGATAGGGTTCGTCACCCAGGAGACCTCGATTTACGAGACGCTCACCGTCAGGGAGAACATGGAGTTTTTCGCCTCGCTTTACGGCGTGGGCGCGAAAGAGGGGGCCCCCGGACGCATAAAGGCGATACTCGCGGACATGAAGCTCTCGGAAAAAAGCGAGGTCCTCGCTTCCAAGCTCTCGGGCGGGATGAAGCGGAGGCTGAACATAGCCTGCTCTATAATCAACGACCCGAAGGTGATATTCCTGGACGAGCCGACCGTCGGGCTCGACCCCATCGTGAGGAAGGAGATATGGGCCGTCATCGAGGCCCTCAAGGCCCGCAACAAGACGATAATCATAACATCGCACTACATGGAGGAGATTGAGCACCTCTGCGACAGGGTCGCCATAATGGTCACCGGCAGGATGGTGGCAAGCGGCACGCCGGAGGAGCTCAAGCAGAGGTACAAGCTCAAGCAGATGGAGGACGTGTTCGCACACCTCATGAAACCGGTGTCCTGAATGAGAATCCTGTCGGTCATTAGGAAGGAGATGCTGGAGGTCGCGCACGACCGGACAATGCTGGCAGTCCTTCTTGTGTTCCCGGTATTTGTCATGCTGTTCATGGGCTACTCGTTCCGCTCGCTGGAGATAAGCGGCCTCCCGATAGGCGTGAGCGGCCAGCTGAACACAACTTTCTCAGAAGTGCTCCTTGGCGGCCTCAACAACTCGAGTGCGTTCAACCTCAAGAGCTTTGACTTTGAGGATGACGCGATGACCGCGTTCAGGGACGGCCAGCTGCGCGCGGTGATAGTGATTCCGGACGATTTCGAGGAGTCGCTGAAGAAGGGGGGCGGCGCGACCATCCGGGTGGTCGTGGACAACTCGGACATCGCGCTCGAGCAGTCGGTGCTTGCGGCGATGGGCGCCGTGATAAAGGCCTCATCGGCGAACATAACGGTGAGCTACGTGTCCGGTGCATGGGGCCAGCTCCAGAAGCTGAACGAGTCGGCCGCTGCCCTCGCCGAGGGAGTGAGCGGGAGCCGGACGAAGATGGAGGCCACGAAGGCCACGCTCGGCGACATCCGGACCGAGATAGACGGCATAAACATCGACTCGCTCGAAGGCTCGCTGAACGACTCCCAGTCGAGCATCGCATCCCTGCAGACACTGCTTTCGGAGCAGAAGGCCCAGCTTGCGAACCTTTCGGAAGCGAACAGCATGCTCCTCAACGAGAGCGACCTCTTTCTCGCCAACGCGAGCGGCGCGCTCAACGAATCGATAGACACGGTAGGCTCGACGCACGAGAAGCTCGAGGGTCAGGCGGTCTCCCTCAACAATACCATCCAGGCGCTCGACGCCTCGATAACAGGGCTCGAGCAGATACGCGACAACACGAACGACACGGCCACGAAGGCGGCCCTAAATTTCAACATAGCCGCACTCGAGTCCCTGAGGAACACAACGGAAAGCCAGCGCGAGGACACCCTCGACCAGATGTCCGACCTCGAGGACTTGAATGAAACGCTCTTCGATTTCAGGGACTCGCTGGAGAACTACCAGGACCGCCTCGCCGAGGCGCGGGGAAGGGAAGGCACCATTTCAGACATGGAAAGCGTCCTTGACAACGTGTCCGGGACCCTTGAGAGGCTGGACGGCTCTTTCGCATCGGCGCAGGGCGAAGTCAGCAAGCTGAGGAAGCTCCTCGGGGAGATAAAGGAAACCTCGGTCGAGATAGAGGCGACGCTCGATGACGCGATAAGCCAGACATCGTCGGTGGACACGCTCATCTCATCGCTCCAGGAAACGGTCGCGGAGCAGACCGCGCGGGACCCCCAGATAATCGCGTCGCCACTCTCGGTCAAGATAGAGAACCAGTACGAGCGCGGAAGCTTCGTGGACTTCATGATGCCGCAGATAATATCAGTCTCGCTCCTCTTCTCGTGCTTCCTGCTCGGCTCGATAAGCCTTGTCCGGGAGAAGACGAGGAGCACGATAGTTCGCGCGCTCATGATTCCGGGGGGGCTCGCGAGCCTGGTCAGCGGAAAGATAATCTCGCTCGTCCTGCTCTCTTTCGGGCAGGTGCTCGTGATTCTGCTAGTGGCGATGGGGGTTTACGGCGTCAGGCCGCCTGAGAACATACCGATGCTTATTCTCGGGACGCTCGTATCCTCGCTCGTGCTCTCTTCGATTGGTGTGGTGGTCGGGTTCTACGCCAAGAGGGAGTCGGCCGCGATACAGACCTGCCTGCTCCTCGCGATACCGATGCTCTTTTTGGGCAATATAATATTCTCCCCGGACCTCCTGCCGCAGTTCACCCAGGTCCTCCAGCAGATCATGCCCCTTGCGCATGTGACGAGCATATTCAAGATAATCATGATAACCAACGGGAACCCGCTCGTCGACATGACCGCGCTCGTGACCTACTTCATAGTGCTCTCGGGCCTGCTCGCCTTCTTCGTGATAAACAGGAAGGACATTACGAACTACGTCTAGGGGGACGGGTGCCGGGCGGCCCTTGCCTCGCTTTCCATGTCAATAACCATCTGGCGGAGCGTGCCCAGCTCGATTGCCCCGGCCGAGAAAAGGTCTTTCACGAGGCCGATGGAATGATTCATGAATTCGTCCCTGCGCTGGAATCCGAAGATGGCCCCCATCCCGGACTCCGAATTGCAGGCCACACCGTGGAGGGTGGAATACCTGGCCCCGAATGACCGGACGAAGCCGGAGCAGAGGAGGGCCTTGATGTCGGGCGACGTTTCCGCCTGGATGAAGCGCGCGAGGTTGCCCACAGAATCCGAAGCAGCGACCTCACGGGCATGCCTTGCCCGCTCATTAGGCGGAAGGCCGTTGCCGATTTCGAGGCCCTGGCGGTGGATTTCAAGAAGAGGCTCGAGCCGCAGCAGCCCCTTTGCCCCGTGAAAAAGCTTTTCAGAAGGCGTGAGGGGGCCTCTTTTCGCTTGTTCCAAGTCCCGGTAAGGATGCCCTGCCATAACTCCACCTTTTTTCGTTTTTCTCCACATATATATACTCATTACAACTATTTAAATGCTTCTGGCTGAGGTTATAATTGTTAGGTGAGTGCCAGTAGCATGAGACTGTTGCTTTTGGCCGCCATTCTCCTTGCGGCACCGGTGGTTTTTGCAGATGTCGGGCCCTCGCCCGAGCCCCCGCAGGTGGTCGTCCACATGGTCAAGGACGGAAATCCGGATTCCAGCGTGGAGAGCATCACCTATAACTGCATGGGCGAAACCGGGGATGACGGGGCGGTCAGCCAGCGGCAGATGGACCTCGGGTGCAGCGCCGGAACCTGCACGAACAGCGCGTGGTTCTACAAGTTCAACCCCTGCTTCAGCTTCCCGGGGGGCACCTTCTCCTACGAATATGGCGGGGAGCGGGTTGAGAGCGACAGCGTCGGGTTCAACGACAGCTTCAACAAATACGAAATCACCATTGACGCCCCGAGCGGCAGGGTGCAGTCAAAGCTCGGAAGCTCGCTCCCGGGGTGCTGCGGAAGCGGCTTCATCATCGGCGCGGTGCTCGCAGGGGCGGCATTTGCAAGGAAGAGATGATGGATTTCCTGCAGGCGTATTTTCTCAGCCTCGGAATCGAGGCCTGCCTGCTTTTCGCTTTCTTTCATATGAGGTACGAGGGGAGCGCAGTCTTGCTGAACGCAGTAATAGCGACTTCAATCACCCTGCCTTTCGTGTGGTTCGCGTTTCCGCTACTTGGCCTTCCATGGGCGGCCCAGACCGCGCTTTCCGAAATTTTCGCGCTTGTTGTTGAGGCTGGGGCATACCGGGGCCTCTTCCAGCGGCTCGCCTGGAAAGACGCCATAGCCGCGAGCGCGCTCTGCAACGCCGCATCATTTGTCGCCGGCCTTGCCTTCTGATTTTTATCCTTTCTTGTCCTTTATCCACCATGGCCGAATTCACAGTCACCCCGTGGGAGGTTTCCGGCGCGGTGGACTACGACAAGCTCACAAAGCAGTTCGGAACTAGCCGCATCGACAGCGCGCTCCGCGAGAGGCTCATAAAGGCCTCCGGGGGGGACGAGCCGCACCACATGCTCAGGCGCGACTTCTTCTTCTCGCACAGGGATTTGGACAAGGTACTGAACGACGTAGAGAAAGGAAAGGGATTTTTCCTCTACACCGGGAGAGGGCCGAGCAAGGGGATGCACATCGGGCACCTTGTGCCGCTCATCTTCACAAAGTGGCTGCAGGACACGTTCAAGGTGAACTTATACATCGAGATAACGGACGACGAGAAGTTCCTTTTCAGGCGCGAGTATGAATGGGAAGAAGTCCAGAAGAACGCGCACGACAACATCCTCGACATTATCGCGGCCGGCTTCGACCCCGAGCGGACGTTCATATTCAAGGACAGCGAGTACGTGAGGAACGTCTACCCGCTCCTCATGAAGACCGCGCGCAAGATAACCGGCTCGACGGCGAAGGCGGTCTTCGGATTCGACGACTCCACGAACATAGGCATGCAGTTCTACCCGGCCTACCAGGTCGTCCCGACGTTCTTCGAAAGGAAGCGGTGCCTCATCCCCTGCGCCATAGACCAGGACCCGTACTGGAGGATACAGCGGGACATAGCCGAGGGACTCGGCTACGAGAAGACATCCGCGGTCCACTGCAAGTTCTTGCCTCCCCTGCAGGGAGCAGCGGGAAAGATGAGCTCGAGCGCTGGCGCGGAGAACGCCATCCTCCTCACCGACGACGAGAAGACCGTGAAAAGCAAGATAAACAGGTACGCGTTTTCCGGCGGGCAGGCGACCGTGGAGGAGCACAGGAAGCTCGGCGGGAACCCGGACATAGACGTCCCGTACCAGTGGCTTTCGATACTTTTCGAGCCTGACGACGCGGAATTGATGCGGATACACGACGATTACCGGGCCGGGAAGCTCCTGAGCGGCGAACTCAAGACGAGGCTCATAGAGAAGGTGGACGGTTTCCTCGCTAAGCACCGTGATGCCCGCAAGCGGGCCGAGCGCGACTATGAGAGATTCATGTACAGGGGGAAACTCGCCAAAGAGATGTGGGAAAGGACTTACGAGTGAAACGATGGGAAGAAGGAGAATCCCGACCGGGACGCCGGTCCCGAAAGCGCTCGCCTGCGGGATGCTCGAGGACGAGGGGCGGGTGCTGTTTTTAATCCGGAAAGACGAGCACGGAACAGAGAAATACGAGCTTCCCTGCACGCTCGTCCCCTCGGGAAGGAGCCCCTTTGCCGACATCAAGGGGGAGTTCGAGAGGCAGACAGGGATAGAGTGCCAGGTGCACGAGATTGTGCGCGAGGGAAGGCACAACGCCGGCTCGCGCAAGAGGCGCTCATTCGTGCCCGTGCTCGTTTTCAAAATCAGCGCAAGGACTATGAGGGCGAGGCCCTCTCCTGAATTCTCAGGCTTCAAGTGGCTCAGGCTCGAGGACGCGGTGCGGATGAGGCTCGCAAGGAGCGCGGAGTGGCTAAGAAAGGAGCAGAAGAAGGGAGATAACGAAGGAAAAGGTCAGCAGGCCGGCCCCTAGAAGGATGCTCGTCTTGGCCTTCTCTTCAATGGTGGAAAGCGCCTCATCCTGCGAGCCGTCGGTTATGAGAAGGGGCCGCTCGAGGCTCCCGCGCAGCTCCCCGCTTCCAGATACCGCGGTTATCCTTGAGCCATCCTCGATGGAGTATTCCGAGACGCGCAGGTACTTGCCCAGGTGGGGCCTGAGCGCCTTTTTTATTGCCGGGTCCGCGAGCAGGCCCTGCAGAATCGGTTCGTCGAGGAACTGCGTTCCGGTGGGCAGGAAACCGATTGCCCTTGCGATGACAAATGAAGCGGCCAGGGCGGTCGTAATGTTGTTCTGGAACTGTCCGAATACTGAGCCGAAGAGGGCGATGTCGCCCTTGATGAAATCGGCCTTCGAGTGGCCCTCGAAGACGGCCGGTTTCGAGATGCGGATGTCCGCGTACTCGAGGCTGACCGGCCTGCCCGAGAGCGTGAATGGGGAATTCGACTCGGCCCGGTAAATCTCCTTCCATTCTGCATGGCCGCCCCGGTAGGCTTCTATTACGAGCCTGAAATATGCCGCGCTCCTGCCGCTCACGGGGCTTTTCAGCGGATTGGCGCACCTTGCCGTGCCGGAGACAGACTTCGGCTCAGGCTTCGAGGCGCCGCGAAAAACGAGATATGCCCCTAGGGCAAAGACAAGGACGGGAAAGACGAAAACGACAGGGTAGGACGTCATTGGACCAGTCTGAACTTGAAGCCGTAATGCACGAGGCCCTCGGGGTCGTCGCGCTGTATCACGCGGAAGACCTGCTGGACCCGCGAGCCGATGCTGACGTCTGAATTGGACGCGTCGACGATCTGGCCCGTGAGCTTTGCCCCTTCGTCAAGCTCGATGATTGCAAGGACGTACGGGACCTGGTCCTCGAAGCCCTCCGGGGGCGAGGTGACCTCGGTGAAGGAGAACACTTTCCCCTTCCCGGAGAACTGTATCTCCTCCAGCTTCCCTTTCCGCCTGCACTTTGGGCAGATGGAGCGCTTGGGGAAAAATGCCGAGCTGCAGCTGGAGCACTTGACGCCCAGCATCCTGTATCGTTCAGGAATCCGCCTCCAGGTCAATGGAATCGATTCGCGCATCAGAATCCTCTCTGTAAACCAATGCCAGAAACTACTTATATTTCTTGTGGTGCTCCCTGAACGTCGCGAAGCCGGCGTCGGTAAGGGGGTGCTTCCACATCTTCTCGAGGACGTCGGCCGGCATCGTGACGACGTCCGCGCCGGCTTTCGCGCACTCGACGACATGGATCGGATGGCGTATGGAGGCGGCGAGCACTTCGGTCTTGTAGCCGTAGTTCCTGTATATCTGGACGATGTCGCGGATGAGGGTCATGCCGTCCTGCGAGTTGTCGTCGAGGCGGCCGATGAACGGCGAGACGTAGGTTGCGCCCGCTTTCGCGACCAACAGTGCCTGCGAGGCGGAAAACACGAGCGTGACGTTGGTCTTGACCCCTTTTGACGAGAGGGCGCGAACGGCCTTCAGGCCGTCTTTGGTCATCGGGACCTTGAACACGACGTTGGGAGCCCATTTCGAGAACTCGGTCGCCTCTGCCATCAGCTCCTCGTATGTTTCGCCCGCGCCCTCCACGGAGACCGGGCCCTTGACGGCCTTGGTTATTTCGAGGATGGCCTCCTTGTGGCCCTTGCCTGATTTCATGATGAGAGTGGGGTTGGTCGTAACGCCGTCGCACATGCCGAGCTCGGCGGCTTTCTTTATCTCCTCAACGTTGGCAGTATCCAGGAAGAACTTCATGGAATCATATCTGATGAAAGAGTTTAGTAAGGTTTCCGTAACGAATAAATAGAGTTTCAGTTAATTGAAAAACATGAGAAAAGGCAGGCAGGGAAAATACCAGACCAGGTACAAGGAAGGCTCTGTCGAGGTCAAGGAAAGCGGCATGGGAAAGGACTACGACGGCTTCAGGATGTTCCATTCAAGGAAGAAGGACGAAGTCACCTGCATCAACGACGACTACAGCGAACGGGAGCCCACGGAAAGCGAGCTCGCGCGGTTCAGGAAGGACGCGGCCGAGGCGGCCCGGGGCGACCGCAGGGTGGGCAGGTACCTGGAGGAGTTCCCGAAACTCAAAATCCGGAGCGAATCCGAAGCGCTCAAGATGGAGCCTGAGCCGATAGCGAAGGGAAGCTAGTATAGCAGGCAGGTGCAGTTGGTTTGGTTTTTCCAGCCGTCTCCTGCGCATATGTTGCCGCCGCAATAGGGCGGAACGGGAGTGTAAGGAGTGGAATAACAATTTTGGACCTGGGCCAAGTTGTCTTTGCTGGCAAGCAGCGCCGCAAGGGGCGGCGTAACCAGATAGATGGCGAGCAAAACGGCTGATGCCCCAAAAGCGAAAAAAGCCAGCATTTTCACGGTTTTATTTTTCATTAGCACAGAAGCGATAAACGCTAGGACACCGAAAATAAAAACGAGCATGATGAATGCCCCCAAAAAAGTTTGGGCCATACCACAGAGTGCCTGAAGAGCCATTAAAATCAGCTCTTCAGTTTCATCGCCTTTTCGGCGTGCTTTTCTATACCGGCCGAGTCGAGCTCGTACTTCTTCAGGAGCTCGTAGGGCTCCCCGGACTCGCAGAAGCGGTCGTACACGCCATGCCGGTATACCGGCACCGGGCACTTTGCGGATGTGACCTCGCAAACAGCGCTTCCCATCCCCCCGTTGACCTGGTGCTCTTCAACGGTCATGATGAGCCCGCACTTTTTCGCGTAGCGGACTATCGCGTCCTCGTCGATGGGCTTGAGGGTGTGGCAGTCGATGACAGCCGCGTCGATGCCCTTCGTCTTCAGCTCCGCGGCTGCAATGAGCGACTGGTAGACCGGGACGCCGTGGGCGAAGATAGCGATGTCCGAGCCGTCGCGGTATACGTTCGCCTTCCCCATCTCGAACGGCGTGTCCTTGGTGGTGAAAACGGGCGCTTTCTCGCGGGCGGTGCGCATGTAGCACGGCCCTTTGGCAACGCCCATCGCGAGGGTCGCCTTGCGGGCCTCTTCCATGTCGCATGGCGAAATGATTTTGATGTTCGGCAGCGAGCGCATCATCGCTAGGTCCTCGAGGGCCTGGTGAGAGGCGCCGTCAGGCCCCACGGTGAGGCCGGTGTGCGAGGCGTGGATTTTGACGTCCACGTCATTGTAGCATATGGAAACGCGTATCTGGTCCCAGTTCCGGCCGGGCGAGAACACCCCGTAGGCGGAGATGAACGCGGTCTTGCCGCACGCAGCTATCCCTGCGGCGACGCCGGCGAGGTTCTGCTCTGCGACGCCGACCTGGACGTACCTCTTGGGGAACTTCTCGGCAAACCAGTGCGTTCGCGTGGATTCCGAGACGTCGGCGCTTAGCACCCAGACGTTCGGGTCCTTCTCGCCGAGCTCCACGATGCCCTTTCCGAACCCGTCGCGGCTGGGCTTGGAGGCTTCGGGCTTTGCCAGGTCGGGGATGAGGTTCATTTCAGTCTTCCTCCTCAATCATCTGCTTCACCTTGTCGAGCTCGGCTATCGCCTCGTCCGCCTGCTCCTTCGAGGGCGGCTTGCCGTGCCACTCGAAGAGGCTCTCCATGAAAGACACGCCCTTGCCGGGTATCGTGTGCGCGATTATGACGGTCGGCTTCTCGTACACGGCCTTGCTCTCCTGGCAGGCGTCTATGATTTTCTTGATGTTGTGGCCGTCCACGTCAATGACGTTCCAGCCGAAGGCGCGGTATTTCTCGGCAAACGGCTCGAGGGGCAGGACTTCCTCAGTGTAACCGTCAATCTGGATGTTGTTGCGGTCGATTATCGCGGTGAGGTTGCCGAGCTTGTACTTCGAGGCTAGCATCGCGGCCTCCCAGGTCTGGCCCTCGTTGTGCTCGCCGTCGGAAAGGAGCGCGTAGGCGCGCCACCTCTTCCGCTCGGCCTTTGCAACGATTGCCATGCCGACGGCCTGCGAAAGCCCCTGGCCGAGGGGGCCAGAGGAGTTCTCTATGCCGGGGAGGGTGCCGCGGTGCGGATGCCCCTGCAGGCGCGAGTTCAATTTGCGGAGCGTCATCAGCTCCTCCTTGGGGAAATAGCCGGCGTTGGCGAGGGCGGCGTACAGCACCGGGCAGACGTGGCCGTTCGAAAGCACCAGCCTGTCGCGGTCCGGCCACTCCGGCTTCTGCGGGTCGTGGTACAGGACATTGAAGTATAGTGCCGTGAAGATGTCGGCGAGGCCTATCGAGCCTGCAGAGTGGCCGCTCTTGGCCTCGTAGAGCATGCGGATTACGTCCTGCCGGATGGTGTTCGCCATCAGCTTGAGGGCCTTGACGTTGGTGAGTCGCTTCATGAGGGGGCACCTGCCGTGGCGCGCCTTTTCAGCTCGGCTATCGCGCCTTCGATGTCTTCTGATGAGAATATCGCGCTCGCTGCCGCGAGGATGTTTGCCCCCGAGGAATACGCGTGCCGGGCGGTGTCTAAATTCACGCCGCCGTCCACTTCGATGTCGAGCCGCGGGAAGAGGGAGCGGAGCTTCTTTATCTTCTCGCCCATGCCGAAAATGTATTTCTGGCCCGAGAAGCCTGGGTGGACTGTCATGACGAGGACGCGCTTTGCCCGCGGGACGAAGGGGAGGAGCTTTTCGAGCGGGGTTTCGGGGTTGATTGCGAGGCCGAGCGAGCCGCCGGCCTTCTTCACGGCAGAGTCGACGGTTTCGAATGAGGTGATTGTCTCGACATGCACCAGGTGCATGTGCGGACCGGGCATTTTCTCTATCCACTTCTCGGGCTCCATCACCATCCAGTGGAATTCGTATCTGGCAGACGGAAGGCCCTTCAGGTCCTCGATGCCGATGGTCTTGTTCGGCACGAACACGCCGTCCATTATGTCGAGCTGGATTTCCTTGACGAGGCCGAGGACCTGTGAGATGCGAAGCAGCAAGTCTTCCCGCGTCTTCACCAAAATGGCAGGTATGACCTCTGGCTGCATACAGTTCCCTCCTCCCGGCAACGGCGCGAACCCCGCGGGGTTCGCGAAATGACAAAAAACGCCCGTTAGTAGCTTACGATTATTAGGTAATAAAAAGATTGCGCATGAAACGCTCCCGACGGGTATTGGTATGATGTTGGTATGCTACCAATAATAACATTTCCGTCCAAATGTATGCCATGAAGGTCAGCATCGACGACATAGTCCATGTACAGGAGACTTCGCTAACGATACGGGGCGCAAGGCGGCGGACGACCGTCCCGGCCGAGATAGTTTCCTATCTCGGGCTCAAGGACGGGGGCCGCATCCGGTGGGTGCTCCTGCGGGACGGGACGCTCACGATTTCCAAGGGCGCGGAAAGGAGGGAGCGCAAGTGAACAAATGGATAGCCGTGGCGATAGCGGCCCTGGCAATCGCGGGCTTCGCGTTCTATTTCATGGAACCCGGAAAGGCCGGCAACGAAACCGCGGTGAGGATTGGGTTTTTCCCGAACATGCTCCACGCGCAGGCGCTCGTGGGGAGGGCGAACGGGACGTTCACGAGGGCCCTCGGGCCGGGGACGGAGATGGTACCGTTCAACGCCGGCCCGTCCGTGATTGAGGCGCTCTTTGCCGACCAGGTGGACATCGCGTACATAGGCCCGAACCCTGCGATAAACGGGTTTGTCAAGTCGGAAGGGAAGGCGCTCAGGATAATCAGCGGTGCGGCAAGCGGCGGGGCGGTGCTCGTCGTGCGCAACGACTCGGGCATCACGAAGGACAGTGATTTTGCCGGCAAGAAGATAGCGAGCCCGCAGCTTGGCAATACCCAGGACGTGGCTCTACGGGCGTACATGCAGGATGCCGGGCTAAAAATCGGCGAGGGGCCGGGCGAGGTCAGCGTCATCCCGACCGCGAATCCGGACATACTCACATCGTTCCAGAAAAAAGAGATTGACGGCGCGTGGGTTCCCGAGCCGTGGGGGGCCCGCCTCGTGCAGGAAGGCGGCGGAAGGATATACCTGGACGAGCGCTCCATCTGGCCGGGGGGGAAGTTCGTCACTGCGAACATAATCGTCAGCAGGAAATTCCTTGACGAGCACCCGGACAAGGTCGAGTCGTTCCTCAGGGCGCACGTGGAGCTGACCGACTGGATAAACACGCACCCGGACGAGGCCAAGGGCCTGATGAACGCCCAGATAAAGAACCTGACCGGAAAGGAGCTGCCGCGAAACGTCCTCGATGAGGCGTTCTCGCGGTGTGAAATAACCTATGACCCGGTCGAAAGCTCGCTCGAAAAGTCCGCGGACGACGCGTTCGCGCTCGGATTCCTCGGGAGCACCAGGCCGGACCTTTCCGGGATATACGACCTTGCGATTCTTGACAAAATCCTGGAGGGAAGGAGGAAGTGAGCGGCGCCAAAATCCGCCTCGAGGGCGTGTGCAAGGAGTTTGCGATGCGCAACGGCACCCTTACCGCCCTGGAGGGGATAGACCTCGAGGTGCATGAGGGCGAGTTCCTCTGCATCGTAGGACCGAGCGGGTGCGGGAAATCGACCCTGCTCAACATAATAGCGGGACTCGTGAAGCCGGACCGGGGCCGCGTGCTCGTGGGGGGCAAGGAAGTCGCAGGCCCGGGGCCGGACAGGGTCGTGATGTTCCAGGAGTCCGCGCTTTTCCCGTGGCTGAGCGTCATCCAGAACGTGGAGTTCGGCCTGAGGATGAAGGGCGGCTTCTCGAAGGAGGAGACGCGGGAGAGGGCAAAGAAGCACCTTAAGATGGTGAGGCTCTCGAAGTTCGGCGACTCGTTCGTGCACGAACTATCGGGAGGCATGAAGCAGCGCGTCGCCCTCGCGCGGGCGCTCGCGATGGAGCCGGAGATACTCCTCATGGACGAGCCGTTCGCCGCGCTCGACGCCCAGACGAGGGACCGCTTCCACACCGAGCTGCAGGACATATGGAGCAGCACCGGAAAGACGGTCGTGTTCGTGACCCACAATGTCAGCGAGGCGGTCTGCCTCGGGGACAGGGTAGCCGTGATGACATACAGGCCGGGCCGGATAAAGAAGGAGTTCGGGGTCGGGCTCCCGAGGCCAAGGAAGTCCCGCGGCTCTGCGCCGCTTGCCAAGACCGCCTCGAGGATACTGGAGCAGCTCGACCGCGAAGTGGACAGGGCTCTCATGGAGGAGCTTGAATGAGGCTCGGATACGGGAACGCCGGGTTCATAGTCGCCTGCGCGCTGTTCCTTGCAGCATGGCAGCTGGTTTCCGGGGCGGGATTCTGGCCCTCATACGTCTTCCCCACGCCCGCAGGGGTGTTCGGGGCGCTTGCGGAGGGCGCCAGCGGCGGCGCGTTCACTGAAGGAGTCCTCGCGAGCATGAAAAGGATGCTGGTAGGGTTCGGCGCGGCGCTCGCGATAGGCGGATTCCTCGGGGTGCTGATGTCACAGAGCCGGGCGCTCAGGGACAGCCTCGGGCCGGCGGTGCTGGGCCTGCAGACACTGCCCAGCATATGCTGGCTCCCCCTCGCCGTCCTCTGGTTCGGCCTGAGCGAGAAGGCGGTGATTTTCGTAGTGCTGGTGGGCGCCGTGTGGTCGGTCACCATGGCGATAAGCTCCGGGGTGGGCAACGTGCCGCCGCTTTTCATAAACGCCGCGAGGACGATGGGCGCGAGGGGATGGGCGCTCTACTCGGAAGTAATAATCCCGGCCGCGCTCCCTTCGATAGCCTCGGGCGTCAAGCAGGGCTGGTCGTTCGCCTGGCGCTCCCTGATGGCGGGCGAGCTCATATATTACAGCGCAGGGCTCGGCCAGCTCCTCCAGATGGGGAGGGAGCTGAACGACGTGAACATGATAGCCGCGGTGATGGCGGTAATCGTGTGCATAGGCCTCATAGCCGAGCGGGCGGTCTTCGGCAGGCTCGAGGAGTCGGTCCGGAAAAAATGGGGGCTCGAAACCGGAAGCTAGGCCGGGCGCGCGGCGGGAGGAAGGCCCGCGCGGGCTCACAAGTTGGAAAAGGTGGAAAAACGGGGAATACACTTTTAAAACTATGCCCGCATAAATTATACTTCAGGTGATTTGAGCTGTGGCGGGCCAAAAGCCGGCCAGGCGGGGAAACCCGCTGAAAGTAAAATGAAATTATCCAGCCGAGTAAAAATTCGCGTAAAATCCCGGAGAAACGGGATTAAGTTTAAAAATTTATAGCGAAAAGAAATCACCAAGATGTAAAATGTCGAAACTTGAACACATACATATAACGGTGAACGCAAGAATCGATCCGAGTTTTAAGGCACTGCCAAAGGACGAAGCTCAGCGTTTTGTGGATAAGCTGCTCAAGGCAATCAACATGAAGCCGCTGGGCCCGCTGAACTGGTCCGACGCTGAAGACCTGGACTTCCCAGGACAGAGCTTCGTGCAGATGATTACGACGAGCCACTGCTCGCTGCACTTGTTCACTCACACCGACGGCACCAACGAGCTCTACTTCGACCTCTACTCGTGCAAGAAGTTCGACACCGACAAGGTGGTCGGGCTCCTCGACGAGAAGTTCGGCCTCGTCGACTGGCACGGAACCCTGTACACGAGGGCCTCGAACGGCAGGCCCCAGGTCAGGATGATAGGCTCCAAAATGAAGGAAGTAATGGTAGCCAGGAACTGATTTTTCCGGTTTTCAAAAGCACAGCGCGAGCCAAAACTTTTTTTATCCTTCCAAAACCAATCCTGCCATGGCAAATGTGAAAATTTTTTCACTCGTATAGGATGTCACTTGTCGGCCAGGGGCGGCTGCCCGGCGATAGGCCCGAGCGCAGGATTCATAACACTGTTTGCACTGCCCGGGTTTGTCAAGACGAGGAGATAGTCATTTTGGCAGAGCGGCTAGGACTTCCTTCGCCTTCTCCCGCGTGAGGCCGCCCTTTAGCGCCTGCGTCACGGTCGCGTCGGCAAGCTCCCTGAGGGAAAAGATTTTCGTCTCATCTGACGGGCTTAGCTCGGCAAGGGGCTCGCGCCCTGCGAACTTTTTCTGCCCCGGCGACTGGTCCAGTGCAGCCTGGCGCTTCTCTTTCTTCTGTGTCATAGGATCAACGTGATATTGGGCCGGAATTTTAATTAATCATCATGGTCAACGGTGGCCGGCCAGTTGTACCCCGCGTGCAGGCCCTTGAGAAGGCTTTCCTGCCTCGCGGACACCATCCCCTTGTCGAGTACGAACTTCCGGTCGAGGGCTTCGCGCAGCAGCGGCGGGCCGTGCCTGAGCGAGAGGCGGTAGAGGGCCGCGAACTCGCGCTCCCCGATGCTTTTCTGGCCCTGTGACACGGTTTCCAGGTATGCGTACGCAAGCTCGTTCAGCGGGGCCCCGCCTTCCTGGCGGACGAGGCGGAGGAACGCGAAGAAGTCATCGTGCAGGTGGGAAGGAACTGAAATGCGCTCGGGCCCTGCCTGCGCTGCGGCCTTGCCGAATTCTTTTGCCGGCCGGGGCAGGGAATCCGGGGCGGGGATTTTCTCCTTTATCATATCAGGGGAATTCTGCCGTGAAAGTTTTAAAAAGTGAATTAATGCGGTCAAAGGTTCCTGTAGATGTGGACCACGGCGGTCGCGCCGCTTCCCCCGACATTGTGCGTGAGGCCGATGTGCGCGTCCTTGACCTGCCGGCCCTCGGCCTGGCCCCGGAGCTGCCAGACGGCTTCGACGGCCTGCTTTATGCCCGTCGCGCCCACCGGGTGGCCGCAGGACTTGAGGCCGCCGGAGGTGTTCACCGGGATTTCGCCGGTGAGGGCTGTCTTCCCTTCGAGGCTGGCCTGGCCGCCCTCGCCCTTCTTGAAGAACCCGAGGTCCTCGATGGCCATGATTTCGGCTATCGTGAAGCAGTCGTGGATTTCGGCGAACTGCATGTCCTTGGGCGCGAGCTTCGCCTGCTCGAACGCCTTCCTGCCCGCGACCTGGGTCGCCTTCAGCCCGGTGAGGCTTTCCCTCGAGTGGAGGGCGATGGCGTCGCTCGCCTGGGCGCTCGCGATTATCTCCACGGGCTTCTTGCTGAAGCTCTGGGCCATATCGAGCGGGCAGAGCACGAGCCCTGCCGCGCCGTCCGTGATGGGCGAGCAGTCGAAGACCTTGAGCGGGTCGGCAATCGTCTTGGACTTGAGGACGGTCTCCATCGTTATCTCGTTCTGGAACTGCGCGTACTTGTTCTTCGAGCCGTGCCTGTGGTTCTTGACCGCGACCGAGGCCATCATCTCCTCGGTGGTCTTGAAGTCGTGCATGTGCCGCTTGGCCATGAGCGCGTAGATTGCCGGGAAGGTCGCGCCGAGGAAAAGCTCCCACTCCTGGTCGCCTGCGCCGCCGAGTATGTCGCTGACGGTGTTGACGCCGAGGTCGGTCATCTTCTCCACGCCGCCGACGACGACGAGGTCGTGCATGCCCGAAGCGACCGCCATGAAGCCCTGCCTGAGGGCGAGGGCGCCTGAGGCGCATGCGCCCTCCACGCGCGTTATCGGGATGGGGTTGAGGCCCATGTAGTCCGCAAGGAGGCCTCCTATATGCTCCTGCCCGACGAGGCGCCCGGAGGCCATCGTGCCGATGTAGCCGGCGTCTATCTGGTCGCCGTGGATGCCCGCGTCCGTGATAGCCTTGAGCCCTGCTTGGACCGCGAGGTCGCGGTAGCCTTCTTCCCAGTGCTCCCCGAACGGAGTCATGCCTGCACCTATGATTGCGACTTTTCTCATAAGAATTACCGGATTCTCTATTGTTGGGGGCGCTTTAAAAAACATCACGAAGCCGCTTCGTCAGGAAGCGATTAGGGCTTCATGTCGTGGAGCATTGCCGGTATGGCTATCAGCGAGCCCGCGGCGAAAACCAGCCAGAAGGCGATTACTATAGCGTCCTGATTGTCGAGGGCGAAGCCGATTGCCGGAACATCGCGGTTGCCGATGACTTCCTGGAAGCCCAGGACGGTCCCGACCATCAGGGGGACGAGGCTGAATGCAAGGAGCAGGCAGAGCAGGAGCATGAGACCGAGAATGAATTTGCCTGCGGCAGGGTTGGCGGAGGGCCTGATGAGGGGCTGGAAGAGCGAGCCGGCGGCGCTTACCAGTATTATGAGGGCAAAGGAGGCGCCTGCGACGAGGGCCCAGGATGCGGTGTCGAGGAATACGGCCATGCCTTATTTTCTCGAAAAGGTTAAAAGCGGATTTCGCATATTAGTGATATGGTTGTCAAGGTCCACAATCCTTATTCTCTAGAAGAGAAGCATGAAGAGTGCGGGATAGTAGGCATCTACTCCAAGAAGGGGGAGGACGTGGCCCCCTACCTCTACCGCGCCCTCGTCGCCCTCCAGCACCGCGGGCAGGATGCCGCGGGCCTTGCGGTCCATGACGGGAAGAAGATAGAGGCACGGCGCGGAATCGGCCTCGTGGACATGATATTCCGCCCGGAAGACCTCGCGGCCAAGGGAAGGACAGGGATAGGGCACACGAGGTACCCGACATTCGGCGAGTGCAGGATGTGCGACGTCCAACCGATGGTCTACAAGAATTACGCGGCGGCGCACAACGGCCACCTCGCGAACGGAGACGATGTGAGGAAGGCGCTCGAGAAAAAAGGATACACGTTCACGAGCTCTGTGGATTCCGAAGTAGTAGTGTTCATGTTCGAAGAGGAAAAAGACATCGGGAAGGCGGTAAAGCGGATGATGGACGAGCTCGAGGGCGCCTTCTCCATCACGTGCATCGTGGACGGGAAGCTCGTCGTCTTCAGGGACAGGTTCGCCATCAGGCCGCTTGTCTGGGGCGAGAACGAGGATTTCATCTGCTTCGCCTCCGAGACGGTGGCGCTCGACGTGAACGGCATCCCGTACAAGGGCGACATCGGGGGCGGCATGCTCGCAGTGGTCGACAAGGGAAAAATAGTCCAGAAGCGCATCGCCCCCGAGAGCAGGAAGCACTGCATGTTCGAGTACGTCTATTTCTCGAGGCCTGACACCATAATGAACGGGAGGAGCGTCTACGAAGCGAGGAAGGAGCTCGGAAAAGCCCTCGCGAAGGAGGCGCCCGTCAAGGCGGACGTCGTCATACCTGTCCCGGACACCTCGAGGACCGCCTCGGCCAGCTTCGCGGCCGCGCTCGGGATACCCTGCGAGGAGGGGCTCATCAAGAACCGGTACATAGGAAGGACATTCATAATGCCGGACCAGTCGAGGCGCGTGGACGCGGTGAAGCTGAAGCTGAACCCGGTCCGCGAGATAATAGCTGGCAAGTCGGTCGTGCTGGTTGACGACAGCATCGTAAGGGGGACGACGCTCAAGGAGATAACGGCGCTCGTCAGGAAGGCAGGGGCCAAGGAGGTGCACCTGCGGATCACCTGCCCGCCAGTGAAGGCGCCCTGCTTCTATGGTGTCGACATGTCCACTTACAGCGAGCTGATAGCGAGCCGGAAGAGCGTGGAGGAGATAAGGAAGTTCCTCAATGCCGACAGCCTCGCATACATATCGATAGAGGGCATGAAGAGGGCGGTCGGCCTCCCGGTTTGCACCGGATGCCTTAATGAGGATTATCATACTGATTACGTTAGGAAGCTGGCCCGGAGAGTAAAGGCCGCTGATGGTTGACATGGTAGTAGTCGAATTCGCGTATGAAGAGATGCGCAGGCTCATCGACCTTCCGAGGGACAAGATGATTGCGACGCTCAGCGAGCTGGGCGCACCGTCCGAGTATGAGCCGGAAGTGAAGAAGATTATCACCGAGCTGACGCCCAACAGGCCGGACTGGTACTCGATGGAGGGCCTCGCGAGGGCATTGCGGGCATACCACAGGGACGAGAGGCCGGAATACTCGGCAAAAAAATCGGCCTACAAGGTGTCCGTGGACGCGTCGGTCGCCAAAATCCGCCCGTACACAGTCTGCGCGGTCGTGAAGGGGCTGAAATTCGACGACCAGCGCATACGCGATGCCGTGCTCCTGCAGGAGAAGCTGCTCGGGACATTGGGGAGGAAGGTCAAAAGGTTCGGCCTCGGCATCTATCCGCTTTCCGCGATAAAGTTCCCGGTCAGGTACACCACATTGAAGCCGGAGGAGATCCGGTACGTGCCCCTCGGCCACGACAGGGAGATGAGCGCAAAGGAAATACTCGAAGAACACAAGAAGGGCCAGCAGTACGGGCACCTGATCCGCGGACATCCCCGCTTCCCGGTGTTCGTGGACGCGGAAAACAGGATTATGGCGCTGATTCCGGTAGTAAACTCGGCCGAGACCGGCAAGATAGACGAAAGCACGACCGAGATCTTCATCGAAGTCTCGGGTATGGACATACACTCGTGCAAGGCCGCCCTGAACATCCTCGTCTGCACGTTCGCGGACATGGGGGGCCAGGTGTATGAGGTCATGATGGAGTACGGGGCGGATAAGTTCGCGTCCCCGGACCTTGGCACCAAGAAGATGAAGCTGGACGCGAAAGAAGTAGAGCGGGTTCTCGGGGTAAAGCTGCCTGAAAGGGACATAAAGGCCCTCCTTGCAAAAATGGGCTATGAATACTCCCATGGCATCGTCCACATCCCGCCTTACCGGGCGGACGTGATGAGCCAGGTGGACGTCATCGAGGACATAGCGATTGCGTACGGATACAATAACTTCATCCCGACGCTGCCGGACTTCTTCAACCCCGGCGAGACGATAAAGAAATACGACAGGGCGGATGGTATAATGCGCGGAATGGGCTTCGTGGAGAACACGACGTTCATACTCACCAACAAGGAAAGCCTTGCCAAAATAGGTTTCGGGGGAAAGGCCGTGGAGATAAGCAACCCGAGCACAGTGGAGTATACGGTCGTCAGGCCGAACCTCATAGTCAGCATGCTCGAGAGCTTCTCGACCAACAAGATGAAGGGGCTGCCACAGAAATTCTACGAAATAGGGATAGTGCATGACGGGACCCAGAAAAAGCGCCTTGTCTTTGGCATGATGGACAGAAAGGTCGAGTTCTCGGACTTCAGGGGCGTCCTTCAGACACTGGCCTTCGAATCCGGGTTCGGGTTCCAGCTCAGGAAGGCTGCCAATGCCGCTTTCAACGCGGAGATTTCGGCCGGCGTCGTCTCGGATGGGAAAAATATTGGAATTCTCGGCAAAGTCAGCCCGGAGGTCCTTGAAAAGTTCGGCATAGCCTTCGACGTTTACATCTGCGAGCTCGAGTTATGGTGAGAGACCCCATAATTCCACTATTCCAGCTGCCCGATTGATTCGCAGAGCGCCTTGTAGACAATGACGTTTTTCGGAAAGCGCCGGAAGAATGCGTCCATCATCTTTTCCATCTTCGGCGTGACGGCTATCGCCGACTTCGTTTTCCACAGCTCTTTTTTCAATGGAAGGCGGTTCAAGTGGTAGTAGAACAACCGCTTGACGCGGTTGAACCTCTTCCTGTCTTTCGCGCTTAAATCGTAAATGTAAAGAACGTACAAAAAAACACCGTCCTGTATTCTCTTTCTATGTAACTATAGTTACATAAAAATAAAAACAAACAACCTCCTTTTATTAGTGGAACTATGCCCCCTCCCTCACTTGCCTTTCAGCTGCGCCCTGTACCTGGAATACGTAATCAGTCTCTCGATGGCCTTGACCGCGGCGCGCGGGGAATTGTAACTCGGGACTCCCTTGCCCTCAAGTATCTTCCTGTAAGCTTCAGTGTAGGTTCCTCCTATGGATATCGTGGCGACCGGCTTGCGCCTGTCGTCCGAAGCCTTGGCAAGGACGTGTATTATCCTCTCATCAATGGGCGGCGTCTGGGTGAGGACGACTATGATAAGCGCATCAATGTTGGGATCGCTCATCATGGCCTCTATGGCCTTCCCGTATGACTCGACGCCGGAGTCCGCGACGAGGTCGAGCGGGTTGTTGACATTGCCGTATGAGGGCAGTATCTTGGCCACCTCCTTTTTCGTCTCCTCGCTGAACTGCGCGAGCTGGAGGCCCTCGGCCTCTATGTAATCCGTAGTGAGCACGCCGATTCCGCCGCCATTCGTTATGACCGCGACGCGGTTCCCCTTGGGCATGGGCTGGTTGAAGATTTTGACGAAATCGAAAACTTCTATAATCCCGTCGGCCTCGGTCACCTTTGCCTGCCTGAATGCGGCATTGTAGGCCAAATAGCTGCCGGCGATGTTTCCCGTGTGCGACCGCGCCGCCGCCTGCCCGCCTGCGCCCTTTCCGGCCTTGAGCGCAATTATCGGCTTCTTCTTGTTGACTTTCTTCATCGCATCGAGCAGCTTCCTGCCGTCCTTTGCCCCCTCCATGTAAAGAATTATCACTTCCGTCTCGTCGTCCTCCATGAGGTACTCGAGGTAGTCGCTCTCATCCAGGACCGTGCCGTTCCCGTAGGATATGAATTTCGACAGCCCCATGCCGTAATACGCTGCAAGGTCAGTGACCGTCGAGCCTACCGCGCCGCTCTGGGTCACGAACGCGATCCCCCCCGGCTTGGGCCTCTCAAGCTTGTACACCGGCAGGAAGATGCTGTCCACCTTGGTATATGGATTGAAAACCCCGAGGCAGTTCGGTCCGACGACCGGCATGTCGCACTTGTCGGCAGTCGCCTTGATGCGGGCGGCAAGGTCGTCGCGCTTCACTTCCTCGAACCCGCCGGACAGCACGATGGCGCCGCCGACTTTCTTTGCCGCGCATTCGTCGATTATGTCCGGGACCGTGTCGGCGGGCGTCGCTATTATCGCCAGATCGACTTTCCCGGGAATGTCGCTTACGCGCGGGTAGCAGCGGAGTCCGAGGAGCTCCCCGTATTTCGGGTTGACCGGGTACACCTTTCCCGGGAACTTGTTATCGAGGAAATTCTTGATGAGGACGTTGCCTATCTTGTTCGGCGTCGCCGACGCACCGACTATCGCAACCGACTTCGGATTGAATATGTACTTCAGGTTCCTGACTTTCTTGTCCATAGCATTACCTGCTGAATCTAGCATCCACAATGTCGCATCCGTTTTCGTCGAAAACGACCGGATTGAGGTCCATCTCCTTGATGTCTTCCTTCTGCATGAACCGGCACGACTTCAGCACCAGCTCCTGGAGGACCTTCCTGTTTATCGGCTTCTTCCCGCGCGCCCCCTCGAGAAGCGGGTGCACCTTGAGTTCCGAAATCATCTCATCGACGTCTTCGGACACGAGCGGGCATATCCTTGCGCTGATGTCGCGGAATATCTCGACGTAGATGCCGCCGAGGCCGAGGACTACCATGTGGCCGAACTGGGGGTCCTTCTTGCCTCCGATAATCAGCTCGACGCCCTTCCTCGCCATCTTCTGCACGAGGACGCCGTCTATTTTCTTGCCCTTGCAGTTCTGCATGATGTCCCTGTGGGCGATGCGGAGGGCCTCCTCGCTCTTTATCCCGACCTTCACCCCCCCTAGGTCGGTCTTGTGCTCTATGTCAGGGGAAACGATTTTCATCGCTACCGGGTAGCCTATCTTCTTCGCGCCCAGAGCTGCATCGTCCTCGCTCGTCGCGAGGCTGTACGGGAGCAGGCTGAACCCGTTCTTTTCAAGGAGCCTGAAGTCGTCAATCAGCGTCATGCTATTGAAGAACAAGCGCGTTTATTTATTTTTATCCCTCACTGGGGGAGCTCCTCGAGCGTCGGCGCGTCCAGCGCTGCTGCGCACTTTCCTATCCTCGCGCGGTACTTGTCTATCTTGTCCACCGCCCTCCTTGCCATGACGGCACGGAACTCGGCATCCTGCTCGACAGTTTCCTTCACGTACGCCTTCATGGCCTGGAAGTCGGCCACATCGGATACGCTTCCGGGGTACATGAGCCTCCCGATGAGCGCGTCGGCCTCCTCGGGCTCGATGTCGTGCGTGCCCACCATGAAGCACTTGAGCGTCGTCGGGTCCAGTTCCACCCCGGCGACCGCGATCGCGTAGCCGAGCGAGTCCTGCATCGAGTGGACCCATTCCTCCTTCCGGTAATGCCTCGGAAGGACGGCTGAAATGAAATCGGCGGTCTTTGCGATTCTCGAGGGAAGCTGGAGGTCGCTCCCCTTCAGGTTCGCCGGGTAGCTCGGGTACATGCTCCCCCTGCCGTTGTACATCACGTGGTGGAGCCCTACCATGTCCAGTATGCCCGTGTTCTCTTGCCCGCTGTAGAGCCGCACAAAGCGCGTTCCCGCGGAGATGTGGTAGTCCCGGAGCACCCGCTTTTCGACGCTGTTCAGGGGCCTGCCTTCCCAGAGGCAGAGGTATGCCAGCTTCACGCCCAGCTCCTTCACGATGAGGGGCATCGGGAGGAGGCTTTTCCCGATGTCATGCGCGAACCCGCCGGCAAAGCTCATCTCCGGGGTTATCCTTTCACTGCCCCTGACGCCGAGCATCAGGGCCTCGTTCGCGATTATGTACGAGAAATATGCGACTTCCAGCGAGTGCCGCCTCGTGTAGCTCCATTTCTCGAGGGCGCCGTCCGTTTCCTCGAGCCGCTCCCTCGCGGCCGCCACAAGGGCGCGCATGCCGCGGTCGCGGACGAGCTTCTCCTGCGCTATCATCCGGCGTGCGATGTGCATCGTCACCAGCCCCTCATAGGCCGGCTGGTACTTGGATGCGAGCCGATAAAGCAGGGTTTCGCCTAGCTTCGCACGTGCATGGTGCGCATATTCCTGGGGGATGGTCATGCAGGAATTTACAAGCGCGGATATTATAAATTTCCCCCCTGCCAAAACCAACTCATGCGCATCTACACCAAGTTCGGGGACAAGGGCAGCACCCAGCTCCTCGGCGGCAGCGTGGTCCCGAAGGACGACCTCCGCGTGGAGGCATACGGGTGCGTGGACGAGCTTAACTCGGTCCTGGGCATCGCGGTCGCTTTCTGCGAGGCGGAATCGCTGCGCTCATCGCTAACAAAAATCCAGAACGACCTTTTCGTCATCGGCGCCGAGCTCGCCTCGAAGGGCGCCAAGGTCCGCCCAATCCCCCCCTCCCGCGTGAGCGAGCTCGAGTCCGAGATTGACGCGCTCTGGGCCGACCTCCCGCCATTGCAGAACTTCATACTTCCCGGCGGTAGCAGGAGCGCCTCGCTCCTGCACCACGCCCGGACGGTCTGCCGCCGGGCCGAGCGCTCCGTGGTTTCGCTCTCGAAGAAGGAGCCCGTGAATCCCGACCTAATCATCTATATGAACCGCCTCGGCGACCTCCTTTTCACGCAGGCCCGGCACGTCAACTACAAGAAGAAAATCCCCGAGGTACTCTGGAAGGGGCACTAGGCATGGGCGGAATGGAGCGGCTCGTCGCCAGGATATCCGAACTCCGGCGGAGCCCGGTGTCCAAAGTAATTGAAGTGCGGATGGGCGAGTTCGCGCAAAAAGGCCGGGAAGGCGGCAATTCCATATTCCTCGAACTCTGCTTCTGCCTTCTCACCGCGAACTACACCTCCGAGGGGGGCATGCGCATGCAGACGGAGATAGGCGACGGCTTCCTGCACCTTCCGCAGCACGCCCTCGCACGCCGGCTCAAGTCGCTCGGCTACCGGTTTCCGAACGCCCGGGCCCGCTACATCACGGAGGCGCGGAAGCACCTGCCCATCCGCGCGCTCCTTGGCAGGTTTCCGGACTCGCAGTCCCTCCGGGAGCACGTCGCGGACACGGTCCTCGGCCTCGGGTTCAAGGAGTCGAGCCATTTTTTGCGCAACATAGGATACACCGACCTCGCCATAATCGACTTTCATATCCTCGACATTCTCGTGGAATACGGCCTCATCGAAAAGCCGAACTCCAACTCGCTCAGCCGGAAAAAATACCTGGAAATCGAGGGCGTCCTCGCCGAGGTCTGCCGGCGCGCGGGGCTCAGCCAGGGCGAGCTTGACCTCTACCTGTGGTATCTCGAGACCGGCAAGATACTGAAATGACTTACCCGCGGGTTAGGACTTCGAATAAATAGGCCGGCCGGCATATCAAATTGATGAAAAAAAGCCCCCTCCCAGCGATACTGTTCACTGTTTTTCTCGACCTCCTGGGATTCGGGATAGCAATCCCTGTCCTTGCCCCGCTCTTCCTGGACCCGTCCAGCCCCGTGCTTTCCACGGGCATGGAGCTTTCCAGCCGCACCTTCCTCCTCGGGCTCCTCCTTGCCTCTTACCCCCTTGCCCAGTTCTTCGGAGCCCCCATAATCGGCGGCCTCTCGGACCACTACGGGAGGAAGAAGCTCCTTCTCCTCTCGCTCGCGGGGACTTTTGCAGGCTACGTGCTCTTTGCGGCGGGCATAATGGCAGGTTCCCTCCCCCTGCTTTTCCTCGGGCGGATTATCGACGGCTTCACCGGGGGCAACATCTCCATCGCGCTCTCGGCGATAGCCGACATCAGCGACCCTAGGGCCAAGTCGCGCAACTTCGGCCTCGTGGGCATGGTCTTCGGCCTCGGCTTCATAGTCGGGCCGTTCGTGGGCGGCAAGCTCGCGGACCCGTCAGTCGTTTCCTGGTTCAGCTATTCAACGCCCTTCCTGTTCGCCGCGCTCCTTTCGCTGCTGAACATCCTCCTCGTGTCCCTCGGCTTCCCCGAGACCCTCACCACCCGCTCCAAGACTCCGGTTGACCCCCTGATGGGCGTGCGCAATATTGTGCGCGCGTTCAGCATGCCGAACCTCCGCGCAATCTTCCTCGTAGTTTTCCTCCTGACGTTCGGCTTCAACTTCTTCACCCAGTTCTTCCCCGTCTTCCTGATTGAGAAATTCTCGTTCACGCAGTCCACGGTAGGCGACACGTTCGCCTACGTAGGCTTCTGGGTCGCGATAACGCAGGGGCTGATAAACCGGAAGCTTTCGTCCCGCTTCGCGCCGGACGCGCTCCTGCGCTACTCGATTCTCTTTACATCGATAGCCCTCGCCCTGCTCGTTTTGCCTGACAACCCGGTCGCGCTCTTTGCGGTCCTCACCTTCGTCCCGATGATGAACGGCATGACGTACCCGAACTACACAGCCCTGATATCGAACCTAAGCGGAAAGGAGTCGCAGGGCGAGGTCCTCGGCATTACACAGTCGGTCCAGTCGCTTGCAATGGCAATACCCCCCATCATAGCCGGCTTCATAGTATCCACGCACATTGACCTTCCGATTATGGTCGCAAGCCTCTTCACGTTCCTTTCCTGGGCCGCGTTCCTGCTTTTCTTCCGGAAGCAGGACAAGGCGCAGTTCCACGAAATCTGAAACATGCCTTTATAATTTTGTTGCATGAGGTAAAAAAATATGAAAGTGGCGGACTCGCTATACGGGGAATTCGAAATAGACGAACCCGTGCTCCAGAAGCTCGTCCGCTCGCCGAGCGTCCAGCGCCTCAAGGGAATCGCCCAGTACGGCATGCCCCCCGCGTACTACCCGGTCCCGGGCTTCAGCCGCTTCGAGCATTCGCTCGGCGTGATGCTCCTTCTGCGGCGCCTCGGCGCGGATGTCGAGGAACAGGCCGCGGGGCTCCTCCACGACGTGTCGCATACCGCCTTCTCGCACGTCACCGACTACGTCTTCACCGATGACGGGGGGAACCACCAGGACGAGCGGCACATGGCGTATTTCTATGCGACCGAGCTCCCGGATATCCTGCACCGCTTCGGCATGGACCCCGAGCGGGTGGCTACGACCGGGCTCCACTCGCTCCTCGAGCGGGAAGCCCCCGACTTGTGCGCCGACCGCGTGGATTACTCGCTGCGCGAGTTCGCGCTCACCACGAAAAACGGCATCATCAAGAAGACGCTCTCCGGGGTGGCCCACTTCCATGACCGGATGGTATTCACGAACCGGGAGGCGGCCGAGGCCTTCGCTGTCAAATACCTCGAGTGCCACTCGAACAAATGGGCGAGCGTCGACAAGACGGTCCGCCAGCACCTCTTTGCCTCGGCCATCCGCTCTGCCCTCGACTCGGGCGACATCACCCTCGGCGACCTGTTCATGGACGACGCGCACGCGATGCGGAAGCTTTCCGCGACAAGAAATCCGAAGGTCGTTTCCGTGCTCCGGCTCCTTTCGGGGAAGCTCGAGCTGGAGGAATGCGAAAAAGGCGACATCGTGCTCCCGAGGCGGCAGAGGCACGTCGACCCGGAGTACCTCGAGCGCGGAAGCCTCCTGCGCCTGAGCCGCACAAGCGAGCGCTATTGCCGGATGCTCGAGGCCCAGAGGGAAGAGCTTTCCCGCGGGGTAAGCGTGCGGCTCAAGAACATCGCATAGGCATTATGAAAATGTCCGGATGACTGCCCTTTCGCTTGGGTCGCGCCTTTGCATACATCAATTTGCAATGCTTATTGAATGTTGGCGGTTTTATCCCATTGGTGTCCATATGCCGATTAGATGCGCAAAGTGCAAGAAGGATGGTGTCATAGGGGAAGTGAGCATGCAAAGGGCGAGGACGCATATCAAGCTGTATTTCTGCAGCAACGAATGCGCGAGCGCTCTCACGAAAGCACTCCCGTCCAAGCCCAAATCCTGATTTCATCGAAAAAACGCGGCTTCGAGCTTGGATAACCGCCCACAGGTAGCCCGTGGTGCTCACCAGATTAGCGGCAGCAGCCTGTATTTCGTCTTTTCGCAATAAGCGGCATACCCCGGCAGGTCTCGCCGGAGCACCTCCTCCTCGTTCAATATGCGGAATACGAATACCGGGATAATCAGCAGGAACAGCGGAAAAGCGAAATACGAGCCGAGGGCTATCGGGGTCGCCATATACATCATGATGGAGCCAAGGTACATCGGATGCCTGACTATGGAATACGGGCCGGTCGATATAACTTTCTGGCCCTTCTCCACCTCGATCGTCCTGCCGGCGTAGCTGTTCTCCCTGAAAACGAGGAAAACAAGCGCGTAGCCCAAAAAGACGAGCGCGTCCGCCGCAAGCGAGATTTCAGGGGGGATGGCGGACCAGCCGAAGCGGCGGTCGAGGCCGGGAACGATGAATGCGATGATGAAAATCCCAAATGCGGCCTTGATTATCGCCTGCTGCCTCGCCTCCTTCTCCCTTGTGCGGAAGCGCCTTTCAAGAAATTCAGGGTCTTTCCTCAAAAAGTATGCCACCACGGCCGCTGCCGGGACAAGCACGACTGCCATGTATGCCCAGGCCTGCCAGTAGTCTGTCGTCCCTGCGGGGACGAAAAAGATAATTCCGAGGAACACCAGCGCGGCCACGTAGATGAGCACTATTTTCCTCGTCAGCGCGCCGGTGTCCATGAGGGCTCTACGCTTCCGAAATATAATATTGTTGCCGCTCCTTTGGCTAGGGGGCGACAGCTAACCTGTCGATTTTAGTGTCAACCCCGAGGGGGTTGACCAACTGAAAAAATCAGACCGCACGTCAATCTTCATTGCCGGGAGCCGTGGCCGGATTTGCATCCTGGCTCCGGGTCGTTGACACGGTTCCGGAACTCTGGCTTAGGGCTTGGCTCAGCGATCACCTTGGTCATCACGAGAAGAGATACCCAGCAGAGATATTTAATCGGAACGGTGAAATCAAGACATGCTTGAGTTCGGGCTCATACTCGCCGTCGCTTCAGGCCTGATACTGTTCCTCTACGGGATGGAGCAGTTCAGCGCCGAAATCCAGCGGGTCGCAGGCGAGCGGTTCCGCTCCTTCATCAGGAGCGCGACGAAGAGCCCCGCGCGCGGGGCTCTCCTTGGCGCAGTCGTCACCGCGCTCGTACAGTCGAGCACGGCCGTAGCCGTCATAACCCTCGGCCTCGTGGACACCGGCCTCGTGTCCTTTTCGCAGAGCCTTGCCATCATCTTCGGGGCCGGAATCGGCACGACGGTAACCGCCCAGCTCGTCGCATTCAACATCACGGCGCTTGGGATAGTATTCATCCCGCTCGGCTTCCTGCTCAGCATCTTCGGGGGCCGGTTCGCGTTCATCGGACGCCCGCTGTTCTTCTTCGGGCTGGTCTATCACAGCCTGGGATTGGTTGCCGGGGCCACGGCGACATTGCGCGACGACCCGGCGCTCCTTTCCTACATCTCGGGCCTCTCTGACATCCCCACAGCCCTCCTCGTGGGCTTCGCCGTGACCAATCTCTTCCAGTCGAGCGGCGTCTTCACCGGCCTTGTCGTGGTTCTTGCCGGAAACGGCATCCTCGGCGTTCAGGAATCCATAGTGCTCATCCTCGGCTCTAACATTGGCACCATCACCCCGCTGCTTTCATCGTTCAGGCTCGGCCTTTTCGCGAAAAGGACCGCGGTCGCCCAGTTCCTCTACAACGTGGCCGGGGTGATTCTCATACTCCCCTTTTTGCCACAGTTCATTTCCTTCATAGTGTCGCTCGGCGGCAGCGCGGCCCAGCAGGCGGCCAACGCCCATACGCTGTCCAACGTAATCGCAACCGGGGTTTTCCTCATCATCCTGCAGCCTTTCAGCCGGTTCGTGGAAAGGCTGGTCCCGGGCCGCGAGGAGGAGATACTCTTCCAGACCGTGAGCCTGAACGACGAGCTGCCCCAGGACAGCGAGAAGGCCTTCGAGATGGTGGAAGGGGAGCTTCGCCACCTGCTCTCGAACACGACGAAGGTGATGGAGCGCTCGAAGGACGTCCTGCATGGCGAGGACGGGCGGGCGTACCACCGCCTTGTCAAGCGCGAGGCTTTGAACGATTTTCTCGATGAAAAAATTGAAAAGGCGCTTCTCGAGCTGTCAGGAAGGCCCCTCTCGCCCAAGGCGGTTTCGCGGAACGTCATTCTCCTGCGGATGTCGAACGCCCTCGAGCAGATAGCCGATTTGGGCGTCGCGATGACAATCTCCGCTGACGCGATGAGGCGCTCGGGCAAAAACATGTCTGCCGACGCCATGGCGGACATCGACGCGGTCTTCTTCCGGATAATGGACGACATGGGCCATCTTTCGGCAAGCTTCCCGTCGATACTCGACGCGGACATAGTCGCCATGAGGGAGAACGACAACCTCCTGAGGGAACAGATAAACTCCGCATATTCGAAGCACCTCAAGCGCCTCTACTCCAAGAAGGCTTACTCCCCGGCCACTTTCGTGAAATGCATGTCGCGCCTCGAGTCGGCGCACGGGAAACTGCGCGAGATACGGAAGCTCTGCGAGCTCTACAGGAAGCCCTGATACTTTTTCCTACACTTACGATAACATTTAAAAATTGCCGCGCCGTATCCTCATCATGAAGCTCACTTATGCCGGAGCGGCGATCATAGCCGTGACCGGGGCAGTTGCCCTCCGCAGCTGCACGCAGTATGTCCCGGAGCCACGGCCGCCCGCGACAGAGCGCCCCGAACCTGCGGTCCCGAAAGAAAGCCCGCCGCGAAGGGAACCGAAGGAAACGCCGGATGGAGGCGCCCCGAGGGAACGGCCTTCCCCCGGAAACCCCCTTCACGAAGAACTCCAGACGCGCCTCGCAATGCGTTAAATTCAGTTCGATGCATTCGTTTCGGATAGATGATAAAATCCATCCGCCTTCTCAACTGGCGCTCGCACGCCGATACCCGCCTCGAGTTCAGGAAAGGCACGAACCTCCTCGTGGGCATAATGGGGGCCGGAAAGTCAAGCATAATCGAAGGCATAAGCTTCGCGCTGTACGGGACGTTCCCTGCCATGGAGCGGCGGAAAATCAAGCTCGAGAACGTCGTCCGCCTCAGCGAGGGAACGGCATCGGTTACCCTCGAGTTCGAATGGGACGGCGCAATCTACCGCGTGGAGCGGGGCATCGAGCGCTCGAAGAAAGGGACGAGCAGCCAGGCCGAGCTTTTCAGGGACGATTCGCTCATCGAGCACGGGCAGGTCGCCGTCACCAAGCACGTCCAGTCGCTCACCGGCGTCGATTACGACCTTTTCACGCGCGCCATCTATTCCGAGCAGAACAACATAGACCATTTCCTGAACCTAGACCCGCGCAAGAGGAAGGAGGAGCTCGACGCTCTCCTTGGCCTCGACAGGTTCGAGACCGCCCGCTCCAACGCGATAACCCTCATAAACCGCATGCGCGCAAAGCGCGAGGGAATCGAGCAGCGCTTCAGCCGCGAGCGCCTTGCCGAGCTTGCGAAAAAGGAGGCCGAAGCGTCGGCCGAGGCGATGCGCCTCGGGCAGGCCTTGAACGCCGCCCTCTCACTCGCTGCGACGCTGGCTTCCGGGCACACCGAGGCCTCCGAGCGATTCGAGAGGCTGAAAAAAACGAGGGACGCATTCGAGCGCCTAGAGAAGGACGGGATGAAGCTTTCCATGCTTGCAGAGTCGCTCTCCAAGGAGCTGGAAGGCGTGTCATTCGACGAATCCAAAATCAGGCTGGCTGAGGAGGCCCTGCCGTCCCTCAGCGAAACGAACTCCCGGCTCCAGCGTTCCCTGAAGGAAGCCGAGGCTCGGGCGCTCGCATGCTCGCGCGAAGGCGGGCTCCTCGAAGCCAAATCAAGGCAGGCGCAGGAGAACTCGCAGCGCCTCGCAGCCCTCCGGGCCGAGCTTGCCGCACTCCTCGGGACGCGCACGGGCGCATCCCTTTCGGAAGCGCAGAAATCCTTGCAGGAAAAGGCGCTCGGAGCCGAGTCCGAGGCCATGTCCCTCAAATCCCAGATGGCGGAAATAAATGACGCGGTTGCAAAGCTGAAGCCCGGGATGTCCGAATGCCCGGTCTGCTCGTCGCCCCTCCCAGCTGACGGCGTTGCGCATGTGAAGGCGGAGAAGGCGCGCCTCCTCATTGAAAAAAACGCCCGCAGGGCCGAGCTCGAGGCCCTCGCATCCGGCCTGAAAAAGGAGTCCGACTCGCTTGCTAAGCTCCTCCGGCAGGCCGAGGCGCTTGAAGAGAGGATAACAACCCTGGCCAAGGAGCCGGCCGATGTCTCTTCGCTCTCGAAGGCGCGCGCCGAGCTCGAGTCCCGCTCTAAGGCCGCGGAAGAGGAGCGCAGGCGGCTCGGGGAGGAAGCGCTGGCGGCGGTCACAGCGGCAGAGAAGGCCAAGGCGGAGCTGACTGCCCTGCGCCTGCTCCAGTCCAAGGCCCGGCTCCTCGAGGATGCCCGGCGCTCGCTGTCGCAGAACAAGGCCGAATCGTCATCCATCGAGTTCAGCAGCGAGGAATTCGAAAAATCCCGCGCCGAGGCCGAGAAGCTCCTCATAGAATCCGAGAAGGCCAAGTCCGAGGCCCGCTCGCTCCAGCTCCAGTTGAAGCTCTCATCCGACGCGCTTGGCTCCCTGCGGGCGGAGCTTGCCCTCCTCCGGGGCATGGAGGCCGACGTCCGGGAACTTTACGGGATTGAAGAGCAGCTTTCCGTCTTCAAGAACGCCCTCAGCGACACGCAGGCAGGCCTCAGGTCGAGCCTGAGCGAAGCTATTAACGGCGCGATGAACGAAGTGTGGTCGATTTTCTATCCCTACCGCAACTATCACGGCCTGCGCCTTTTGGCAAGCGACCGCGACTACCTGTTCGAGGTGAACGACGGCGCCGGGTGGAAGAGCCTGGAGAGCGTGGCGAGCGGCGGCGAGCGCGCGTGCGCCGCCCTCGCATTGAGGATGTCCCTCGCCATGGTCCTCACGCCGAAGCTCAGCTGGCTGATACTTGACGAGCCGACGCACAACCTGGATTCCGAGGCGGTCGAGATGCTATCGCACGCCCTGCAGTTCAAGGTCCCTGAAGTAGTGAGGCAGACGTTCGTGATAACGCACGACGAGGCTTTCATGGGCTCTGACTTCGCGTCGAGCTTCAGGATATCAAGGGAAAAAGACCAGAACGGCCCGAGCCGCGCCGAGCCTGCTTAGCTGTACACGCCTTCTTCGATCCTGCTCACGACATCGAGCTGGTCCGCGGGCTTCCTCCCTGTCTGGTCGGAATACCACTCGGTGCAGCCCTCCTCGTTGTTCGCCGTATAATAAGCAATGGAGCAGTAGATGTCGTCGCGGGAGGCGAGGCCGATTGCGAAGAGGTACTGGAGCACGCTCTTGAACTCGTCGATTACGTACGCCCTCTTCCTCGAGACCCTAAGCTTGCGCAGGTCCGTGAATCTGACGTCGTTCTCGCCGAGGAGTATGTTGTTCAGCGTGAAGCGCCCAATGATGAGGTTGCTCTTGTGCAGGTCCGAGAGCTTCTCGGTTATCATCTCGACGAGCCTGCTCTTGCTCTTCCTCTCGAGGCCGTCCACGTCCACGTAATTTATCCCCGCCTTGGCTATCCGCCTGTCGAAGGCCCAGCTGTCCTTCTCGACCTTGGCGACCACGTACTCGCTACCCATCTCGGTCCTGAGGAAGCCGACGATGTTCTCGAGCGCGCCCTTTATCTTGCCGTAGGCGTTGTAAAGGGCCTCGGCTATCTCGCGGACTGTTTTCCTGAGAATGTAAGTGGCGTTGTTGTACCTGAAGCTGATGGAGTCTGCGCCGTCGCGGGCCGCAATCCTGTAGAGCCCGGAAAGGTCGTCTTCCTTCCTGTATGATATCCTCTTGACCCGGATGGTCTCGGCCTTGCTGGCCTTCCAGTCGTATTCCACGGAGACCGTGTCGCCGCTCTCCTTCTTCCTGGATGAAAGCGGGACCTCCCTTGTGAATTCCGGAAGCACGTAGTCGTCATGCTTGCCGGCGTCGATGGAGTGCAGCTTGTCTTCCTCTCCCTTAACAAGTGCGAACTCAGTCTTCTTCATATTAACCCTCTCAATAATACTGGCCTACGATTATCTATTTTATGCCACCAACTCTTTTTAAACCTGTGTCACATTATCCGGCAATCGTCGTTTTCAGTCCGTCTCTATCCTTGGGGCAAGGTAATAGACCACTTTCGCCCCCTCAATCTCGTATTCGAGCTTCAATGGCCTGTCGGTTTCGAGATTGACGGTCACGATGGAGCTCGCTGAAGTCGCCTTCACCATGTCCTCAAGATACTGGAGCGGGAAGGTGGCCTTTGCCGGGGTCGAGGATTTTATTTCGGCAAGCTCCGGGCTGCCGCTTTCGAACTCGGCCTTCACGTCCCCGTTCTCCCCCTTGACGTCGACGACGAACTGGTCCGGAGTCAGCTGGAGGCGGACGTGCGAGCTTATCAGCTTGGCGTCCTTGAGCGTTTCCTTGATGGCGTCGGCCCTGATTTTGGCCCAGTTGCCGAACTCTATCTTGGGTTCCCTCTGGACGCGGTCGCCGGTCTCGATGAGGGGGACCTTGAACGTCCTCCTGTGCTTTTCGCCGAGGAACTTGACGACCAGCCTCCCCTCCTCGACGGAGAGCTCGGCCTTCTCGCCCTTCTTCCCGCGCGAAAGGACGTTCGAGAGCTGGGTTATGTCGAGCCCGAGCTTCATTTCCTCAGGAACGCTGTACTCAACAAAAGCGGTCTTTGGCATGGTAAAGGAAACCATGGAAATCTGCGAAGGGTCCATGGCCTTGAGCGACAGGCCGTCGGCCTTCAGCTCGAACTGGCCTTCCTCAACGAGGCAAACGATCGCGTCGATAGCTGCCTTCAAGGCTGGAGCATCCTGGATAACAAGTTTCATCTGACTACCTCCCGTTCCAGTTTCTGCAATTAGTAATAAAAATCAATCCTTGAGTTCGCTGCTGCAGAGGTATGCGAGGGCCGCCATCACGGCGTTGAGGAAAATGCTCGCCCATGCAAACGCCCACATGATTTCTGCCGCCGCCTGCACGTCCGGGACCCCCATGCCCGAAAGCAGCTGCTCGGGGACGGGTATCGACGCGATGACTATGACGTACGCCGAGTTCAGCGCCGCGGAGGCCACGGCAGCCTTCAGTGTCCATGCCTTTTTCTTTAGGATGCCGTACATGACCGACGCGAAACCCGCGAGCGATGCGGCGGCGCCAAGGAGCCCGAAAATCCCCGCCGCGAGCGAGTAATCCATGAGGGTGAGCGCGTCCGCGGTGTTAATCAATGCAGAGAAGAACTGTAGCGTCGCTATCAGGAATACGAGCCACCTCGCGATTGTTTTCAACATGGTTCAACCCGCCGTATTGCCGAACCCCTCAAGGGGGTCGAAGGTAAAAGGAACCTACGGTCACGAGCGGCCGATGCTTCGGTCGCGTGTGTGCAGGGTTGCGCAGCAACCCTGACATCCTTTTGAACCTCCCTATTGAAATGAGCCGCCCTCAAGGGGATTGAAGGGGCACATA
>DATIFM010000008.1:0-239425 GCA_035455205.1 Candidatus Bilamarchaeum sp. | reverse complement strand
ATCTCCAGCTCTGGCGAAGTCGACCTCCAGGAAGGCGACTTCCTGTCAATCGTCCAGGACCCCGAAGTCTGGAAGCTCTCCTACAAGGGACTCGACCTGACCTCTGAAGACCGGAAGAACCTCAAGTTCGAGATAAAGACGTCCAACAAGGACATTTCGGCGAGCAAGGGCCCCTACACCAGCTGCGACGTCGACCCTGGGATAGGAGACGTGGACAGCACCATCCCGACGATTTGCGACACCGGCACCCCGGTGCAGGCGGCATGCACTATATACGCCCCCTACATCCAGGTGACCTCCGGTGACACCGGTTCGGTGTTCGAAACAGCCCGGTCAGACGCTGGAGGCGACCTGTCGGACGACGAGTTCTTCGTGACTCTCTGCGACGCCTCAAGCAACGACTGCAACCCGGATATTGCTCTAGGGCCTTTCGAATCAGCGGTCTGCGATGGAAACAACGACGGCCTCCTTGACGGCGCTGGAGTCGGCGCGGCGGTGCCGTACTTCGCGTGGAACACCGGCGGCTTTGCAGGCACTGAAGTCGACTTCGGCCTGCCACCCGGGACCGTCTTCATGAAGACATCGCCCTCGAGCGACGACTACGGATTCCTCGACTATTTCGACACCACTTTCTTCGGTGTCGCGGCGAACAACAAGGGGAGCTCCAGCCCCGGGACCGAGCCTGGCACCGTGGTGAAATACTCGGAAATAGGCGACGGCGATGAAGGGTTCCCGCCTCCCAAGGGCGGCGCAATCCTTATCCAGACCGTATCGCCGTTCTCGACTGTGAATCCGGGCGACAGCCAGCTGGGCAACATGATGGTTACTGCCGGCTGGAGCGGAGGTTTCGCCGGGCCCGCAGTGCCTGACGTCCTTTTCGGCATTGCCGAAAAAGCGGGCACCGGCTCGTCGAACGATTTCGTGGACTACTTCGTCTTCGGCGTCGACGACACGGGGACCGGCTCGGCGGGAGACGCGACCTTCGACTTCGACTCGGATGACGGTGCGGGATTCACCGTGACTTCGGACAACGAGGAGGTCCTGTACGGCCATGCCACGTCCAACGCGCCGAACTTCCCCCTCCTGTTTTTCGACGAGTATTACTGCACGACCGCGACCTGCGCGTTCGACGGCAAGGCCACGGGCCCTGTCACTGACGGCATGGAAGTCGTGGAGGAGCAGTACGTCTCGGAAAGGGGATCGGTCTTCAAGACGATAGACGACAACACGGTCGAGTTCGACATGGCGCACAAGCTCGCGAGGGCACAGTGGTTCCTCGCGCCCTCGTCAACCTCGGAAGGCGATGCGACCAAGACCATAGTAACCCTCGGCGAGGGCGAGTCCACGACCGTGAGCGGCGTGACAGTCAAGGTGCTCGAGATAACCGAGAGCGTCGGCGCATGCAGCGCCTCCGGCGGCTCGGTCTCGTGCACTGCCGACATGAGCGGCGTATCGGCTGTAATAATGCCGAACAACGCGCCCTCGGTGACGGTGGCGATGCCGTCCCAGTACGCTGGCAACCTTATCGTCTATGATTCGGATGCCTCGGGCGTCGCGACCATGATATCGGTCGGCGGGGACAAGGTCAACACCGTGAGCGCGGACTGGCTATCGAGCGCGCCTGTCGACTGGACTGCCGAAAAGAAGGTAGTCCGGGAGATGGCTGCGGGCAAGATACTCGTAGCCGGCGCGGAGAAGGAAGACACCCTCGCAGCAGCGCAGGACTTCCTCGCTCAGGTAAAAAAAGTATAATCTAATTTTTTCATATTTTTCTCTTCTTATTTTTCAGTCGGGCGATGAAATCGAGCTTTGCCTCGACTGGCACTGGTCTATGACGGACTGTATCTGCCTTCTTTCATCGTCCCTCAGCCTTTCGCCCGAACTCAGCGCGTTCCTCAGGTGGGTGACGCAGTCGGCCCACCTCCCCTGCTGGGCAGCCTGCTGGCCGGCCTGCAGCTCCGTGTTGTAGTCGCCGCGAGTCTGTTCCCGCCTGTACCTCGGGTCTATATCGGCCGCCCTGCGGAATTCCCTCGCCGATGCGTCCATGCTCCCGTTCCTCTCGTACAGGATGCCGAGGTTCTGGTGGACATAGGCGTCAGCGTCGAACAGCTCGAGCGCCCTCGAGTACGCCCTGATGGCCTCATCCGGCCTCGAGTGGTCCCTGAAGTAGTCTCCCATCTCGCGGTGGTACATCGAGCCCGCCTGCTCGTAAGTCATGCGCGTCACTACCGTGTACCGGCCCTGCGCAGTATCGCCGAGGGTCCCGGCCTGCAGGTCGAAGATGACGTCGCGGCCGTCGAGCGTGACAAAAGGCACCATGTGGTCCACCCCCTGCGGGGCGGAAGCAAAATGCACGACCATGGCGCCTCCGGGTACTCCGGCTTCGCGGAGCATCGGGATGGCGAGGCCGGCAAGGTCTGTGCAGTCACCGCCGGATGAGAGCGTCTCGGAGGCGGTCCTCGGCTGCTGGCCAGTCATGTCGACTACCGTGACTCCCCTCTCCCCTCCGCGGTGGAGCATGGAAAAGAGCCTTTCGGATTTCTGCCTCGCGCTCCCGGTGAGGGACGAGACGATGTCCCTCATCGGCTGCGTAAGCTCTATGGGGTTTGCAGACGAGTTGTACGCCTGCGGGGCCGCCTGCTCAGACCTGCCCGTGACAGTGACACCGTCTACGCTCACGACATGGTGCGGCTGGGGCGTGCTCTGCTGCGGCCTCTCGGCCATGGGTGATGCGCACGAGAATGCGAACGCCGCGCCTGCGGCGACAACAACTCCCCTGAACCCCCGGCCATGAACGTTTCTCATGTCGATGAATATGCAAAAAAGTGTTTATAAATCCGCGCGGTCAGACCTGGGCCATCAGGACCACGTAGTTTTTCCCGTACGCCTTGGCGCAGGCAGGGCAAGTAGTATAGAAGAAGTACAGCTTCTTCATGCGCTCGCCTTTCGCTGCGACGTGCGCTTCCATCCGCTTCACCCACTTCCCGATGTCGCTGAAGGGCCCCTCGAAGGCCTTTGCGAGGAACGTGCCCGACAGTTTCTCCATCCTGGCCCCCGGGACGGGCCTGCTCACCGCGATGAACACGTCCGCGCCCCAAAGCGAGCTCTCGTCGCACATCATCAGGGGCTCGTCGGAGAGCGCCCCGGCCCCGGCTATCTTATCCATGCTCCTTGCCATCACGGAGCCGAAGTTTAGCGGTATGTGCATGAAGCTCACTGTGCGCTCCCTGAGGAACAGCTTTTCCCTGAACGTGATGGCCTTCCCGTCCCACGGGCCCGGGTCGAAGCGCTTGCAGCAGCCGGTTTCGGAATCCGTGTAAATTTTTTCACGTTTTGCCATTGTGTGGATTCTGGGACGTGTCTTTTATATCCTTTCCATGCCTATCTATTACGAATTACCGCCTGCAAAGATAACGCTGCGCGGGCTATTTGGGATGCATCATGTACGAACACAGACAGGTAGAGAAAGAGATACTGGAATTCTGGAAAACGAACGGCATCTACGCGAAGGCGAAGGAGAAGAACCGCGGAAAGGAGACGTTCTACTTCTGCGACGGCCCCCCCTACGCCACAGGCCAGATTCACCCCGGCACAGGCTGGAACAAGACGCTGAAGGATGCGGTGTGCCGCTACCAGCGCATGTGCGGCAGGGACGTCCGCGTGCAGGCCGGCTACGACACCCACGGGCTTCCCATCGAGGTGAAGGTCGAGCAGGAGCTGAAGTTCCGGAACAAGAACGACATCGAGAAATACGGCATCGGGAAATTCGTCGAAAAATGCAAGGCCTTCGCGACAAAATACATCGGAATCATGGGCGAGCAGTTCCAGTCGCTCGGAATCTGGATGGATTTCGACACCCCCTACATCACATATCATGACGCATTCATCAACTCGTCCTGGAAGACCATGAAGATGGCGAGCGAGCACGGCCTCCTCCACGAGGGCGTTTACGTCCTCCCCTACTGCTACCGCTGCGAAACGACCATGGCCAACTACGAGCTCGAATACGACGACGAGACCGACCCCAGCGTCTACCTGAAGCTGAAAGTCAAGGGAAAGGACGAATACCTTGTCGTATGGACGACCACGCCCTGGACGCTCGTCGCGAACATGGCCGTCATGGCGCACCCGGGCTTCTCGTACGTCCGGGCGAAAGTGGACGGCGAAGTGTGGATAGTCGCCAAGGAGAGGCTCGACCACCTGATGGGCCTGCTTGAAAAGAGCGCCACGGTCATCGAGGAGCTCCCCGGCCGCAAGCTGAAGGACATCGAGTACCAGCACCCGTTCCAGGACAAGATACACAAGTACCACGACCGGAAAGTCGTCCTCAGCGACGAGTTCGTCACCCTGGAGGACGGCTCGGGCCTCGTGCACACGGCCCCGGGCCACGGCCCGGCCGACTTCATCATCGGCAAGCGCTACGGGATTGAACCGTTCAGCCCCGTCGACGAGAAGGGAAACTACACCGAGGATGCCGGCGTGCTCGCGGGGAAGAACGTGCGCGAAGCGAACCCTCTCGTAATCGACATCATGAAGGAGAACGGCTCGCTCGTCCATGAAGCGAGGATTCGCCACCGCTACCCGCACTGCTGGCGGTGCAAGACACCCCTCATCTTCCTCACCACCAAGCAGTGGTTCATCACGATATCCAAGATGAAGGAGCACATGCTGAGCGAGATAGAGAAGACCGAGTGGCACCCTGATTTCGCGAAGGAGCGCTTCCGCGAATTCGTTTCCAATGCCCCGGACTGGTGCATCTCGCGGCAGAGGTACTGGGGAATCCCGCTCCCGATATGGAAATGCGCATCTTGCGCCAGGGTCAGGGTCGTCGGCTCGAAGGACGAGCTCCCCCAGATGAAGGAGCTGCACCGGCCTTACATAGACTCGGTGGAGCTAGACTGCGAGTGCGGCAAGAAGATGCAGCGGATTCCTGACGTCCTCGACGTCTGGTTCGACTCCGGGAACGCGGTCTGGGCCTCGCTCTCGGAGGAGGAGGCCAAGCGCTTCGGCGAAAGGGCCGACCTGATAATCGAGGGCCAGGACCAGATTCGCGGGTGGTTCTACTCGCTCCTCGGCTCGGGCGTCGTCCGCTACGGGGCGTGCCCGTACAAGAAAATACTCATGCATGGCTTCTTCGTGGACGAAAAGGGGGAGAAGATGAGCAAGTCCGTAGGCAACTTCGTCCCCCTCGAGCAGATACTCGAGAAGTACGGCGCCGACAGCTTCAGGCTCTGGGGAGCCGGCAACACGGTCTGGGAGGAATTGAAGTTCAGCTGGGAAGAGATGAAGAAATGCACGTCCGACCTGAACATCGTCCTCAACATGGTCGTTTTCCTCGAGCGCTTCTACCCTAAGAAAAAGATAGCGAAGGCCGAGCTGACGCCTGTCGACGAGTGGCTCATCAGCAGGCTGAACACGACGATAAAGGCCTTCCGCGCATCGTTCGACTCCTTCGAGCTGAACCGCGCCGCCAAGGCCCTGCGCTCGTTCATCGTGGATGATCTGAGCCGCTTCTACATGAAAATAGCCAAGGAAAGGATACAGGGAGGCGACAACGCAGACGGCGCGCTGTTCACAATCTACGCCGCGATGTCCGCTTCGCTCCGGATGCTCGGCTGTTTCTGCCCGCTCATCAGCGAGCACCTATATCAGCGGTTCTTCAGGAAGTACGAAGGGCAGGAGTCACTTTTCCTGATGGAGCTCGAGGGCGCCGACGAGTCGTGCATAGACGCGCTCCAGGAGAAGCAGATGGAAATCGTCAAGGACGTGGTGTCGGCCGCGCTCCTTGCGAGGCAGAATGCAGGAATCAAGCTCCGCTGGCCGGTGAAGACGCTCTACATAGAAACAACGTCGCATGAGGTCTCGGAATCGGCCAAGGCGTTCTCGGAAACAATCCTCTCGCTCGTGAACGCTAAGGAGATAAAGGCGGTTTCGGAAAAGCCCTCGGGCGACATGGGCTCGAGCGCCTTCGCAAGCGGCTCGGTCCACATCGACAAGAAAATCGACGAGTCGCTCTACGAGGAAGGGGTCCTCAACGAGGTAAAGAGGCGCGTCCAGATGATGCGGAAGGAGGCCCAGCTCGTGGAGTCTGACAAGGTCGGGATTAGCGTCATGACCGAGAAGGAGCTCGAGTCGATACTCCGCAGGCACGAGAAGACGCTATCCGAGGCAGTGAATGCCTCGGAAGTGAAATACGCGCCGGAAAAAGAGATGAACGAGTACACGATAGACGGACGCCTCGTGAAACTTGCGCTCAAAAAGGCCTAATCCTGCTCGTGCTCGCCGGGGCGGCCCCGTATCCTGTTCGCCGCCCTTTTTGCAAGGCCGGCAGCGGCAAGGTATGTTTTCCTGATTCCGTAAATCAGCCCGCCGGCAAATGCCGCGAGGAAGAGCACGTCCCAGCCCCTCCAGAACGAGCCAGCTTCGTGCTGGCCGGCTCTCTCTGCGTCGCCGACCGCTATGTTGGCTATTGAAGAGCGTTCCCTGAGCCTCCCCTCCCCCGTGGCCGGCCCGGACTGCTCTATGGCCTGGATGAGCTCCCTCCGCTCCTGCTGGAGCGCGCATCTCTGGAATCCCTGCGCGCCCTGCGCGAGCGCCGCGAGGTTCCTCTCGGTCCCGCACGCAAGCTCCTCTGCCTGCGAAAGCGGCCCGCCCCCTGCCGCCTGCGGGTGCGCCCGGTCCCGGCAGAGCTGGGGGCTCTCGGGCTGGGGCGAATCCCTGCATGGCAGTGTGAGTATCGAGGGCGCGCGGAATATCTCCTTCAGGCCCATGTACGGGGCAAGATACCTCTCCGGGTCCCTCGGGTGGATGAAATCGCCGAGCTGGCGCTTGAAGTGGTCGACGTCGCGGGGGAAATTAACCCCTCCCCAGCAGCCCCTCGCGACAAGCGTGCGCCTCGGGCTGACGACGATCTGGACCGGCCCGCTAACGCCGCAAATCTGCCTGTCGAGCTGGCCGAGGCCCACGGTTTTCGGCACCCTCGCCTCCGGGTTTTCGTAAGTGGCGGTGGCGGACGAGCAGCGGTTCCCGAAGCAGAGGTCGAGGGTCCTGATGACCGAGCCGGCCTCTCCGGCCTGCGTCCGCACGGCCGCCGAATCCGGGTTCTCGCTCCCGTAAACGCAAACGCCCGGAAGGTGGTCGCACTGGGGCGAATACCTTGCGGCATGGAACCTGATAGTGCCGTATGCTCCGCTCCCGACTGCCATCGCTGCCGTGAAAAGTAATGCCTTGCTCCTGGTTCTCATTGCACTCCCAGGATGATATTGTGTCAAAAAGTATTAAAATGTAATCAATTTGCGCTCTTGTACATGCTCCTTCTCGCGATGTTGCTCCAGCAGCCCTTGCATATGACCCTGTGGCCGATTTTCTTGCGCTTCTGGCTCTTCACGCACGAGACGCAAAGGTTCCTGTCGCAGTAATTGCACTTGAAGATTTTCGCAGTCTGGTTCCCGCATTTAGCACACGTCTCAATAGCCATGAATTTCACTCCATATAAGCAGTGACCTGAATTAATATGGAAAACTATTTAATAGATATACTGGGATTGTTTGCCATGAGAGGACAAGCTGCAATAGAGTTTCTCATGACTTACGGCTGGGCGATATTCGCCCTGGTCCTCGTGCTTGCAGCCCTTCTCTCGAGCGGCATCCTCTCTCCCAACTACCTCATTTCCGAGGAATGCACCTTCGGCAACAACATCAAGTGCGACTTCGCGCTCTTCAACGAGGGCGGGCACAGCACGCTGGTCCTCAACGTCTTCAACGGCTTCGCCTACAAGGTGAACATTACGGAGATAGAGCTTACCACCCAGGACGGCAAAATCGTGACCGGCTTCCCCGGGGGCGTAATCCTCGAAAGCGGGGAGAACGACACCTTCTCCGGGACGGTGAGCGGGCCTGCACTCCCCGAGAGCACGATAAAGCGTTTCTACGGCAACATAACCTACGTCTCGTGCGCTCCCGAGCTCGGGCCTAATTGCAGCACGGTGCAGCATACGCTGTCAGGAAGGGTCGTGGCCAAGGTAATCCCGCAGTAAGCTACACGCTCACGCCGAATTCGCCCCTAACAATCTCTACATTCTTTATCTTGCTTATCTCCTTCAGCTCCTCCACGAGGGCCGCGTCCATCTCTTCCGGCAGGCTCAGCCTGACCGAAGCGAGCTCCGCGTTCTGGGGAAGCTTGTTCTTGGACTTGTGCTGCCTGATCTCCGTGACTATCTGGCCGAGGACGGCTACTTTCCCGACTTCCACTGGATATTCGTCCCCTGCCGCGGGCCAGGTTTCCGTGTGCACGCTCTTGCCGTACAGCTCGTGGTATATCTCCTCCGATATGTGGGGCGTGAGCGGCGCAAGGAGCCTGAGGGATTCCCCCAGGACCCTGTTCAATGTGAATATCGCAGCATCCTTCCCCTTATCGCCGTACACCCGGTGCTTTATGTATTCCAGGTAATCGTCGCAGAAGTCGTGCCAGAAGAAGTCCTGCAGTATTTTCATCGCATGGTGGTATTCGAACTTCTCCATGTCCTCTGTGCACTGCCTTATGACCGAGTTGAGCCTGCCCGTTATCCACTTGTCCGTCAGCGACAGTTCCGGCTCGCCCTTGGGCTTGCCGAGGGTTTCGGCGAACCTCGCCGCATTCCATACCTTGCTGAGGAAGCTTTTCGCGTATTTTATGTCCTCGAAGCTGAACGGCCTGTCCTTGGCCATCGCCCCGCTCAGCGCCGCCCACTGCCTTATCGCGTCCGTCGGATAGTCCTTCAGCAGTTCTGCCGGCGATATGATGTTCCCGAGGCTCTTGCTCATCTTCTTGCCGTCCGGCGCCAAAACGTTCCCGTTCAGCAGTATGGTCTCGAAAGGCGGGATGTTCGTCAGCGCCACGCCGCTCCTGTAAATCGTGTAGAACGCCCATGTCCGGACTATCTCCACGCCCTGGGGCCTCAGCGACACCGGATACAGCCTCTGCATCTTCTTCTCGTCCGGCCAGCCGGAGATAATCAGGGGGGTGATGCTCGAATCCACCCAGCAGTCGCAGGTGCTCGTTTCCGGCTTCATCGTCTCCCCGCACTCGCACGCCTTCCCCTTCGCCTTTTCGGGATAGAACGGAAGCTCGCCTTCCCCGGCGGCGCCCGTCTTCCCGCATTTTTCGCAGTAGTAGAATGGAAGCGGCGTGCCGAAAACCCTCTGCCTGGATATCACCCAGTCCCATTCCGCGTTCTCCACCCAGTCGATTAGGTAGCTGATTCCGAAATCCGGCACCCACTTGATCCGGCCTGCCATGGCCTTGATGTGCTTTGCAGTCGTGCGTATGTCCGCGAACCACTGCAGTGAAGGAATGAGCTCCACCGGCGTCTTGCACCTGTCGTGGACCTTGACTACCTGCTTAAGCTGGTCCCTTTTCACGATTTTTCCGGCGGCTTCGAGCTCCTCGGTTATCTTCTTCTTTGCCTCCGGTATCTTCAGGCCGTCCAGGGAGCCCGAGTTCTTCATCTTCCCGTGCTGGTCTATGGCCTCGTGTAAAAGGAGCTTGTGCCTGTGCATCCAGACGACGTCCATCTTGTCGCCGAAAGTGCAGACCATGACCAGGCCGGAGCCGAACTCCTTGTCCACGTCCTTGTCGGAAACAGCCACGATCTCTTTTCCGAGCGGGGTTTTCACGTGCTTGCCCTCGAGGTGCTTATACCTCTCGTCGGCCGGGTTGAAGAGGACAGCCTGGCAGGCATGGAGCATTTCGGGCCTCGTGGTCGCTATGATTAGGTCCTCGCCCTCCGGCCCCGTGAACCTGATGTGGATTATCGTCCCGTCCTTCTCCTCGTCGTCAAGCTCGGCCTTCGCTACGGCCGAGACGCACCTCGGGCACCAATAAACCGGATACTTGTCCCTGTAGACGAGCTTGTCGCCGTACATCTTTATCAGGGAGAGCTGGACCTTCCTGTGATACTCCGGGTCCATCGTCCGGTATTCGTATCTCCAGTCCGGGCTGAACCCCATCTGGTTCATCTGCGTCTTCATCCGGTCTATCATCTCTACCGTCCATTCGACGCATTTCTCGCGGAACTGCACCGGGGGGAGCCGGCCGAACTTCTTTTCAACCTTGACTTCGGTCGGGAACCCCTGGGTGTCCCAGCCCTGAGGGTAATAGACGTTGAAGCCATTCATTCTTTTGTAGCGGGCTGCGAAGTCGAAATAGCTGTATGAGAGGACGTGGCCCATGTGGAGCTCGCCGCTAGTGAACGGGGGCGGGGTGTCTATCGAGAAAATCGGCCTGGCGGTGTCGTTCTCGTCGAACCTGTAAATGCCTTTCTCGGCCCATTCCTTCTGCCACTTCTCCTCAATGGTCCTGTCGTATCGTTGCTGGAGCATAAGAATCGCTGGTAAATGAGTTGTTAAAAGTTAAAATATCGATGTTCGTGCGAGCAAACGAACAAAAGCGAGCAAAATGAAAAAATCAGGCCGCGTGCCTTGGAACTACCCTGTCAAACTGGTGGGCGTGAAGCGCCCTGCGGGCTTCGGTTTCGGCCCAAATCGTCGCGAGGGTGACGTCCGCCACCTGCTCTCCGCCGACTGTTCCGGGCCTCGGCTCCTGCTTTCCCGCGTCCTCGGCTTCCCTGTAGCTCGGGTCGGTTCCGCCCATGAGCCTTGCAAGTGAAGCAACGGCCCTGTCCCTTTCCTGCTTCACTTCTTCGTCCCTCGGGTCGGCGAGCCTTGAGCGGCCCTCGATGTTGCGCAGGTCGTTCAGGCGCTGAATCATGGTCGTCCTTATGAAGTCCCTGAGGCTGGCCTGTGCCGCGACCATCGCTTCATCATAGTCATCCATGTTCCTTCCCTGCTGCCTGAGGTCGCCGCCCTGAAGCTCTAGCTGAGCGGCGTAAATAGCCTGCGCCGAGAAGCCTGCTTCTGCCGCGCCGCGGAGCATGTCCTGCCGCTGTTCGTCGCTAAGCCCCCGACCGTTGAGAGTGAGTGCTTCCTGCTGCATTGATACTGAAGTCCGTGGGTTTCCCTCTTGATCTCGTTCTCCTCCTCGTGCACGGTGTTCGCATGTAGATCTCTGGAACACGAGCAATACTCGTGCATCATTGCCACGTCCCTCGCGCTCAGCTACATTAATGTCTCTGCCAATCAAGGGCGTAAGTGTCTGGTTGAGGATAAGCCATAACTGGTCTCTTTGCTCCTGAGGCATTCTGGGAGCAATCTGCGCCAATCTCTGATCGAAGAGCTCTCTGTCACCTACGATGTTGTTGGGCATTGGCTGAGTCGCTGCCTGTCTCAAGCCATCCATCTGAGATGGTGTTGCCCGCTGAAAGTATGGTTGGAACTGCGGTGCTTGAGAGGCTGTTCGCAAAGCGTCCTCTGCCAACCTATTGGCCCGCACTTGGACCTCGTTGCCTCCATGTTGCTCCGCTGCTTGCCCACCTAATGGTCCTGCCATGAAGAAAATTTAAGAAAAAGAGTTTAAATTGGTTGCCCTAGCCGTTTACTAAGGATTTCTTGCTATTCTCCCGTCATTCGGCTCGTGGAATATATACGTGTTGCTTCTTACGACGTTCCCCCCATCATAGGAAACGGCAAACATGATGTGGTTGCCGCTTCCGAGATTGGTGAGCTGGTTTCCATTGTCGTTTAGCGGATAAAACAACGCATTGGTAAACGTCTTGGTGGCCCCATTTGTATCTGTGTATTCGCCAGTCTGGATGTAAATCTTTACTCTGCGCATCTCCTGGTTTGAGACTATCCTGACGAAGGCTGCAAAATCAGCCAAATCAACCGTTCTGCCTCCCGCTCCTTCCGCGTTTGGGTTTGTTTCTCTCCCTCTTGGAAACACTACATCAATGACTTTTTCGTAATTTCTTCTATTGACGTTGTTTACATCAAGTGTTACCACGACCCTAAGCTCGTTTGGAACGCTTGCTGAGTTGGAGTAAACCTGACTTCTTGAAGTTGGAATATTTTCCTGCCCCCTATATGGCTGCGAATCCCTGTCCAACTCGGAAAGATACTGGTTCAACTGGACGACACTCAAGTCTCTCCCTGCGACAACCTGAGCCTGGGCTGTGCTGGGAACAAATATCGACGCCGGACCGAGAGCTATTGCAGCCGCGGCTATAGCCGAAGCTGCCGTCTTGAGGAACCCACGCCTAGATACGTGCGGCGCCTCGTGCCTATCATGCGAATGCTCAGCATGTTCAAGCTTCTTCATACTTCTCCCCTCCCGTATTATACGCTGCAAAAGTCATTAAAAAGGCTCCTTTTTTGTGAATTTTCCCAGTCCAAATAAAAACTTTTGGGAAAATCCTTGTTTGAGGGCTTTCTGCTGGCTAGCAAAACATTTGTACTTAGACTTCCGAAGCAGGCTTTAGGTTTGAGAAGTTATCATCAACGATAACTCCTTGTCGTTTTGGTTTAACTTACCCGCTTTCTCTGCGAATCGCCTCTCGGACCTGTTCTGCCGAAAATCCCGCTCCGAACAAGCTCGCCATGATCACTAATCTTGGAAGCGGCCCGAAACCCTGCAAGTTACTCACTGCCGCTTCTTTCATTACATCATCGAGGTCGTGCCTTTCAGCAAGTTCAACCAATCTCTGAGCCGCGATCCTATGGCGATTGGCTGTTTCTATCCCTTCAAAAAATTCGTTTCTATAAATCTCAGCTGACCTTCCGATAATGCTCACTATGAGGCTCCACACCCCATCTCCATCGCCTGCGACAGCCAGTTCCCTGATTCTGTCTGCATTGGCGAAAAGTTGGCCCCTGGCATTGCTATCTTCCCGTGCCATGCTCACGAACTGCCCGGTCCGCTGCATCTGGTCAACGAGCAAAGAAATGCCGCTGTAAAACGACCTGGAATCGGGCATGAATGTCACGCCAAGAGCCAAAACCCCGATATTGTATCCTGAAATGATTTGCCCGCTGTCGTCCACTGGGATAGCATGGGCTGTGATGAGCGAATCCCTATCCCGGTTATCAACCACGACCTCGACTTTCCGCACGTCCCTGCCGCTTACCCTCCTCACTAGCGAGGCGAACTCGCGAGCGTCCATGGCCCTTTCACCGGTATGGCTGACAGAATCGAGGCTTTGGGCGAAGTCGAGTATTAGGGCCTGTCTTTCCCTGCCTATTCTGTATTCAACATCGACATGGCTGCTGTGCTGTATTACGTGCCTCCCTACTTCCCCCAGCCTGCTGCATACCCCACGATTTATCAGCTCCTGGTCGCAAGTCCTTTCTCCCATGTCGGTACTGCCGAAACTAACCCAGGGAACCCGCATCGAGTACGTGTAGCCCCGTTCATTTGAATGCTCCCGGTTCAGGAATCCCTTCGAATAGTCCCTCGCGTCGCTGAGGTTCCTTCTCGGATAGAGCACGACCACGCGCGACCCTTCAATATTCACGATATTCTCGGTCGTGCTGTAGCTGTCCCCGTATCCTACCCTGGAAATCCTGAGAGTCGATGCGCACCCGCCAAGCATCGGAGCGAAAGCTGCAAACCCTGCAACTTTGAGAAACTCCCTCCTTGATACTCCCCCCTCCCCATGAAGTTTTCTCATAATAATCTACTAAAAGTCACATTTTTTAATCAGATGCGGATTTTCATCCCGTCTTTGGCGGCTACGGTCTTCACGCCGCTCTCGCGTTCAATCCTTTCGGCCTCCTTTGCCGGCCCAATCTGGAGCATCTTCATCCCAAGATGCGTTATGACGCACGAGTTCGGCCTCGCTTCCTTCAGGATTTTTATCGCGCCGGAACTTGTGAGATGGCCTGCGTACCTGTCGCTTTCCGGCTTAAGGCAGTTTATCAAAAGCAGGTCGCATCCGGCAAAATCCTTTCCGAAGCCTTCGTCGTACTCGGTATCGCTGATGTAGCCAAGGACCGCCCCGTCCATGGAAAGCTTGAAGCCGAAAGTCGATGGCTCCTCGTGCTTCATCGGGAATATCTCTACCGTGAATGAGCCCTTCTCGGTCCTGAATTCCTTTTTCTCGCGGAAAACCGCCGAGTACACTTCCGGTACAAGCCCCAGATGGAACCTTCCGATGCCCCCTTCCTGCGGGTCGAGGCTCACTTTGCTCGCGATAAGGATGCCCCGCTTTTTCAGCGCATACCCTGTCATGCCCTCTATGAGGACCCTCGCGTCAGTGACGTGGTCGGTGTGGTTGTGGGAAACGACTACTGCATCGAGCTTCATCGGGTCCTGCCCGTTCTTCAACGAATGGAGGAGAGCCCCAGGCCCCGGGTCGACGTGTATGTTCGCGGATTTCGAGTTTATCCTGAACCCGCCCGTGCCGCGGACCTGCTTGAGGAGGTTTATCCTGCCGCCGCCGGTGCCGAGAAAGACAATCTCCATGAACGGACTGCTTGAAAGGACTATTTATTGATTAGCCTCACTTTCTGGCAGAACATGCACGTCTTCTGCGACGACGGCTCGCCGCAGGAATCGCAAGGCGGAAGGCTTGCCTCGTCGGCATATTTTGCCCTCAACGCCCCTTCCATGTCGAGGAAGCTGTTCACTATCTTGAATTTCGTCCCGGGGTATTTCTCCTCGGCTTCGTTGAGCATCTTCCGGACGTGCCCCCTGAACGCGAACCTCGCGTAGGGGCACTCCACGCTCTCGAGCTCTATTCCCCGGAGGAGCGCGTAGATTGCGACCTCCTTCTCGGGCGTCCGGAGCAGCGGCCGGATGCGCGGTATGAACCGCTCGCTCTTGATTATGGGGTCGGAGAACCTCGCGAGCCTCGAGGGCTCTGCGCGCATGATGTTCATCATGACCGTCTGGGCCAAATCATCAAGATTGTGGCCTGTCGCGAGCTTGTCCGCCCGCACTTCCCGGGCCCCCCTGTTGAGCAGGTATCTCCGGAGCACGCCGCAATTCGCGCAGGGAATCTCGTCCGGGTTCGCCGCAACGATGGAGTCCATGGTCTTCCCGGCGCTTTTCTCGTATGAGAAGACGACGTGCTCGACTCCGAGCTTCTCGCACTCGGCCTTCGCTATCCTGAGCGTCCTTTCCCTGTAGCCCTTAATCCCCTCGTCTATAGTTATCGCAACAAGCTCCATCGGAAGGGACTTCGCGATGGAGGCAAGCGAGTGGAGCACGACAATGCTGTCCTTACCTCCCGAAAGCCCGACGGCAACGCGGTCGCCTTTTTTGAGCATCTTGAACTCGCGCACCGTCTTCCTGACGCGCTTGTCGAACATCATCATGAAGTGCTCGCTGCACATGTGCTTCTGCGAGTAATGCAGGAAAACGGACGGCTCCGCGCCGCAATGACAGGAATCGCTCATCTGAAAAACACCACCCGTGCGAGCCCGTCAGGGCGAGCAAACTGAACTAACCGCCAAAAACAACCTTGATGACTTCGACCTTGTCGCCCTTCCCTACCTTCGACGTTTCCGGCGCGAGCTTGCCGTTCACCTTTATCACTACCTCTTCGCGCATGACCTTGAGTTCGCGCAGGAGCTCCGATATGGTGCCCTCGAACTCCATGGCGCTCGGGCGGCTGTCCAGAAACAGCTCCATCAGCACCCGGCCTCCTTAGTGCAATGCTTCAGTGCCTCGACCGCGGCCGCCTCGATGAGGTTGAGCCGGTAATATTCCTCGCTATCCTTCCTCAGCCCGCCCTTCCTGGCCATTACTTCCTCGAGTGCCGCAAGCGGGCTCCTTTCGGCTATCTGCCGCAGGCAGGCCGTGGCCTTGAACTTCCTCGCGTCGTTCCCGAGGAGGCCTATGAGGCTTTTAACCTTGTCGCGGACCCCCTCGGCCTCGAAATTGGCAGACCTCAGGGTTCCCTCATCGTTGGAAATGACGCTGCATATCATGTCGAAGCTCATCTTCGAAATCGTCTCGTCCGCGCTCGAAAGGCCGCAGAAAAGCCCGTCCAGGCCCTTGCCGCCCATTCTCGCGAGGTTGAGGAACGCGAGGTTCCGGACGTTCCGGTCGTCGTCGCAAAGGGCCTTGCCGAACAATGCGACCGCCTCGTATGCCTCTATTTTCCCTTCCTGCAGGAGAACGGCGAGCGAGGAGACGGCGTCCTTGCGCTCATCGACGCTCCCCTCCTGGATTTTTTTGGAAATGGCGAATGCGGGGCCGTCGCACAGCACGCCCTTCTCGGTCCTGAACGAATGGAACGGCGGAGGGACCTTGGAAACACGCAGAAGCATAATTGTTTTTTTGTCGCACAGGTATAATAAAAGTTCCTTCTTTACACCATTTTTCCGCAAGCCACACAATCTTGCGGCGGACCGCCCCCTGATTTTTTATTCCTTGCTTGCAAGTCTAGGTCATGAAAATCTCTTCCGTCTGGGCACGTGAAATACTGGACTCGCGGGGGAACCCGACCGTCGAGGTGGACGTACTCACAGAGAACTCATTCGCCAGCGCCGCCGCTCCGAGCGGCGCATCGACCGGGAAGCACGAGGCCGTCGAGCTGCGCGACGGCGGGAGGCGCTACTCCGGCAAGGGCGTGCTGAAAGCCGTCGACAACGTCAATACGGTGATTGCGCCGGCGCTGATAGGGATGGACTGCTTCGAGCAGCAGTCGATAGACCAGAAGCTGATAGACCTCGATGGCACTGAAAACAAGAGCCGCCTCGGCGCGAACGCGATGGTGGCGACCTCGATGGCCGTCCTGCGGGCCGCCGCGGCATCCGAGGGCAAGATGCTCCACGACTACCTCGGCGGGGCGACGCTCCCGTTCGCCATGTTCAACATAATCAACGGCGGAAAGCACGCGGGAAACAAGCTCGCTATTCAGGAGTTCATGATAATCCCCAAGGCGGAGCTTTTCACCGAGCGCCTCCAGATGGCGAGCGAGATATACCACGTGCTCGGCAAGAAGCTCGTCGAGAAATACGGCCCGTCGGCAAAGAACGTCGGGGACGAGGGCGGATACGCCCCGGCGATAGACAACACCTACAAGGCGCTCGACTCCATCATGGATGCAATCGGCGAATGCGGCTACGGGCAGAGCGTCACCCTTGCAATCGACGCCGCAGCATCATCGTTCCACGACGAGAAGACCGGCCTCTACCAGATAGACGGCAAGGAGCTGAAGGAGACCGAGCTCGTCGACTACTATGCCGACCTCTGCAAGAACTACCCCATAAAGAGCATTGAGGACCCGTTCTTCGAGGAAAGCTTCCCTGCCTTCGCGGCGCTCCGGAAGGAGGTGCACGACGTGCAGATTGTGGGCGATGATTTGACCGTGACCAACGTCGAGCGGCTGAAGATGGCGATAAGTCAGGGCTCGATAAGCGCGCTCCTCCTTAAGCTGAACCAGATCGGGACAGTAACCGAGGCGATGGCCGCGGTGAAGATGTGCCGCGAGAACCAGCTCAACGTCATCGTGAGCCACCGCTCGGGCGAGACCGAGGACTGCTTCATCTCCGACTTCTCTGTCGGGATAAACGCCGGGCAGATAAAGACCGGCGCGCCGGCCCGCGGCGAGCGCACTGCCAAGTACAACCAGCTCCTGCGCATAGAGGAAAAGATGCACGCAGAGGAGGCCTGACACCCATCTTTAAAAAATTAGTCTTATATCTGCTATAATAAACACAATCGGCACGTGAATGAATGGTCGACCGCAAACCAAATCCTACAGACGCAAAGACATACTACCAGTCAGGAAACGACTACTACGAGAAGGGCGACTACGACAAGGCCATAGAGAACTACAACATGGCCATCCTCCTCAACCCCGTCTTCTCCGAGGCCTACTTCAACCGCGCATTGTCCTACTACCAGCTCAAGAACTTCGACAAGTCGATAGCCGACTACACGAAGAGCATGGAGCTCGACCCCCAGAACCCGATAATCTACAATAACCGGGGGGACGCGTTCTACAGGAAGCAGGACTTCCAGAGCGCGGTCAAGGACTACGACAAGGCAATCCAGCTGAACCCGAACTACCTCAAGGCATTCTACAACCGCGGCCTCTCCTACGCCTCCATCGAGGAATACGAGAAGGCGGTCGAGGATTTCAGCAAGGTAATCAAGCTCAAGGCCGATTTCGCCGAGGCATACCACCTGCGCGGCCTCGCTTACGAGTACGCCGGCTCCATTTCGAGCGCGATAGCTGATTACGAGAAGGCCCTCGAACTGAACCCCGAGCTGACCGAGGCAAAGACGCACCTCGACAGCGCCAAGGCGAAGAAGGACCAGGAAGGCAAAGGCGGGGACGGCAAGGAGGGCGGCACCGCCGACATCAAGATGCTCACGAAGCCGACCATGACGTTCAACGACGTCGCCGGCATGACCAAGATGAAGGAGGAAATACGCGAGGCGGTCGTATACCCGATGAGGAACCCCGAGCTCGCCCGCAAATACGGGAAGCTGGGCGGGGGCGGCATCCTGATGTACGGGCCCCCCGGGTGCGGAAAGACATTCATCGTGAAGGCGGCAGCCGGCGAATGCGGCGCAGGCTTTATCAACGCTAAACTCTCGGACCTCCTCGACATGTACGTCGGCAACACGGAAAAGAACATCCACAAGGTTTTCGAGCTTGCGAGGAAAAACTCGCCCTGCATACTGTTCTTCGATGAAGTCGAGGCTATCGGCGGCAGGAGGGACGCGCAGGAAGGCCAGCAGTACATGAAGATGGCCGTCAACCAGATGCTCTACGAGATGGACGGTGTCGAGGCCAACAACCAGAACGTGCTCATCATCGCGGCTACGAACGCGCCGTGGGATGTCGACCCGGCGCTCAGGCGTTCCGGGCGTTTCAGCAAGACGATTTACATACCTGCCCCGGACTACTCGTCGCGCGAGGCCATCCTGAAGATGCACGCCAAGAAAAGGCCTCTTGCCCCGCTCATCCCGTTCAACATGCTCGCCATCGCCATGACCGGCTATGCGTCGGCAGACCACAAGGCGGTCGTGGACGACGCATCGACAATCCCGTGGAGGCAGGCGTTCATGGGCATAGAGAAGAAGATTGAGGAGCTCACCAAGGGCGGCATGACGAGGGAGCAGGCCGAGGAAATCGCAAAGAAGCAGGTCGCCCAGCGCCCCGTGAGCCTCGGCGACTTCGTTTCAGCACTGTCAAAGAAACGCTCCTCGCTCCCCCCCTGGTACGAGCAGGCAAAGAAGCAGATAGGAAAGCAGGAGGAAGTCACAATCATCGACGGCAAGGAGCACAAGAAAGTTACCGACAGCAAGATGGGCCCGGGCGAAAAGGAGGCGTTCAAGGACCTTCTCGGCACAATCAGCACGAGAAGCCAGTGGTACTACAAATTTTACATCACGACCGTAAAACAGCTCACCCTGTTCCTGCTGAGGATAGTCGTCTTCATCACCGAGGGCGGCAGGATAGTATAACGTTTTTATTGTTGGCTTCTTATCCTTTCCATGAGCCTAGTGATCAAGGGAGGGACCGTTTTCCTCGGCGAGAAATTCGAGAAGCTCGACATACTCGTTGAAAACGGCCTCATCATGGGAGTCGGCAATTCCCTCAAGGGAGATGAAATCCTGAAAGCCGAAGGCATGCTCGTCGCCCCCGGCCTCATCGACCCGCACGTACATCTCCGCGAGCCGGGCGACACTTACAAGGAGGATTTCGAGTCGGGCGGCAGGGCCGCCATAGCCGGCGGGTTCACCACCGTAATCGACATGCCGAACAATGCGAAGCCTACTGTGACGAAGGAGCGGCTGGACGAGAAGGTGCGCCTCGCGAAGAAGGCCCCCTGCGACGTCCTTTTCCATTTCGGCGGGACGGACGACAATTTCGACGAGGTGAAGCGGGCGGACCCGCGTTTCATGAAGCTCTACCTCGGGCAGACTACGGGCGCCCTCCTGCTGAAAGACCCCGCTTCCCTCGAAAGGCATTTCGCATCATTCCCCAAGGACCGGCCCATAACCCTCCACGCATGCGACCACTCCGAGGACGAGGAGAAGAACCTCGCCGAGACTTACGATACCGTCGCGAATGCCGTTTCCCTCGCAAAAAAATACGGCCGCAGGATTCACCTCGCGCACGCCTCGACAAAGAAAGAGATAACGCTCGCCAAGAGATACTCCGGATGCACCGTGGAGGTCGCGCCGCACCACCTTTTCCTCTCCGAAAATGACGCGGACAAGCTCGGCCCCCTCCGCAGGGTCTACCCCCCGCTCCGGAGCGAGAAGAAGCGCATCCTCCTCTGGAGCGCGCTCGAGATGGTCGATTGCATCGCCACGGACCACGCCCCACACACGATCGAGGACAAGGAGAAGGGCGCAGCAGGTTTCCCGGGCCTCGAGACCAGCCTCGGCCTGATGCTCCACGGCTGCCGTCTCGGGCTCATAGACAAGATTTGGGTTCTCCAGAGGATGAGCACGCGGCCGGCCGAGATATTCGGCCTGGAAAAGAAAGGCAGGATTGCCCCGGGCTATATCGCGGACATCGCCATCATAGACCCGGACAAGGAGTGGGAGGTCCAGGGCTCTGTCCAGTACACGAAATGCCGCTGGAGCCCTTTCGACGGGATGAAGCTTAAGGGCAAGGTGCGCACCGTGCTCAAAAGCGGAAAAGCAGTTTACGAAAATTATGAATTTGTATGATAAAAAAGTAAAAAATCACGCCTTCTCTATCTTCACCTGGGCCTCGGTGCCGACATAGACTGAAGTTATCCTTATCTTCATCCAGCCGCCAGCGGTGTCCTCGTCTACTATGACGCCCGGGTTCTGTATCGGGTACTTGATGACGTCCGGGGTGTCCTTGTCGCCTTCGGGCGTCCGGAGGCGCAGGACGATTTCCCCTGCCCTCCCCGAGGCGACTGTCTTGAAATACACCGTGTTGGCCGGGACATACACGTCCGTAACTACCGAAGTGTTGGTTCCCAGGCTTCCGACCGAATTGGCCAGGGACGCGACCCTGGAAACGGCGAGCTCGGCCTGGTACGTCGCTATCTGCTGGTTGGCTTCGTTCGCCTTGAAGTAAACTAGCACCAGAAGCGGTATGAATATCAGCAGCACAAGGGCCACTATCACAAGCAATTCGGTGCTTACCTGTCCTCTCTTCATTTTATCCCTCCTTAACGAGCGTGAACTACCCTGGGCTTGAGCTTCTTTATGTCCTTCTTCTTGCGCAGGACCATGACTATCTCCGAGGCCACGATGTCCGTGGTCTCCTTGAGCCCCTTGCGCTCCTCCTTTATCGAGACGTGGCCCTTGTCCATGTCGAAATAGACGTTCATCACGTGGGCGCTCTTGCCCTTCTTCACATGGACGCTCAGGTTCCTGATGTTGAAGCTCTTGCTCCCTTTCTCGATTGCCGTGCTTATCTTGTCCTTGATGTAGTTGTACATGTCCATGTCGTCCTCGGAGACGCCCGAGATGGCTATCTGGAGCCCTTCGGCCGCCCCTTCCTGGACCTTCCTGAAAACATCCAGCGCCGAGATCACGCCGACCGGCTTCTTGCCGGAAACCACTATCGCGTGGGACACTCCCTTGGCTATCATCCTCTTCACCATGGACTCGAGCGCCTCCCCTTCGCTTACGAGGGTGACGTCGGGCCTCAGGAAGTTCGATATCTTCAGCTGGTCGATATTTATCTCCTGGGAGTTCTTGATGTCTTTCCTGCCGGACTCGAAGAGGTTGGGCTTGGCGGTGAAGACTGAAATGTCATATGCCGAAATCACGCCGACCAGGTTGCTGTTCCTCGTGACGACGAGCCTGCGGGCCTTCTTCTCCTTCATCATCCTCTTGGCCGAGCCTATCGTCTCGTCATCGTTTATCGTGAATGCCGGGCTGCTCATCAGGTCCGCTATTCCGGTTGCCGGCAGGAGCCCCTCTCCGGCCATCTCCTTGAGGAGCTCGACCCTCGTCGTTATCCCGACCGGGCGGTCGTTCTCGTCGATGACCGGCAGCGCCTTGAAGTGCCCGAGAAGGAAGGCGTCCACCCTCTCCATCAGCTCTGCGTTCTCGGGCAGCACGGGCGGCCTGATTACCGCGGATTCGCATTTCGTGTTCTGCGGTATGCGCATGTTGTTGCCGAGGCAGCGGTGGTCGATGACACCGAAATACTTGCCGTTTTTCGTGACTATCACGGCCGGAGTTTCATCCAGCTGCGAAAGCGCCTTCGAGATGTAATCAGAGCTGTCCAGAACCAAAGTCCTCTTTATTTCCATAGATAACACGCCTCAGCAACCCTGTTAAACTATATAAAGTAAAAGGTATAAAAAGAATAATGGCGACCCAGATGCACATTCAGACGTTCAGCCACTTGGAGTCAATGGTCTCCAAACCGACGTGGAAAGACATACTTCTGGAGCTTATCGCCGGCAACAGGATAGACCCTTGGAACATCGACATCCTCGAGCTGTCGGATGCGTTCATCAAGAAAGTGCGAGAGATGGAGAAAATGGACTTTGCCGTCCAGGCGAACGTGATTCTCGCGGCATCGATTCTCCTGAAATACAAGAGCAACTACCTGAAGATGCTCAGCGTGCAGGCAGAACTCCCCGCGTTCATGCCGGAGGAGAGCCCGCAGGGGTACGAGGAAGTCCCCCCTCTGACGCTCTCTTCGCGGATTCCGCCCAAGAGGCAGATAACGCTCGACGAGCTCATCGTGGAGATGGAGCGGATAATCAAGTATGACGAGCAGAAGGTTCACGTACCCCGCGGCTCCATAGTGGAGACCGTCGACCTCGAGCTTCCCGAGCGCGACATCGAAAGCGACATGCAGAAAATCATGGACCTCGTACGGGCGAACACGGACAGCGAGGGATGGTCCCTTTTCTCGCGGCTCCGGGAGGGCGCCGACCTCCAGGAAACAGTATACCTGCTCCTGTGCCTCCTGCACCTTGTGCAATCCGGCTCGCTGGATATCCGCCAGGACGACCTGTTTGGCGAAATCTTCATCTGCCTTCTGCGCAAGGAGCCGGAAAATCCCAAGGCTTAGGCCTTGCCGGCGCTCTTCTTGGCGTAGAACTCAAGCAGCTTCTTTATGTCCCAATTCGTTTTCAGTATCCACCCGAACATTTCTCTCCCCTCCTAGCTAGCTCGGGGAGGAAATATTTAATTCTTTGTATCAGGAATAGCAAAAATAACTTCTTTCAGAGAAAAATAATGTTAAAATAACTAAAAATTATGAAATTACTGTTGCGCCAGGCTTTGCTTTCGGCTTCGACTTGACAATTTTCACATTCGCCGGCGTCAGGATGACGAGGTCGTTGGTGAGCAGGGCGATGTCGCCGTTGCTCTTGTTCGCGTACATCTTGAGCTTCGAGAGGATGCCTTTGAGCCTGTTCGGCTGCTTCGAGAGCGGCATGACGTTCAATATTATGATGTTCTTCGAGCCGAGTTCCTTGACGGCAAGGTCGCCGTCGCCTTCGTTGCGGAGTTCGACCCTTTTCACATAGAAGTCAGCAGGAGGGCTCACTACGTCCCCTTCGGTTCCCATAAGTTCCTCGAGATCCGGAGTCTCGGCCGGCTCGGACTTGCCACCTAAAATTTTGTCAAAAAGTCCCATTAGACCACCTTGTGTGCATGGATTGTTCCTATGCTCTGCTCTTGTATAATCAGATTAGATTTTAAATATTCTCCCTTGTTTTCCCTGAGAACGCCCCTGCGGGTGTAGTTTCCTGTTTTCCAATATAATATAGGTAGGCGGGCCCAAGCGGCCCGGCCGGATACTGATTTTTAAACATTTAGTTCATCTTATTTGCCTTGCTAACCGCCCTGCGGGCGGTGCAAGGCAGAGGTATTCCTCCGTCCATGAATCGCCTTCGTGGCGATTCCGGTGGACAAAAAGGTGAACAAATGATTGATGCAGTTGTTTTAGCTTTAGGCGCAGGTGTGCTGACGCTTCTCTATGCCGCATTCCTGGCATACCGCGTCGTAAGCGCGCCGGCCGGGAGCGACAAGATGCGCGAAATCGCGAAGGCGATACAGGAAGGCGCGAATGCGTTCCTGGTGAGGCAGTACAAGACGCTGGGCCTGATTGCCCTCGTAATAGCGGCCGTAATCGCCCTCGTGATGAAGGACATCCCTATGACGATTTCATTCATCGCCGGCGTGGTTTCGTCCGCGCTGGCCGGATACATCGGCATGCAGGTCTCGGTCCGGGCAAACGTCCGGGTAGCCGAGGCTGCAAAGAAAGGCGTGAAGGGCGCGCTCGGCCTCTCGTTCAATGGCGGCGCTGTCACCGGCATGGCACTCGCGGGCCTTGGCCTCGTGGGCCTGTCGGTCCTTTACATCTATTTCGGCACCCTCGCGCCCATGATAGGCTACGGCTTCGGCGCGTCGCTCATCTCGCTCTTTGCCCGCGTCGGAGGAGGCATCTACACAAAGGCTGCCGACGTCGGCGCTGACCTTGTCGGAAAGGTCGAAAAGGGAATACCAGAGGACGACCCGCGCAACCCCGCCGTCATAGCGGACAACGTGGGAGACAACGTGGGCGACTGCGCAGGCATGGCAGCCGACGTTTTCGAGTCCTTCGTGGTAACCGTCATAGCGGCAATGCTCATCGGCCTGACTTTCTCCACGGCGAGCCAGCTGGTTCTGGTTCCGCTCGCTATTGCCGGCATCGGAGTGCTTTCGAGCATAATCGGCTCGCTGGCCGTTACTGTCGGGAAGGTCGGCCGCATCATGAACTCGTTCTACCGCGGCGTGCTCGTGAGCGCGCTCCTCATGCTCGCCGGTTCGTATTTCTACCTGAACAGCCTTTCGGGCCTCGAGATTGCCCCGATGGCCCTGTTCGCGACGGTGATAATGGGCGTCGTGGTGACGATACTGCTCTTCGTCATCAGCGAATACTACACGGCGACCGAATACAATCCCGTCAGGAGCGTGGCCAAGGCGGCGACAACCGGCGCAGGAACCAACATAATCTCGGGCCTCGCGGTCGGCATGGAATCGACCGTGCTCCCGACGCTCGTCATTGTCGTGGCTATAATCGTCTCGTTCAAGGTGGCCGGCCTCTACGGGGTCGGCCTCGCGGCCGCGGCGATGCTCTCATTGAGCGCGATAGTCATCGCGATAGACGCCTACGGCCCGATAACTGACAACGCCGGCGGCATAGCCGAGATGTCGGGCCTCCCTGAAAACGTCAGGAAGGTCACGGACGAGCTGGACGCCGTCGGCAACACCACGAAGGCCACCACCAAGGGCTACGCCATCGGCGGCGCAGCCCTGGGAGCCCTCGCGCTCTTTGTGGCCTATGCCGAGGCCACCGGCCTTACGACGATTAACCTGCTATCGACTCCGGTCGTTGTGGGGCTCTTCCTTGGCGCGCTGCTTCCGTTCGTCTTCTCGAGCATGCTCATGCTTGCTGTGGGCCGGGCGGCTTTCCAGATAGTCGAGGAGGTCCGCAGGCAGTTCCGCGAGATTAAAGGGCTCATGCAGGGCAAGGGCCGGGCAGACTATGCCAAATGCGTCGACATCGCGACCGCGACCGCGCTACGCGAGCTTGCGGTGCCGGGCCTCATGGCAGTCCTGGTTCCGCTCGTCGTCGGGCTGCTTTTCGGCCCGGCGGCCCTCGGCGGCCTCCTTGCAGGTGTGATAGCGTGCGGCCTTATGCTCGCGCTCATGATGACCACCGCGGGCGCGGCATGGGACAACGCGAAGAAATACATCGAGCAGGGCAATTTTGGCGGTAAGGGGTCTGACACGCACAAGGCGGCAGTAGTCGGCGACACGGTCGGCGACCCGCTGAAGGACACTGCCGGCCCGGCGCTGAACGCCCTGATAAAAGTCGTGAATACGGTTTCGCTCGTGTTCGCGGGCCTCATCATCGCGATGAGCCTGAAAGTCCTGTAATTTTTTTATCTCTTTTCTATTCTTTCGATTGCTTCGGCGGCTGCGGCTTTCACGGCTGCAGACTCGTCCTTTTCCGCCCTCTCGCGCAGTGCCGGGAGCGCGCCCGGGTTCCCGATTCGCCCCAGAATGAATGCTATGTTTTCCCGCCTGAACTCCCCCCGCTCGCTTGCGAGCGCCCGGACGAGTTCCGGAACGGCGGCATTGCCCCTCATCTCAAGGAGCAGGCTCGCATAATTGTGCTCGATGACATTCCTTGACCCCTCGGGGCCCACGGCCAAACCGTGGGGGTTTACGGGAAGCAGCTTGCCTATGAGTTCAGGCGTGCTGAGATTTTCCATCTTTTCCTTCGGGGCCGCCCCGGTATTAAGCCCCGAGAACTCAGGCGCCTTGACCGAAGGGGCGGACGGAATCTGCTGGAACACGGGAGAATAGTACAATGGCCTGCCCGCCGCGACCAAGGCCTGGTTGTTCAGCCTGCTCTGAAGGTTGATGGCCGTCCCGGCGCCCGCGATGGCCAGGGAGAGGAGTGCCGCCCCCGTCAGCAGGCGCGCCTTGAACGGATTTTTCTCTTTCTTTCCCCCGGCGATTACGCGCAGGTGCGACGCCCTCGCCGTGTCCTTTGCCAGGTGCCTTAAGTGAGGTGGAAGTTCTGCCATTACCCTATTGTGGCGCATACATTTTATAAATGCTCATTTTTTATTATTTATTACCACAACTAAACACTCATAATCCTTCCCGCCGAGTGTGCAATATGGCAGAATCCCCAGACGTCCCGTGGGCAAAAAACCACGACTCACGGATAAAGAAGCCGTTCCTGGAGCCGCCGAGCCCCGCGGCCGCCCTGCTCCGCGATTTCCTTAAGTCCCGCGATGTCAGGGGGGGCCGGCTCGTCGACCTGGGATGCGGGAACGGCCGGAACGCGATTTATTTCGCGAGGGAAGGCTTCGAGGTGCACGCCGTCGACCGCTCGGAGGACGTCCTGCGGGACATGGACCTCCACGGCGTGATGCCCCACTGCCACTCGGTTACGGAATACTGGCTTTTCGAGGATTCCTCCTTCGAGGTCGCGATGGACTTCTTCTGCTATTGCTACCAGGAAGAGGACAAGAGGGAGTTCTACCGCTCGGAGCTCAAGCGCGTTCTGAAGCCCGGCGGGATATACCTGCTCTGCGTGCCCGAGGAATTCCAGCTGACCGCTGAAAAGGAATTCTCCGGCTTGAAGCTGGTTGAGAAGCGGGACATGGAAGACCAGATAGAGGGAAAGAAGTCGAAAGTCGTCGCATTCATCTTCCTGCGCTGACTATCTCCTTTCGCCGTAGGCCTCAAGGAACTTCCTGTACTCATCGAGTATCTGCGGCGTTATCGAGGGCCTCCTCGTCCTGATTATGTCCACAACGGTCTGGGTGGATATCGCCTCGGGCGCTCCTGCGAGCTTTGCCCGGAGCGCCCTCATCTTCGCGTTCTGGCATATGTCCGCGATGTCCGCGCCGCTGAACCCCGGAGTCATCTCCGCGAGCACCTTCAGGTCCACGTTCGGGGCGAACTTCCCAAGGTGTATCTTGAACATGTCCTCCCTGCCCATCTCATCGGGCGGGGGGATGTAGAATATCTTGTCGAACCGGCCCGGCCTCATTATCGCAGGGTCCATGAGCACCGGCTTGTTCGTCGCGGCCATGACTACGACTCCGGCCTTTCCCTTCACGCCGTCCATTTCTGTGAGGAACTGGCCGAGGATTTCCGATGAGCCGCCCGAGCCTCTTGCCGGCGCGAACGTCTCTATCTCGTCCACGAAGATTATGCCCGGGGGATTCTCCCTTGCCCTGTTGAACGCCTCCTTGATGACCGTCACGGCCTGCGTGTACCCTTTCTTCATGATTTCGGCGGCGCTTAGCGACTGGAATGATGCTTTCAGCTCGCTGGCTGCAGCCTTTACTATGAGCGTCTTTCCTGTGCCGGGCGGGCCGAACAGCAGGATGCCCTTGCTTGGCTTGACCTTGAACTCCTTCATCTCCGCCTCGTGGAGCAGGGGGAGCTCGATTGCCTCGAGGAGCGCCTGCTTGACCTGGTCCAGGCCCGCGACATCCTCCCATTTCACCGCGGCCTCCTTGGCCGCCTCCTCCTCCTTGGGCTTCTCCGCTCCGACGCGCCTCTCGAAGTCGAGCTTGAACTGCTCGTACGTGTCGAGCATTGCAAGGGATGTGCTGGGCTTCACGTAGCTTAGCACCTGCAGGAAGTGGGCCATGCTGAGCGGGACGACGACGCCCTTTGCGGTCGCCTCCTTGGCCGCGAGGCGCTTTGCCTCGGTCACGACGTTCTTCATGTCCGCGCCCGAGAACCTCTCGGTCTTCCTCGCAAGGACGTCCCTGTCCACGTCCTGGGCAACAGGCAGGCCTCGCAGGTTCACGTTGATTATTGCCTTTCGCGCCTCAGGGTCCGGAAGGTGCATGTAGATTATCTTGTCGAGCCGGCCGGGCCTTAGCATCGCCGTGTCTATGGAGTCCGGCCTGTTCGTCGCGCCGACTATCATGACGGTCGCCTTGGACTTGCTCGCCCCGTCTATCTGCTGGAGAAGCTCCGAGAGGACGCGCTGGCCGACTTCGTCGAGGCTCTCTGCGCTCCTCTTCTTTCCCACGGCATCTATCTCGTCGAAGAACAGCACGGTTGGCGCGTTCTTGCGCGCGTTGTCGAACACCTCTGCCACGTTCTTTTCGCTCTCCCCGTACCATTGAGAGAGTATCTGCGAGCACTTGACCTCTATGAAGTTGTATTTCAGCTCCTTGGCGAGGGCTCTCATGAGCATAGTCTTTCCGGTACCCGGGGGGCCGAAAAGCAGTATGCCCGTCGGCGGCTTGATGCCGTATGTGAATGCGATTTCCTTCTTCTCGAGGGGCATTATGATTGCGTCGCGGAGCTCCTGCTTCACGTCCTCGTAGCCCCCGACGTCCGCCATGCTCTTTTCCTCGCCGCCTGCCGACATGTCGGTCATGCCGAACTTGCCGTACGCCTTCATCTTCTCCTTGCGGCCGATTTCGGATTCGCGGCTGATGTTGAGGCCGAAATACTCCATGGTGCCGAGCACGGCAATAGCGATCACTATCCCGACCGGAAATTCAAGCAGGAACCCTACAGAATACACCATGCTGACAAGGAAATACACCGGAATCAGCAGGAGGAGCGCGAATGCAGACATCAGCTGCGGCCTCGGCTTCAGCTTCGTCGGGAGGTATCCTACGAGATAAAGCGCGGCCCCCCAGCCGATGAGCTGCAGGACGAGGGAGTCGCCGATTAGCAGCCTGATGAAGTTGTCGGCCACGAATGCGAGCGATTCCCAGATGCGCGTGATGTTTTCGAAGTCGAAGAACCTGCCGAAGGCCCCGGCCATCTCCCCGCCTATCCCACCCAGGTCCACCGGCTTCTTGCTGAACTGGAGCTCAGGCTTTGCCGGGGTATAGAGCTGGTTCTTGATGGGCATGTAGGCCGTGTTCTGGACAAGCCATACTGATGAGAGGAGGAGTATAGTCGTCACGGCGAAGACCGATATGGCCGCGCTCTTCTTCGAGCCGAAATACAGCGCCCCCATCGCCATGCCGATTATCGTGACGAATCCCGAGAAAGGGAGGCCCCCGAACGCGAACGGGGCGAGTATCAGCACCTCGAGCACCGCAAGGAGCATCCAGTTCTCGAACACCTCGAAAAGTATCAGGACGAGTATCAGGATGTAGAACCACGCGAATACCGCGGACTGGTACATGACGCCCGGAAGAGCTAGGATGGCCCCGATGATAATGCCAAATGGCGGCACTTTCGACGAAATCGCCCCGCAGATTACTGCGAGCGGTATGACAACGTAAAGCGGGAAGAAGTTGACCGTTGAAAGCAGCATCAGCGTGGCGACGAAGACGAGAAAGCCGTTCCAGAGCGACTCGCTCTTCTGGGCCTCGCTCAGAAGGGAAGCGACTTTCTGCTGTGCCATCGACTGCTGCGGTATTTTTTGCGCCGGCTGGGCCATGCTACTGTCTCGTTGATTGCGTTTTTTAATCTAACTAAACGGCGGCCCGGCCCATCTTCGCAATGGCGGCCTCCAGAACCTGCTCTTCCTGGTTCACGCAAATCCGTATGTGCTTACGGTAGTTCCCGAAGCCGGTGCCCGGAGCGACGCACACGCCTTCCTTTTCGAGGAGGGCAAGCGAGAACTTCTCGCAGTCCTTCACGTTCTCGTGCGAGGCGAACAGGTAAATCCCGGCCTCGGGTTTTGCGAACCTGAACCCGGCATCCGAAAGCGCCTTCGCGGCGGCCTCCGCCCGCTTCTTCCAGATGCGCCTGTTTCCCTCCAGTATCTTCTTTTCCTCCGCGAGAGCGGCCCGGCCGGCCTCCTGAACGAACGGGGCGACGCACGTCGCAGTTATCTGGTTGTATGCGGTGAGCCTCTTCGCGACGTCTTCGGGGGCTACCGCATAGCCGAGGCGCCATCCTTCCATGTTGAACTCCTTTGAGAACGAGCGCACGCGTATCGCCCCCTCGAACACCGGGATTTCCCTGAAAGCGAGCCCCTTGTAGGCCTCGTCGAGGATTACATGCGTCCCTTCCCTCTGCGCTTCCTCTATCGCGGCCTCAATTTCCTTCTCCCTGTATATCGTGCTAGTGGGATTGAGCGGGTTGCAGATAATCGAAAGCTTCGCCCCGCGGAGGCCGCTGGCATCGAACATCCAGCCGTCCGCTTCCCCGCTCTGGAGCGCATTCATCTTCAACCCGAGCTGGCTGCATGCAAGCTCGTACATGGGCCAGTGGGGCGATGGGAATGCGACACTGTCGCCTCCCCTGCAAAGTATGCTCATCAGGCCGTATATCAGGTGCTTCGAGCCCGGGCCGACTACCACGTTCGCGGCCTTGCACCCTTCGCGCCCGGCCACGGCTTCCCGGAGCTCCTGAAGGCCGGCAGAAGGTCCGTATCCCGACTTGCCCTGCCTCATCCTCGTCGCTGCCGCTTCCACAGCGCACAGGGGAGTGGGCAGGTTGGTGTCCCCGACATTCAGCCGAACGATTTTGCGCCCTTCCCTCTCGAGCGCGAGCGCCCTTTCGGCGAGTTCGTAGAATCCCATCATCTCACCCGACGTTCTTCCTCAGCTTTTCGAAGAATATCCTCGCCTCTTCGTAATCTTTTGCCTTTATCACGTGCTTGAGGAACTCGAGCCTCGAAGTTATCTTCTCGAGCTGGGAAACCGAATATTTGTTGAAGAGTATTTCGGCAAGCAGGTGGTCGTCCTCCGAGAGCAGGCCCCTCGCTATCTTCCTGTGCCGCTCGAACGTCGTCCCGGGCACGGCTGTGCTTTCCATGCATGCAGCGAACACGAGCGAGGCCGTGAAAGGCGTCGTGAGCGAGTACGCCATCATCCTGTCGTGCTCGTCGAAGGTGTACTCGAATATTCTCACACCGAGCTTCCCGAAGAACTCCCTGAAGAAGGCCGCGCCAGAGGGGTCGGACTCCTTTATTATGACCGCATTCTCCTTCCTCAGCGCCTCCATGTCAGCGAAAGTCGGCCCGAACATCGGATGCACCGACGCGAATCTCATCCCGGCTTTCCTGTAGTATGCTGGGATTTCCCCCTTTATGGAGGCGACATCGCATATCAGGCATCCCTGCGGAAGGTGCGGGGCGGCCTCCTCGAACGCCCTGACCGTGTTCTGGAGGCTTGCCGCGTTTATCAGCATCTCCGGGGCGAATCCGTCGAGCGCGGATAGCGAAGAAAGCGCCTCCGCCCCCCCGGCCGACGCGGCTTTTTCCGCGTCCGGGTCGTAGACGGCGACCTCGTTCCCATCCGAGAGCGTTCTTGCGAGCCAGGAGCCCATCTTTCCTGCGCCGAGTATCGCTATCCTCATTTCTCCGCCTCCATGTAGCATCCCAGGAACTTGAACATCGCGGTCTCCTTCTTCATCTCCTCGAGGGCGGCCTTCACCTTCGGGTCGGTGTCGGAGCCCTGGAAGTCGAGGAGGAAGGCGAATTTGCCAGGGTCCTTCCTTATCGGCCTCGACTCTATCCTCGTGAGGTTGATGCCCGCGTCGGAAAACACCTTGAGGGCGTTGTAGAGCGCGCCCGCCCGGTGCGCCGTGGAGAATATTATGGAGCACTTGTTTCCATTGCCCGCGGCCTTCTCCCTCGTCAGGACGACGAACCTCGTGGTGTTGGACTCGTGGTCCTCTATGTTCTCCTTCAGGACCTCCAAGTCGTATATGTCCGCGCAGAGCCTGCTCGCTATCGCCGCAGCCGCCTTCGGCCTCTCGGCTGACAGCATCATCGCCGCGCCCGCGGTGTCGTAATACGGCCTCGGCTCCAGCTTGTTCCTCGAGACGAAGCCTCTGCACTGCGCGAGGGCCTGCGGATGCGAATACACTACCTTGATGTCGCGGTAGTCCGTCTCAGGGAGCGCGAGCAGGCAGTGGTGCACCGGCACCCTCACTTCGCCCGCTATCCGGAGGTCGGTGTCCACGAGGAGGTCGTTCACCTGTGTGACCGCGCCTTCAAGGGAATTCTCGACCGGCACTATGCCGCAGTCGAGCTGGCCCTTGCCCACGCCCTCGAAGACATCGATGAATTCCGGGCACGGGATTGGCACGGCGCTTTTGTCGTAGCTCCGGACGGCGACCTCGCTGTACGCCCCGTGCTCTCCCTGGAACCCGATGAGCCTCGGGCCCTTTTCCTGCAGCGCCCTGGACTCGGCGATTATGTCGCTGAAAATCCTTTCCGAGAATTCCGGCCGCACGAGGCCCCGGGAGTGTTTCCTCGCCGAGTCGAGAACCAGCTTCTCCCGGGCAGGGTCCTCCACCCCGCTCTTCATCTTCCTCGTCCTTAGCGCGAATTCCATCCTTTTGTTGAGGAGCTTCAATATGTCCGAGTCTATCCCGTCTATTTTCCTTCGCAGTTCTTCGAGTTCCATGTCATTCACCCCAAACTCTCTTTACCCTGTTTTCCATGAGCATCATGTCCGCGAGTGCGAGCGCCACGGCCGCCTCCAGGACTACCGGCACGCGGAGGGCGATGCACGCATCGTGCCTGCCCGGAACGCTTATCCTCTCGGCCTTCCCGCTCCTCAGGTTCACGGTCTCCCCTTCCTTCCTTATGCTGGATGGCGGCTTCACCGCGACCCTGAGCACGAGCGGGTTGCCGTTCGTCAGCCCGCCGTTGATCCCGCCGGAGTTGTTCGTCGCCGTCCTGCCGCCTGCGTCGAGTATCCTGTCGTTGCACTCAGAGCCGCGCATCCCCGCCGATGCAAAGCCGGCTCCGAACTCGACTCCCTTCACTGCCGGAATCGAGAACACGGCATGGCCCAGGAGCGATTCTGCAGAGTCGAAGAACGGCTCACCGAGGCCAGGCGGAAGGCCATTCACCCGGCATTCGACTATGCCGCCCACCGAGTCCCCTTCTTTCATCGCGGCCTCGATTCTCTCTTCCATGCCCTTCCCGGCGCCGGCCCCGCCCGCCTCGACAACATTCGCTTCTATTTTGAGCGGCGCGAGCATTTTTTTCGCCACCACCCCGGCAGCGACGAGAGCCGCGGTAAGCCGGCCCGAAAAATGCCCGCTCCCCCGGTAGTCGTTGAATCCCCCGAACTTCATCTTAGCGACGAAATCCGCATGCCCCGGCCGCGGGGTGTCCTTCAGCTTTTCGTAGGCGGATGAGTCGGTGTCTTTGTTCGCGAAAAGTATGAGGAGCGGCGCGCCCGTGGTCCTGCCGTTGAAGACGCCGCTCTTTAGCATCGGCGCGTCCTCCTCCTTCCTAGGCGTCGTCCCCTTTGTGCCGCCCTTGCGCCGCGCGAGGTCGGCCTCGAAATCCTTCTCCGAGAGCGGCATGCCCGCGCTTACTCCGTCAAGGAGCACGCCGACGCACTCGCCGTGCGATTCCCCAAGAACGCTCGCCCTGAATAGCCTTCCCAAAGTGTTCATCCCATCACCAGTGATTCCAGGTCCCTGAAGAAGCCCGGATAAGACTTGCTTACGCATGATTCGTCCTCAATCTCTACTCCCTTCTCCGAAACAAGGCCGGCTATCGCTCCCGCCATCGCGATGCGGTGGTCGCCATGGGGGTCTATTTTCCCTCCCCGGAGCCTCCTGCCCTCTATCTCCATCCTGTCCCCGGAAACATTAATATCCGCGCCTATCTTCCCGAGCTCGCGGGCGAGCACGGCGGCACGGTCGCTTTCCTTGTGCCTGAGCCTGAGCGCGCCTCGCAGAACGCTTTTTCCCTCGCAGCAGCATGCAAGGACCGCAAGAGGCGGGAACAGGTCCGGGCAGTCGCCCGCGTCGAACTCGAAAGCCTTCAGCTTCCCTCCGCTGGCCTTGGCCGCATCAATTCCCGTTTCCAGTCCGGCCCCTGCCAGCAAAAGCGCTGTCTTTATCCCCTCGTCCGGCTGGAGGCCCTTCCCGAGCCTTTCCACTTCCGCTTCGCCGGCTATCGCGCCCGCGACCAGAATGAACGCCGCCCCTGACCAGTCGCCCTCGACTTCGTATTTCTGCGCGCGATATTTCTGGCCGCCATGTACCGAGAACTTCTCCATCCTCTCGTCTGCCTGGGCGCGTATCCCGAACCCGCCCATGAGGGAAAGCGTCATGCTCACGTACGCCCTGCTCCTCAGTCCTGCCACTTTCAGCTCCGAATCTTCCCTGCAAAGCGGGAGCGCCATCAAAAGCCCGCTGAGGAACTGCGAGCTGAGCGAGCCGTCCACTTTTGCGCTTCCCCCGCGCATCGGACCCATGATGTTCAATGGAGGCATTCCCTTGTTCGTGGAGCATTCCGCTCCAAGCTCCTTGAGGGGCCCGTCTATCATCCCCACGGGCCGGTTCATCAGTGAGCCCCTCCCGGTTACCGTGAATTCCCTGTCATAAAGGGCGGCAACGGCGGAAATCATCCGCATGCACGTGCCGGACTCGCCGCAGTCGAGAACGCTCCGCTGGGGCTTTCCGCCCCCGGTTATCCGCACGTCCGATTTTCCCTTCTCCACACTGGCTCCGAGCGCCTCCACCACATTCATTGCGGCGAGAGCGTCATCGCAAAACGAAGGGTTAGCTATCCGCGACTCCCCGTCCGCGAGCGCAGCCGCTATCACCGCCCTCTGCATCATGCTCTTTGACGGCGGCGCGTCAATCTTTCCCGATATCCGGGATGGCTTTACGAACTTCATAGAGTATCCTCTCCGATATCTCGTCCGGAGTTTTGCCGGTCGTGTCGAGCGCGATGTCGCAGGATTCGGCATACGCGCCCATGCGGCCTGAAAGCAGCCGGCCCGCTTCCTTTTCCGGTTCGTCCACTGCTAGGAGCGGCCTGTTCCCGTCCCTGGGTATCCGCGCCATCGTGGTTTTCAGGTCCGCAAAAAGCCACAAAACAAGCGAGCTTCGCCCGAGCGACTCCCTGTTGCGCCGCTCAAGGACCGCGCCCCCGCCGCAGCTGATTATCTTCCCCCTGCCGCTTTCCAGCGAGGCTATTTCCGCGGTCTCGAGCGCGCGGAATCCTGGCTCACCCATCGACTGGAATATCTCCTTCACCTGCATCCCCGCCTTTTTCTCTATCCTCTCGTCCACGTCAATGACCGGCATCCCCGTCTTCGCGTGCAACTCCTTCGATGCGGTGTTCTTGCCGCTTCCCATGAACCCGACGAGCGCTATGTTCCGCTTCGCGCGCGCCCCGGTTCCATAAGCAGCCTTTCGCATCGCAGCGATTGGAGCTTTCCGGCCGGTGAACAGCTCGAAGCTTTTCGCGCCCTGGTGGAGGAGCCACTCGCGCCCGTCGATAATCCTGCAACCTGCCGCCCGGCCGTCCTGCACGAGGGCGCTGGGCGCCGCGTAATACGCGTCCATTACCGTTATTTCCCTCCGGAGAAGCTTGCCCGGTATGACGCGCTCGCCCGTGCTCAGGCATCCGATTATGATTTCGCATCGCGAAATTGCTTTCTCGAGAGCATGCCCTGAAAGCGGACAATGGCCGGCGCCAAAACGCCTTGCGAGGCCGGCCGCATTTTCAACTGTCCTGTTCGCGATTGTAACCTCGGCGCCGTTTGAAAGCATGGCAAGGACGGCCGCCCCCGCAGCGCCCCCTGCGCCGAGCACGAGCGCCTTCCTGCCCTTTAACTCGAGCCCATTGGAAAGGAACGATTCGGCTATTCCATGCACGTCGGTGTTGTATCCCCTGCTTTTTCCCCGCAAAATCACCGTGTTCACTGCTCCCGCCTCGTCTGCGGACTTGTCGGTTTCATCGAGGATGCCCCCCATGTCCTTGAAAGGCGCCGTAACATTCAGCCCCCTGATCCCCATTTCCCGCGCCGATGCGAGACCTTCCTTCCCGCTTTCGGCTGCGAGCCTTATGTAGTGGGCATCAATCGACAGTTCCCCGAATGCCGCATTGTGCATCTCCGGGCTGCGGCTGTGGATTATGGGCTTTCCAATTACGGCAAACAGCTCCGGCCCGTTCATTTTGCCAGCTCCTCCAGAATCCTCTGCAGGCTTTCTTCGTCAACCTGCCCCTCGGCGGTCTCCTTCCCCTTCCCCGACGATGCGAAAGTGAACTCGCTCCCAAGGAGAGGCGCGACCACCCTTGTTATCCTCCCCGCCTGCCCCATCCCGACCACTACCAGCCTCTTTTCGCCGTCAAGCAGGCCGAGCAGCCTCGCGTTGTCGGCTTTATCGTTCACCATGCATGCAATTTTGGCGATGTCGGCTCCGGATGCGAAGCACCAGTCTATCACCTGAAGCAGCTCCTCGCGCGAAGGCGTCTTCTCGTGGTTGTGGTATGATATTATAACGCTGCACCCCGCTTTCCGCGCCCTCGCCCTGAGCTCTTCCTTGTATGAGTCGCCGCTTTCGACCTCTATGTCTACATAGGATGCCCCGCTGTCTATGGCGTGCGCAAGAAGCTCCTTCCTGCCCTGGTCGCCCATACCGCCGCCCCTGCAGGTGGCTATGAGCCCCTTGCGGCTCGAGAATATCTTCCGCACCGCCCCGGCGTCCGGCTTCTCCAGCCTGTCAATGCGTATCTCCGCCATCTTCGCGCTCCTTGCGGCCGCGATGCATTCTTCCGGCGTGCGCTCCGCGATGCTAACACATATCATCCACGACCGCCTCCAGCTCATCAATGCCTATTTCCGCTATCCTCGCCTTTCCGAGCCCCTCGAGAAGCACCATCCGGAGCTTCGAGCCGAACCTCTTCTTGTCCCTGCGCATCGCCTCGGCGATGCTTCCCTTTTTCGCGTCTATCCTTGTCGGAAGGCCTATTTCCCGGAGGAGCGACTCGAGCCTCCCGGCCTCCTTCTTCCCCAGCATCCCTTTCTTCACCGAAAGTTCGGCCGCGGCTACCATCCCGATGCTCACTGCCTCGCCGTGCGCTATCCCGGTCTCTTTCTCCAGGGCGTGCGCGAGCGTGTGCCCGAAATTGAGCTTCATGCGCTCGCCCTTCTCGCCCTCGTCCTTCGAGACTATCCCGGTTTTGACCGAAAGCGAGTCGTGCACCACCTTCTCAATCGCTGTCCTGTTCAGTGAAAATGCCCTGCCCCAGTTGCCCTCGAGGTAGGCGAACAGCGCGGCATCGCCAATCGCGGCATGCTTCACCACTTCGGCAAAGCCGCACCTCATCTCCCTTCCGGGCAGGGTCGATAGGAGGGAAAAATCGCAGAGGCAGAAGCGGGGCTGCCTGATGAGGCCCACTATGTTCTTGTACCCCCTGAAGTTGACCCCGTTCTTTCCCCCGACGCTCGCATCGACCTGCGCAAGGAGCGTTGTCGGCACGAAGCCGAACGGCAGGCCCCGCAGGTACGTCGAGGCCGCGAAGCCCGCGACGTCGCACACTATCCCGCCGCCGGCACCAATGACGAAAGACGAGCGGTCGAGCTCCAGCTCGAGGAAACGCCCGTATAACTTTTCGACCGTGGCGAGCGTCTTCTCCCCCTCGCCGAGGCCTATTTCCACTATCTCGAAGCCCTTGAGCGATGCACCATGGTGCCTCCGGACGTTCGCGTCCGTTATCACGACCGCCTTCTCGGCCCCGCCGCAGTAGCTTTTCAGGTTCTCCAAGGATTCGCCAAGCAGAATCTGCGTCATGCCGCTTGCGCCCTCGAGCTTCATCTCCCTCATGCGCTCCCCTCCATGAACGCGTGCAGCTTCCGCACTTGCTTCACCATCTGCGCGAACTGCGGGGGCGTGAGCGCCTGGTCCTTGTCGCTGAGCGCTTCCGCCGGGTTCCTGTGGACCTCTATTATTATCCCGTCCGCGCCGCAGGCGACCGAGGCCATGCTCATCGGGCCGATGAGGCTCACCCTCCCGGTGCCGTGCGTGGGGTCGGTTATTATCGGGAGGTGCGTCAGCTCCTTGATGGCAGGCACCGCGCTCAAGTCGAGCGTGTTCCTCGTGTAGGTCTCGAATGTGCGGATTCCCCTTTCGCAGAGTATGACGTCCGGATTCCCCTCGTTGAGTATGTACTCTGCGCAGTTGAGCCACTCCTCCATGGTCGAGTGCATGCCCCGCTTGAGGAGCACGGGCTTGTCCGCCTTCCCGACTTCCTTGAGGAGGGAGAAGTTCTGCATGTTCCTCGCCCCTATCTGGAGGACGTCAGCGTATTCGGCCACCCACGAGACGTCCCGCGTGTCAATCACTTCAGTCACCACCGGGAGCCCGGTCTCGTCCCTCGCTTTCGCGAGTATCTTGAGCCCCTTGAGCCCGAGGCCCTGGAAAGCGTAGGGCGATGTGCGCGGCTTGAAGGCTCCCCCGCGGAGCATGTCCGCCCCAGCCTCCTTCACGCCCCGGGCCGTCTCGAGCGTCTGCTCCTCGCTCTCGACGCCGCAGGGGCCCCCGATTATCGTGAAGCCCTGCCCGACCTTCACGTTTCCCACGCGGACGACCGTCCGCGAATTCCCGTTCAATGCAGCCAGTTTCAGATTCTTCATAATTATCAGCCTTTTTTCATGAGTACGACTAACCTCCATATGCATCAGAAAAACCACGAAACGAAGATATTTTTCAGAGGTTTTCCTGATAGCGATAGCTAAAGCTGAAGAATCCGAACGAATAGTATTTCACAGCTTTTGCACTCGCCATTCAAACCACTGACAAGGAAATTGTGGAACAAACTTCTTATAAATCCCGCTCAGAAGTTGCCGAAGCCGATTCTCGAGGGCCGGAGTTTCGCTTCCAGCCCGGCGCACTTGTCTTCGAGACTGTCGACGAGGTCCGCCAGCCTCGCCTCGTATTTCCTTTTGACTTCCAGCATCCTGTCTTCCATCGGGATGCCCCGTATCAGCCTGAAAGCCTGGGTTATTATCCGGCCGTCCCCTGCGTGGTCCTCCAGTATCCTGTCGGCCAGCGCGACTGCTTTCAGGTAGCTGTCGTTGTCGTCCTTTTTCGCCCTCTCGACGAGCAGCGCGAGCTCGTGCACGTGCCTCCCCTTGTCTATATGCTCTGCAAGGGGCGCCCCTGCAATCCTCTGCTGTTTCGGTGCGCCCCGCATGGCGTCCTCTGCCTGCCTGCTTGTCATGGATAACCCATGCTCCAATGATATATTTATAGCTATTCTGTACAAAAATATACATTATGTATCCTATCCTGGAAGACGCCTTCATCCGCTATCCGGTGCGCAGAAAAGTGGCCGAGCTTTTGCTCAGGCAGGGCCTCCGCGTCGACAGTAAAGGCCGGATTTTCTCCGGCGAGGTGGAAGTAAGCCCTGTCAAGATAGCGCGTGCCCTGAGGGTGGACCGCCGGGTGGTCATAGAGACCGCCGCGCTCATATCAGATGTCCCCGAGCTTGCCGGCATTTTCGAGTCCCTGGCCCCCACCGCGTTCATACGTGGAGTGGCCGCCCGCCTCGGCTTCGAAGTCCTCGAGATTGAGGCCGAACCCCATGCGACAGGCATAGTTAGCGCAGTGACCTCTGTAATCGCCGATTCCCGGATAAGCATCCGGCAGATAGTGAGCGACGACCCGGACATCTACCCGAACCCGAAGCTGACGCTGGTTTTGGAGAAGAAGCTTCCGGCCGCCGCAATCGCGAAAATCCGCGCCCTGAGGAGCATACGGCGGATGTCGCTCGGCTAGCCGACGCGGACGTCGGGCTCTATCCTGCGCCAGTCCATGTTCATGAACTGCCATAGCGTCTTCGTGGTGGAATCGTACACGAGGTCGTTCTTGGATGCGACTTCCTTGGGCCGGTCTATGTCAATGAGCGGAAAGCGCCTCATCCAGTCTATCTCGTCCCTGAACGGGTTGCGCTCGATGACGTAAGCCCTCATGCGCTCCTTCTTTATCTTCTCGCACCATTCGACGACCTTGGCTATCTCTTCCTTGGTGACCATGAAATATACTATCCCATGATATTTTTATCGATTCATACAAACTGCATGCGCCGGCTGAGGGACATGATAACTCCTGACAAGCCCGTTTTCGCCGTCTCGGCGCTCCTCATCCTTGTATTCCTCTACTCGACCCTCATCGAGCCATATAACATTTCCGTCACCGAGAGCAGGTTCGACATTTTTCCTGGCTCCCCTGCTCCGCTCAAGGCTGTCCTGATAAGCGACACTCAGACCGCTTACGACTATCCGGAGTATTTCCGCCGCGCGATAGCGGAGGCTAACGCCCAAAACCCAGATTTCGTCCTCATCGCGGGCGACATCGTGGACGGCGAGCCCCGGGGCTACCTGAAGCTCGGTGAGCTGAAAAACCTGAAAAGCCGCTACGGCGTCTTCGCGGTGCTCGGGAACCACGACTACGGCGACTGGAACTGCGCGAACCCGGCGAACTACGAATACGCTGACAACGTCACTGAAACCCTTGAATCGATGGGCATAGTCGTCCTGCGCAACCAGAACTCGGTGCTGGAAGCCGGAGGTCAAAAACTCGCAATCGCCGGCATAGACGACCTGTGGGCCTGCCGCTCGGAGCCGCAAAAGGCGCTCGCCAACCTCAGCCAAAACATGCCCAAAATAATCCTTCTCCACCAGCAGGAGGCGATATACGGACTTTCCCCCGGCGTAAACACCGTCGCCTTCGCCGGCCACACGCACTGCGGCCAGTTCTACTTCCCCTTCATCACTGACTACCTGACGGAATACCTCGGGTTCGGCAAAGCGAGGCAGGGTCGGACAACCCTTCCCGGCGGAACTGCCGCTTACGTGACCTGCGGCCTGACTCCGGGAGGAATCCGGCTCTTTGCCCGCCCGGAAATCTCGGTCATCTATCTCGATTAGTGCTTCATTGCCGCCTTGTAGTTTTTGTTGGCTTCATCCCAGTTTATCACGCTGAAGAACGCCTCGACGTACTCGGGGCGCCTGTTCTGGTATTTAAGGTAGTACGCATGCTCCCAGACGTCGATTCCGAGGACCGGCTTCTTACCTGATGAAAGCGGGCTGTCCTGGTTTGGTAGGCTGAGAATCTCGAGCGCGCCCTTGTCGTTCGCGACGAGCCATGCCCACCCCGAGCCGAAATGCCCCTTGGCGGCAGCGCCGAACTTCTCCTTGAAGCCGGCGTAATTGCCGAAGGCCTTCGCGATAGCGTCGCCCACTTCGCCGTGCGCCTCCCCGCCGTCCTTTTTGAGGAGCTTCCAGAACATAGCATGGTTTGCGTGCCCGCCGCCGTGGTTCCGCACCGCGGTCCTGATGTCCTCGGGCACCGCATTCAGGTCCTTGAGGAGCTCCTCGACCGTCTTGCTCTTCAGGTCCGGATGCTTGTCCAGCGCTGCGTTGAGATTGGTTACGTAAGCCTGGTGGTGCTTCGTGTGGTGTATCTCCATCGTCTTTGCGTCTATGTAAGGCTCGAGGGCGTCATACGAATACGGAAGCTTTCCTATCTCATGCACTACAACCATTTTTCCACCTCATTGAATTAGGTAGTCCTAACTCTTTAAGTAAAAATAAATACGTTTTCTTTTTGGTGAAGGCGTCCTTGTTAAAAACACTTTTATCCACTAAAGCTCCGGTGAGCGGCTGAGGCGGATAGTCTTCATAGAAAAGGAGAAGGCGGACAGGATACGGCACGAGCTGGAAAAGGACATGCGAAATGCCGTAGTCAGCTTCACCTCCTTCGAGGTCGCCGCAGTCCTTGCCGGCATGAAGGAGCCGCTCAAGGGCCTCATCCCGCTTCTTGGCGACCGGAACCGCGCAGTCCGGCGCGATGCTGCATGGACGCTGTATTTCATCCTCATGGAGACGTCCAAGCCAGTGGCTCCTCCTGTTATGGAAGCGATGGGGAAGTCCCTTTCTGACCGCGACCCGCACGTTTCGCACGCAATCGCATCCGCGCTCGGGGCCTACGTGAGCTGCCTCAAGACTCATTATGTCGCTCCAAGCGTGATTTCCGAAATCATCGGGCCTGCGCGCGAGAACATAAAAAAATACGGCCACAACCGGAACGCGGACGAGCTCCTATCTGGGCTGCTCACGGTTTCGGGAATGTAGATTTACCTCTTTATGACCTGTATTATGTCCCCGTCGGCGACGACGTGGTCCACCCCGACCCTCTGCGGCTGGTGCTTGACCGACCTGCCCCAGACTAGCGCATAGCGGAACTCCTTGCGCAAATCCCTGTGGAGCTTGTCGCACACTTCGCCTATGTTGATGCCCTTCCTGACCACCATCGGCTCGTCAAGGTCCGCCTCCTCCCCCTTCCTTTTCGTGTATACCCTGATGAGGGCGAGTTTCTCGTATATGGACTTCTTCAGCTTGTCGATGCTCGTCTTGTCGTCGGCTGAAATCGCGACATAGTCGAAATGGAGCTTCGGCATGCTCCGGACGAGGTCCGCCTTCGTGAGGACGTATACGACCGGGATGTATGCGCGGTTCCCCTCGAGGCAGTCGATGAACTCGTCCACCGTTATGTCGGTATGGATGACCACGTTGGCGTTGAATATGCTGTACTGGTTCATGGCCGCGAGTATCTCCTTCTCGTTTATTTTCGTCAAATGCACCGTGGAGTTGATGGTGACGCCGCCCCTGGCCTGCTTCTGTATCGAGACCCTCGGCTTCTCTACGTTCACCCTGATGCCGAACCCGTAAAGCTCGGTTTCAACCGTCCGGAGCTGCCTCGGATTTGCCGCCTCGATGAGGACGAGTATCAGGTCGGCCCCGCGCGCGACCGCTATCACTTCCCTGCCGCGCCCGCGCCCGTCCTTGGCCCCCTCGATGATTCCGGGGAGGTCGAGGACCTGGATCTTCGTGTCGTTGTACTCCATGATGCCGGGGATGCACTTGAGGGTCGTGAATGCGTAGGCCGCGGTTTTCGTCTCGGCCTTCGTCAGCTTGGTCATCAATGTGCTCTTGCCGACTGAAGGCAGGCCAATCATGGCCACGGTCGCGTCGCCGCTCTTCCTGACGTCGAACCCGCCCGCGCTCGCGCCGTGCTTTTTCGGCGAAATCAGCTCGCGCCGGAGCTGCGCTATCTTGGACTTTATGATTCCGATATGGTACTCGGTGGCCTTGTTTTTCTGAGTGCGAGCGAGTTCGTCCTCAAGCTCCTTGAGTTTTTCCTGCATTCCCATTTTTGTTCAGTCAATAAATAGTCCGGTTGGTTTTTCAAACATGGGGCCTGCTTGCTTTGAGGTGCTCGGCCTCCCTTGCCGAGTAGATGCTAATCGCCTGGTTGAGCAGCTCAGTCCTCAAACCGTCCGATGCGAGCTCGTCCTCGGCCCTCCAGCCCTTGGGCGTGAGCGCCATCATCGTCCTGCCGCCCTTCTCAACGAGCGTGACGTATCCGGCGTGGTAGAGCCCGAACAACACACTCCGCGTCTGTTCGAGCCCGATGCCTGTGATTGAAGAAATGGTCGCGATGTCCTGGCTCCACATCGACAGCGAGCATACGCAGCGCAGGGCGGCAGGCGACAAATCCATCCTGCTGCTTTCCCCGTCGCCGATTTTTTTGGCTGCCTGTACGAGCATGCGATAGAAAAAGGCGGATGCTTCCTCCTTTATCATGAGCCCCTCCACTTCCGGGTACCTCCCTTTTTCATGGAACCTCTTCTGGCCCCTCGTGAACCAAACTTCGTATGTTGCCCCGTAAACGGGGATTCTGGAAGCCTTCAGCCTGCACTGCTCCCCTTCTATGTATTCGACAAGCTCGGCCCTTTTCAGGAATCTCATTTATACCGCTATACTGGATGTTGCAGACACTTTATATCTCTTTTTACCATTCAATCTCTCTTCAATCCGTCTTTCCACGCTCCGGAATCGGCTTTTTTCAGTTTGTTTGCGAGCGCCTTGGCGCTCGCAGTCTGGAGCCTTTTTGCTATGTTATCCACCCACTTTCCCGTATCATACCCGATGTCGGCATACTCCTTCGCCTGTATCGCGCACTCGAGGTAATCCGCGTCCTTGAGTATCCTCTCCTCCCGCTCGCTCAGCCTCAATGCCGCAAGGAGCGAGGCCTTCAGCGCCTTCGGCATCGCCCGTATCTGGTCCGCCTCCACCCGCCGCTCGAGCGCCTTCTCGACCGTTATGTACCTGTGGGTTATCTTGTTCAGGTCGAGCAGCCTCGTCTCGTGCATGTCATGGAAGACCGCCGCGGTGCATATCCTGTTTGCCTCCTCATCAGTGAGCCCCTCCATCTTCGCCAGCACGAACGCGATTAAGGCCGCCCTGAACGAGTGCTCGGCCACGCTCTCCGGGCTCTCCACCTTCTCGCTCCACCAGCCGCTCCGCTTCACCCTCTTGAGCATCCCCGCCTCGAAAAGATAATCCAGGACCGACTCCATGCGCGAGACTCGTTTCGAATCCTTTTTAACTCTTCGAACGCTCTATCCTCCGTGGTCAGGCACCTTAAGGACGCGTTGAGGAAGGAGATGCTCTCCCGGCGGGACCTGCTTCCGGCCGGGGAGGTCGCAGGGAAGAGCGCAGCGATAGCGAAATCGCTGTTTTCGCGCCCCCGTTTCCTCGAGGCCAAGACGATAGGGCTCTACCTCCCCAAGGGCAACGAGGTCGACACGCGCGACATGATTTCGATGGCGCTCCGGAAAGGGAAGGAGGTCGTCGTTCCCGTCACCAATGAGAAAATCGAGTTCTTCCATTTTTCCTCGTTCGGGGACCTGGTGCCCGGGAAATACGGCATCCTCGAGCCCCAGCGCAGGATTAAGCCATGCAACGAGCCTGACCTCGTAGTCGCGCCCGGGGTGTCGTTCGGGCTGTGCATGCACCGGCTCGGCTACGGCAAAGGCTATTATGACGAATACCTCTCGAAGTCTTTCGCCTACCGCATCGGCATCTGCTACGATTTCCAGGTGGTGGAGAAGCTCCCTTCGCACGTGAACGATGAGCGCATGGACGAGATAATAACCGAGAAGCGGGTAATCGAATAATTATATATGTTAAGTGTAATTGCGTTCCGGTGATGAAATGGGCGACCTACGAAGGACCATAAGATGCGCCAGCTGCGGATACGAAGCGACGGTCTCCATGAGCACGGAACTCGAAGTGAAGGAAGTCATGTTCGCTGCGAGGTGCCGCTGCGGAAGCACGCTCCAGGTGAATTACTCGCTTGTCGGTGACACGAATTATTCCCCGGCCCAGAAATCCGAAGAGTCCGGGCAGATGGTGAACCTCGACGAGACGCTATTCGCGCCTGAAATCCCGAGCGACACCCTGCGCGACATCATGGACGACTAGATTTCGAGCGCCGTGACGTCGTCTATGACGATGTCCGGCCTCACGTCTTTTATATCGCTCTTTTTGGCGCTCCCCGAGAGGACGAGCGCAGACTTGATCCCGCAGTTCTTTGCGAACATTATGTCGGTGTCCAGCCTGTCCCCGACCATAATCACCTCGTCCTTCTTCAGGTGGTGCTCCCGGAGAATCAGCTCCATGAAGAACGGGTTCGGCTTGCCCACGACGTGCGCCTTCTTTCCGGAAGCGAACTCTATGGCAGTCACTATCGAGCCCGCCCCGGGCAGGGGGCCGATTTCGGTGGGGTAAGTGTGGTCGTAGTTCGAGGCGAGGAAGACTGCGCCTTTCGAGATGTTGAGGTGGGCACGGCACAGCTTGTCATAGCTGAAGGCCCTGTCGAGGCCGACGGCCACAATGTCCGCTTCGTCCGAAGTCTGGATGCCGAGCTCTGCAAACTCGTCGTGCTCGCCCTTCTCCCCGACGACATAGACTTTCTTCCCCCTGTGCTTCTCGGCTATGTATTTCGCGAGCGCGTACGCGCCGCAGTAGGTCTCACCCTTGCTCGCCCCGAAACCCATGCCCGCGAGGCGCAGGGCGACGTTCGCCCTGCTCCTGGTCGCCGCGTTCGTGAGGAAGAGTATCTTAATCCCCCTGCCCCGGAGCTCGGCAATCTTTTCCGCCGCGCCTTTTACCGGGGTCTTGCCCAGATAGAGCGTCCCGTCCAGGTCGAAAATCACCGCCTTTATCATGGATTTTTATAGCCAAGGGAGCGTTATAAAGCGTATGCGCGTCGCAGTGCTCTTTAGTGGTGGCAAGGATTCTGTTTTTGCCACGTTCTGGGCGCTTGCGCAGGGGTTCGAGCCCGTGCTCGTAACGGTCCGGCCGCCCGAATACAGCATGATGTTCCACCATCCAAACATTGATTCGACGAAAAAACAATCGGAAGCGCTCGGTCTCGAACAAGTTTTCGTTGAAACCACCGAGGAAAACTGGCGGGAAAAACTAATCGAGGCGTTCAAGCGAATCGGGGCGCGGGGCATTGTTGCCGGCGCGGTTGCGAGCGAATACCAGCGCAGGCGCATCGACTCCATCGGCGAGGAGCTCGGAATCCCTACTTATGCCCCCCTTTGGCACAAGGAAGGGAGCGCCGCGATGGAAGAGATGATCGAATTTTTCGACATATACGTCACCGCCGTCTCGGCCGAAGGCCTCGGCCCGGAATTCCTGGGCGAGCCGCTGAAAAAGCTGACGGATGCCAAAGTGCCCGGAATCCACCCCTTCCTCGAGGGCGGGGAGGGAGAGACCTTCGTCGCGAACGCGCCTTTCTTTTCAAGGCCCGTGGCAATCAGGAACTGGAAAAAGAAATGGGACGGCGTCCGGGGAGTCGCGGAGATTTCTGGCGAGTGATGCTGCCCCCTGGGGGGATACAAGCCTTTTTATCCCGCCTGACCGCTATTTTGTGTTAAAAAATAGTCAGGTGTCGATATGAAGCTAAGGACAGCAGTTTGCGCGGCGGCAATATTCTCGTTCTCCGGGTGCGCCACGATACAGGAGCCGGCACGCTCATGCTCGCTTGAGGGCCTGCACGGCTCGCTCTCGCGCATGAAGGCGGCGAATGAGGGGCTCGGCGACCCGAGCCCATTAGTCCGGCTACGCTCTGCGAGGGCATTCTCGGCAGCGCTGGGGCAGATATACTGCGCCGAGTCGCTCGTCCGGAAGGAGCAGCGGCTGATGGAAATGGCCAAATACGCGATACTCGACGCGTCAATAGCCGCCCTCGAGGACAAGGACCCTGCAGTGCGCCTCGCCTCGATAGGCACGATACGCGAACTCGTCGTAGGCATGGGCCTGAGGATGGACCGGCTTTCATTCAGCGCGCTGTCAATAGGCCTGAAAGACGAGTCGCAGGACGTCCGGGAAGCGACCGCCGAGATTATCGGGTTCGTGTGCTCCGGCCAGCCCGGCCTCTGCCAAGCCGCCCCTGAAAAAAAGGGCACATTCACAACGGTAAAAATATAAAAAAAATTACCTGCTCGCCAGGTTGCACTGGTACGACTGCGTGAGCCAGCCGAGGCCGTTCGGGCAGACGTCCGTGTTCGAAGAGTCCACGCACCTCGAGCCGTCTATGCACCACTTGCACCCGCTCCCTGTGAGGCAGTGGGCGCAGTTGTACTGCTCGGCGCACGTAGAGCCGACCGGGCTTGATGGCGCCTCGCATGCCTGGGATGTTACAGCCCAGTCGGCAGGCTGGCACTGTATGTCGCCCGCCGGACCGCTCGCGTCTCCCCTGTAGCACCCGTTGCTGGTCTTGCACCAGCCGCATCCGGCCTTCTCGATGCACGCGCCGCAATTCGGCGTCATCGTGGCGCAGTCTGCCTGGGTGGCCGTGCCGCCTGACGGGGGCGGGGGCTGCGTGGTCGTGCCGCTCGTGTTGTTCTGCGCCGGCGGCGCCGTCGTAGGCGGCGGGCTGGTGGTCCCGCCCGAAGGCGGCTGCTGGGCCGGCGGGCTCTGGTTAGCCGGCGGGCTCCCGCCCTTTGCCGGCGGGGCCGGCGAGCCGCAGCCGGCAAGCACCAGCGCGGCAACGATAAGCAATACTGCAACAATCCTCATACCATCATCCTCCCTGTATGCTGATGTCTATCTCCTTCCTTCCATCATTTATGAATACGCCCCTCTTGTCCGTTATGGAGCCGATGATGCTCGCCTCCACCGAATGCTTCTTGGCGATGTTGATTACCGTGTCCGCCCTGTCCTTGGGCAGCATTATGCACATCCCGACCCCCATGTTGAACGTCCTGTGCATCTCCGCCGCGTCCTTGACGCTCTCTGCGAGCGCCTCGAAAATGGGCGCGGGCTTGGGGAGCGCGTCGAGCTTGTAGCCGACGTCCTTGTTCAGCCGCGTGAGCTTGGAGAACCCGCCCCCCGTGATGTGGCCGATTCCGTGGACGTCGCAGGCGTCTATTATCTCCATGACAGTGCTCGCGTAGATGCGCGTGGGCCTGAGCATTTCGGCGCCCCATTTCTTCGGGTCGAGCGCCTTCCTCGCCAGCGTGTAGCCGTTCGAGTGCAGGCCGCTGCTCTCGAGGCCGACGATGACGTCGCCCTTGACGATGTCGTTGCCCAGGATGAGCTTCCGGACCTTGCCGACCACCGTGAAGGTGAGGTCGAACGGCCGCTCCCCGCCCTTGATTATGTCCGGGACTATCGCGGTCTCGCCGCCGATGATGGCGCAGCTGCTCTCTTCCGCGCCCTTCACGAGGCCGCTCATCAGCTGGTCCACGAGCTCCGGGTCCTCCTTCTCGAGGGCTATGTAGTCGACGCCCACGAGCGGCTCCGCGCCCACGCAGAGGATGTCGTTCACCGACATGGCGACCGCGTCTATCCCCACGGTGTCGTATTTTCCGAGCCTCTGGGCCAAAAGGAGCTTTGTCCCGACGCCGTCGGTGTGTATCACGAGCTTCTGGTCCCCGCACTTGAATATGCCGCCGTAGTGGCCGAACACGGGCACCGGCTCGCCGTAGCCCTTGCGGAATGAGAAAGTGGATTTTATCTTGTCCCAGATGCCGCTCTGGATCTTCCTGACCCTCTCGACATCTACCTGGTATTTCATGGGATTCCTTCCCCAAATGAAGTTTAAATTGGTTGGTTTCATCCAAGAGTTTATTAATGTTGTTTGGTTAAACCACTCGAGATTTATGAGGTTCATCGGAGGGTTTTTCCAGTTCGCCAGGCGCGTCCTTGACGCGGCCCAGAAAGGCGGCCTTTCCGAGCCCGATTCCCGCAAGCTCGACAACCTTCTTACGCGGACGGGAAAGCGGAACACGATTCTTGCCAAGGGGATCCTCACGTCGCTCAGCGCCGGCGGCGCGAGCGAGAAGGACGTCGCCCGTTTCGGGGAGCTCCTCCAAACCGCCGAGATGCGGATAACCGAGAACAAGGAGCCTTTCACCTCCGGGGACAGGAAGGAGCTCACCGAGATATTCAAGAGGGCATATGTCTCCTCGAAAACCGCAAGATGGTTCTCTGCCCAGCTGGACGAGCTCCTCGCGGAGGAGATAACCGAGTTCATCTCCGGCTCGCGCCGGATGGAGCTCGGGGTCCCGGCCAAGAAGACGGTGAAGTTCGAGACCGAGGCCGAAACCCAGAAGGAAGAGCGCAAGAAAGCGAAGGTATGACTCCGGGTGAATTCCCGCGCTGCGGGAATTGATGATTGGGTATGAAGATCAAACTGACTCCTGAGCTCTCGTATGTCATCGGGCTGTGGCGCAAGAGCCGCTGCTCAGAAGGCATCGGCGTTCATGGCGACAAGTCGGTCCTGGAGGTCTTCTCCAAGGAGGCCCTCGACCGCGGGCTCACGACCCCGGACAAGCTCCTTGCGGAGGAGCACAAGGTCTATTTCTACCACACCGCTTACAGAAAATTCTTCCAGGAGGTCGAAAAGGAGCAGCTCGAGCGCTTCAAGTACCTCAACGAGTATGCGGCCAACTACCTTGCCGGCATTTTCGATTCCTGCGGGCAGATAGACGAGCGCGGCGTGGTTTCGGTCGGGGCCGCGACCAAGCAGGACGAGATGATGCTGCTGCGCCTCGGGTTCGTCACCAAGAGGAGGGCCGAGCGCCTGATAATAGAGCGGCCGGTTGTTTTCCTCGCGTTCATCAAGAACTACGTCCGGATTTTCAAGGGCCACAAGGTTTTCGATTACATAAAGTCGAAGGAAGCCGCTTAGCTCACTTCTTCTTCACCGGGCCCATGGAAGACCTGGCAGCCGGTTTCCCCATCACGAACCCGCCGAACTTCTTCCAGTTGACGCAGTTCTTCCAGTCGACATTCCCCTTCCAGCTCTTGTCCCGCAGCCAGCCCCTGTTGGACATGAAATCGCCCGGCTCCACGCCGTTCTTTTTGCAGAATTCCTCCACCTGGTTCAGGGCCGCTGTGCGGACTCCCTGCAGCACCGTTTTCTCCGCCTCGACGGTTTTCAAAGGAGACATGAGATGGAGTTGCAACGATGTTTTATTAATTATATTAGCATAAGCAAGCCCATGGAAATCACGAAAAAGGAAGCCTTCGCCAAGCTAATTTCCATGGACCTCAAGAACCACGAGGACCAGAAGGCTTACGACCTTGCCGTTGATTTCGTGAAGAAGTTCCCGGGCGAGCTCCTCTCGCACCTCCTCCTTGCCGAGTCCGCATTCAGGCTCAGGCGCTTTGCCGAGGCCAAAGTCGAAAGCCGCAAGGCCCTGCGCTACGCCTGCTCCGACAGCGACACGGTTTTCTGCACGATGGTATTCTCATCGGCCTGCTTCCACCTCAAGGACTACATCGAGGCCCACGAGCTGCTCAAGCAGATTTCGCTCAGGGAAAAGATTGCAGAGGTCGAGGAGGCGCTCGTGGTGTTCTCGATAGCGATGCGGGACGAGCAGGGGGCGCTCGACCATTTCAACTCGCTCATACAGGTCAACCGGGACGCGGCCCTCGAGCTGATGCGGACGTACATCCAGAACCTCCCCCCCGATTAGATAGATTTTTAACGGATTTTCCCCAGTATCAGCACATGCGCATTCTCACTATTCATGCAGACTACATCGAAGTCGAGCCGAAGAAGCAGGCGATAAAGGACGCCGAGCCCCTTGCGGACCCCAAGCCCGTGCGCTACGAGGAAGTCCTCGTGGTTTTCACTGCCGTCGAGCAGGGGGACGAGGAGGAGGCCGCCTCCTCGCGCCTCGCCCACGAGGCCAGCCTCGTCGCCGAGCAGGTCAAGACCAAGAACGTGCTCCTCTACCCCCTCGTACATCTGACCTCCAAGCCGTCCAACCCGACCCTCGCGCGCAAGGTCATAATGAAGGCCGAGGAGCGCCTTTTGGGGATGGGCTACAAGGCCGCGCACTCGCCCTTCGGCTGGTATAAGGGCTACACGCTAAAGTGCAAGGGCCACCCGCTTTCCGAGCTGTCGAGGGAGATAGTCGGGCCGGCAGGGGTGCAGGTCAAGCCCGGCGAGGTCGAGGCCGTGAGCAAGAGCCTCCAGCAGGAGACCCAGCTCAAGTCGCGCTTCTGCATCATGGACCTCGAGGGAAACCTCCACGACGTGGAGAAATTCGACTACTCCAAATACCCCAACCTCCGGAAGCTCGCCACCTACGAGACCAAGAAAGTGCGGGTGTACGAGAAGGAGCCCCCGCACATCAAGCTGATGAAGGAGCACTCGCTGATAGACTACGAGCCCGGCTCGGACTCTGGAAACTTCAGGCTGCTCCCCAAGGGCCGGCTCATGAAGAAGCTCATGGAGCGGGCGATAACCGACTGGTGCGTGAACTACGGCGCGCTCGAAGTCGAGACTCCCATCATGTACGATTACGAGCACCCCTCGCTCAAGAAATACCTGAATCGCTTCCCCGCGAGGCAGTATGTCGTCATAAGCGACGAGAAGAAGCTGTTCCTGCGCTTTGCGGCCTGCTTCGGCCAGTTCCTGATTGCCCACGACATGGTGTTCTCGCACAGGCACCTCCCGATGAAGCTCTTCGAGCTCACGAGGTACAGCTTCAGGCGGGAGCAGTCCGGCGAGCTTGCGGGCCTCAAGCGCCTGCGGGCCTTCACGATGCCGGATATGCACACGCTCGTCGCAGGCACGGACATGGCCCGCTCGGAGTTCGAGCGCCAGTACGATATGGGACTCAAGTGGAACCAGATGATGGGCCTCGACACCGAGGTCGCCTTCAGGATACAGGAGGACTTCCTGAGCGAGCACAAGGACTGGTATCTCTCGATGGTCCGCAAGGGCGGGAAGCCCATCCTCGTCGAGCTGTTCAAGGAGCGCTACGCCTACTTCATCACCAAGTTCGAGTTCAACTTCGTCGACAGCATGGACAAGGCCAGCGCCTTGTCGACCGTGCAGATAGACGTGGAGAATGCGGACACCTATGACATCAATTACGTCGACCATGACGGCTCGAAGAAGCGGCCGCTCATACTCCACGCTTCGATAAGCGGGAGCCTCGAGCGGGTCATTTACGCGCTCCTTGAGGCCGAGGCCATGAAGATGGCCCAGGGCAAGAAGGCCATGTTCCCGCTCTGGCTCTCGCCGACGCAGGTCCGCGTAATCCCGGTCGGCGCCCAGCACAAGGAGCATGCCCTGAACCTCGTGAAGCGCTTCGAGAAGAGGGAGATGCGCGTCGACGTGGACGACCGTGACGAGCCCCTCGGAAAGAAAATCCGCGACGCCCAGAAGGACTGGGTGCCCTTCATAGTCGTAATAGGGGACAAGGAGATGCAGACCGGCATGCTCGCCGTCAATGTCCGCTCCACGGACGAGAAGAAGGACATGTCGGTCGAGGAACTCGCGCACATAGTCGAGGGGGAGAACCACGGAAAGCCCTTCGAGCGCCTCTCGCTCCCGCAGGAGCTCTCGAAACGGCCGATAATCTGATGCCGGGCTGCTAAATCAATTTAAATTCTAGCTCGGTTATCCTGCCCTATGGCGGGACCAATCACCCACAGAGCTACCCACGCGATTTTTCAGAGGATGCAGGATGCGTTCAGGGGCCGGCAGCTCGTGGAGGCCAGCGTCGAGATGCTCGGCCGGACTTACCGCACGAACATCCGCGAGGGGGCGAGCGCCGAGGACCTCATAGAGAAAATCGCGAAGGAGAACGACGGCGGCGTGGCGAAGGTCTACTACCCCGAGTTCAGGACATGGGAGATAGTCGCGGTCAAGATAGGCGACCAGGTCATGGTGAAGGACAGCCCCGAAAAAGTCGCGAAGGCGGATTTCTCGCAGTTCCCGGACCCTGGATTCAGGAGCATGGCCATACGGGCCGCAGCGAGCTCGGAGGGGGGCATCCACTTCTCCATCGGCAAGAGCGGCATCCCGCTCGCCATAATGGACAACGAGGAGATAGTCTTCCCAAATGCCGAGGAGCTGCGCATAGGGCGGAACACGAGCAGCATCTCGCTCTGGATGACCTCGGTCAACGTGAACCCTGCAAGCGTCGCCGAGCTTTCCCAGGTATACTCGCCTTCGGGCGGCCTCCAGGTCTCGCGGGATGCGCTGAAGAAAATCGAGGAGTCCCACGGCGGCACGCGGAGCGACAAGCTTTTCCTAGACGACAACATCCTCGTCCTGAACAAGGACACCGGCGAGATTTTCACGGCCTCGCAGCTGTCCGCGCCACCATCTGCCCAGCCCGGCGCGTCGTTCGGCTTCGCGCTCCAGGACTACTCAATCCGCTCGGACATCGCCCCGGCGCCTTCAGCGCTGCACAATTATGACGGCAGCCAGGTGCGCAACCCGTATCTTGCGATGCGTGCTTTCGACGGCCAGCTCCGCGAACACCTGCGCGTTCAGATTAACGCCATCCCCGAACAGAAAACGGCGGCGGGGTCCAGCGAGATGCCCAAGGGGCATGCCTCATCCAAGCCGCCGAACTCCCCGCTCTCCTTCACAATCCTCCGGTTCGACCCCGTAAAGACGGCGCCCGCGCGGCCGCCGGACGATTTCCCCCCGGGCGGCCCCGGCCCCTCGGCTTGCCGGGCCCTGAGGCCCGGAACCGCGGGTGCAAAATCGCCTGAATCCGGCCGGATGGAAACGCATGAAGGCAAAACCCCGCCCCCCGAATCCACGCTCACGACCGAAATAATACTTAAGAAATTCTCAGAGCCGAGGCGGGCAAAACTCCCGCTCGGCACGCCTTCCTCTGTTTCAGCCCTCGCGCATGAGCCATCCCCGGCCGTGGCCCGGAAGAAACGTAAAAGGAAGCGCCCGGAGATGAAGGGAATTCCGAATTACGCGGCTCCCCTGCGGCCTGAACTGCGGAAAAAGCGGGGAAAGGACGGGCACCGCACGGGCTCGCCGCCCAAAGGTCTTTCAGCGCTGAAGGCGAAATCAAGGCAAAAGCCTCCGCCCGCGGCCCGAAGGCGCCCCCTTCAAAGCCCCCGAAAGGGTGTGGAGACGCCACGGGGAAAGAAAGGCCCAGTCGGCAAGCCGGCAAGTGCCATCCGGAAAACAAAATCCGTTAAACAAGCCCCAAAACCGCCAAATTCCCTCAAGCCTCAATTGCCGGCGCCCAAGAATGCCCGCATCGCTCGCCTTCCGGAAGCCAAAAAACGGGCAGCGCGAGAGATGCGCCTGGAAAAGAAGCCTGCAGTGAAGAAAATTCACTCATATTTCCTGCGCGAAATGCTGGGCATCCTCCCTCAGTGGAAGAAGCGGGGCAGGAAGTTGAGAACGAAGAAGAAGAGCGCAGTATAGCTTATCGCCTTCACTATCATCTTGTTCTTCACGTTCACATCGAGTATCCGGTAGCCGTCGAAAAGCGGGACCGGCAGGATGTTCACGGTGCCGACTACGAAGTTTAGCGAAACGACAAGGCCCATGATTATGTAGATGAACTGGAGCGCGGGCTCTGTATATCTCGAGTAGATGCTGTCGCGCCCGATGACGCCCATCCAGATGCCTATCTTCCCTTCCCCGTTCGTCTGCCTCGCCACGACGCCGTGGTTGGTATCGAGGCTGACGTTCGTGTTGGCCGGAAGGGCGAGCTCAGTGAAGTTTATCGATTCCACGCTCTCCCCGTTCACCCCGTAGAGTATCGTGCCGGGCGGGAGCGCCGAGTGCTCGCCCTCGGGCGCAGGGAGTATGTACATCGCGCCCTGCCGCATGTCCGCCGTGGAGTAGAAGAACGCCATAAGGACGATGAAACCGAGGGCAGCGGTTATCAGGTTGGCAGTCGGGCCAGCGACGAGGACGCGCGTCTGCTTCATGGCGTCGGCGCGCAGGAGCTTCTTCTCGTCCGGCTCGACGAACGCGCCTATCGGGATTACCCCGAAAAGGACAATGCCGGATGAAAGCAGGGGTATCTTGGCTATCCTCGTCAGGACCGCGTGCGACCCCTCATGCACGACCATGACTATCGCGAGGGCGATTATTCCTTCGAAGAAAGGGAGGTTGACGCCCGGAAGGAGCAGGTCGCCGCCTGATGCGGTGCTGGATATCGCGTTGGTCCCGAGGAAGATGGTCGTCGCTATGGCCTTGAGTATGACCATGCCATAGAAGACGATCCCCCCCAGTATGAAGAGGAAAAGCCCTCCCAGGAGGAGCGCCCCGGCAACGATGAAAATCCCGATGTCGGTTCCGGCGGCCGCGGAAGCGGTCGAGCCGGAAACGCCGCCGAGGCCCGCTACCGAGAGCAGGAACGCCAGGGCGACGGGCGCGACGAAAACAACGCTGAACGCGAGGAGCGCGAGGCCGATGACGAATGTGAGCGGGGAGACGTTCCTCCTCATGAGGAAGACGCTGAGAAGCCCGTACGAAATCGTGGCTCCGACGTCGGCTATGAAATTGAACGCCCCGTCGCTCCTTGCCAGCCTGTCAATCGCAGCTATCCCCTCCTTGCTCTTGAGGAGCACGAGGCCGAGCTCGCTCGGCATCTTGTAGCGCTTTATGAATATCTGGCTGACGGCCAGCATTTCCAAAACCACGGCGATGAATTTCCACGACCCGGGTATGTCCGCCTGTATGATGGCGTAAAAAATCACGAATGCGGATAGTACTATAAGTGCTGCTACAATCATCAGGATGGAGTTTGGAGCCACGTATTTTTATAGTGTTCTGTCGAGATAGAAAGCCATGTCCGACCTTTACTGCGACATCTGCGGCAGGTCCCCTGTAAGGGCCCAGATTCTTGTCGAAGGAGCCAAGATGCTGGCATGCGGCTCGTGCATGCGGAGCGGCAAGGTGCTCCACCGGTTCGACCCGGATTCGCCCGAAGCGCCCCAGTTGCCCCCGCCGTCCGCAATGGAGACGAGCGAGGAGATTGTCGAGGATTACGGGAGGCTGATACGCTCGCGAAGGGAAAAGCTGGGGCTTCCGCTTTCGGTCGTCGCCGAGAGGCTAAAGGAGCGCGAACCCTTCCTCAACGCCATCGAGAACGGACGCCTCGCGCCCACGCTCGAAGTCGCAAGGAAGCTCGAGAAAGAGCTCGGGATAAAGCTCGTCGAGAAAGTGCAGTCGTCCCTGACCCCCTCATCGTCGCCCTCCAAATCGTTCACGCCGCCCACGCTCGGGGACATGATTGAAACGAAGAAGAAGAAAAAATAATCAGGCCTGCCTGAGCGCCAGGGAATACTTATCATTGCCGATGAGCCCCTGCAGCCTCTGCCCGAACAGGTCCACGTCGCCGGCCTCCAGGGCTATCCTCCTGCCGTCATTCGCTATCCTGGTCAGATGAAGCTCCGCAGGGCTTTCCCTGAGCATCCTCATCAGTTCCGCCGGGCTTCCGATTTCCCGGTTGGAGGCTATCTCGAAAGTGGATATCGGGGAGGGCGCGCCCGCCTCCGATACCGTGAACCTGTATATGAATTCCCTCTTCGGGGCACGCGCCTGCGTTTCCTGCGGAGGCAGCCTCCTTTCCCTCGGAATGTCGTAGCTCCTCGTAGGGCCCCTTCTCAGGGCGAGTATGGACTGCTCGGCGCCCTGCACAACGACCATGATTTCAGACTCCAGCCGCACCGCCTGGTCCTCGCTAAGGAGCCTCCTGTCCCTCGAAAGGTATCTCAGGTAATCCCGGAGGTCCCTCTCCACGAGCCTGCGGTTTTCAGGGGAAGACCTGTCGACTATGTTCTGTATCGCGGTCCGGTGTTCCTCCTCGAGCATGGGATACCTCGAGAGTATCTCATCGGCCTGGCTGAACGCGACAGACCATATCTGCGGCGTCATCGCCGGGTTGCTGTCCGGCCTCCTTTGCGCCGGCTGCTCCTCCTCCCTCTGCGGCGCTGGCTCGTCCCTCCTGACGACTTCCTCCCGCTTCGCAGGCCTTGCGTTCATCACGTACGTGTCGTGCATCTCCTCCAGCGTGCGCGTGAACCCGCGGATGTCCAGCCCCCGCCTGTTGGAGGCGATGTTCGAGAGCACGATGTCGTTGAGGCGGTTCCAGTCCGCGCGCTCCCTCCAGTCGCCGCTTCCCCGGCGCAGCAAGCCCATGCTGTCCAAGAACTCGGCCGGCTCCAGGCCTCTCCTCTGGCAGAAAGCCTGCACCTGGTCTAGCGCAGTCCTCCGAATCTGCTGCCACAGCTCAGTCTGCTCGTTCCCCCTTGCGTCCAGTTCCGCTGCCGATGCGATGCGTGCCATGTCAAAACCTTCAGTTATTAATTCCTGCGAACTGATTATCGCTAGCATACTTAAAAAAACTGGCCAATCCGTCCGGTGAGACAGAATGGGAGTAGACCTTGGGGACCTCGCGCTAAAGCATACGATTTCCCTCCAGTCACTCTCAGGCAAGGCAATCGCCATAGACGCCTTCAACATAATCTACCAGTTCCTCGCCTCCATCCGCCAGGAGGACGGGACGCCCCTCATGGACTACAAGGGCAACGTGACCGCGCACCTCTCAGGCCTGTTTTACCGCAACACCAAGCTCCTCGAGAGCGGCATAAAGCCCATTTACGTTTTCGACGGGAAGCCGAACGAGCTGAAGAAAAGGGTGCAGTCGGCGCGCGGGGAAGTGAAGAAGCTCGCCGAGCAGAAGTGGAAGGAGGCGCTCGAGCAGGGGAAATACGAAGAAGCGAAGAAATTCGCGCAGGCGACTTCCCGCCTTACCGGCGAAATGGTGGAGGAGAGCAAGCTCCTCCTCCAGGCGATGGGAATCCCGGTCGTGCAGGCTCCCTCTGACGGCGAAGCCGAGGCCGCCCAGATGGTCGCAAGGGGCCTCGCCTACGCAACGGCATCCCAGGACTACGACGCGCTGATGTTCGGCTCCCCGCGGCTCCTTCGCAACATCTCCATCACCGGGCGCAGGAAAGTGCCCCGGCAGGACCGCTACATACTCGTCGAGCCGGAGGAAATCGACCTCAAGGAGTCGCTCGAGGCCCTCGGAATAGGCAGGGACGGCCTCATCTGCCTCGGAATCCTGCTCGGCACCGACTTCAACGAGGGGGTGAAGGGAGTCGGGCCCAAGACCGCATTGAAGATTGTCAAGGAGCACAGGACGCTGGAAGCTGTATGCGCCTATGTGAAGCAGAAATACGAGTACGAATTCGAGGTCGAGCCGGCGGCGGTCTTCGACATTTTCATGAAGCCGCCGTACTCCGAGCCCCCGGACCTGAAGTGGAAGCCGATAGACGAGGACGGCGTGAAGAGGATACTTGTCGAGAACCACGACTTCACATCTGAACGCATAGAGAAGGTAATCGCCGAACTCAACAAGATATCCAAGGAGCGCTCGGCCCAGAGCAAGCTCGAGCAGTTCTTCTAAGGCTCGGGAAGCTCAAGCAGGCTTATGCCCTCCTTCGCGCCTTCCCTGAGCATCTTCCTCTCGACGAGGTCCACGACCACCGAGGGCTGGCGGAATTTGGTGAGGCCGCCGTCTATCGCGAGGTTCGCCTTCTTCAGTATCTTCTCGTTGACCTGATTGAAATCCACCGGCGGCGGCTCCCCGGTGAGGTTTGCGCTCGTGGTTATTATGGGCCTGCCGAACCTCCTGCACAGCTCCTGGCAGAACGCGCTGTCCGGTATCCGTACGCCGAGCTTCTCGGTCTGCGTCGCGGCCAAATACTTCCTTTTCTTGAGAACGAACGTGTAGGGCCCGGGGAGGTATTTCTTCAGTATCATGTCCTCCCAGATTCCGGTATCGCAGTAATACTCCATCATCCCCGGGTCGGCCATCATCACCGAGAGCGGCCTCTTTTCCCTTATCCCCTTTATCTCGTATATCTTCCTGACGACGTCCTCTGATGTCGCGTCGCCGCCCAGGCCGTAGACCGTGTCGGTCGGGTAGACGATTATCCCGCCGCTCTTGAGCATGATGCTGGCAAGGTCCACGGCGCGCTCGAAGTCGTCCTCAGTTATCTTCATGACCGTCATAGTCCCAAATCCTTCCTTACCCTTGCCGGGCCGAGCGCCGCAAGGAGCTTCCCGAGCCTCGGGCCCTTTGGCTTCCCAATGAGCGTCTGGTAGAGCTCGGCGAACATCGCCTTCGGCTCGATACCGTTCGCTTTCGCGAAATCGAACACCGCATTGTGGAGCGCGAGCGCGTCCATGCCGTCTGCGAGGGAGGAAACGAACTTCTTCACGTTCTCGGTGGGCGGCACAGGCTGGTACTTGAAGCGGTAGTCCTCTGGCATGAAGTCCCTCGCAATCCACTCCATGATGTACGGGGCGAGGTATTCCACTCCCTCGCGGTCTCCGGTGAGCCTGGCCACCTCCTCCCAGTTCCGGTAAATCTGGTAGTAGAGGAGCATGTCGAGGAAAGGCGCCTTCCAGTTCAGCCTGTCTGCCGAAAGCTCGAATGCTATCGCCATCTTCCTCTCGTGCCTGTTGAGCGTTTCCTTGTCCTTCCTGGCAAGTTCCGCCGCATGCTGGAAATCCTCCATGGTCTTGAGCATGCTCTCGGCCGTGGGGTTTATGTCCACGTTCTCCTCCAGGTCGGGCTTGATGAGTATGTACTTGATTATCTCGCTCGGCACGAGCTTCACGAGGTCGGACACGCCCATCCCGATTCCCTTTGATTTGGAGTACTTCTTGCCCTGGAAGAGTATGAACCCGTACTTGAAGGGTATGTGGTAGTCCGCCTTCATCAGGTCCCTGGTTATCGCGTGGCAGGTGTCCTCCGAGCCGCCCTTCGTGTGGTGGTCCATCCCCGCGCCCTCGATGCTCGTGTGGAATATCTGCTTCCATGCCGGCCAGTGGAGCCTCCAGGTAATCTTGTACCGGTGGCCGGAGATTTTTCCCTTTCCTCTGTGCCCGCACCCTTTGGTGTATTTCACGTCCTTGTCGCACGAATACTCGTAATTCTCCCCATCCTGCGAAAGCACGCGCGTAGTCGCTATTTTGCCGCACTTTTCGCAGATGGGCATGATGGGCGACCAGTCCTTCTTCTCCTGCTTGCCGCTCGTTTCCTCGACTATGCGCCTCGCCTCGGGCTCGTTCTTCAGGTAGAACCTTGCCCACTCGTCGAACTTGCCTTCGGCGTAGAGGTCGCTCACCCTCACAACCGTCGCCTTCACGCCGAACTTGCTCATCAGCCCGCGGACCTCGTCGAGGAAGTGGTCCCCGAAGCTTCCGGCCTTTCCCGTCGGGTCCGGAACGTCGCACAGGGGCTTTCCGAGGTGAGGCTCCAGCACGGCCGAATACTGTTCCATCGCCAGGGGGACCGAGTCGAAAGCGTCAAGTATGTCGGCGAGGAAGAAGAACGTGACTTTCCTGCCCTCCTTCTCGAGCTGCTTCCGTATGGAATCCGGGAAAAGGAACTCGCAGAGGGTGCCCAGATGGGCAGGCCCCGAGGTGGTAATCCCGCTCGTAATCACGTATGGCTCCTTCTTTTCGGATATCACCCTTTCCGCGAGCCACTCCGACCAGTGCTTGTGCTCTGACATAAAAACATCCTACTCTCGCCGGAAGAGTTTTTATTTATTAATCAGAAACCACCCCATGCGCCTACTCGCGGTTTTGGCCGTCCTCGCGGCCCTTTACGGATGCATCAGCAGCAATCCGAACCCCTCGCCGAACGTCAATGTCACTGTCATAGCCGAGAACCTCGAAATCCCCTGGGCCATGGACTTCCTCCCGGACGGGAGCATGATTTTCACCGAGCGCCCCGGGCGAATACGCATCATCGAGGGCGGCGCGCTCCTTCCCGAGCCGGCGGCCACGCTCAAGGTCGCGACCACCGGGGAATCCGGCCTTCTCGGAATCGCCGTGGACCCTGACTATGGTGCGAACCATTTCATCTACGTCTATTACACTTATTTTGCAGACCCGGAGAACAAGACGATGCGGAACCGCGTCTCCCGCTTCAGGCTCGACAACAATAAGGCATCGGGCGAGAGCATCCTTATCGACGGAATCCCCGGCGGCCTCGGAGACCAGGGGTTCCACAACGGCGGGCGGATAAAGTTCGGCCCCGATGGCAAGCTCTACATCACCACCGGGGACGGCGGCGTCACCGGTAACGCGCAGAGCCTCAGCTCGCTCGGGGGCAAGATACTGCGCATAAACAAGGACGGCTCGGTCCCGGAAGACAACCCCTTCCCGGGCTCGGCGGTATATTCGCTCGGCCACCGCAACCCGCAGGGCCTTGCGTGGCACCCCGGGACGGGAAAGCTTTTCGCGACCGAGCACGGCCCGGTCGGGAACGACGAGCTGAACCAGATAATTCCAGGCAAGAACTACCTCTGGCCGGACAAGCAGTGCACTGACGAAGCTGACCCCTCGGTCCTTTGCTTCACCGACACAATCGCCCCATCGGGCGCAGCATTCTACGGGAACAGGCTGTACATCGCCGGACTGCGCGGTACGCAGGTGCGGGAAGTGGCGTTCGACGATAACGCGAGCGCCGTGGCTTCCCAGCAGACGTTTTTGGTCGGCTACGGGCGCATCCGCGATGTAGTCATCCGTGATGACAAAATGTACATACTCACGAGCAACCGCGACGGGCGGTCTGTGCTGAGCGCCAGCCTCCCTGCCGGCAACGACGACCGCATCCTGATGGTGGATTTAGCGCGCTAATCTCGCCCTGCTCCAGTACTTGTACTGCGTCGGTATAGTCACTGTCTCGAGGGCAGCCTGCATCGCGACCATTATCGCGAAGCATATTATGAGCGTGAGCGCAATCACGGCCACCCCCGCCGCGCCCGAGAGGGCTATGCCGGCGAAAAGCCCGACTATCACGATTATCACGAGCAGGAGGATGAACGGAGTTGTGATTAAGCCCCCGAGGATTGCGAGGATGAAAGAGAATATGAACGTCTCATAGAAGTTCCTCCGCACGATGGAATAGCTTTTCCCGAAGCTGTCGAGGACTCCGTTACCCGAAATGAGCAGCTCGAATACCGCGAACTGCGTGAAGAGCGCTATCGCCGCGGCCGCCACCCAGATTGCTATCCTGAAAACGAGGTTAAGGAGGATACTGAGGAAATATGCGGAGTCCGAGGCCATCGACCCCAGGAGGAAAACGAACATGAGCGCGACTATCGGGCCTATGATTACGAGCGAGATGAGCGCGCGCACGACCATGAACCCGATGACCGGGAGCGCGTTCTCGCGGAACTTTTCGCCGAGGCTTATCTTCTTCCTGCTCCATATCGAGTCCACGAGGCTGTAGGACAGCAGCCTTACCATGGCCGAGACGAGGATGAGAGGCATGAGGACCGCGGCGGCGAGCACGATTGTCGCGATAACGCCGAGCCAAGAGAGGCCGAATAAGATTCCTGCTGCCGCCAGCACCCCGATGAGGGCTAAAGTTATGCTTACGAGCTCTATCTTGATTATCCCAAGGTAAATCCGCTTCCACTCGGCCTGGAGAAGGCCGAAGCTCTCCGAGAATGGCGCCTTTATCAGTTCAGTCCTCATTTTCCCATCGTTTGATTGCCTTAGGGAAACTTTATAAAAACATAAGAACATACTCATAATGTCAGCGGTCATAGGAAGGAGGAAACACCTGATCCCATTCCGAACTCAGAAGTTAAGCTCCTTCACGGTGATATGAGTACTGCCCTTCTGGGCGGGAAATTGCACTGCTGCTGACACTTATCTTCCTCTTATTTAATCCCTCCAGCCTTATCCATACCCATGGACGACAAGGAGCGGGCCGGCAAAGACATCGACAAGCTCGACAGGATACTCTCGATATTCCGGTCGCTCGGCCTCGACAAAAAATACCCGGCAGTCCTCGAATACGCCGAGAACTACCGCAGCGACGCAAAGCACTTTTTCGCGCAGGGCGACTTCTTCACTTCATTCGGCGCGGCCAACTACGCGTACGGGTTCATCGACGCGGTCCTTTTGATAGAGGGTAAGAAGGATGACCACATTCTATAGGCGCATCCGGCCCTCCGGCCGCCCGAAACCGGGAACAGGAGACCCGGAACGCAAAAAGTCCCTCGGGCAGTCATTTCTGGAGGACAAAAATATCCTCGCCCTCGAGGCGCGCCTCGCGGAGCCCGAAGGGAAGAGGGTCCTCGAAATAGGCCCCGGGGACGGCCGGCTGACCGAGGCGCTCCTTGCCCTGAAACCGGAAAAGATAATCGCTGTCGAGAAGGACGCGCGCTTTGCCTCACTCCTCCGCGGGAAGTTTTCGGGAAGGCCCGTCGAAATCGTGGAGGCGGATTTCCTCGAGATGGAGCCGCTCACGGTGGACGTCGTCGCCGGCAACATCCCATACTACATATCGTCGGACATCGTGTTCCGCCTCCGCGACTTCGGATTCGCGCATGCGATTCTCATGGTCCAGAAGGAGTTCGCGGAAAAGATGGCCGCGCCTCCCGGCAACCGGAACTACGGCCGCCTCAGCGTGACGTCCCAGCTGGCGTTCACCGTCGAGAAGGTGCGCCCCGTTTTGCGCCACCTTTTCAGGCCGGCCCCGAAGGTGGACTCGATGATAATCCGGCTCACGAAGACCGGCTTCCGGCCTTCGGCACTCGAGGAGAACGTCATCCGCTACATCTTCCAGCACAAGAACAAGACAGTAAGGAACGCCCTCCTCGATTCGAAGATGTTCGCAAAGGAGGAGCTTTCCGCTCTCGGCAAATACGAAAAGCGCCGGGGCGTCGGCCTGTCGAAGGAGGAATGCCTCGTCATCGCGCGCCTGCTGGAAAAGGCTTAAAATACTCAACCGCTTTACCAATGAAAGGTGATAGGATGAAGACTTTGGCTGAATTCAGGAGTGATTTGAAGTCGTTGCGGGATGACATGTTCAACAACAGCGAATCGATGGACGTCAGGCTCGTGGCTAGCTACTTGGACCGGCTCGTGATGCACCTCGAGGACCTTTCAGAGACCCTCGAAGGGATGGAGAACGAGGTCGACACCATGTGCAAGTGCTGCGAAGGCCCCGAGATGATGCCTGCCCCAGCCAAGAAGAAGGCGGCGCCGAAAAAGGCCGCGAAAAAACCCGCGAAGAAGAAAAGAAGGTAATCCGATGAGATACCTTCCACTTATTCTTTTGTTAGTTCTCGTTTTCGGGTGCACCGGGCAGGCACCTCCGGCGCAGGGCGCGCCAAAGCCGGCCCCGCCCCAGAACGAGATCCCCCCGACGGTCGTCAAGATAAACGACAGCGCGCCTGAGCCGCCGGCTACCGAGCCCCCGCCGCCGCAGCAGACCGAGCCCCCGCCGCCTTCCACGGCAAGCACGCTGCCGTCGAAGGAAGTTTCCTATGAGTCGGGGGGATGGACGATTTACGGCGACCTCTACGAGGCCAAGAACAAGAACAACCCCACGAAGGCGATAATCCTCGCCCACGGCCTCGGGCAGGACCGCAAGGCGTTCCCGCCATCGTTCATACAGAGGCTCCATGACGACATCCCCGATGCCATGATATACGCAATAGACCTGAGCGGCCACGGAAAGAGCACTAACCTACGGACCTACCAGGATTTCGACGCGTCCGACTTCAAGAACATGAAGCTGAACATAATCGATGCGAGGAAGCCGATACAGCAGGGCAACCCGACGGTGAAATCTTTCTATGTCGTCGGCGCTGACATGGGCTCGAGCGCGGCGATACTCGCCGGAGCGCAGGAGAAGACCATCACGAGGATAGCGATGATATCGCCGGGCATGTCGTATAACGGCGTGGACATAGCCCCCGCCGTGGACGACTACGCCCATTCGCTGTTCGTGTGCGCAGGGAGCGGCGACACCGCTTCGGCTTCAGCCGCCCAGACGATACAGGGCATGGCCGGCGAATCCCAGTCGGACGTCAAGATATACCAGGGAACCTCCGCCCACGGCACCGAGCTTTTCAAGGCCACCGAGATTTTCAGCCAGACGCTCGAGGACGACATCGTGAATTTCCTGAAGTGACTAGAAGTCGAAAAACCCTTTTTTCTTTTCTTTCGTTTCTTTCTCGAACTCTTCGAGCGCTTCCCTCTGCTTTTTCGTGAGCCTCTTTGGCACCTCTATTATCGCGCGGACGAGGAGGTCGCCCTTGCCGCCCCTCCCGAGCCTCGGCATCCCCTCGCCCTTGAGCCTGAATATCGTGTGGGATTCGGTGCCGGCCGGGATGTGGAGCCTGTCCTTTCCGAAAAGGGTCGGCACCTCGAGGTCGCCCCCCATCGCCGCCCTCGCGAAGCTTATCGGCATGTCTATTTTCAGGTCATCGCCGTCACGGCCGAACTTCTGGTGCTGCCTTATGAAAATCCTCACGAAAAGGTCCCCCGGGCCGTCCGTGCCGTATTCCCCCATGTCCCCGAGGCGCAGGCGCATCCCGCTCTGCACGCCGGGCGGAATGCTCACCTTGATGTGCTCGTTCTCGCTCGTCTTTCCCGAGCCGCCGCACCCTGTGCACGGGTTTTCCACGATGCTCCCCTCGCCCCTGCACTTTCCGCACGTGGTTACCGTGTAGAACGCCATGGGGCCGGCACGCCTCGTCTGCCTTACCTGCCCCCGGCCGTTGCATCCAGTGCAGGTCTTCCTCGCGCTTCCGGGCTCGCTCCCCTCGCCCCTGCACCGCGGGCATGCCTTGCTCCTGTGATAGCTTATGTCCTTCTTCACTCCCTTTGCGGCTTCCTCGAGCGTTATCTCGACTTCCGTCTCGAGGTTGGCCCCGTAATCCGCCCTTTCCCGCCCGAAGCCCCCGAACATGGAGCTGAACATGCTCCCGAAGGGGCCGAAGCCTTCCATGTCGCCGAAGATGTCCTCGAAGCCCCGGAAATCCGCGCTCCTGAAGATGTCCTCCTCTGAATACATCCGGTCGAAGCCGGCATGGCCGTACTGGTCGTACTGAGCCCTCTTCTTCTCATCGCTCAGGACTGCGTAGGCCTCGCTTATCTCCTTGAACCTTTCGGCCGCCGCTGGCTCCTTGTTGCGGTCGGGATGGAACTTCATGGCCAGCTTCCGGTACGCGCTTTTTATCTCGTCCGCTCCAGCACCCCTCGCCACTCCGAGGACTTCATAATAGTCTCTTTTCGCCATGGGCTTACCGGTACATGTTGTTGTTCTTGTCCTTGAAAATGCTTTCCCATATTCCCGCGACTTCCTGCGACCAGTCATGGGGGACGTGCTCCTCGCGCGGCCTCTCCATGCCCATAAGGACCCGGTAGGCCTCGTTTATCTCCTTGAACATCTCCTCCGCCTTCGGGGAGCCGTTGCGGTCGGGGTGGTAGATGAGGGCGAGTTTCCGGTACGCTTTCTTTATCTCGTCCTTGCTCGCGCCCTTTTCCACTCCGAGGACCTTATGGTAGTTTTTCGCGCAAATCACCCTAAAAGAACCTAGTCTCCCTTATTTGTCGTCATCCACTTTCTCGTATTCTCCCTCTACGACGTCCTCGCCCGAGCCGCCCTTCTTCTTTCCTTTCTTGACGCGCTCATACCCCTTTTCGTCGGTTTGGCCGCCCCCCGCCCGCGTGTCATCTCCCCCCGCTCCCGGGCCTCCGCCCTGGTGCTGGTAAAGCGAGCCGCCGACGTCCTGCAGGGTCTTCTTGAGCGCCTCGGTGAGGCTCCTTATGCGACCCACGTCCTCGGAGCCCATGGCCTCCTCGAGCTTTTTCTGCGCCTCGGATATCCTGTCGAACTGCTCCTTGGTCAGCTTGTCCTTGAGGTCCTCGACGGTCTTCTTGGCCACGTAGACCATGCTCTCGGCCTCGTTCTTAGCTGTCGCGAGCTCGAAGGCCTTCTTGTCATCCTCCGCGAATTTCTCGGCGTCGGCCATCTTCTCCTTTATCTCGGCCTCGGGCATCTTCAATGGCGCCGTGACGCGCATCTTCTGCTCCTTGGACGTCGCGAGGTCCTTGGCCCCGACGTGAAGGATGCCGTTCGCGTCTATGTCGAAAGTGACCTCCACCTGAGGCACGCCCCTCGGCGCGGGCGGAATTCCCATCAGGGTGAATTTCCCGAGCTCCACGTTGTCCTTCGCCATCGGCCTCTCGCCCTGCAGGATGTGTATGTCCACCGCGGTCTGCATGTCGCTCGCCGTGGAGAAGACCTGCGTCTTCTTCGTGGGAATCGTGGTGTTCCTCTCGATGAGCTTCGTCATCACTCCCCCCATCGTTTCGAGGCCCAGCGAGAGGGGGGTGACGTCGAGGAGCAGTATGTCCTTCACTTCCCCTGAAAGCACGCCGCCCTGCACCGCCGCGCCCATCGCCACGCATTCCATGGGGTCGATTCCCCTCTCGACCTTCTTGCCGGCAGTGTCCTCGACGAACTTCTGCACAATCGGCATCCTCGTCGGTCCGCCGACGAGTATGATTTTGTCGATGTCCGCTGGCGTAAGCTTGGCGTCCTTGAGCGCCTGCTCGAGCGGGCCCCTGCAGCGCTCTATCACCGGCCGGACGAGGTCCTCTAGCTTGGCCCTCGTGAGCCTGTGCACGAAGTGCTTGGGCTGGTTGCCTGCCGAGGCGAGGAACGGTAGGTTCACTTCGGATTCGAGGGCCGTCGAAAGCTCGATTTTGGCCTTCTCCGCCGCCTCGAGAATCCTCTGCTGGGCCTGCCTGTCCTTGGATATGTCCTCTCCGCTCTCCTTCCTGAACTGGTCCGTCAGGTATTCGGACAGTATCCGGTCCATGTCGGTGCCGCCGAGCTGGGTGTCCCCGTTCGTGGACTTCACCTCGAACACGCCGCCCCCGAAATCCATGACCGTGACGTCCAGCGTCCCGCCGCCCAGGTCGAAGACCATAATCTTCATGTCCTTCCCGGCCTTGTCGAGGCCGTAGGCGAGGCACGCCGCGGTGGGCTCGTTGACGAGCCTCACTACTTCGAGGCCGGCAATCTCGCCCGCGTCCTTCGTGGCCTGTCTCTGGTTGTCGTTGAAGTAGGCCGGGACCGTTATGACCGCCTTGTCGACCTTCTCGCCGAGGAACTCCTCCGCGTCCTTCTTTATCTTCTGGAGTATGAACGCCGAAAGCTCCTGCGGGCGGTAGTCCTTGCCGAAGATGCTGAACTTGTGGTCCGTGCCCATCTTCCTCTTGAACGCAGTCACCGTGCCTTCGGGGTTCGTGACCGCCTGCCTCCTCGCCGGCTCGCCTATTATCCTCTGCCCGTCCCGCGTGAGGGCCACGTAGCTGGGGAATGCCTTCCCGTACTGCGTGATGCCCTCCGCGCTCGGTATAATCTTGGGCCTGCCCCCTTCGAGGAATGCCGCCGCCGAGTTGCTCGTTCCCAGATCAATGCCAATTATCTTTCCCACACATACCACCTCACGATGCTATCCCCACTGGAACCGGCCTCTGCAGGCTCCTTGCCAGTATCGCCATCTTTTCCCTTTCAATGCCGTCCATCTTCTCAATTTCCCTGCTTTCCATCCTGACCCACCTTCCCGCTTCCTACTGCGACTTTCGCGTGGCGCAATACTTTCCCCCGCAATACATAACCCTTCTGGATGACTTCCACGACTTTCCCGTCCTCGCCTTCGCCCTGCCGCAGGGCATCGTGCTTGTACGGGTCGAAGCTTTCGCCGAGCGCATTCATCTCCTCCACGCCCTCCTTTTTCATCATGTCCTTGAGCTTGGAGCATATCAGCTCCATGCCGTGCCTGACCCCCTCGTCCGCCTTTTCCATGTGCCTGAGGGCTATCTCGAACTCGTCAACGATGGGAAGCATCTTGAGCATCATGTCCGCGCTCGCGGCCTCCCGGAGCATCTCGTTCTCGCGGGCCGCCCTTTTCTTGTAGTTCTCGAATTCGGCCTGCAGGCGCATCAGCCTTTCCTGAAGCTCTGCCGTTTGGCCGTGGTGCTTCGCATGCTCCTTTTTCTCCGCCTGTTCGTCTGCCTTTTCCGTGCGCTCACCTTTTCCATTTTTAACAAATTGTTTAATATTACGAAATATTTTTAAATTTGATGCTGCTTATTTAATGCATGGCGCAGCGACGGATTTATCGTCAGATAGTCATCCGCTATATCGCCGTGCCAACGTCCGAGAAGACACTCGATGACGAGATTGACTGGATATACCAGTGCCTCGGCCTCGGGGACGAGCGCGACGACGTGGGGAAGCTGGTCTTCCGGGCAATCGTTAAAGCCGGCAAAAGCGGGCAGGGCATCTCTTCGCGCGACATCATGCAGTTCGGCGAAGTGACGCAAGCCGCGATAATATACCATCTCAACCTGTTCCAGCGCTCCGGCCTCGTAGTAAAGGAGGGGCGCAACTATTTCCTGCGCGCCCCGACCCTCGAGCAGACTATTTTCGAGATGGAAGCGGACACGAGGATGCGCTTTGAGCAATTGAAAAAAATAGCAAAAAAAATAGACGGTTTCTAGCCCGCGGCCGAAACCACTATGGTGTACTTCCGGTCGTACGAGAGCGGCGTCCACGATGTCTCAGTTGCTACCCCGTTGACCTTGTCGACGTTGAGTATCATCTGCCTCGTGTAGTCGTTCCCCTCGGCCTGCTTGTCCACCGAGACGTAGTGTATGTTCACCGCGTCGCTTATCAGGGTCACGTCCTCGGTCTGCTCGATCCTGAGGACAATCCATTTCGTGCCCTCTGAAAGCTGGGGCGCATCCGGGAAGTCGAATGTTATCCAGTTGTCGCTGAGCGTCGTCGCGGTTATCGGCTTCTTAGACGATGCTATGAGCGAGCCCGGTTTTCCCCCCGAATCGCCCCTCAGCTCCACCACGACATTGGTCCCCGGCTGGGTCTTGTCTGCTATCCTCTTCAGGAACAGCTTGACCTTGCCCACCTTTATCGGGCTGCCGACGTCGACGGACATGGCCCTCCATTCCTTGAAGGTGACCGCGTCGTTCTCGGGGCCCTTGGTGTCGTCGCTTCCGAGCGGCTTCACCGTCCAGTCCCTGGAGAACACGACCTCGCCGTCGCTTTCGACGGCCAGCTTGACCGTGCCGTCCTTGGGCGGGGCGAATTTGAGCTCTAGCGGCGTCGTTGCGTCGCTGTCAGCCTTGGCGCTCGTAGCGCTTACCCCGTCAAGGGTAACTTCGAGCGTCTTGTTCCCGGCGCACGTGACTGTCGCCACGAGCTTGGCGCTCTGGGAAAGCACTCCGTCGCCCAGCTCGGAGAACGAGTATTTGGGCTCGCAAGCGCCTCCTCCGGCAGGCGGCTGCGTCGAGCCTCCCGACGGGGGATTCTGGCCTGTCTGCTGGCCCCCGCCGGTGCACCCGAACAGGAGGACAGCGCAAATCAAGAGTATCTGGATACCTCTCATATCACACCTCTCGAGTGTAAAGGGCGGCAATCCTTTTATATCCTGCCCGCTTTCATGGCAGAAACATCACGTGAAAAAAAATCCACTTAACTTTTAAAAACTAACCTGCTAAAGCATATCATGGTTGCACCACGTGGTTCTTTGCAGATGATGGCCATGGCCGATGTCGCTCCGGTCTCGTTTGCGGACTTTACGAGGATATCTATTGGGAGCAAGAAGCTCAGCTCGGCGACGGTCTCTAAGCGCCTGAAGGAGATGCTTGTGATGAAGATACTTCACGAGGAGGTCCTGCAGTCGAAGAACGGCCGGCGGATAATCGGATACCGGACTACCGAAAGAGGAAAAAGGATACTCGCGCTTATCGAGGAGCTGAGGGAAGCGGTCCGGGAAGCGAACATGAAGCCTTATTTCTAGTATTCCCTGACTACCTGCTTCACTCCGTCTATCCATCCACGGAGGTATTCGTTCCACTCGAGGGGCGAGTCGCGCCCGAGGACCTTGAAATGGGTATCCTCGCCGCGCGGCAGGACCAGGTAGTCGAACTCGAGGTAGCTCATCTCGCTCCACTGCCTCATCTCGAAATAATCAGCGTAATCTTCGGCCCAGATGCGGCCCCTTTCCAATCCGACAAAGTACGACTTGGCGTCGCTCGAATACTTGTTGCGCAGCAGCCCTTCAATGATATCAGACATACTGTCGAACCCCCCTCTCCCCTGTTCGTATTTACGCGTTTTTCCTTTAAATAACTGCTTTTTTCCCCACTTTTCGCGCAAGCATATATATGCCCGAAACAGTTTATAAATATATGCAAACAGACACTTTCTCACACCATTTGAAGATTTCCTCCGGTTTTTTGTCGGCAAACCCGGAGGGTTTGCAAACCGACAATCCCTTCCCGGTCAACCCTCTGAGGGTTGACAAACTGACCAAAAAAGCGCTTCTTATAAATAGTTTTATTCTATGTATTTTTATGAATCTTCCAGGCAACGCCAGGCTTCTCATGGCTGGCGCGCTAATCAGCGCCGGATGCGCGATGCACCAGCCGCCTTCCTCCCCGCGCATCGAGAAGGTCCCGCTTGCCGAGAAGATACTCCCTGCCCCTGAGGCTCCCGGTGCACAGGTGAGCAGCCGCCCCTCCGGCATATATTCCATTCCCGAGTCCGAGAACGGGTGCCTCCGCAACATGGCGCGCGCAGGCCCTTTCTGCGTTGACCGCTACGAGGCTTATCTCGTGATGCAGGCCGACCCCGGAAAGCGGCATCCGTTCAACCGGCCCGTCATGGGCGCGGAAACCGTGGCAAGGAGCGAGGCCGGCGTGTTCCCGCAGGGCCACATAAGCCAGATCGACGCCGAAGCTTCATGCTCCCGGGCCGGAAAAAGGCTCTGCACGCGTGACGAATGGCAGTCTGCCTGCATGGGGATGGGACGGACGACCTACCCTTATGGGGAGAACCTCGTGCGCGGGCACTGCAACTCGCAGGGAATCCACCCCCCGAGCCTCCTTTTCGGGGCCAGCTACCAGAACCACCTCAACGACGAGCGGCTCAACCTGCTCGAAGGCGGCCTCGCAAGGAGCGGCTCGCACCCGCGCTGCGTGAGCGACTACGGCGTGTTCGACATGGTCGGCAACCTGCACGAGTGGGTGAGCGACACACTTGTCGTCCGCGGGCAGCTCCGCGGCGTCTTCATGGGAGGCTTCTATTCGAACGACCATGAGAACGGATACGGCTGCAACTACATGACGACCGCCCACGACCCGCACCATTTCGACTACTCGACCGGCTTCCGCTGCTGCGCGAATCCCAAGCAATAAAAATTGTTAGAAAGAGAATGATTTTATGGTGAACCCGCTCTTCCAGGCCGCAGTCTCGAGCTACCGCTTCGCGAAGCGGAGGCGAAATGCGGCCCTCCCGGAGCTCGAAACCCTCATCATAGACGTCGACCGGACCATCACGAAGGAGGACTCGCCAAAGCTCGCCCTCGAGAGGCTCGCCGGCAAGGCCGTCGCGGAGCGCGTTTTCGAATCCTTTCCCCGCAGGGTCATCCGGGGGGAGCTCAAGCTGCAGGACATCCACGCCGCTGTTTACGGGGAGCTTTACTCGCGCGGCTTCCGGAGGTCGGACTGGATTTCAGTCATGGAGGAGCTCGAGAGGACCGGCGGCCTCAAGAGAAGGACGATTGACGCGCTCATCGAGCTATCCCGAAGGGAAAGCCTCACCCTCGTCCTCGCGACGCGCGCTTCCCGAGACAGCGCCGAGTGGCTGGCGAGGCGCTACGGGTTCCATCACGCAGTGGGGAGCGTCGAGCACGTGAACGGCACCTTCCAGGGCTTCGAGACGATGATAGGCTCCGAGGACAACGGCAACGGAACCATGACCAAGCTGACCGCAGCCTCGAAGGCGATGGCGGCTTCAGGGAAAACGCTCGACCCGAAGCGAACGGCAGTGATAGCGAACGACCTCCTCGATGCGCTCGAGATGCTGAATTGCGCCCGCGGAGTGATTATCATGAACTCTTCGCCGAACACCCTCGAGTCCATTACATCGAAGCTGAGGCTCTACGACGCGATGGTTTCAGAAGAGAATGCTCATGCCGAGCTTCCCGCTGCGCTCGGCTTCTGATTTTTTTTGTTTGTCGGCAAACCCCGTAGGGGTTTGCAAACTGACCAAAAAGGTTGGTTCACGCCGTACTGTAGGTGATGCCAAAAGAAACTGTCTGGTTAGTGTCAACCCGAAGGGTTGACAAACTAACCAAAACGCCTTGACCGGGATTCGAACCCGGGTCGCGAGAGTGACAGTCTCGTATGCTAGACCATAGAGCGTCCTGAAGCGTTTCGAACACTTTGGGACTCTACACTATCAAGGCAATTAGTTATTCGATTCTAGTTCCTTAGTTTTAAAAAACGTTACGCCCCGCCCCTTTCCTTCGCTTTTAGCGCCCGCCTGTTCTCCATCGCGTAGAATATCCTCTTGGAAACCTCGACGACGGCGACATACGCCAGCACTATCCCGACGATGACCCCCAGCACGCTCAATGGCACCTGCACGAACTGGAAGAACACTGCGAGCGGAGTGAACGTGATTCCGGCGACGATAATCGCGGATATCGCAGAAGCGGCCGTAAGCAGCCTGCCCGGCTTGGACTGGTATATCACCTTGTACGTCCGTATCGCGAATATCACGCATATCTCTGTCAGTGCCGACTCGATGAACCAGATCGTCCTGAACGTTTCCGTCTGCGCGCTGATGACATAGAGCAGGAAGCCCATCGTTATCAGGTCGAAGACCGAGCTTATCAGGCCGAAGAAAATCATGAACCTCGTTATCTGCGCGATGTTCCATTTTTTCGGCTTGCGGAGCTCGTCCTTGCTCACGCTGTCGGTGGAAATCGTCAGCATCGGAACGTCCGTGAGCAGGTTGTTCAGGAGTATCTGGGAGGGCAGGAGGGGTATGAAAGGCAGGATTATCGAGGCAATCGTGAGCGTGAACATGTTGCCGAAGTTCGCGCTGATGGTGGCGTTTATGTACTTGGTTATGTTGTTGAAGGTAGTCCTTCCCTCCGCTATCCCGTTAGCTATGACGTTGAGGTTCTTGCTGAGCAGCACTACGTCCGCCGCGTCCTTGGCTATGTCCGTCCCATTGCTCACCGATATCCCGACGTCCGCCGCCTTCAGGGACGGCGCGTCGTTCACCCCGTCCCCTATGAAGCCGACAATATGCCCGCTTGCCCGCAATGCGTTCACTATGGCGAGCTTGTCCGCAGGCGTCACCCTTGCGAAGATATTGTGCTTCCCGACTGTCTCCTGAAGCTCCTTGTCGTCCATGCCCGCAAGGTCCATGCCCTGGAGGACCAGCCCCGACTTGTTCAGTATGCCGACCTGTTTGCATACCTGCTCGGTGACGAGCGGCCCGTCCCCCGTGAGCACGTACATGTCTACGCCGAGCCTCTTGAACCTCTCGAGCGCAGCGCCGGCGTCCTTCTTGGGCGGGTCCATCATTATGAGGAACCCGATGAACACGAGCGAATGCTCGTCGTCTTTGGTGTAGTCGTCCTTGGGCGGGGGCCTCTTGTACGCGACCGAGATGACCCTGTAGCCCTCGGAGCCGAACTTCTCGCCCATCTCCTTGACCTGCCTGATTTTTTTCGAAAGCGGAACTTCCTTCCCCCCCACGAGGACTTTCGTGCAGGCCGGGAGCATCGCCTCGGGGGCTCCCTTCGTTATCATGAGGAGCGCGCCGTCCTTCTCGACGATGGCGCTCATCCTCTTCCTCTCGTAATCGAACTCCACGAGCTCCACTTTCCGGTAGGCCTGGATTTTCCTGTAGTCGTACTTCTCGAGCGCATATGTCCAGATGGCGGAATCGACCGTCCCGCCGTTCACCCTCCCATGGTGGACTACGGCGGTGTTGCAAAGCAGGGAATACGCGAGTATCTTCTCGTCGTCCTTCCCCTCCGAGTCGAGATAGCGTATCAGCTCGACCCGGTTCTCGGTGAGCGTCCCTGTCTTGTCCGCGCAGAGGACGTTCATGTTCCCCAGGTCCTCAATCGCCTGAAGCCTTTTGACCGCCACGTTCTTCTTTACGAGGTTCATGGCCCCCTGGGAGAGGCCGATCGTGATTATCACCGGCAGCAGCTCGGGCGTTATCCCCACCGCTATTGCGAGAGCGAAAAGGAATGACTCCAGCAGGCCGTGGCCGAGGTAGGCATTGGCAACGAATACGAAGACGACCATTATCAGTATGACCCGTACGAGCATGTCGCCGAAGCTCCGGATGCTCTTCTCGAAATCAGTGGGCTGGTCCGCGCTCCCGATGGCCTTCGCGCTCTTGCCAAGGAGCGTCTCCTTCCCTGTCCCCACGACGACTCCGACTCCGTGGCCCGCTGAGACGGTCGAGCCCATGAAAATCGTGTTTGTTTGCTCGTGGACCGGCACCTTTGCGGCCGCAATCACGTCCGATTTCTTGTGCACCGGGCTGGACTCGCCGGTCAGGATGGACTCGTTGACCTCCAGCTCGTGCGCTTCGGTCAGCCTCGCGTCCGCCGGGACGATGTCCCCTATCGCGACATGTATTATGTCCCCGGGCGCGACCTCCTCCACCGGAATCTCGTAAGTCTGGCCCCCGCGTATGACCCTCGCGGTCATGGACACGTATTTCCTGAGCTCTTCCAGGGCTTTCTCGGAGCGGTATTCCTGGACGAATCCCAGGACCGCATTGACCATGAGTATCGCAAGTATGATCAGCGCTTCGGTCTGCTCCCCGAGCACGAAGGCGATCGCAGTAGCCGCGAGGAGGACGTAAATCATCGGGTTCTGGAACTGGGCTATGAAAATCCGGAGGGGTGTTTTCTTGTCCTGGGCCTCAATCTGGTTCGGCCCGGTTTTTGCGAGCCTGAGCGCCGCTTCGGCGCTCGTGAGCCCGGCATCCGAACTGGAATAAGCGGAGAGAAGTTCCTCCTTTTTCATCTGCCAGTATTCCATTCCAGCTATTATCCCAGCAATTAATAAAAAGCGCTTGAGCAAGATTCGCGATGATAGACCTCCATACGCACACCACCGCGAGCGACGGGACGTTCACGTTCAATGAGCTCGTGAGGGGCGCGGAGCGGCTGAAGCTGAAGGCCCTCGCCATCACCGACCACGACACGATAAAGAGCGCGAAGCGTATCGACCGGGCGAAATCGTCCGTAGAGCTTATCCCCGGAATCGAGATAACCGTCTTCGACGATGCCCTCGGTTACAAGGACATCCACGTCCTCGGGCTTTTCATCGATGCGGCGAACGCGGCCCTGAACTCCCGGCTCGAAGCACTCGCCCGGGAGCGCCTTTCCCAGAAGAAGGCGACCGTGGAGAAGCTCCGCGAGCTGGGCTACTCCATCACCTTCGAGGAGGTGAAGGCCGAGGCCCAGGGCTCCATCGGCCGGCCCCACATCGCGAAGGTGCTCCTCCGCAACCACCCGGCCGAATTCGGCTCAATCTCCGCGGTCTTCGTCAAGCTCCTCGGGCGCGGGAAGGATGCTTACGTGGAGAGGGCCGAGCACTTCCCCCTCGCCGACGCAATCCGGACGATACACGGGGCCGGCGGCCTCGCGATACTTGCGCACCCCGACATCTACGGTTATGCGCCTGAAAAGCTCCTTTCGGACTTCAAGGCCTCAGGAGGGGACGGTGTCGAAGTTTATTACGATTACATCAGAAACCGCCCGGAAGTGAAACTCGCCGAAAGCGGGAACAACCGGCTCATCGAGCGCTATCGCTCGCTCGCGGCTGAGCTTGGTCTCCTCGAATCCGGAGGCTCGGACTTCCACGGGGCGAACAAAGGCCAGACGCTCGGTGAATTCGGCGCTCCGGACGGCATTCTCGCGAAGCTGAAATCCGCGATGAGAAAACCTTTATAATCCGGAAGCGCATATCTAGTAACTGGTTCTGTCTATGCATATCAAGCGGGCATTGGTAAGTGTGCATAACAAGGAAGGTGTCGTAGAACTAGCGCGCGCCCTGTCCGCGCTCGGCGTCGAAATCGTCTCGAGCGGAGGAACCGCGAAGCTGCTTTCCGACAGCGGGGTGAAGGTCGTCGAAGTCTCGAAGTTCACCGGCTCGCCCGAGATGATGGACGGGCGCGTCAAGACTCTCCACCCCAAGGTCCACGGGGCCATACTCGCGGACCGCGGCAACAAGAAGCACATGCAGGAGGCCGGGAAGCTCGGCATAAAGCTCATCGACATGGTCGTTGTGAACCTATACCCCTTCGAGGAAACCGTACAGAAGGGGGCCCCGCTCAGGGAGGCCATCGAGAACATCGACATCGGCGGCCCGACCCTCCTGCGCTCGGCGGCCAAGAACTTCCGGAACGTCGCCGTAGTGTGCAACCCCAAGCGCTATGCCGCGATACTGGACGAACTGAAGAAGGGAAACGGCTGGCTTTCCGAGAAGACGCTCGAGCGGCTCGCGATGGACACCTGGGAGCACGTCTCCCACTACGATGTCTTCATCGAGCAGTATTTCCGAAAGTCCTTCGGGCTCCAGGACGAGTTCCCCGAATACCTGAACCTCACTTTCCACAAGAAGCAGGATTTGCGCTACGGGGAGAACCCGCACCAGCGCGCGGCAGTCTACCGCGACGACCTGTACAAGAACCCCTCTTTCCTCAACGCGAGGCAGCTCCAGGGAAAGGAGATGTCCTACAACAACTTCCTCGACTGCAACGCCGCGTTCAAGCTCATACGCGAGTTCGAGGAGCCGACGGGCGTCATCGTCAAGCACAACAACCCCTGCGGCGTCGCATCCTCCGAGAGCATCCTCGAGGCCTTCAAGCTCGCCAAATCCGTCGACCCGGAGGCCTCCGTCGGCGGCGTCGTGGCCCTGAACCGGAAGGTGGACGAGGCCCTCGCGAGGGAAATCACGAGCAAGTTCGTGGACATCGTCATCGCCCCAGGGTTCGAAGAGAAGGCGCTCGAGGTTCTCCGCTCGAAGAAGAACATGCGCGTCATGGAGCAGCCAGAGGTGACGGTGAAGCGCGTCCCGTACCGGAAATACCGCTCCATCCTGGGCGGACTTCTCGCGCAGGACGCGAACGTCAAGCTCCTTGACGGCATTAAAGTCGTCACCAAGCGCAAGCCCACCGAGCAGGAGATGAAGGACCTGCTTTACGCGTGGAAGATAGTGAAGTACGTCAAGTCGAACGCAATCGTTTATGCCCGCAACAACCGCGCAGTCGGGATAGGCGCGGGCCAGATGAAGCGCATCGACGCCACGAAGCTCGCGGCCATGATAGCCAAGGATTACGGAGAGGACGTGAAGGGCTGTGCGATGGCGAGCGACGCCTTCTTCCCGTTCCGCGACGGCATAGACTACGCGGCCAAGCTCGGCATCAGCGCCATCATCCAGCCCGGCGGCTCCATCCGCGACGAGGACGTGATTAAGGCCGCGGACGAGCACGGGATAGCGATGGTCTTCACCGGCATAAGGCACTTCAGGCATTGAAAATTTACCCCTGTTTTCCCCTGTCAAAGCGGTCTGTTTGCAAACCCAAAGGGTTTGCCGACAGACAAAATCAAACATCCTGTCCGAAACTGCTCCCGTTTTTAGTGCTCAGTGCCTGTGCTTCTTCTTTTTGTGCTCGAGCATGTTGCACATGTTCTGGCTCTCGCAGCTGCACCCGAAGGGCTCGAACTGGATTGTCGAGTGGGTAATCCCGAACTCGTGGTGGAGTTTCTCCTCGATTTTCTGCGAGAGAGCCCTCGCCTCTATCAGCTCGATGTTCTCCGCCTCCACGTGCATCATGGCGAAGACGAACTCGGAGCAAGTGCGCCAGATGTGGACGTCATGCACGCCCTTCACGCCCTCGACGGACATGACCGCGGCGGTGATTTTGCCCACCCCCGCCTCATAGGGCGCTGACTCGAGCAGGATCGAGAGCGAGCTGCGCAGGACAGAGTAGGCGCTGAAAAGTATTATTCCCGAAATGAGCAGGCTCACCGCGATGTCAATCACGTACTGCCCGCTCAGGATGATTGCGAGCGCGCCGATGAACACGCCCACCGATGAGAGCGCATCGCCCGCCGCATGCATGAACGCGCTCCGGACATTCAGGTTCTCCTCGTGCTGGAGGTGGTAGGCGACATAGACGTTCCCGGCGAGGCCGATTAGCGAAGTGACGAGCATCGGGACTCCGTCAATCGCGTAGCCGGTGCCGAACCTCTGGATCGCCTCGTATCCGATGAGGAGCGCCATGAGGACCAGGAGGAGCCCGTTGAACAGTGCCGCGAAAACCTCCATCCTGTGGAAGCCGAACGTGCGCCTTTCGCTCGGCATGCGCATCGCGAGCCACATCGCAAGGAGCGACGCGCCGATTGCGAGTATGTCCGAAAAGACGTGGGCGCTGTCGCCAAGGAGCGCGAGGCTGTGCGACAATTGCCAGCCGACAAGCTGTATGACGAGCACCGCAAAGGTGACCGCGAAAGCCCTCCCGAGTTCCCTCACTCCGTCCATGCCATCACGCCATAGTCTTCGAATATTTCTCTGCAAGCATTACATACCTGTCTATCCTCGTCCGGGCTTCGGCGCTTTTCCCGCCCAGATAGTCTATCGCGGCAATCTTGGCCCGGACGTTCGCGCGGTAGCACTTGTAGAAAGGCAGGACCGCCTCCATCCCTTCATCCCCGGTCGCGCGCAGATATTCGCCGACGAACGCCTCGGAAAGGTCCTCGCGCCCGGCATACTCGAGGTCCATGGCCATGAACCCCACGTCGCTCGCGACGTCCGTGCATCGGAAGCTCTCGCTGAACTCGATGCAGTCGATTATCCGTATCCCGGAGTCGAAGAACACGTTCCCGCTATGGAGGTCGCCGTGGCAGTCCCTCACGAAGCCCCCCCTCCTCCTTCCCTCTATTAGCTCGCGGTTCCTTTTCAGGAAATCCTCCGAGCGCTTGAGGAGGTTGTCCACCCATCGCCCGAGGCCGGTCGCGCCCTCGATGCCTTCCCTGAAGTTCCCCAAATCCGCGACCTGCGCCCCTATCAGCTCAGGAGTATTATATTCAGGAGCCCGTTGCGCCTTCATGTGGAAATCCGCCACGATTTTTGCGAGCTCGGCCATGTGCTCGGGGCCGAGGGCGCTATGGGCAAGGAGGCTCGACATCTTCCTCGCTTCGCTGAGCCTCCGCATCTTCACCGCGTGCTCTTCAGACCCCTCCGGGGCGACGAACCCGTTTTCGCCCACCCCTGCGACGCCCAGATAGACGTCAGGGGAAAGCCTCGAGTTCAGCCTCACTTCCTCGGAGCAGTAGAACCGGCGCTTCTCGGGCGTGGAGAAGTCCAGGAAGGAAAACTTCACCGGCTTCTTTATCTTGTAGACGAATTCGCCAAGGAGAACCCAAGAAATGTGCGTCTCGATGACCTCAGAGCCTGTGATTCCGGCAAGAGCCTTGATGTCCATCGCTTCACCCGAGATATTCAGTAACGCGGCGGATGCGCTCGCGCAATGGCAGCATCGTGTCCAGCTCGAGGTGCTCGCCCTCGATGCGCTCGAATGCCCCCTTCAGCTTCAAGTAGACCGCGTAGTCCGCGTCGCTGACGTTCCCCGGCCTGCGCCTCGAAAGGCGCTTTTTCGCCTCGCCCTCTTCAATCGTGCAGAGGATTAGGCGCCATTTCGCTCCCGCCCTCTCTGCTATCAGGGTAAAATCTTCCCTCTGCCGCTTCCGGTAGAAAGTCGCGTCCACGACGGCGCTCCGTCCTCCCCTGAGCGCATCTTCGGTCCGCCTCATGAGTTCGCCGTACACCGCTTGCTTCTCCTCCTCGCTGTAGCCCGGCCTGGGGAACATCTCCCTCCGGATGCGGTCGCTGCTAAGGTGCATCGCGCCCGTCTTCCGGGCGAGGGCCCTTGCGAGGGTGGACTTGCCGCTCCCTGGCAGACCGCAAATAATTATAAGCATGTCCCTTAATACCTCTAATTATCTTTAATAACCGAGTTTTATGGTGATATGAATGGCAGAGGAATATGACGTCATAGTATTAGGAGGGGGACCGGGCGGCTCTTCGACCGCGTCGTTCCTAGCGAAAGCCGGGAAGAAGGTCATCCTTCTGGACAGGGCCAAGTTCCCCAGGGACAAGACCTGCGGCGACGGCATCTCAGGCCGCTCCGTCGGCGTGCTTACCGAGCTTGGAGTGTACAAGGACTTCGAGAAGGCGGAGCACCAGGACATGTTCGGCGTGGCATTCTCGTCCCCGAACGGCACTTTCGTCCCGATATCTTCAAAGAGCGAGGGGAACAACTCCGCGCCGGGCTTCGTCTGCAGGAGGGAAGTCTTCGACAACGTGCTTTTCCAGTTCGCGAAGAAGCAGGTCGCCAAGTGCCTAGAAGGGTTCTTCGCCTCCGACCTGATAATGGAAGGCGACAAGGTCGTCGGCGTGAAGGGCAAGTTCGAGGGCAAGGAGATGGAGTTCCGCGCGAAAATACTCGTAGGCGCTGACGGCGCAGGCGGAATAACCGCCCGCAAGCTCGGTGCCCTGAATGACGACGAAGGCCACCAGTGCGCGGCCATCCGCTGCTACTACGACAACGTCGAAGGGATGATAGACCAGATAGAGCTCCACTTCATCGACGGCGTCCTCCCCGGATACTTCTGGATTTTCCCGCTCCCGAACAAGAGGGCGAACGTGGGCATCGGCATGCTCGTCAAGGACATGAAGAAGAAGAAAGTCAACCTGAACAAGCTCATGTTCGAGGCGATAGAGAAGCACCCGGCGTTCAAGGGCCGCTTCAAGGACGCCAAGCGCTCCTCGGACGTCAAGAGCTGGATTCTGCCCCTTGCGTCCAAGAGGGTGAAGATGTACGGGAACGGCTACGTCCTCGTGGGCGACGCCGCATCCCTCATAGACCCGTTCTCCGGGGAAGGCATCGGGAACGCCCTCACGAGCGGCAAGTACGCGTCGCAGGTCATCCTGAAGGCGTTCCAGAAGAACGACTTCTCGGCCGAAGCGCTGTCCGAATACCCGACGCTCCTGTGGGACGTCATCGGCAACGAGGTCGACACGAACTACCGCATGCAGAAGATGGCGAACAACAAGTTCCTGCTCAACATGATGATCGGCAAGGCAAACCGGAGCAAGGAGATACGCCACGCGATTAGCGACGCCCTCATCAACCCGCACAACCACAAGAAGCTCATCGACCCCTTCTTCATCCTGCGGGCGATGCTTGCATAGTTCACTTGCTCGCCTAACGGCTCGCAGTGAACATCTTTTTATTTCTCTTCATTCCTTTTCCTCCATGCAGAAATTCGACCTTATCGTCATCGGCGCAGGCTCGGGCCTGGACGTCATGAGCGCGGCAGCCTCGCAGGGCCTGAATGTCGCCATTGTCGAGGAAGGCCCGATGGGCGGCACCTGCCTCAACCGCGGCTGCATCCCATCCAAGATACTCATCCACAGCGCGGACGTGATGCAGACAATAAAGCGCGCCTCCGAATTCGGGATAAACGTCGGGAAAGTGTCCGTCGACTTCAGGAAGGTCATGCAGCGCGCCTGGACTGTCGACGAGGAGGCCGCTGGCATCGAGGCCTCGATAAGGAAGGCCAAGAACATCACGCTATTCAAGGAGCGCGCGGTCTTCAGCGGCCCCAAGACCCTGAAAGTCAAAAGCGGGCAAATCACCGCCGACCGGATAGTCATCGCGGCAGGGACGCGCCCATCGGTTCCTCCCATAGAAGGCCTGAACAAGGTCCCCTACATGACGAGCGACGGGGCGCTCCGCGTGAAAACGCTCCCAGAGGAGCTGATAATAATCGGCGGGGGCTACATAGCCTGCGAGCTCGCGCATTTCTTCGGCTCCATGGGCTCGAAAATCACCATCCTCCAGCGGAACGTCCGCCTCCTCCCGGACGAGGACGAGGAAATCGGGCAGAAGTTCACCGAAATCTTCTCAAAGAAATACCCCGTGCTCCTCGGCTTTGCTGCAAAGAGCGTGGAAAAGAAGGGCAGGAGGATAGCCGTTTACGGGCCCGATGGCCGCGGCGTCGAGGGCACCCACCTCCTCATAGCGACCGGGCGCGTGCCGAACAGCGACATCCTCGCCGTGGAGAAGGCCGGCCTCAAGACGAACAAGTACGGCTATATCGAGTGCAACGAACTCATGGAAACGAATGTCCCCGGAATCCACGTGCTTGGCGACATCGCCGGAAAATACCTGTTCAAGCATTCTGCCAACCTCGAAGCGGAGATAGTCGCGAACAACCTCCTCAACCCCGGCAAGAAGCTCGCGGTGGACTACACTGCAATGCCGCACGCAGTGTTCTCCGATCCGCAGGTCGCGGGCGTGGGGAAGATGGAGCAGGACCTCAAGGGGGAGGACTACCTCGTCGGCTATTACAAGTATTCGCAGACCGGCATGGGCGAGGCATTGGCCGAGAAGGACGGCTTTGTAAAGTTCATCACGGACTACAACGGAAAGATACTCGGCTGCCACATCCTGGGGCCCGACGCATCCACGCTGATTCACGAAGTTCTCGTCTCGATGAAGGCCGGGCGGTCCCACGTGAACGACATAATCAACACCGTCCACATCCATCCGGCGCTCAGCGAGGTCGTCCAGAGGGGAGCCGGTTCGGTATGAGGGCCGTTTTCCTCGCGCTCGCCATGCTCCTCGTCATGGGCTGCATCAGCCCGCCTCCCCAACCCAATCAGACCGTCAACAATGCCCCGAATCAGAGCGTCCCGGCCAACAACACAAACCACACCAACCAAACTGCCCCGCCCCAAAACATAACCCAAACACTTCGCATCGCGGCATTCAACATCCAGATTTTTGGGGAGTCCAAGCGCTCGAAACCCGGGATAATGGACGTCCTCTCGAAGACCGCAAGAAACTTCGACGTTATGCTCGTCGAGGAGCTCCGAGACGACACGGAGACGACGCTCCCATTTTACCTGGAGAGCATAAACGCCCTTCCCGGCCCCAAATACGCGGCGGTTTCCAGCCCCCGCCTCGGGCGCACTTCGAGCAAGGAAAATTACGCCTACGTCTATAACACCGAGAAAGTCCAGCTTCTTTCAAATTATACTTTCGCCGACCCGCCAAACGCATCTTCTCCGGACCTGTTCCAGCGCGAGCCTTTCGTGGCCCGCTTCCAAAGCGGCAACTTCTCGTTTGTCCTGATAGGAATCCACACCCAGCCGGACGACACTGTCGCTGAAATCAACCGCCTGCCCCTCGTCCTGGATGATGCGATGCAGAAATTCCCCTCTGAAAAAGACTTCATCGTCCTTGGGGACCTGAATGCGGACTGCACTTATCTGAAGGCATCGGACAACCTGACGCTCAAAAATTCATCATTTACCTGGGTGGTGCCGGACAGCGCGGACACGACTACAAAAAGCACCGACTGCACCTACGACCGGATAATCCTCTCGGATAACGAGTCTTTCTCAGGCAACTGGGGCGTATTCCGCTTCGACACCGAGTACGGCCTTAACCAGTCCTTCACCGAGCAGGTTTCCGACCACTACCCTGTCTGGGCGGATTTCAATCCTTGAGGCTCTGCTCGAGGAGCGGCGCCTTGGCGGCAAAAAGCGGCATGCATGTTATCCTTTCAGTTTCGAACGTGGTGCGCGAGGAGTCGCCCAAAAACCTCACCTTCATCGTGGGGCTGATCAGGCCTATGAACGTGTCTTCATCCGCCTCAATTGCGAGCGTCTCGCTTCCCCTCGCGTTCCTTTTGCCCCTGCCGGCATTCCTCAGGACCAATTCCATTGAGCCGCTTCCCTGCGGGCCGTACGCCTTGAGTACGACTTTCTCGGTGAGGCGTATCCTGTCGAACTGGTCCCCGTCCAGGCTGATTGTGACCGCCTTGTAAGTAGTCGTATTCGTTCCGGTTATGCGCGGCGCCATCAATCTAGCCATAAATTATTATATTCACACACATTTTTTATAGGCTAGTTTTTGAAAGCCTGCTCGCCGAGGGGCTCCGCGGCGCTGAACAGCGGCTCCTTGAACAATGCCGTCGCGCGGTATGGCGCGAGGACGTTGTTCGAGCGGAACACGATTTTCAGCTCCGGGTTCATCATGGATACGAACTGCTCCTCGTCGAGGTGGAGGTTGATGCAGGCGATTTCGTCCGACCTCCTTCTCGCGCTCCCGATGTTCTGTGCCATGAGCGTTGCGGTGTTGATGCCGGAGAACATCCTGAGCCGGACCTGCTCGGCCTGCTGGATTGTGGAGAACTGGACCTCGTTTATGTCGATTGTAAGCTTGTCGTAAGTCTTGAACCTGTCCCTCCCGCCAGTTTCTCCGGTCTCCTTCGGTTTCGGTATCATGCTCTCACGCAAAGAGCGGCGATTTTGGAATATTTATTACTGCGTCGATTTTTTGCGGAAATTATTTTCAGAATGAGATTTTATGGGAAAATTTTCCATCAAACCTTTCAAAATTTCGGGATTGGGAGAAAAAAATTCGTCTGTTGCGAGCCCGCAGGCGAGCAAACATGCGATTTTCGCGATAGCGAAAATTAGCATGACATTCCCGTCGGCCTGACTTGAACAAGCAACCTCACCGTTTCTACCTTTTAGGAAAAGGTAGCCCAAAACTGACTGGTTAAGTCGGTTTATGCAAAACTACAGCGGTGCGCTCTACCATTGAGCTACGACGGGATTAGTAAAAAATGGAAAGAACCTCTTAAAACCTTATCCCCACTGGCACTTTCCGGCCATGCATCCGCACTTCAGGCCGAAGGCAGCCGCGCTGTAGCACGTGCGGTATTCGCACGTCGTTATGACCGGCTCCTCGTTTTTCCCCTGGCAGACCTGCCCGGAGCACCCGCCAGTGATGCAGTCCGAATCAGAGCTGCATGAGGCCTGCGTCGACGTGCCGCAGAACCCGGCCTTGTCCGGGAAAACCTTCTTGCCGTTATAATAGACCTCCACCGTTCCGGTATACCCGGTGATGTTCGCAGTCCAGGCAATAGTCCCTGTGCATGTCGGGCAATAATCCGTGTTGCTCGGGGCGGCTTCAGTCGTCAGCATCATTTTCCAGACGCTGTCCGATTTCGCGACCGTCCCGACGACCTTGTAGCAGGGCGTGGGCGCGGAAATCGCCCCCCTTATGACCATGCCATCGTCCGTATCGGTCCTCGTGGGAGCGACCGCGCCTCCGCACTCCCCGTGCGAGCCGGTAAAGGTTATCTTCGGCTCGGATGGCGGCGCAAAATCCGTGACGGCGACGCACTTATTGGCCTGGCACTCGCCGTGCGAAAGCTCGATGGGGCACATGCACGCAGGCTGCCCGGAGCAATCCACCTCGCTCTGGTGGTAGATGTTCACGTATACCCCCGCTCCGCAGTCGCAGCACCTTTTAAGCCTCACGCAGTCTTTGTCGGCCTTGCAGAAGTCATTCACTTCATACCCCGGAGGAATTCCGGTCGTGTTATTTTCAGGAGGCGGCGGAAATACGTCGGCTACGGCCACGCACTTATTGTCCACGCAGTCCGCGTGCGAGGGCTGCAATGCGCACTTGCACACGGGCCCTGTGCATGGCGTGCTGTTGTAGTGGTATTTGTTCACATAAACTCCGAGGCCGCAGTCGCAGCAGCTCTGCTGGCGGACGCAGTCGCTCGCGCTCTTGCAGAATTCCGGTTTCTCGTAGCCGGGCGGAATCCCTGTCGTGTTGTTGGCAGGCGGCACTGTGCCGGCGCATCCGAAGACGAATAACCCGATGACCATGGCGAGCGCAAGTAGTCTCATGGGGGAAATTCCCGGGTCAAATTTATAATTGGAGCGAAGGCGCTATTCTGAGCGAAGGAACGATCCCAGCCCCTTGACGATGTTGAGGCAGCTCTCTTTCGACACCCACTCTTCGGCCGAGTGCATGAGGCCGCCCCTGGGCCCGTATGTTATCACAGGCACGCCGCTCAGCGCAAGGACGTTCTCGTCGGCCACCGAATTTCCGTATACGATTTTCGGCTCGCCGAAATTCGCCGAGATTATCCTCTCGAACTTTTTCACGTCCGGATTTTTCCGCTCCGTGAGCTGCGGGACAAGATATGGCGTCTTCCTTTCCTTGAGCTTCGCCTCTATCCTCTTTCCGTCGATTTCCCTGAACAAGCCTGTCTCGTAGAGCCAGCGTATCCCGTTCCGGAGCTCGGTGAGCACGCTTTCGGCCGTTTCAGGGGGCACGAGGTGCCTGTCCAGCTCGATGACGCACCGCTCAGGCATCGAGAGGGAGCTTGTTTCGGCGTGGAAATACCTTACGAACACCGGCGGCGGGGGAAGCAGCCTGTGCTTTGGCGGCCGTATCTTCTTCAGCTCGCGCACGAGCTTGGCGCCCTCCTCGACCGCATTGATGCCCTCGTTCCCTGCGGCATGGCCTGCCTTGCCCGGGACGTCAAAGGAATAAACTGCCCTGCCCAGCCTGCCGAGCGTGAGCTGCCTCTCGCCGAAATGCTCTCCGCCGTCCCCTCCCGTATCCGTGCTGACGATGACCTGGCAGCTCCTGAAGAACCCGCTTTCCACGATGGCGTGAGCCCCTTCGGAGATGTTCTCCTCGTCGACTCCGAACGCGATGCGGAGCGGCCTTGCGGTCGCCTCCCTCGTCGCGCACAGGATGGCGGCGAGGCCAGCCTTCATGTCCCATGCCCCGAGGCCGGTCAATTTGTCCCCTTCCTCGCGGAGAACATACGGGTCGGCCTTCCAGCCCTGCGCCGGCTCGACGCTGTCCATGTGGCCGTAGAGCCCGATGGGGGCTCCGGCCCCGTCCCTCTCGGCAAGGATGTTGAACCTGCCCGGGGCAATTTCGAGCCGTTTCGTGCGGAAGCCGCCCTCGCGAAGAAGCCCTTCGATGTGGGCTCCAAGCTCGCGCTCGTTCGGGCCGGCCGACTTTATCGACACCAGCCGCCTCAGCAAATCGACAGCATCCATGCCTCATTTACCCGCTCGGAACATAAATACCGCGCTCGTTCGCCTCGCGTATCATCGCAGGGATATCGAGCCTGCCCCTGAACCCGCTTATGGTGCCGAACGGGTAGTGCTGCAGGGAGAGCGTCCTGTCGAATATCTCGAGCGGGCTCATCCCGTGGCGGTAGAGCGCGCTTATGCTCGAGTTGGTCGTCCCGAAAGCGAGCACCTCCCCGTTCTTCCTCTGCTTCACGAGGGGGTCCATTATCTGCGGGTGCTGGGACATCATCAATGGGAGCGCGCCTGCTATCTCATCTGCCGGAAGCCCGCCCAGCCTGCCGCAGGCTACGGCAAGCTCGCTCGCCATGACGCTCATTATCATGTCCGGGTTGTCCCCTGTCGGGTAGTCCGGCACTTTCACGAGCTTCTCGCCGTCGTATGTCCAGCCCGGGTCCTCGAACATGGAGCCTATGACCGGTATCCCGCTCCTCATGAGCATGAGCGACATGTTGATGGGGAAGTGCATGCCGACTGCGCGCCTCTTGAGGAACGCCGCCATCGCCTTCCCGTCTTCGGGCATGCTCTCGTGCCACTCGTTGCCGCAGCCCCGGAGCGTCCCGCCTTCCCAGCCGACCTCGTTAACGATCGCCCTCTCCCTGTCCTGGCACACGCTCCTGAATGCCTTGCCGTCGGCGGCGAGCCTCGCCTTGATTATGTATTTCGACTCGATTTTGCAGCTCGGGCAGGGCGTCTTGACTATCCATGGCTTGTCGTCCTGGACGAGGCTCCCGTAGAGCTTCCTGTTCCCGGCAGCCGAAAGCAGGACCGAAAAGAACGGGTGGCCCTCCTCGAGGGCGCCTATGTGCAGGTTGGGCGTGGAGCTGAAATACAGCGGAATCCCATCCATCCCGAGCCCTATTTTGGAAAGGAACGCGCGGATGGAGAAATGCATCTGCACCGCCTTTGCATGGAAAAGGTCATCGGCCCTCGAAAGCACGAGGCGCGCCATCTCTATGTCGTCCTCTGTGAAAAGCTCGGTGGGGGCATGCCCGTTCAGCTTTCCCATGTCGCCTTTCTTTATGTTGTGCACGAAGCGCGCGGAGCTCCTTTCCTCCATGCCCCAGAGGTGCGCCTTTGCGTAGCGGTCTCCTTCGACGTCGTCAACGAACTGCGAGAGGATGCCGTATGACGGCCTGCGGAACGCCCCGGCAAGGGCCGCTTCGTCAAGGGCGTGGATGTCGGACTCGATGCGCCTCCTCCTTTGCCCGGCCTCCATAGCGCGGTACTCGCCGAACCTTCCCCTCAGCGCAGTTGCAGCCGCAGCAAGCATCGCCCCCGCTATGAATGTGTGCAGTTCGTAGTTGGTCGTCCAGGAGTTGCACATCTCGCCCCCGATGTGTATCAGGCCCGAAACCTTCTCGTCGCCTTTTGCGGCTTCTAACCTCGGCTCGTCAATCGGCCCGCTCACCCGGAACGCCCTTCCCTTGAGGCAGTCCGGGCTGAACGTCCTATCGGCAAACGCCGCGTTCTCGACGAAAGCCGCTATGCTCCGGGTGTTCCTCCGGACGCCCTCTTTCAGCACTGATTCTGCGTATGACATAACCTGTTCCCTTTGCAATAGCTGTTGTCATAGTATTATTGGCGTGTAATGTTTTAAAACGTAACTTTTTTACGAATATAGTAACTGGTTCATCGGCCTCCCTTCTTTAGCCCGGGCCGCCTCCCCATCCCTCCTTCTGCCTGGCAGTATTCCCCCTGCCCCCATCACGAATCCGTTTCCATCCCTTTTGCCATTCTCGAAGCGAGCGCGGCCGCCTCCTGGACGACTCTGGGCTCCCCCTCTGTCATGTGCAGCTCCGATATCACGAGCGCCCTCTCCATCTTTCCGAGGCTGCGGCTTTCAACGAGGCTCTCGAGCCTTTTTATCGCCTTGAGCCTCGGCGCGTAGCGCTTCGGGTGCCTCGGGTCGCCCCTGAGGACCCTTAGCTGTTCCTCTATCCGGCCCGGAAGGCGCATCGCATCCGGCTCCTCGTCCCTGCTGAAAAGCCTCATCTTTTCCCCATACGCGTCGGAAAGGGAGCTGACGAGCTCCCTGTACTTTAGCGAAACCGAGAGGCGGAACGCAATCTCGTCCGTGCCTCCTATTGAAACGTCCACCATCCTGTCGCCCAGGCCCCCTTCGGGCGCCTGCACGAAGAAGCGCTCCACTCCCGCCACGTCCGTATCGGGAACAAATGGGGTGCACGTCCCCGGGGCCATGCTCGGAAGCGTCTTTGCCGCAAGGACGAGCCCCTCGTAGCGAAGGTCCTCGTGCTGGCAGCAGATGTCCGTGAGGTTCATCCTCCCGGCCGAAGTCGAAGTGACCAGGAACAGCCTTCCCTCGGGGTTCGCCATCTCCATGCAGCACAATGTCTTGACTATGTTCTGCATCCCGATTCCCGCGACTTTCGCCTTTTCCCTGCAGCTCCGTGTTGGTTCCGGAAGCAGCGCGAGGGCCGCCTTTCCTCCCCGTATCATGCTCTCCACGAACGGTATCCCTTCGAGGCGCTCTCCCACGGCGAGGCTCCTCCATTCCCTTGAATCCGGCTCTACGAGCCTCACCCTTTCGCTCTGCAGCTTGAAGCGTGAAATTTCTCCAGATATGCCCGGCATCGCTTCGCCAGCGAAAGGCCTGAGGGTAGCTTGTGCACTCATGGGACGACACGCGATTTCCTTATTTATTAATTTTAACCCGAAAATACCGGAAAAAATCCCAAAAAAGCTCATATTTATATAGATATTCCGGATATTATCCAATGTGAAGGACGTAAAGCTGGATGAAATAGACTTTTCCCTCATTGACGCGCTAAGAAAAGACGCAAGGCAGACCATAGCCGAGCTATCCACCCAGCTCGGCATCCCCAGAGCAACCGTGCACGAACGGATTGTGCGGATGAAGAAGGCCGGAGTAATAAAGCGGTTCACAATAGAGCAGGATTACTCCAAGACCGGCCTTCCGACGCTTTCGTTCGTGTTCGCCTCCTATGCGCAGGCCGCACGCACCGACCAGCACGAGGCTGCGAGGCAGGTCGGGAAAATCCCCGGCGTGCTCGGGGTTTACATCATCTCCGGCGAGTGGGATTTGCTCATCAAGGTCCGCGGGAGGAGCATCGAGGACATAGGCACCCTCATACTTGACCGGATACGGAACACCCCCGGGATAGCAAAGACGTTCACTATGGCATGTTTCGAGATAGCCAAAGAGGAAATCTGATGGTGACTGGATGAAGACCGACGAAACCGACGAGAGGATTATCGAGAAGCTGAAAGCAGACTCCAGGGCGAGCAACGTGGAGATAGCGCGCTCATTGGGGATGACCGAGGGCGCCGTGCGCTGGCGGATAAAGCGGATGGCCGATAGCGGCCTGATTTCGCGCTTCACTATCGAGCTCTCCTCCGGAATGAGCAATTACGCGGTCCTCATGGTCAAGGCCAAGGGCGAAACCAAGAAGATGATGGCCGCGGTTTCCGAGCTGAAATCCCACCGCGACGCCTACGAGATTTCCGGCGAATACGACGGCTGCGTCATCCTGGAGGGGCCTTCGGTCGAGGACATAGACGCGAAAATCGACAAGATAAGGAAGCTGAAGGAAGTCGCCGACACGAGGACGTACATCTCTTTCAAGCGCTGGTGACTTCCGCCGGGGCGCCTTCGCCGACAAGGCGGAGCGTCTGCCCGTTCGCAAACTGGCTTTTGTAGATCGCCCTCGCCGCAGTTTCCGCGTCGCCGTTCCTGAGCCAGAGTATGAAGCTTATCCCCTGATGGGAGTGGTAGGGCACATTGACCCCTGCCTCGCTCACAGCCGAAAGAATCCTCGTCCCTAGGCCCCGCGTCCTGCTCAGCTCCTCGCCGACCATCGCGACCTCGCTGATTGCATGCACCCGTAAATCGTGGGGGCGCATTTCCCTGCGTATCCTCTCTGCGACTTCGCCGCTTCCGAGTCCCGCCTCCTCCATGCTCCTCTTCCTCACTATGACCGATATGTCGTTCGTGGATGAAGGCGCGTGCTCGATGGATATTTTCATCTGGCTGAACATCTCGAGGAGGTCCCTGAAGAACCCCACGGCGTTCGCAATCCCGTATTTCACGATTTCGAAAGCCGCGAACTCGCCCCTGTGGACGATGCCCGTCACTTCCCTCTCGCTCGAGCCGACCTGCGGCAGGATATACGTTCCTTTCGAGGACAAGTCGAAGGTGTTCAATACCTGCGTCAGCACGCCGTTTATCGCAAGGGGCACCGCAGCCTCATACTGGAACACGCCGAAGGCACCTCCGAGGGTGAGCTCGGTCAGCTCCCGGTGCGTCATCGCTCGTATTACCGGGGCGTCCTGCGCAATCGACGGCTCGACCACCCGGATTCCGTCAGTATCCGTGAAATTCTGGTAGAGCCCGGCATCGAGCGCGGCGGCGAGCACCGAGCCCGTGTAGTCGCTTCCGCCCCTCGGGAACGTCCTCATGGCGCCGCCGGAGTCGTATCCGAAGAATCCAGGGAACACTATGCGCTCGCCGTCATCGAGCGCCCTCTGCACTTTGCCCCGTATCGTCTGGTACATCTCCTCCCCGATGAAAACCCTGCCGTTTTCGCACGAAACGGTGAAGCCCGCGTCCGACGGGTCCAGATACCTGGCCCTGATATGGTTGAGCCTGAGATATGAGGCGAACAGCCTCGCGTTGAACTCCTCGCCGAGCGCGGCAAGTGCGGCATCGTTCCTCCTGTCAGGGTCGAGGGCGGCTGCGCGCCCGAGGACTGAATTGCGGATTGAGCTGCTCACCCGCTCCCCAGCGCCTATGCCTGCCGAATCCTCGATGCCTTCATACCTGCGCTCGAGGGCGCGGATGTCCTCCTCCAGGGGCTCGTTTGCCCTCGCCTTCTTTGCGATCGCAAGGAGCCTGTCCGTGACTTTCACGCCGTCGGATTGCATCCGCCCCTCCGGGTCGTTCGTGCCGTTCACCTTTCCCGGGGCGGACACGACGATAATCCTCATGTCGTCGTTGCGCGCGACCCTCTGCGCCGCGAGGGCGAAGCTGCTCCCTGTGGCCATCGAAGTTCCTCCGAATTTAGCAACAATAAGGCTGGACATAGCAAAACAAAAGATACGCGTGCGAACATCTTTTAAATATTTCGTATTTTTTCTACGAAAAACGTAAGAAAATAATGAAAAATTACGATTATCGGAAGACCTAATCCACCGTTCCGAGGAGCATTTTTCTCATCTCGATAGGCTCCAGGTCCTTGAGCGCCTTCAGCGCGAAATCGAGCTTGGCCTCGCTCTCGGAGAATATCGTGAACAGCTTGTCTCCCTTCTCCACCCTGTCGCCCCGGAGCCTGTGGATGAGCACGCCCGCACCCTTGTCCCTCGGGGCCCCGGCAATCCTCGCTATCTTCGACATTATCTTGTTGTCGATGTGGAATATGCTTCCCGAAACCTCTGACGTCACGGTGTGGGTGGAGCTTCCTATCTTGATGTCCGAGACCCTCACCTTCGGGTCCCCGCCCTGGAGAGCGATAATCTCCCTGAACTTGGCCATCGCCTTCCCGCTCTTAATCAGGTTTTCGGCCACCGCGAAGCCCTTTCCCTTCTCGACCTTTCCCGAAAGCTCGAGGAGCTTGCCGGCCATGATGAGGCTCTTGTGCCTCAGGTCGTCCGGGCCGTTGTCCCCCGAGAGGACCTGCAGGACGTCCACGCACTCGAGGCCCGGCCCGACGCCGTTCCCCACAGGCTCCGCCCCGTCCGTGATTATCGCCTCTATCTTCATGCCGAGCCGCTCGCCGACACGCAGGAAATGCTTCGCGAGCTCGTTGCCGCGCTCGACGTAAGGGACCTTGACTCCCCTCCCGACCGGGATGTCGATGAGGACGCACTCGGCCCCGACGCTCTTCTTCTTGCCGAGGATGCTCGCAAGGAGCATGCCCTCGGGGTCGAGGCTCATCGGGTGGCGTATCCGTATGAGCTTGTCGTCCACCGGAGCGAGCCGCATCCCGCCGCCCCAGACGACCGCGCCCTTTGCCTTGAGGACGATTGAACGCATCTCGTCCATGCTGAACGTGACGTTGGCGAGCACTTCCATCGTGTCGGCCGTGCCCGAGGCGGATGTTATCGAGCGCGATGAGGTCTTCGGGATATAGAGCCCGGCAGCGGCGATTATCGGCACGATGAGCATCGTGGTCCGGTTGCCCGCGACCCCTCCGATGCAGTGCTTGTCGAGTATGGGGTGCTTCCCCAGGTTCAGCTGCTCGCCCGACTCCACCGTCGCCTCAGCGAGCGATATCACTTCGTCGTCGGAGAAGCCGTTGATGTATGCCGCGGTAATCCATGACGCGGTCTCTATCTCGCTCAGGCGCTCCTGCATGATTTCCTTCACGATGGTCTTTATCTCGTTCTGGTTGAGCACGCCCTTGTCGAGCTTCTTCTTGATGTAGCCGATGGACTCGGGCCTGTCCATATGGACAATCTCGACGCTCTCGCCCCGCTTCATCTTGAAGCTGCTCGCCATGTCGCGGAAGACGCCGACCTCGCCCGGCTCGACAATCTCCTGGCTCACGTCGACAATCGCGATGATGCTCTTGTTGCCCATTTTGACCTCGGTCCGGAAGCCCGAGTAGATGTCGTGCTCCTGCGCCTCGGCCTTGTTGAGGACGATGATGTTGCGCCCCGTGAATATGTCAATGGGCTTCACCTTGCAGACATACTTCTTGATTTTCCAGACATCGACTTTCTTGCCCTGTTCCTTCTCAACATATTCGACCATCAGATCGCCTCGTTATCATTCGTAAAGCTTGATTCCCAGCTTCTGGCTCGCCATCGTGAAAAACGACTGGGGCGGTATCACGCCGAGCTCGGTTATGTACCCGTTTATGTATTTGGCGGCCGTTGCCTCGAAGGCCGGGTTCGTTATCTTCACCCCCCTCGCGGGCCTGTCCCAGACCTCGCGGTGGTCGCGCTCCTCTATCTTTTCGCGCGTGCCGAAAATCGTCATCGGGCTGTACTTGTAGAGCTCGGCCGCGCTGTAGAACGACACGTCGTTCATCCTCGCGATGTGCGCGAGAGTGGACGTGCCAATCTTGTTGATGAGGTCGCCGCGCGAAGTCACCGAGTCCGCGCCGACTATCACTATGTCCGCCTTCTTCATGGCGCTGTTCATGCCCCCGTCCACCGAGAGCGTCACGTCTATCCCTGCCGCGGCAAGCTCGGCCGCAGTCGTCCGCCCCTGGTACCTCGGCCTCGTCTCGAAGCATATCACCGAGAATTTCTTCCTCATCCTCTTTGCCTCTATCATGACCTTTGTCGAGGTCGAGGAATGGCAGTGAGTGAGGACGAGCGCGCCGTCGGGGATGAGCCTGGCCCCGTATTCTGCGAGCCTCTTTGCCCCCTCGTCTATCCCGGCGAGCGTCTCCTTCCCGTGGGCGCCGAGTATCCTCTTTAGCCCCGCCGCTCCCCCTGCAGTGTCCGCCTTTCCCCTCAGGTAAAGCACCGCCTCGTCGAGGATGTTGCGCATCATCGGCTCTGTGGGCCTGCTCGCGGAGAGCATCTCGGCAGTGTTGGAAACCTCCTTCAGGAATGCGGCGGAACTGGCGGCTTTCGAGCTTTTTCCTGACGCGACTAGCGCCTTCAGGGCTTCCTTCGCGACGTTCCTTGCCCCCTGTATCTTGAGGGACTTGATGTCGCGGATGGTCCTTTTCAGGTCCTTGTGCATATGCCGTAGTAACTGGCGCGAGTAATAAATATCATGCGGTTCTGTCGAAGTAGATGACGCGGGCGGCCTCTCCTCCGTATTCCCTTGAGAGGACGGCCCCGCAGGCCAGGTAGCCCTCCGAGACGGCCTTGTCGAAGCCCGCCGCGAAGTTCGAGTCCCCTATCTCAAGGAGAATCTCGAGGACGGCCGCGACCTCCCTGAACGATGTGCCAACCTTCACGATGGCCGTGACCATTCCCGCCGGCTCCAGGGACACGTCCTTGGACGGCTCGTTCCCGATGGCGACGCAGTTTGCGAGGGGCTCGCGCTCGCCGATGTCCGCGAGGGGAATCCTGTAGTCCTTCCTGGCGACGGACATACTCCCGCCTGCGAAATCCTCGAAAGAGTAGATGCCGTCGAAGTCGTCGGCGAGCCTGGCAGCCTTCAGCACGCTCTCGGCGTAATCCCTCTCCGCTATGCTCGTTATGAACGGCATCGCGAAGCGGCTGCGCAGGAACCGGACTACCTCTCCGGCATCCCGGCTAACCTCGTGGATGTCGTAGGTTATGAGCTCCCCGAATTCGCGGAGCGTGACCGATGGCGCTCCCGGCACGATGGCAGAGCCCTTCTCCCTCTCTTTTGCCTCAACCAGAGTGCCGTCGAGGTCTATGAACAGCTTCTTGCCCTTCCACACGTCTCGCTTTTCCTCGATGCGGACCGGGCCCAGCCTGAATTCCCTCATGACCTGATTTTTCGCGCAAATGTTTAAAATTAGTCGTATATTTTGTAAGTCTGTGGTTTGTATGCCGGAAAATGAAGAAAATATAAAAAAAAATTGAAGACTTTAGCCGAACAGTGAAGCGAGACCTTCAGCGGCCTGCTCTTCCTTCTTGCCTTCGTCCTCTTTCTTCTCCTCCTTCTTCGCTTCGCCGCCAGATGCTGCCGGGGCCGCCGCAGCGGGTGCCGCCGCAACCATCATGGACTGCTTGAGGAGGTCCTCGAAGTTGACTCCCTTCACCGCATCGGCAAGCACCTGAGCGCGCGCCTCGTCGACTGCCGCGCCGCTCGCCTTTATTACGGCTACTATGTGTTCCTTCGTCACTTCCTTTCCTGCTCCGTGCAAGACGAGCACGGCATGCAAATATGGATCTACCTTCATCATACACACCTCTAAGGTTCCTTTTTATTCTCCTTTATTTCTTGCTCATGCTCTCAAGAGCCGACGCCTGCCTGTAGGCAGAGCCGAGAAGCTGCCCTATCGAGCTTGATGAGTATATCGACCCGTTGAGGGACACGTTGACCGCCTCCCTCACGGCCTGCGAGAGGAGCAGGCTTATGTTCTGCTCCGTCGGGTACGATGCGTTGAGCGACACGTTCATCGCCTGCGACATCGCATGGGCGAGGTCTTCCCTCACCGTTTCGCCGCTGTCGAGGAGCTCCTTCGAGTAGATGTACTGCCCGTCGAACCCGAAAAGCAGGTTCGCCATTATCTCGAATGGCATGACGTTCAGCGTCTGGAGCGCCTTGACCTTCGGCTCGGTGAGCTTCTCGCCCTTCTTCGCGACCGTGCTGTCCTTGACGACGGCAATCTTGCCGGCCTTTATCTGGACGTTCAGGCCGCCGGCCTTGAGCTCGGAGAGCGCGGGCCCGGGCGGGAGGTCTGTCTCCCCCTCTGGCACGACTATGTCCGCGAGCGCGATGTCGCCGACCTTCGCGGCCCTCTTCTTCCTGTTCTGCTTGAAGAACGAGTTGACCTCGAACGAGGACATGTTCGTGAGTATGAGCGCGACCGGGTTGTTGCAGGCCTCGACCCTCTTTGCGAGTATCGGGTTGCTCGCGAGCACCCTGCTTATCACCGGCTTCTTCAGGACCAGCACGCGGCCCCCTTCCTCCCGTATCCTTTTCCTCAGGGACTGGAAGAGCGCGTCCGGCAGCTTCCGGAGGTCGAGGAGCGCGACGGTCTTGTATTTCTTCATCTCCGCGACCGCACTGTCCACTGCCTGGACCTTCTTCTTCACTTCTTTCCTGTTAACGTCAGTCTTGTAAGCCATCAGCATCACCTTATGCAACCTTGGAGGGCTTTCCCATCGTCAGCTTCACATAGACCGACCGGATGTTCCCCTCGTTCACCTTGTTCTTGACCGCGTCGTACACGGTTTCCGCGTTCTCCACGAGGTCGTCCGGACTCATGGCCTCTGTGCCTATGAGCGCCTGCGCGACGGGCATGTACTTTCCCTTGGAGACTATCCTGACCGACTTTTTCGAGCGGTCTATGAGCTCCTTTATGTTGCCGACTATCGGCTTGGGCAGCTTGCCCTTCTTGCCCAGGGCCTGGCCAAGGGATTTTGCGACCTGTCCCATCAGGTTCGGCTGCGCAAGCAGGAAATAGTTGTCCGAGAGGTCCCTCAGCTTCGCCGGCTCGGCGTATGCCGGGATGGCGTCCGGGGTTATTATCAGGTCCGCGCCCGCCCTCTTGGCGTCGTCGGCCATGTTCCCTTCCGCGAAGACGGCAGACTTGAGCTCCTTCCCGCCCTTGCCCTTCGGGAGGACGATGTCGAGGTTCAGCCTGTTCTCGGATTTTGCGAAGTCTATGCCCCGCATGTTGATTATTATCTCTACCGACTGCTTGAATTTCTTCTTCCCTTTCTCTTCCATGGCCTTGCTTAAGGCGTCAACTAGTTTTTTCCTGTCCATAAACAGCCCTCCTACTACCCTGAGTAGTTCTGACGGGTATCTTTGACTATTATATAAATAACATTAAAAAACTACTTCTTCGGCGGCTCGGAAACCGGCCCGCCGTAAAGGTCGAATACCGGGAGGGTTATCTCGCCGCAGGCACGCTCGGGGCGCTGGGCTTTCACAAACGCCTCGGGGAGAGGCTGCTTCGGCCCCTTCGGGGCTTCGGTTTTCAATCCCGGCTTGCTCATAATTCACCGACCCTTCTCTTGATTTTCCTCTTGAGCCTCTTGCGCTTCTTCTTTACCCATTTCCAGCGCATTCGGTTCTTCTTTTTCCATTTTCTTGGTTTAGCACCCATTAATCCACCTGAAAGAATGAATCGATTGACAATTCGTGATTTCCTTATTTATAGTTCGGCTTAAATATCTTTCGCGCGGACTGATGCCTTCCTTATGCCGCTTGCCGGCCCGGTCTACTGCTTCTCGCCTGGGCGGCCTTTGGCCGGATCCGGGCTCATCGACAGCCTCATTTGAACATCCTCCCAAATCCTGTTGATGTTCTTCCAGTGGCTGCCCTCCCAGAACACCTTCCCGCATTTTGCGCACTTCCAGAACTTCTCCTGGTTCTCGAAGGTCTTTTCAGGGACCTGCCCCTTCAGGCCTTCCTTGGGCACCACTTCAAGCTCGCCGTTGCAGGAAGCGCACCGTGTTTTTTCCGGGAACGTCACTTTCGCGCCGGTCTCGCCCACGACCTGCGCTATCTGGTCCTCGAGGTCCTCGTCCTTGACGAATATGCACTTCACGCCGCGCTTGCGGCACCTGTCGAAAAGCGGGCGGTCGCGCGTGACGAAGATGAGGCCCTTCTTCCCGGCATAGTCGAGGAGCTGGCTGTCGCTCTTTCCGGTCATGAACTCGCTGTCTATCCCAAGAATCCTGCACCAGTGCGCGAGGTTCTTGAGCATCTCGTCGAATAGTATTCTGACGTTTTCCGCATCGCCTTCCATAAGCCGCTCCTCTCCGGCAAACTATATATTCGTGGACTAAAAGGAACCGGTTGTTCCGTTTTATCCTCCCGCCACTAGCACGCGAAGTGGGAACAAAAATCTCAAAAAGAAGATTGCCGGAAAAAATTACGAAAGGCTGATTTTGACGAAAACGTTCGTCGGGACCTTTATCCTGAGGATCTGCTTTATCATCTTCTCCTCGCCCTCGACGTCCACAAGCCTCTTGTGCACCCTCTTCTCCCAGTGCTCGTAGGTGTCTGTTCCGTCGCCGCAGGGGGTCCTCCTGCAGGAAATCTCGAGCTTCCTGCGGGGAAGCCTGACCGGGCCGATGAACCTCATGCTGAGAGAGACCGACAGGTTCTTTATCTGGTCCACTACGTTGTCGAGGGCCTCTGGGTCCTCTCCGCTGAGCTTGATCCTGACTTTTGTCATAAATATACCTCGGAATAGTCTGATTAGACTAAAATTTGCGAGAGTAATAGTAATGCCATAGATATTTAAATTTGACGAAAAAGTTCTGCCCTATGCATTTCCTGACGCTGAAGGACTTCGACGGGCCGTGGATACGCTCGGTCATCGACCTCGCCCTCGCGATGAAGAATGAGCCGGAAAAATACTCGGCCGCGCTCAGGCAGAAGACGCTTGCAATGGTGTTCCAGAAGACCTCGACGCGCACACGGATTTCGTTCGAGACCGGCATGACGAAGCTCGGCGGCCATGCAATCTACGTGGACTGGCGCACGAGCCAGTTCGTGATGGCGGAAGTTCAGGACGAGGCGGGCGCGGTCTCGCGCTACGTGGATGCGATGATGGTCCGCCCGCTGAAGCACGCGACGCTCCTCGAGTTCGCCAAGGGGAGCCGTGTCCCTGTAATCAATGGCCTATCCGAGAAATACCACCCCTGCCAGGCGCTCGCTGACGTCCTGACAATCAGGGAGCGCTTCGGCAGGACCGATGGCGTCAAGGTTGTTTACCTCGGAATCGGCAACAACGTGAGCAACTCGCTCGCCCTCGCGTGCGCGAAGACCGGCGTCTCCTTCACGCTGTGCGCGCCAGAAAAGGACCCGGACTCGCTCGAGCCGGAGCTGGAGGCGCAGGCAAAAGCGACCGGCAACTATTCAGAGGAACCTGATATCGTGAAGGCGGTCCGGGGCGCCGACGTGCTTTACACCGACACGTGGGTGAACATGGAGTTCTTCTCCGACCCGAAGTTCGCCAGGGAAAAGAAGCGCAGGGAAAAGCTCCTCATGCCCTACCAGCTCAACCGGAGGCTCCTTGAAAAGGCGGGGCCCAAGGCGCTCGCGATGCACGACATGCCCGCGCACATCGGCTACGAGATTGACGAATACTGCCTGCGCGGGGAGCGCTCGCTCGCCTTCATCCAGGCCGAGAACCGGATGTGGGCCCAGATGGCCCTCCTCGTCAGGCTCATCGGGAAATGAGACGCGGGTATTAATTCTTAACTTCAGATAATCAAAGGAGGGGTGGTAGGATGATAGTAGCTGTTTTGTCTGATAAGCCTGAACTGCGCGAAAAATTCTGCTCGATGGTCGGGAAGGAATCCTCCAAAGGCGAGCTGTCCTTCTATTCTGCCGAAGCCGGCCTGACTCTCATGGACCCTTCGGCATACCCGGAGAAAATCCAGCCGCTCCTCCACTCGCTGTCGATGGCGGACTATTTCGTACTTATCGTCGATGGCCTGAGCCCGAAAGTCGGGGAACTGATTGTCGCACTGAACTCGCTGAAAGCGGACAAGGGCCTCATCGTTTCGGCCGCGCCGCTGCCCTTAGCCGGAACGAGCCTCGAGAAATTCGAGAAAGCCGCCGACATGGAGGCCGCGAAGGCGAAAGTGCTCTCTTTGAAGGACGAAGCGCCCGGCGAGAACCTCTTCTGCCTTATCGACCGAACCGAGAACGTGAAATCGCTCGGAAACGTCGCCCACGGCGTCGTGAAGTCCGGAAAGCTGAAGAAATCCGACAAGCTGTTTTTGCTCCCCGAGAAGAAGGATTTGGAGGTGCGGCACATCCTGCTCGGCGGCAGCGAAGTCGAAGAGGCCTCTGCCGGCGCGCATTTCAGCATGGCATACAAGGGAGAGGCGTTCGAGCGCGGCCTTGTCGTTCCGCTGCGCCACGACCATGAAAGCGGGAACGTCATAAACGGCCGGTTCATCCGGAGCCCGTTCTTCAAGGACGACCTGAAGGGCAAGATTCATGCGTACTCGAACCTGCAGTATGTCGAGGGCCACCTCAACGAGAGCGACATAAACCTGAGCCAGCCACTTGCCTACGAGAAAGGGGAGCTGATACTCATCGTGGATGCGAGCAACCAGAAGCTCAGGATTGCCGGAGCGTTCCAGAGCAAGTGGTGACGGCTTTGGTAAACTGGTTTGCATTAATTTTCTTTTCCGCCTTTTTGTTGCTTTCCGGCTGTGCTGATGTGCACACGAAAAAAGTCGATTTGGCTAATCCGAACCTCACCGCGGCTGCAAAAGAAGCGGCAGATAACCGGACCGGCTCAGACTGTTATTTGATAATGCCAAAATCGTTCGTAGAGGTCGGCGGAAAAGTCGTGGGCCACCAGTTAGCGACAGAGTATCGCGATCTTTATTTTTTCAGGTTCGAATGCACAAACCGTCAAGCTCTTTATGTAACGTGCGAGTACTTCGATTGGAGCGGAACGGACTTCGATGCCGTACTGTCATGCTACTGACAAGCGCTAACCATTATAAAGTCCCCCGTGCCTTATACGTTTCTGATTCTTCATGAGCGGCGGTAAACGTGCAGTGTTAGTGTTGAAAGACGGCACTGTTGTCCACGGGCGGGGCTTCGGCGCAAATGCCGAGCGCATGGGCGAACTCGTCTTCAACACCTCCATGATGGGCTATCAGGAAGCCCTGACCGACCCCAGCTATGGCGGGCAAATCCTCCTCATGACATACCCACTCGTGGGCAACTACGGAACAAACAAAAACGACCAGGAAAGCGGCAGAATCCACCCCGAAGGGTTCGCAGTCCGCGAAGTGAGCGTGGACGGGGAGCACAAGGACTCCGAAAAGAACCTGGACGCGTTCCTCTCGGACCAGGGCGTTCCCGGCATAGACGGCATCGACACGCGCTTCATCGTCCGGCACATAAGGGACAAGGGCGTCATGCCCGCCATTCTTGCAACGTCAGATCGCGATAGCGATCTCAACTCCCAGAAACTCCTCAAAAAGCTCGAATTCGACTACTCTTCGATAGATTTCGTCTCGAAAGTCTCAACGAAGGAGAAGCAGGTCTTCGGCAAGGGCAACAGGAAGAAAGTCGCCATGATAGACTACGGCTCGAAGATGGGCATAGTCAGACAACTCGTTGCAAGGGGGTGCGAAGTCCACTTCTTCCCCTTCTCTGTGCCGGCCGAAAGAATCCGCGAGCTCGAGCCGGACGGGATAATGCTCTCGAACGGCCCCGGCGACCCGGCAATACTCAAGGAAGCGCACAATGTGATACGCGCCTTGGAGGGCTACAGGCCGATCTTCGGGGTATGCCTCGGCCACCAGCTCCTCTCGCACGCCTTCGGCGGGGACACATACAAGCTGAAGTTCGGGCACAGGGGCTCGAACCACGCGGTGCTAGACCTCCAGCGCAGCAAAATCGCGATAACGACGCAGAACCACGGCTTTGCCGTGGGGAAGATTCCAAAGGGCTTCGAGCTGACGCACATAAACGTCAACGACAGGAGCGTGGAAGGGATGAGGAACGAAAACAAGGGCATTTTCTCCGTCCAGTACCACCCCGAGGCATGCCCCGGGCCGCACGACTCCAGATACCTGTTCGACGAATTCATGAAAATGATTTAGGAAGTGACGCTATGGCAGACATGACTGAAGAGGAAGTTTCGAAAAAAGTGAAGGACGAGATGAACAACGTGAAATGCAGCTTCTGCGGCAACGACACGTTCTGCGACGCATGCAAGGCCGACGCGGCCTCGGGAAGCGGGAAGGAGCACTGCTGCTACGACTGCTACCAGAAGATGGGCGGGGCTCTTCCGGAGAACGTGAAGGACAAGACGCATGTCTGCATCCCGCCGGAAAAACTCCAGGAGAACTTCGAGCGCTTCATGAGCGAGATGACATTCCGCGCCTTCATGGACCTCTGGAACGCCGAGAAGAAGAAGCTGAAGGAGATGTCGCGGCAGGAGCTCGCGCAGGTGTCGTTCTTCGAGGGGGCGCGGTTCATGTTCGGCCTCGTCCAGAGGATGTCGCAGGAGCAGCCGCAGGGTGGCCAGCCCCCGGCGTCCGGCACAGAGCCTCCCGCATCAGGCAACCAGGAAGCCGGCTCGCCGCGAGCAAAGGAGTGATATGCGGTGAAAAAACCGAAGAAAGTCCTCGTAATCGGCTCGGGTCCGATTGTCATCGGCCAGTCCGCCGAATTCGACTACTCCGGGGCCCAGGCATGCAAGGCGCTCCGCGAGGAAGGGATAGAGGTCGTGCTCGTCAACCCGAACCCGGCAACTATCCAGACCGACAAGGACACGGCCGACATCGTATACCTCGAGCCGCTGACCCCCGGCGTGCTTGAGAAAATCATCGCGAAGGAGAAGCCGCAGGCGCTGCTTGCCACGATGGGCGGCCAGACCGCGCTCAACCTCTCCATGGAGCTGAGCCGACTCGGAATCCTGAAGAAATACGGGGTGGAGTTCCTCGGCACGGATGCGCAGGCAATCGAGATAGCCGAGTCGCGCGAGAAATTCAACGAGACGATGGAGAAAATCGGCATCCCGATATTGCCCGGAAAGGTCGTCCGCGACAGCAAGTCCGCGGTGGATTTTGCCGCAAAGATAGGATACCCCGTGATAATCCGGCCCTCCTTCACCCTCGGCGGGACCGGCGGGGGCACCGCCTACAGCGAGGAGGAGCTGAAAAAGATTATGGACCTCGCGCTCCGCATGAGCGCCACGGGCGAGGCGCTTGTGGAAAGGAGCGCAATCGGCTGGGGCGAGTTCGAGTACGAAGTTGTGCGGGATTCGTTCGGGAATGCGCAGATAATCTGCAACATGGAGAACGTCGACCCTATGGGCGTCCACACCGGGGAGAGCATCGTGGTCGCGCCAAGCCAGACTTTGAGCGACGCTGACCACCAGGTGCTGCGCGACGCCTCGCTCAGGATAGTCCATGCCATCGGCATAAAGGGAGGCTGCAACGTCCAGCTCTCGCTGAACCAGGAGACCGGCCAGTTCGTAGTTATCGAGGTCAACCCGCGCCTCTCCCGCTCCTCCGCGCTCGCCTCGAAGGCCACGGGGTACCCCATCGCGCGCGTCGCAACTAAAATCGCACTCGGCCAGCCCCTCCACGAAATAAAGAACAGCATAACCGGGACCTCCGCGGCGTTCGAGCCCGCGCTCGACTATATCGTCGTAAAGATTCCCCGCTGGCCTTTCGACAAGTTCCCCAAGACCTCGCGCGTCATAGGCACGCAGATGAAGAGCACCGGCGAAGTGATGGCGATAGGCCGAACGTTCGAGGAGGCGCTGAACAAGGCGGTGCGGAGCCTCGAAATCCGCATCCCGAAGGAGATCAACCCCGACGACCACCTTTTCCCGCCGACCGACCTCCGCCTCTTCGCGATTCTCGAGGCTTTCAGGAAGGGGCGCCCCTTGGAGGATATCCACAACAAGACCAAAATCAACCGCTGGTTCCTGCGAAGGATGGAGAAGATTGTCGCGCTCGAGAAGAGACTCGCCTCTGGGAAGCTCACCAAGGAGCTCATGCTCGAGGCAAAGCGGAGCGGGTTCCCCGACGAGCGGATTGGAGCCCTTTGCGGCAAGGACGAGACAGAGATACGAAAGCTCCGCAAGTCCATGGGCATCCTGCCAACTTACAAGATAGTCGACTCTTGCGCGGGCGAGTTCGAGGCCCTGACGCCTTACTACTATTCCGTATATGAGGACGAGAACGAGGCCAAGCCCCTGCCGGGCAAAAAGGTCGTCGTCATCGGCTCCGGGCCCATCCGCATCGGGCAGGGAATCGAGTTCGACTACTGCTGCACGCATGCCGCATTCGCGCTGCGCGACCTCGGATACAAGAGCATCATGATAAACAACAACCCCGAGACCGTGAGCACGGACTTCGACACGAGCGACCGGCTCTATTTCGAGCCGCTCACTTTCGAGGACGTGATGAACATCGTCGAGAACGAGTCCCCCGACGGCGTCATCGTCCAGCTCGGGGGCCAGACGAGCATCAACCTCGCCGACCGCCTCGGATCGGCGGGCGTGAAGCTCCTCGGGACGAGCGCGGACTCGATAGACATCGCCTCGGACCGCGAGCGCTTCCGCACTCTGGCAGACAAGCTGAAAATCCCCCAGCCGCGGAACGGAACGGCAACGAGCGAACCGGAAGCCCTCGAGGCGGCCTCGCACATCGGCTACCCCATCGTCGTCCGGCCGAGCTACGTCATAGCAGGACGGGCCATGGAGATAGTCCGCAACGACGAGGAGCTCAGGCGCTACATCCACGAGGCGGTCGAGGTCAGCATGAAGAAGCCGGTCCTCATCGACAAATACATCGACAACGCGATTGAGTGCGAAGTCGATGCTGTCAGCGACGGCAAGGAAGTCTTCATCGGCGGCCTGATGGAGCACATCGAGCCTGCGGGCGTGCACTCGGGCGACGCGAACATCGTGCTCCCGTCCATACGGCTGAGCGAGAAGGAGAAGAAGACCATCGTCGACTATACGAAGGCCATCTCCAATGCCCTCGGCGTGGTGGGCTTCGTGAACATCCAGTTTGTCGTCAAGGCGGGAGTCGTCTATATCCTCGAAGCCAACCCCCGCGCGAGCCGGACCGTGCCTTTTGTGAGCAAGGCCATAGACCTGCCCCTGACCAAGCTCGCGATAAAGGCCATGCTCGGAAAGAAGATAGAGAAGCCGAAGACGAAGCTGGACCATTTTGCCGTGAAAAGCGTCGTGTTCCCCTTCCTCAAGCTCATGGGGACAGACATCAAGCTCGGCCCCGAGATGCGCAGCACCGGCGAGACTATGGGCCTAGGAAAGACATTCGAGATGGCATACTACAAGGCGCTCCTTGCTGCAGGAATCAGGCTCGAGGAGGGGCGCGCCCACGCGGCCTTCATAAGCCTCAGGGACGAGGACAAGCCTGCGGTCCCGAAGCTGGCCGAGCTGCTCCGCACCCTCGGCTTCAGGATATACGGGACCATGGGGACCGTAGGCTCGGTCCCGGGCGCTATTTCCATCCCCAAGATAGGCGAGGGGCACCCGGACGTCGTCGAGCTGATAGAGTCAGGCACAATCACTCTCGTCATAAACACGCCCCGGAAGGGGGGCGCGTCGCACACCGACGGCTTCAAGATGCGCCGCGCGAGCATACAATCTAACATCCCGTGCATAACAAACCTCAACACCGCGCACGAACTCCTCAAGGCGATGAGCGAACTCCGGAAGAAGGAGCTGGACGTCCGACCGGCCGACCAATATTCAAAGTAATCAGAAAAGCAGCACCAGCGTCGGGACGATTATCGCGCCCATCAGGCTTATCCTCCCGGCCCCGAGCCGTATTGCCGCCGTGCCAAGCATGGCCGCCGCACCCAGCACGGCGACCCCCGGAATGCCGTCTATCACGAACGTGACCGCGAATATGTAGGCGGCGATGATTTTCCCGAATCCTTGCGGCCCGTTCCCGGCCAGGGCGGCTATCCTCGTCCTGCAGAGATAAACTATCAGCGCAGCAACTATCGCCCCGGCAAGGAAAGCCGCCGAAAGAGGCCCGAGGCTGCCGGAAATGTCCGTGTTCTCCGCTATCCACGCAGTCACCCCGTTCCTGCTCTTTCCTATGGAAACAGCGCTCGCGAGGGAGAAGAGCGCCTGGCTCGCGGATATCGAGCTTATCGTTGCAAGGTACTGTAGGCTCCCGAGCGGCACGAAAATGCTGGCCAGCGCGGCTATCTGCGCGCTCGAGCCTATCGCAGGAAGGAGGTTCGAAAGCAGGCCCAGCGCCGCCCCGAGAGCGGAATACGCCGGGAAGCCGCCCCACAGCGGGCCGTCCTCCTGCGCAGGGAGCGCACGGCCGCCGGAGCCGAGTATCGAGGACAGTGCGAACATCCCGGAAAACAGGGGAAGGAACGGGTCGCCGATGGCGCTATCCAGGGTAAGTTTTCCGAGGATTCCTGCAGACGCGAAAACCGCAAGCGAGAGCGCGGGGTTCCTGCCCCGCAGAATCAGGGCGGCAGAAAGGGCGAGCAGTATGTATTTCACGAAGCCGCCGATTACGGTATAAATCGCCGGGTAAATGGCGAGAGATGCCCCGAACGCTCCCGCCGCAATGAGCGCAGAAAGCGCGGCGGAAGCGGCCATAGTCTTGAGCGCGGATATGCCCTTTCCGCCGAGGGCCATGCGCTGGCCCGCGAGGGCGCAGGCGACGGAAGCGTCCTCCGGTATCCCGAAGAAGACCGAGGGCACGAACGAGAACACGATGCTCGCAGAATACATGGAGGCCAGGACTATGGAAAGCGCGCCCGCATCCCACCCGACGCTTCCGGCGAGGGACGCGACGAGGTTCGGGTGGATTCCCGGTATCAGGCCGCATGCCCCCCCGAGGAGCAGGCCCAAGGCTATTTCCCCAAGCATCCCTTCCGACTTCGCCGGAAGGAATTCTTATTGCTTGCCGGGCCGCGGATGTGGATATCCACTAGCCGATTGCAACGTTCCGCACGCGTATGTGGGGCCCGCCGTCGCTGACCGGCGCTTCCTGCGAAAACTTCCCGCAGATTCCGGGACTGGTCCCGAAGTCGTTCCCGACGCATTCCACCTCGAGCAGAGTCTGGAGTATGTTGCCGGTGATGGTGACGTCCCGCATCAGCCTGCCTTTTTCGCCCTTCACTATCTCGTATGCCTCCTCGGCCTTGAACATGAAGCCGCCGGAGAAGATGTCCACGCTTCCGCCCTTCATGCCCTTGAGGTATACCCCGCTCTGGACCGCGAAGACCTCGTCCACGGCGGATTCGCCTTTCTGGAAATAAGTGTTGCTCATCCTGACGATGGGGACGGCCGAGTAATCCTCGGCCCGCGCATGGCCGTTCAGCTCGGCCCCGAGTTCGCCCGCGGTCTCCATGGAGTTCATGTAGCCCCTGAGGACTCCCTTTTCCACGAGGAGCGCCCTCTTGGCCTCCACTCCCTCGTCGTCATAAGTGTAATGCCCGAAGTCCATCGCAGCCGGGTCGTCCGCTATCGACACGAGCTCGTTCCCGATGCGCTTTCCGAGCTTGTCCGCAAGAACGGATTCCCTCTCCACCACCGAATCGGCCTCGCATGCGTGGCCCACCGCCTCGTGCGAGAATACTCCTGTCATCTCCGGGTCGAGCACTACTGTGAACCTGCCCCTCGGAGGCGCCGAGGCCGTGAGCAGGCGGAGGGCCTTCTCCCTGGCCTCCTGCGCTGTTTTCATCAGGTCAATCCTGCCGAACCCCGAGCGGGACCATGCCCTCTCCGCTCCCCTCTGGATGTTGTCCCCGGAACGCGCGACCGCCGAGCAGGAGAGATAGGTGTATCCGCTTTCCTGGATGATGACCGCCCCGAGAGAGTTGTAGAACTCCTTCCTCGTCACCGAATCCGTGCAGGAGATGCTCCGCGACGAGATGCCTGCCGCTTTCATCTCTTTGGAGGCCTCGATTAGGGCGCGTATCTTGTCAGCCGAGTCGGCCGGCTCGGTTTTCTCTATGACCTCGTGGCTCGCCGCCTCGGGTATCTTCGGCGATATCCTGCCCTTTGAGAGCCTCGCGAGCCTCTGCGCGCGCTCGAGGAGGGCTTCGGCATCCCCCTCCTTCCCGGAGGCGAACCCCCACGAGCCTTCTTCCAGGACCCTCACGCTCATTCCGCTCGCGCTTCCCTCGGAGTTCCGGACCTCCTCGTCCTTCATCTGGATTATCGAGTCGCGCCTCTGCTCCCTGCGAAGCTCGGCGTACTTATATTTAGAGAGAACCCTGGCCCACTCCATCAAATCAGTGCCTTGGCCTTCTGGGCGTATTCGACGATGACCTTCTTCTCCTCGCGGTCCTTCACCATGCCGCAGAAGATGTGCGTTTTCATGGGTATCATGACCAGTATCATGTCGCCGAAGGATATCTCGACTTCCTTCTGCGAATCATCCATCCTCTTCATTATGGCATCCGAGACGTTCGCGACCGAGGAAATCATGCTTGAGCTGAGCTCGTTGAGGGCTATCGTGGAGTAGACGACCACGCCGTCCACCTGGACAACGGCGGCCCCGTATCCCTTCCCCTTCATCTCGTTCAAAAGCGCCTCAAGCTGTGCTCCCATGTCATCACATCAGAGTCAAACGATTATAATCCCAGCCGGTCCGACGCGTATCGGGACTTCCATGTTGATTTCCGGCACCAAGACCGCGTACTTCCCGCCCTTGTCGAGTATCGTATATACCTCGTCCATCCCGTGCTCGAGGAGGCTCACGAGCTGCTTGTCATGCACGCCCTCGTCCACGAGGTAGAGCGTAGTCGCGCCGACGGACTTCAGCCTGCCCTCGATGACGCTAAGGAACTTCCGAATCGAGTCCTGCGGGTTGTAGAGCACGAATGTCGAGAGGGTGTCGAAGACGACCCTCATCTTCTTCCCGTTGCTTTCCTTTATCGACTCGTTGAGGGCGAGGGAGATGTCGTTGAGCGCGCCCGGGCCCGGCACGACCTTCACCCGCTCCTGGGGCTTCACTTCCCCGCTCCCGAGGGTCGAGCTGTAGCAGTCGATGAAAGAGATGTTGGGCTTGTTGAGGTTTATCCCCATCGTAGCGGCCTTGTTCATTATGTCCGGGGGCGAGGAATTGCCGCATACTATGAATGCTGTCTCGTTCGGCCCGGCAGCAGACGCGAAATGGTATCCCATCGCGGCCTTCTCCATTCCGCTCGGGCCCAGTATGATTATGTTGCCCGGATTGTAGTAGCCGCCCTCGAGTATTACGTCCAGGTCTAGTATGCCCGTTGAAAGCCTGTTACCCTTTAGGATGGGCATTTGTTCATTAACAGCAAGAACCATGGGGAAAATAAGATTAGAAGATTTAAAAAGATAGTTCAGCAGGTCCCAGTGAAACCGGCCGAAGAGCTTGTGCCGAGCAGAGTCGTGACGAGCGGCGGGGTAATCACGTATATGATGATGCCGATGACCGCACCGGTAAGCATCGCCGTGGCCCAAACAGCTGCCCTTGCCCTCGTTTCAGCACCCAGGATCTGCCCTATTGCGTAAATCGCGCCGGCCATCACGATGAGGACCATGACCGCGATTCCGAGGAACTGCTGAGCCATCGTACAGAGGCTCTTGAGCGCGTTTGAGAGCGAAGAAGCGTATGCAACCGAAACGAGGTTCATTACCAAGAAGGTCACAAGCAGGAGCCTTCCGATGGAGTTAATTTTATTTGCATAGTTCATAATATTCATCATTTCACCTTGGGCTAAAGATATATGTTAACTTTTATAAAGGTTTTTTCAAGTGGTCTTATATGAAGATTCCTGAGAAGGAGGAGGGCCTGATGGCCATACTGGCCATCGTTTACGCCCTTCTCCGCCTCCCGGTGTCCCTCCTGCTCCCGTTCATACGCGACGAGGCCCTTTACGCAATCATGATAGAGGAGCAGAAGCTGCGCCTCACGCTCGTCCCCACCTTCCTCGGCCATTTCGTGAGCTGGAAGCCGCCGCTCTTTTTCTGGGCGTACCTCCCCTTCACGTACCTCCCGCTCCCCCTGGAGCTTTCATACCGCCTGCCGAGCATGCTCATCGGCCTCGCGACGATTCCGCTCCTTTTCCGCCTCCTCCGGAATGCCGGGATTTCACGGAACATGGCGTTCTTCAGCATGCTGTTCTCGCTATTCTCGATACACACGATATACCCAAACGCAACCCTGCTCACCGACTCGCTCATGTTCTTCTTCATGTCGCTCTCGCTCCTCCTTTACACCGAAAAAAAGCTCCCGGGCTGGAGGTTCATCGCCGCAGGCGCCGCGGCCTTCCTCGCATTTTTCGCCAAGCTCGTCGTCGCGTTCATGATCCCGGTTCTCGCGCTCGTCTATATTTACACGTTCGACCGCCCCTCGCTCCGCAAGCCCCTGTTCATCATTTCCCTCCTCGCAGTCCCGCTCGCGCTGCTCACGCATTATGCAGTCCTCGACCAGGCCGGCCTCGCGAGCGAGCTTTACCAGAGCGACGTGGGCGGCCACTTCTTCAGCGGCTCGGTTGCCGGCCAGCTGGAGCTCCTGCAGACAACGGTCTGGGCCCTCCTTGTCACGGGCGGGATGATATGGATTTCACTTGCCGCCTTCGGGTTCATAGGCAGCTGGCGCGAGAACCTCTTCATGAGCGCGTGGTTCCTGTTCTCTGCGGTCCCCCTCCTTTCATCGGCGTTCCTGCTGTGGTATTACCTTCCCGTGATGCCCGCAATCTGCTATTTCGCGCTCAAGTGCCTCGCGGTGTGGAAGGGGAAGGAGCGCTACGACGAGATATTCTTCATCGTCTTTTCCGTGTTTTCTTTCGCCCTGCTCGCCTTCTCCGGCTACATCGCCTGGGTGCTGTATGATTCGTTCGAGGCCGAGCGCGAGGCCGGGTACCTGCTTTCAGGAAAGGAAGGCGTTCTCGTGGCCGGCTACTACGCGCCATCCATAATCGCATACAAGGTCCTTCCGGAAATGCGGCGCGGCGGGCTCGAGGATTTCGGCTGGGTTGTGATTCCTGATAACTACACCGAGGACCGGGTATCCCCATATATAGAAGATTACCGCTCGGAAGGGGATGAGGTGGTGGACGGCTCGTTCAGCTCGTTCTTCACCAAAACCGCGGTGTTCCGCAAGGAAACGAACCTCACGGATTTCAGCTACGTCGCGGTTTCAAAGGCGCCGGACGTCCATGCCCCCGGAGAAGTTATATTCAACCGCTCCAACATAACGGTATACAAGGTGCAGTGATGCTTTCGATTGTTATCCCGACATACAACGAGCGGGAGAATATCCGGCCGCTCGTCGAATCAATCCTCTCTGCCTCTAAGGGCTGCGAAATCGTCTTCGTTGACGATGCCTCCCCGGACGGGACGGCATCGGAAATCCGCCTGCTTGCCAAGAAATACCCCAATGTGCGGCTTGTGGAGAGGCCCGGGAAGCTCGGCCTCACAAGCGCAGTCGTGGCCGGGGTGGAGGCATCCGGCGGCCAGAACATCCTCGTGATGGACGCTGACCTCTCGCACCCGCCGGCAAAGGTCCCCGAGCTTGAAGCCGCCCTCGCATCCTGCGACCTTGTCGTCGGAAGCCGTATGGCCAGGGGGGGCGGCGTCGAGCGGTGGCCCCTCCACCGGAAGCTGATATCGCGGGGCGCCGAGCTCCTCGCGAGGCTGGCCGTCGGGAAAAAAACCAGCGACCCCCTGAGCGGCCTTTTTGCAGTGAGGAGGGAAGTCTTCCAGAGGACGCGCTTCCGGACCAAGGGCTACAAGCTCCTCCTGAACATAATTTTCGACAATCCGGGAATGCGCATCGGCGAGGTCCCGTATATATTCACCGACCGGCGGGCCGGAAAGACCAAGCTGGGCACCGCTGAAATCCTCCGTTTCATTGCAGACCTATGGCGAATCCGCTTTGGCTGACTTCCGCAGGCGCATGACTGCCGCGACGAGCCTGTCAAGGCCAAGCGAGATCAGGAACAGCCCCGCCATCACGGATGCCGCCGCGAGGATCGCAACCGGCCAGTCCATTCCGAGGGGCAGCAGGATGCCCGCGTAATACGCATACACCTTCAGGGGGACGAAAACAAGCACCACCATCAGGACCCAGTAGCGCAGCGGGTCGCGGCCGAGGAACTCGAGCTTGCCGCTCCTCTGCCTCTCCAGCGTCATGTATGCCGCGATGGAAACGAAGACCGAGAGCGCCATGAATGACGGCGTGAGCGAGAGCTTGTACGGAGCGGATAAAAGAAGGAGCGCCACTGCGGCAATGCCGGACGCTGCAAGGAGCTGGGGAAGCAGCTCGAGGCGCCTTCCGGCAAGGACGCCGCCGAGCATCACCGGCAGGTAGAATGCCGCCCCTTCGAATCCCCCGAGGTAGTGCGCGCTGAAATTCGGGAGCGCGCCGCTCCCTGCCAGGATGAAATAGCCGGCAAAGCATGCGGCGGACGCCCCGGCGAGCACCATGTCGCCGAAGCCCGCGAGCACGTATGCCGGTATGAACAAAACCGCGCTCAGCATCAGCTCGTCCATTCCGAAGACCTCGCCGCTCGTGAAAGGCGAGAGGAAGAACCAGACTGCCGCAATCCTGCAGAACCTCTCGGCCACGAAAAAGAGCCGCTGGACCGCATTGAGGTGCGCAATCTTCTCCCTGAAGAACACTAGCGACATGCCGCTCGCGAAAAGGAACATCGGGAGCACGAAATCCCCGATATGGAGTGAAAATTCCTTGTTGTGGCTTAGCGCGTCCGGGAGGCTGCTGCTCAGGCCGAGTATCAGCGTGAAGAAGACCATCAGCAGTATGCTGAAGCCCCGGAAAACGTCTATTCCCCTGACCCTCATGGACGAATCTCTGCGTTCCCTTTTTATAATCCGTCTGGAAATCCCTTCATCATATGCGAGAGTTCTTCTTGTGCGCCCTGCTCTTCCTCCTGCTTTGCGTGCCCTATCTCTCCTTCCCACCCGATGACGACGTGGGCTCGCACCTGATGATGGCCAAGGGCATTCTGGAGGGAAAGAAGCTGTATTCAGACTACCTCGACAACAAGGGGCCGATGCTCTATATTTCCCTCGTGCCCGTAGTCATCCTCGCAGGCACCTCCCTCCTGGGCCTCCGCCTCCTCGCCCTCGCGCTCGACATCGGCTACGCCTTCCTCCTTTACCTCACCGTGAAGCGGAACTTCGGCCCTCGCGACGCGCTGATTTCCGCCGCCCTCTTCTTCCTGCTCGCACTCGACCCGCTGACCGAGGCATTCGAGTTCCGGGCCGAATTGTTCATCGGCCTTGCAATGTGCGCGATGATTTCCCTGATACTGGAAAGCCGGAGGGACGGGCGCGGGAGCCTCTGGGCCGGAGTCGGCCTCGCGCTCGGCTACGCCGTCCTGATAAAGCCGAGCATGCTCATCCTGCTTATCCCAATCGCCCTCTTCATCCCGAAAAAAGCCCGGCCCGCCATCTTCCTCATCGCCGGCCTCGCCGTAGCCGCCGCGGCGTTCGTCATTGCCCTCCAGCTCGGGCTCTTCAGCCTTGGCGATTACGTGGATGCCACGATAGTGAAGCCCTCGCTTTTCGCGCAGCAGGTAGCGGTCAATACCGCCCTCCCGCCGCTCCTTTGGATTCCCCTTTCGCTCATCACTTTCCCGATGGGCATGCTGTGCATCCTCTGCTTCCTCCACACTGCGGCCTCGTTCAGGGCGCTCGGCCATGAGGCCCGGGTATTCTGCGCATTCTTCGCCACGCTGTTCATCGCCCTTCTCTTTGGGGCCCTGAGCGCTATCGGGATATACAACGCCCTCCTCCTGATTTTCCTCCCCCTCGTCCCCCTCATTGCCTGCCTCGCCCTGAAGGAACTCGAATCATTCCATGAAAAGCCTGCCGGACTGAAATTCATCCTGAATTCGGCGTCTGTCTTCGTCTTCCTCTATGTGATAATATCCCTCGCCGTTTCTGTCGGCTCCTCCTTTTTGTACGGGCAGGTCCCGGGCCTGAACGCCGAGGACACCGACCTCACGAGCGGCGAGTTCGGGGGGACGCTCTCGTTCCTCTCGGCAAACACGGGCGCGAACGACAGCATCCTCGTCTTCGCCCTCATGCCATCCTTCTATTACTACTCGGGCCGCCCGCCAGCATCGGCGGCGCTCTGGTTCGCGCCCATCGACGACAAGATATCCTACTACTCCCCGGACGAGCTTCAGGCCCTTCTCTTCCGCTACACCGAGGAGAGGATACCGAAATACGTGATTTTCGACACCTACAGCGAAAAGGACCAGTGGGTGGTGGACCGGATATCTGCCGACTACGCGCATGAATTAAAAATAGGGCGAATAACAATTTACTCCAGAAGAGAGGGAGTACCGAAGGATGAAAACACGACGGCTAATCGATAAGGCACGGCTTATACTTTCGCTGCCTAAATATCTCTACAGGAGGTTTTCGCCTGCCGGCCTCCCCCCGAAGCTCCAGCTGCTCCTCACGAACCGGTGCAATTCGCGGTGCAAGAACTGCTTCATCTGGAAGAAATACATAGACGACCCCGAGGGCCTGCGCGACGAGGTGCGGCTCGAGGACTACGAGAGGCTCTTCAGGGACTACGGAGGCTCCCTGGAGTGGCTCGCGGTATCCGGCGGGGAGCCTACTTTGAGGCCCGACTTCATTGACATAATCCGGGCAGCGAAGAAGCACAACCCCGGCATCTCTCTCGTCACGATAAACTCCAACGCCCTCACTCCGGAAAAGCTGATATCCCAGGCCCGGGAGATTTCGGAGTTCGTCCCTAACCTCAAGATAGTCCTCTCGCTGGACGGCGACAAGGAGACGCACGACGACATCCGAGGAGTGCCCGGCAACTACGACCGCGTGGTGCAGGTATACCGGGCGCTCAGGGAGAGCGACATCGAGGTGGAGCTCGAATGCACGGTGCATGACGGCAACTCCTCGAAGGCCGCGGATTACATCCGCAACCACGAGTTCGGGAAAAAGACGGGCGTCATATCGTTCTCGCTTTTCTCGAGCATGTACTACTCGAACGACACCCGCACGAAGGAGCAGAAGGAGGCCGCATACGTGCAGATAGGCGCCGCGATGAAGGACGTGGAGAAGGCGTACGTCCCGAAGTCGCTGGAATTCATAGTGGAGAAGATATTCCTCCGCCTCGCCCAGCACTACCTGAAGAACCGGCAGACGCCGATACCCTGCGGGGCAGGGACGAACGTCATCACGATAGACCCCTACGGAAACGTCTCCCCCTGCTTCCTCATGCTCGGGGCGGCCAACATCAAGACCGACTCGATAAAGAAGATACTCTCGGGCAAGAAATTCTCCGAAGCGGCGAAGAACGCGAAGAACCTGAACTGCGCCAAGTGCTGGACGAACTGCTACGCATTGACCTCCATATTCACTTACCCTGACAAGGCGATAGTCCAGTATTTCAAGACTCCGGCCAAGTAGCCTGCGGAGCGAAAAGCATGAAAGGATTCATCCCCCTCGCGCTTTTTTTCCTCCTGCTTTCCGTTCCTTACCTTTCGTTCCCCCCAGACGACGACGTCGGCGGCCACCTCACCGCGGCCAGGGGGCTTTTGGAGGGCAAGCGCATCTACTCGGACTACCTCGACAACAAGGGGCCCATGCTCTATCTTTCCCTCGTGCCGGCCGTGCTCATCGCGGGGAAATCGCTCGCCGCGCTCCGCCTGATTGCCCTTGCGATCACCGTTCTCTGCGCCCTCCTCACCTACCTGTCTGCGATGCGGTGCTTCGGGAGGCAGGCCGCGCTCATCGCATGCGCCATCTTCTTTTTCCTCGCCCTCGACCCCTTCACAGAAGCCTTCGAGCTCCGCTCCGAGCTGTTCATCGCGCTTTCCCTCTCGGCGATGGCGTATTCCATAATCGAAAGCAAACATGATGAGCGGCTGTGGGCCGGCGCCGGCCTCGCGCTCGGCTACGCCGTCCTGATAAAGCCGAGCATCGGTATACTCATCCTCCCGCTTCTCTATCTTGTTCCCAAGCGTAAGGCGCCGCTCGCATGCCTCGCCTCCGGCCTCCTGGCCATGCTGTGCGTTTTCCTCCTCATGCTGCAGGCCGGCATCTTCCGGCTGGATGACTACATTCATGTGTCTATCCTCAAGCCTTCCGGCGTCGCAGGCCAGCTCGCCGGGCAATTCCCATTCCTCGCGGTCCTCGCTGGCCTCCTGACATTCCCCCTGGGGCTGATCTGCCTTGCGTGCTCGGTATTCTTCATCGCATATTTCGGGAAGCTCGGGCAGGGCGCGGCCTTCGGCGCGCTTTTCCTCCCGCTTTTTGCGGCGCTCATCCTCTGGCTCCTGAGTGCCGTGGGCGTTTACAACTCGCTGCTCCTGATGTTCCTGCCCCTGGCGTCGGTTGCGCTCTCACTCATGATGGCGAAATTGGGCGCTCTTGTGGAGCGCGGGAAAATCGGGCTGGAATTCGCAATCCTTTCGCCGCCGGTTTTTGCCATCGCGTTCGCTGCCGTCACGATTCCAGTCCTCCTCTTCTCGGCATGGCTTTACGGCCCAATCCCGGGCCAGAACTCGGAAGGCACCGACCTGACGCGCGAGGAGTTCGATGGCGTCGTTTCGTTCATCGACTCCAACACCGGCGCTAACGACACGATTCTCGCATACGAGCTGATGCCTGTGTTCTATTACTATTCCGGGAGGGAGCCCGCTTCCCCCGCGCTCTGGTTCGCGCCTTCGGAAGAGAACGTTTCCTACTATTCGCCTGCCGAGCTCGACGCGCTCCTCTTCGGAAAACTGCGCGCGAAAACCCCGAAATACGTCATCATCGACCCGAACGGGGCAAAGGACGCCAAGGTCATGGCCGAGCTTTCAAAGACTTACCGCCCCGAGGCGAAAATCGGGCGCTTCGATATCTATTCCCGGCGCTAGCTCCGCATTTTAATATGTTCAATCCGTTTCCATACCATGCGCATCAAGCTCTTCTACGAACGCTCCGTCCATGACAATGCCGCATACTACTATGGGCTCGCAAAAGAGAGCCGCGAGAAGATTGAAGGCGCGAAAAAGGCGATGAAGGAAACCGAAAAAGAGATGGAGCAGGCGAAAAAAACCGAAAAGAAGGACGTCCGCGTGAAGCGGCAGAAGGAGTGGTTCGAGAAATTCCATTTCGCGTACACCGCGGGCGGGCGTCTCATGCTCGGCGGACGGAGCGCCCAGCAGAACGATTTCCTTGTCTCGAAGCATATGGACGAGAGGGACCTGTTTTTCCATGCCGACATACAGGGCGGCGCCGTTGTCGTCCTCAAGGACGGCCTCGCAGCGGGCGAGGACGAACTGCCCGAAGCGGCGCAGTTCGCGGCCTCGTTCTCCAACGCGTGGAAGAACGGCAACGCGGGGGTGGACGTCTATTGCGTGAAAAAAGACCAGCTCACGAAAAACGTCTCGGGGGGCTTCGTCCCCGCGGGCGCTTTCGCAATCCTCGGCGAGCGCAAATGGTTCCGGTCCACCGCCCTCGCCCTCCGCATCGGGCTCGGGGAAAAGGGGATTGAAATCCTTCCCGATATTTCCAAAAAGCCATTGAAGGACGAGCTCGTCATCATTCCGTCGGCGGCGGGAAAGGACAAGGGGGCGCTCGCGAAGTCTCTCGCGAAGCGCTTCTCGCTTCACCCGGATGATTTCCTTGAGCTCCTTCCGAACGGCAGGAGCAAAACCGTCCAGCGCTGAGCCGCTCCCCCTGCCAACCCGGCACACTGGTAGCTATAAAATCCTTCATTCCGATAGGGATTCCTATTCGGTGGTGCTAATGGAACAAAGGCTGGAACTGGCCACGAAAAGCCATCTCAAGGACGTAGCAGGGGACCAGCTCGCCGCGCGCCTCGTGAAGGCCGGGCTGAGCGCGTCCTGCCGCTTCGTCGAGGCCTACAACTTCTCCGAAAAACTTTCCGACGCCGACCTGGAGTCCCTCGGCTCCGAAGTGTTCGCGGACGGCATAACGCAGGATTTCTCGTTCCGCGAGCCTCTCTTCCGCGACAGGTGGCGCATCGAGATAGGTATGCTCCCCGGCGTCACGGACAATGTCGGCAATACCGCGAAGGAGGCTGTCCGCGACCGCCTCGGCCGCGACACCGAAGTCTACTATTCCCGGATGTTCGCGCTCTCGGGCAAGCTCGACGAGCTCGACTGCGAGCGGATAGCCGGCATGCTGCACAACCCGCTTGTCGAGAAATTCAAAGTCTACCCCCCCGGGCAGGATACCGCCCCCTACCTCCCGCGCGTCAACATAGTCCACGAGCCCGCGGTCACGAAAATCAGCCTCCACCTCGGCAGGGAGCGCTTCGAGTCGTTCGCGAAGGAGAAGCTCCTCTCGCTGTCGTGGGACGAGTTCAGCGCGATAAAGAACCACTTCAAGGACGAGAAAGTGCTCGCCGAGCGCGCGAAAGCGGGCCTGGACAACAAGATAACCGACGTGGAGCTCGAGGCCATCGCACAGACCTGGAGCGAGCACTGCAAGCACAAGATATTCAACGCGCAGATAACCTATGACGAGGAGGGCGAGCGCCACGCCATCGACTCGCTGTTCAGGACTTTCATCCGGGGCGCGACCGAGCGCGTGAAGAAGCCCTACGTGGTCAGCGTGTTCAAGGACAACGGCGGCATAATCAAGTTCAACCACGAGTTCGACATAGCGATAAAGGTCGAGACGCACAACGCGCCATCCGCCCTCGACCCCTACGGCGGAGCGCTCACGGGCGTCCTTGGCGTTCAGCGCGACGTCCTCGGGACAGGCCTCGGCGCGAACCCCATCGCGAACATGGACATGCTCTGCTTCGGCCTCCTCGATGCCGACCCGAAGGAGTTCCCCAAGGGAGTCCTCCACCCGTCGGTCATCTACGAGGGGGTCGTGAAGGGAATCGAGCACGGCGGCAACAAGATGGGCATACCCACGGTGAACGGCTCGATAACATTCGAGAGGGAGTTCACCTGCCGCCCCCTCGTGTATTGCGGCACCATCGGCATCATGCCTTCCGTGATACGCGGCCGGAGGACTGCCGAAAAGACTATCGAGCCGGGATTCATCGCGGTGATGGTCGGCGGCAGGATAGGCAAGGACGGCATCCACGGCGCGACGTTCTCGTCGATGCAGATAGACTCGTCGGTCCCGCAGAGCGTCGTGCAGATAGGCGACCCGATAACGCAGAAGAAGGCCCTCGACTTCATCATCGAGGCCCGCGACTCGCTCCTCTATGAGGCGATAACCGATAATGGCGCGGGCGGGCTTTCCTCGAGCATCGGCGAACTCGCCCAGCTCTCGGGGGGCTGCGAGATTTACCTCGAAAAGGCCCCGCTCAAATACCCCGGCCTCGACCCGTGGGAGATACTCGTTTCAGAGTCGCAGGAAAGAATGACAATCGCAGTCCGGCCCGAGAAGCTCGAAGAGCTTCTCAAACTGGCCAAAATCCACGGCGTGGAGGCGAGCGCAGTGGGAAAATTCACCAAGTCCGGCAAATTCCACTGCCTCTACAACGGACAGACCGTTGCGTTCCTCGACCTCGGGTTCCTCCATGAGGGCGTCCCGCAGCTCCGGCTCAAGGCGTCATGGAAGAAGCTCATCTATCCGGAGCCCTCTATTGGGCAGATTGACCCGCGCGACGTCCTCCGGCGCCTCCTTTCGGCCCCCAACATCACGACGAAAGAGGACGTGATACGCCGCTACGACCACGAGGTGAAGGGCCAGAGCGTGATAAAGCCCCTGATGGCCGGCCCCTCCGATGCGGCAGTGATTCGGCCTTCCCTGAATTCCGAAGAGGGCCTCGTCGTGGCGCACGGCATCTGCCCCCGCTACCGGCAGGACGCATACGCGATGGCGGCCCTCGCATTCGACGAGGCCGTGAGGAACGCGGTCGCAGCCGGCGCGAAATTCGGGTACCTCGCCTGCCTCGACAATTTCTCGTGGCCTGACCCGGTCAGGTCCGAGAAGAACCCCGACGGCGAGCAGAAGCTCGGCGCCCTGGTGCGCTCGTGCATCGCGGTCTACGACTGCGCGACGAACTACGGCATCCCGATAATCTCCGGCAAGGACAGCATGAAGAACGACTACTACTCGGGCGGAAGGAAATACTCGATACTCCCGACCCTCCTCATCTCGGTCATCGGAAAGATAGACAATGTTCACCTCGCGAGGAGCTCTGAGTTCAAGAACCCGGGCGACATTATTTACGTGCTCGGCACCAGCCGCGGGGAGCTCGGTGGAAGCGAGTTCTACAAGCTATTCAGCGGCACCGGGAACGAATTGCCCCACCTCCACCCCGAGGAGCACATACCCGTATACAAGGCGCTCTCCAAGGCCATCGAGGAAGGCCTGGTCGCGTCCGCCCATGACGTCTCTGACGGCGGCCTCGCGGTGGCATTTGCCGAATCCGCCCTCGGCCTCGGATTTGGCGCAGAGCTCGACCTCGACCAGGTTCCCTCCGGCACGGAGAGCGAGGACGCGCTGCTGTTCTGCGAGTCTCCCGGCCGCTTCGTCGTGAGCGTCGCGCCTGAGAAGGCCGAAAAGTTCGAGAAGCTCATGGAAGGCACGGTGTGCCGGAAGGCCGGCCGCGTCCGCGGGGACAAGCGCTTCCTCATAAAGCGCGGCGAGCAGGTAATAATCAACGATTCCATAGAGGACTTGAAAGCAGCATTCAACAAGGGTGTCAAAATTGCTTGAAGAGATGAAGGACGAGCTTGCCAGGATGATTGCCCGGGCCGCAGGGTGCAGTGCAGAAGTTGCCGAATCCTCGCTCGAGATGGGAAAAATCGGGGACGTCTCGTCCCGCATAGCGTTCATGCTCGCAAAAGAGAAAAAGGAGAACCCTGCCAAGCTCGCGCTCGAAATAGCCGGAAAGCTGGAGAAGACCGGGAACTTCGGGAAAATCGAGGCCGCGGGGCCTTACATCAACTTCACGCTGAGCGACGCGGCCTTCTCGGCGATACTTTCCGACGTCCTGAAGAAGAAGGAGCGCTTCGGCTCCGGGAAGAAGAAACCCGGAAAGGTGATCATCGAGTTCCCTTCGGTCAACCCTAACAAGCCCTGGCACATCGGCCACCTCCGGAACGCGATACTCGGCGACTCTGTGGCGAGGATTCTCGAGTTCGACGGGCACCCTGTCGAGCGCATGGACTATATAGACGACCTGGGGCTGCAGGTCGCCCAGAGCCTTTGGGGGTTCCTGAATTTCGACTCCAACCCGAAGGGAAAATTCGATTTGTGGCTCGGCCAGCAGTATGTCGGCATCGCGAAGCGCCTCGAGACCGACAAGGTCGTCATCGAGGGCGTCCGCGACACCCTGAAGCAGATGGAGGAGGGCGACAACGACATCGCCCGCGCGGGCAGGGACCTTGCCGAAAAATGCGTGATTGCCCAGTACGAGACCGCATTCAATTTCGGCATATACCACGACGTCCTCGTTTTCGAGAGCGACATCCTGAGGAACATCTTCCATGAAGGCATCGAGTACATAAAGAAGAACGAGGCCGTCGTCTACGAGACCGAGGGCAAGAACGCCGGATGCTGGGTGGTGAAGCTAAGCGACGACTTCGAGGCGGAATTCGGGAAGATGGAGAACCCGGACAAGGTCCTCATCCGGAGCGACGGCACAGCAGTCTACACCGGCAAGGACGTGATATTCCATTTGTGGAAGTTCGGGAGGCTCGGGAAGTTCAAGTACGAGCCCTTCATGAAGCAGCCGAACGGGAAAACCGCCTACAAGAGCTCCCCTGCCGGAAAGGAGATGGACTTCGGGCACGCCTCGAGCGCCATAAACGTCATCGGGGTGGAGCAGAAATACCCCCAGCGCGTCATCGTCGAGGTCCTGCGCCGCCTGAACTTGCGCGAGCAGGCCTCCAGCCTTCACCACCTCTCGTACGAGCACGTGGGGCTCCCCGAAGAGAAGTTCTCCGGAAGGAAGGGAACCTGGATAGGGTTCACGGCCGACGAACTCCTTGCCGAGGCAGAGTCCCGCGTCAAGGAGAAGATAAAGGAGGAGGTCGGGGAGGCCGACCGGGCCAAAATCGCGAAAATAGTCGCTCCCGCCGCGATAAAGTTCACGTTCCTGCGGACGAGCTCGGATAAGCGCATCACTTTCCGCTGGGAGGACGCATTGAACATGGAAGGCGACTCGGGGCCATACCTCCAGTATGCGTATGTCCGGACGAGCGGCATACTCGGCAAGACCGGAGAAAAGCCATCGGCCTCGGAGGTGCAGTTCAACGCCTCGGAGCGCGCGCTCATAAAGAAGATGGCCCAGTTCGGCGATGTTGTGGCCCGGTGCTCGAAGGAGCGCGCCCCGCACCACCTGACGCAGTACTCTCTGGAACTCGCGGCCGAGTTCAGCTCGTTCTACACGACCTCACCGGTGCTCATCGAGAAGGACGAGAAGACCCGGAAGAGCCGGCTCGCGATAACCCTCGCGACGAGCATCGTCCTCAGGAACTCGCTCGGCCTGCTCGGGATAGAGTGCCCGGAGAAGATGTGATTTTTTTTGTTGGCTCGCTGTCGCTCGCACTGGATAACCGACCGGCTTAGCCACACCCCCCGATTTTTCATTCCCTTATCTTCTTCAGGGTCTCGTGCAAATCCCGCCTGATTCCACGCCTGTCGAAATACTTGAGGACTATCGCAACGTCCCTCTCGAGGAACTTCTCGGCATTGGGGTGCCTCGTTATCACTCCCTGCCCGAAGTCGATGAGCGAAGGCACCTTCCCCATGAGGATGTTATACTCGCTCAGGTCCGCGTGGACAAGGCCAGCCTTGTACATCTTCCGGACGTCCTCAAGTATGGAGTCCAGGTCTGATTCGCCGTGCAGGGGGCCGACGAGGCTCATCGGAGGGTATGGCAGCTCGCCCTCCCCGAGGAAGCTCATCACGATTATCCTGCCTATGAGGTATATGGGCCTCGGGGCATTCACGCCTGCCTTCTGGCATATCTCGAGGTTCTTGAACTCCTTCCTCGCGAACGCCTTGACTATCTCCTTGTCGCTGAACTTTATCCGCGAGAAGCGGGGGTCGGCCTCCAGGTATTCCTCCTTACGGAAAAACGGGGCAGTCTCGGTCTTGTACATCTTGACGGCCACGTACGCGCCGTCCGGAGTGGTGGCCCTGAAGACGTTCGCCTCCTTTCCCGTGGAAACAGGGTAGTCTACGGTGGCGAGGATGCCCTTCTTGATTAGTTTCGAGAGGTCGAGGAGGGAGTTCTTGTCGAAGACTTCGCTCTCTATCTTGAACCTTTCCTTGAGCTGGTAATCCTCTTTGAGCGGCTTCTTCCTCCTCGATACCCTCCGGGCCATGATACACTCTGTCCATTTGCCTTAATAAGCATGCAAAAAGGGAAGTTCGAAAGAAACCGGGTAAAAAAGGGAAGTTCGAAAGAAACCGTAGGTTTCTTTCAGATGTAGCCTTCTTCCTTGAGTATCCTTGCCTGGAGCGGGAAATACCTCCAGATGATGTCCCCCTTGGTGTCGCCCTGAATCGCGAACGGCCTGACTATGACGACGTCGCCTTCCTTGACCCATATCTTGTTCTTGAGCTTGCCCGGAATCCGGCACATCCTCTCCTTGCCGTCCTTGCACGTGACCCTCATCCTCGAGCCGCCCATGAGGCCAAGGACGACTCCCATGACTTCCCCTTCCTTGGGGAACTTGAGCCTTTTCCTTTCCTCTTCCTTGCTGAACTGCGGAGCTCCTCCGGGTTTCTTATGCGGAATATATCCCAACCTATCACCCCCACCTTTTTAGAAAAAAGGTGGACCAAAAACATAATTGTTAAGCGCCCAAAAACGGTGCTATACTGGTTATCTTATCGCTTTCCTCGCGCCGCAGGCCTCGCATACGAGCTGCTTGTGGCCGTGGCCCAGCTCGACGATGTTCGTGTCCGGCCTGTTGCATTCCTTGCACATGACGTACTTCTGGACGAACTCCTCGAGCTTCCTGTTAATCATGTCGCCGGTGAGCTTCCTCTGGAGGATGAGCCTCTCTCCCTGCACTTCGAGGGGGACGGCGAGCTCCTTGGAAAGGTACTTTGACACCACTGCCGTGTCGCGGCGTATCTTGTCCGAAACCGCCTTGAAATTCTTTATGATTGTCTTGTTCCCTTCGGTGAAGAACTCGAACTTCGGCATCTCGAACCTTTCGCCGCCGGTTGTGCCCTTGGGTAGCTTCGTGTACGCTTCCCCCAGTAGGGTTTCATAATCGTCAGAACTCATGAATATTTAACGACGCCACGGTTTATAAGCCCATTTCCCTGACGCCCGGCGCTTTCAGACCGCACAAAATGACAATGCTTATTATACTAATCCGGTTTTTTCATTCCATGCGATTGATTGTCTTGCTGGCCCTGCTGGGGCTCTTCCTCGCCGGTTGCGCCGGAGCGCCGGAGGGCGGCGTGCCGAAAGCGGCTGCCTCCAAATATGCCGAACTCAGCTCGAAATACTCAGGCGGCCTCGGGGCGACCCTGAGCAACTGCATGAAGGGCGCGGCCAGGGCATACATCGTCGTGGGAAGCGGCGGCTTCAGCGGCGAGACATTCATCTATGATGCGCAAGGGACCCTCGCCCGGTCATATTCCTGGGACGACATGGTAGAGCCAGGCGAGACTCCGCCTCCGTTCGACAGCTCCGAGTACGATTGTACCGTTGTCAACGAATCGAAGAAATGAACGGAACTTTCAGGTCCCTTCCTTCCAGCTTTCGAGGTACTTTTTCTGCTCGGCGCTGAGCGAGTCTATCCTCAGCCCCATGGCCTCGAGCTGGAGGGCGGCTATCCTGTCGTCTATCTCCCCCGGGAGCCTTACGACGCCCGGCGCAAGCTTCCCCCTGTTCTTCACGAGGAATTCGCATGCGAACGCCTGGCCGGCAAAGGAAGTCGCCATCACTTCCGAAGGGTGCCCCTCGGCCGCGGCAAGGTTCACGAGCCTCCCCTCGCCGCAAAGGTAGACCTTCTTGCCGCCGAGGTCGTATTCGTCAAGGTAAGGCCTTATCCTGCGCGGCTTCGCGGCCCTGTTCAGCCCCGCGGCGTCTATCTCGATGTCGAAATGCCCGGCATTGGCGAGTATCGCGCCGTCCTTCATGCGCTTTATGTCGGCAACGGATATGGCGTGCTTGCCCCCCGTGACCGTAAGGAATATGTCCCCCGACTTCGAGGCCTCGGCTATCGGCATCACCCTGAAGCCGTCGAGGGCGGCCTGGAGCGCCCTGAACGCGTCCACTTCGGTGACTATCACGTTCGCGCCCATGCCCTTTGCCCTCTGCGCGACCCCCCTCCCGCAGTCGCCGTAGCCGCAGACCACGAAGGTCTTGCCGGCGATTAGCGTGTTGGTCGCGCGGAGGATGCCGTCTATCGACGACTGGCCGGTCCCGTAATAGTTGTCGAGGAGGTGCTTGGTCTTGTTGTCGTTGACCGCTACGACCGGGTATTTCAGCGCGCCGTCCTTCTCCATGGCCCGGAGCCTAATCACGCCCGTCGTCGTCTCTTCGCAGCCGCCGATGACTTTTTCCAGCGCGCCGGCGTGCTTCTTTTCATGGAGCGCGGTCACGAGGTCGCAGCCGTCATCTATTGTGATTGCAGGCCCGTGCCCGATGACGCGCCCTATGTAATCGTAATATTCATCCTTCGACTCGCCCTTCTTCGCGTATACCGATATGCCCTCATCCGCGAGGGCCGCCGCCACGTCATCCTGGGTCGAGAGCGGGTTGCACCCGGCTATCGCCACCTTCGCCCCGCCCGCCGCGAGAGTGCGCACGAGGACTGCGGTCTCCTTCGTCACGTGGAGCGCAAGGCCGATGGCCATGCCGCGGAACGGCTTTTCCCTCGCGAACCTGGCGCGTATCGACATGAGTATCGGCATGTTCCTCTCGGCGTACTCGATATTGAGCTTCCCCGCTTCGGCCATCGACATGTCCTTGACTTCAAAATCAGGCATGACCTGATTTCCCCTGATAATCATTTTAAATCAGGCCGCAGATGCACTTACCAGCAGGAAACCGACATATAAGCTTAAATATATATCCGGAATAGAATATATCGAATTCTATGAATATGCCCGACAAGAAACTCCTCGCCGACGGCAAGTTCCGCGAGTTCGAGAAGCAGATGCGCAAGCACATGGTCGCGCATTTCCTGCTCTGGTTCATCTCGAAGAAGCCCATCCACGGCTACGACATAATAAAGAGCATCGAGGGTTCCGAGGGCTTCCGCTTCCTCACCCCGAGCCAGCTCTATCCCCTCCTCAAGGACCTGACGGGCCGGGGCCTGATTGCGCAGAAGAAGGAGATGCATGGCAGGAGGGCGAGGAAGATTTACCACGTCACCGCGAAGGGGACTGAGGCCATGAAGGAGGCCAAGAAGCAGATGCGTGCCTGCCCACTGAAGAGGCAGTTCCTCAAGGAGCTGGTGGAATGACTGACGCCGTCATCCTGCTCGAGGACATCCGGAAGGTCTACCCGATGGGCAAGGGCGTCACAGTGGAAGCGCTCCGAGGCGTATCGCTCTCGGTGAAAAAAGGCGAGTTCGTTTCCATCCTCGGCCCGAGCGGCTCGGGGAAGTCGACTCTCCTCCATGTTGTCGGGCTCCTCGACACCCCGACTTCCGGGAAGCGCTACATAGACGGCATCGACACCAGCACCATGCCCGAGGGCGACCAGGCGCGCGTCCGCGGGGAGAAAATCGGCTTCATATTCCAGACGTTCAACCTCATACCCTCCCTCACGGCGCTCGAGAACGTCGAGCTGCCTCTCATGCTGAGGGGCGACGGGGCGAATGACCGGAGGGAGAAGGCAAGGCGGCTCCTCGAGCTCGTCGGCCTCGGGGAAAGGCTCGACCACCACCCGAGCGAGCTTTCGGGCGGGCAGAGGCAGAGGGTCGCGATAGCGCGGGCCCTGATAAACGACCCCGAGCTGATACTCGCCGACGAGCCCACGGGAAACCTCGACTCCAAGACAGGGCACGAGATACTCCAGATACTGGGGAAACTGAACGAGGAAGGGCGGACGATTGTCATAATTACGCACGACCAGTACATCTCGAAGATGACTGACCGTGTCATACGCATAAAGGATGGTCTTATCGAGAAGGTGTGAATATGAAGTCTAAGGTTTTGTTGCTGGCGTTATTGGCCTTCGGCATGTGCTTTGCCGGGCTTTCGGTTAACGGCTTCACTGTAAGCCGCGATATTTTCCAGCCGGGCGACCCCGGCGTGGCTACGGTCTCGGTGTCGAATCCAACGGGTGCCGAGCGCGTCACTGCCATCACCATGTCCGTGAACGCGCCCCCGGAGATTCTGGTGACTAGCGCGCCGACGCTCGCCGACATAAGCGCTGGGGGCTCGGCCATAGTGTCGATTCCGTTCAAGGTGAAAGCCGACGCCAAGCCCGGCATTTACATCATTAACGTGGAGTTCCGGGGCTTCGTGAGCGCGGACACCGCCGGGAGTTCCCAGACTTCCGTCAACACCGCGTCGATACCAATAACGATAGTGAACGAGCCGATTCTCTCGATTTCGAGCGATGCCCAGGTCCTGAGCGGCTCGACCGATGTGGCGCTCAAGATAACCAATAACGGCGGCGTTGCCAAGAACGTGCGGATTTCCATAAACCCCGATGTCGCCTCGACGATACTCAACGCTTCCTCGGTGTCTACCGGGCCCTCAGGCACGAAGTTCCCGGTCGCGATGTTCGGCCAGAACGAAATATTCATCAGCAGCGTAACCGACGTCGTCTACGCGAACGTGACGCTCGATTCGCGCTCTGCCTCAGACGGCCCCGTCGACATCCCCTTCGTCATCGCTTACGAGGACGAGCTGGGGAACAAAAAGGTCGAGACCACCCCGATGCGCATGACCGTGCGCAACGCGAAGCTGAACCTCAACTTCAACCAGAAGACCGAGATGTTCACGCGCAAGGACAGCACCCTCACGCTGGAGCTCGTGAACAACGGCAACACGAACCTCAAGGACGTGCGCCTCAAGTTCCTCAACTCCAGCCTCAGGCTCAAGACCGAGGAGGAGCTGAAGTTCGGCGACATCCCGGCCGGGGGAACGGCCTCGGTGACGGCCGTGGTCTTCACCGACGCGCCGCCCGGGGTGAACAGCGTGGACTCGCTCCTTACCTACATAGAGAAGGACGTCCAGAAGGAGGAAACCCGGAAGGTGCCGCTCACCGTCACCTCTGACGCGGACGTGGCGGTCTACCTCGAGGCCAAGCCCCTCCCTCTCACGCTGGGCTCGGACCACACCATTTCCGTCCTGGTATCGAACCTCGGCTCCTACCGGATAGAGAACGTTGACGTCTCGATAGAGTCCCCGGTCCTGCGCTCGGTCGACATCTCCGACAGGCAGTACATCGGCGGCCTCTCGAACGACGACTTCTCCACGGTGCAGTTCCAGATGCAGGTCAACGCGACCGGGGAAGGCACGTATCCGGCCATAATCACGGTGAACTACCGCGACCAGTCCGGAGAATGGAAGCAGAAGACGATATCGCAGGAAATAAGCGTGTATTCGCCGCCCGCGCAGGAAGGGAGCGCCGTGCCGCTCATAGCGGGCGTCGTAATCCTTGCGGCAGGAATCTGGTGGTTCAAATTCCGCAAGAAATGAGCCGAAGGGGGGCCGGAGCATGAACCTGCTGGAGATGCTGAATTACAGCGCAGACTATCTCCAGCACCACAAGCTCCGCTCCTTCCTTACCGTGCTCGGCATAGTCGTCGGCGTTTCGTCCGTAATCCTCCTCGTGGGCCTCATCCAGGGGCTCAAGCAGGACGTCCTGGCCCAGCTCGAGGACTTCGGCCCGAGGACCATCATCGTCTCGCCGCTCAGCACCAGCACCGGTGGAGGCGGCCCGGGCTCCTCTTTTTTCCCCACAAAAGGCAAGCTTTTCGAAAAAGACTTCGAGCGCGTAAAGAAAATCCCGGAAATCCAGAGCATCACGAAGATAATCAGCGGGCAGACCACCGTGATGTTCAAGAACGAGTCAATCAGCGCGTCGATTTTCGGGATTGAGGCGGGCCTTTTCGACGACACCGTGCCCGTGGAGGTCGACTCCGGCCGTTTCATACAGGAGAGCGACCGCGGGGTTGCCGGCCTCGGCTGGGACGTTGCCGACGGATTCGACAAGGAAGTGCGCACCCAGTCCAACATAGACCTCGCGGGAAGGCGCTTCAAGGTGATAGGCGTGCTCAAGAAGACCGGCAATTCATTCGCCCCGATAGACAACGTGGTCTTCATCCCGTTCGATGACGCGCGCGATCTTTTCAACCAGACCCTCCTTCCCGACGAAATATCCGCGATACGGCTCACGCTAAAGGAAGGCTCGGACGTTGACGCGATAAGCTCGCAGATTGAGGACATAATGCGCGCATCCCACCGCGTGGCCAAGGGCGAGGAGGACTTCCGCGTCATAAGCCCGACCTTCATAAACCGGCAGTTCACCGGCATCCTCGACCTTTTGAGCGTGTTCCTCGGGGCGATAGCGTCCATTTCGCTCATCGTCGGGGCGATAGGGATTTCCAATACCATGTTCATGAGCGTCCTCGAGAGGCGCCGCGAGATAGGCACCATGAAGGCAATCGGGGCGAGGACATTCCAGATCCGCAACCTGTTCCTTGTCGAAAGCTCCATGATAGGCCTGAGCGGAGGCTTCTTCGGCATCGTTGTCGCAGCCACCCTCGGCTCGATAATTTCCGCCCTTTTCGGCGTCACCTTCGTGTTCGACCCGCTCGTGATGGCCGGCTCCGCGCTGTTTTCAGTGATGATAGGGCTGTTTTCGGGCACTTTCCCCGCAATCGAGGCGGCAAAAGTCGACCCCATCGAGGCGCTGAGGTACGAGTAGATGAACCTCCTCGACTACTTCCTGTATTCCTTCAAAAGCCTGCAGAGGAGGAGCCTCCGGAGCTGGCTGACTATCATCGGAATGGTCATAGGGGTCATCGCCATCGTAGTGATACTGTCCGTGAGCGAGGGCTTCAATGCGGACGTGACCAAGCAGATATCCGCGTTCGGCGCGGACCAGATGTTCATCTACCCGATTGCCGACATAGGCTCGGCACTTGGCGGGGGGAACGCGGCGTTCGCGCAGACGAGCGGCAAGCTCCGCCAGCCGGACGTGGACGACATCAACGGCATCCCCGGAGTGAAGGAGGTGGCGCGCTCCCTCTTCGGGCGGGTGAGCCTCCAGTTCAAGGAAAAGAACATCACAGCGTTCGTAGTCGCCGCCGACCCGGAGTTCTTCGACATGTACCCCGACTACATCGAGGTCGAGTCAGGCCGCACTTTCAGGGAGGGCGACCGGAGGGTGGCATTCTTCGGCTCCGACGCCGCGACGAAGCTTTTCGGCAAGGATGAGATCAACGTCGGAAGCGTCGTCACCATCAACGGGGAGGAGTTCCGCGCGGTCGGCATCCAGAAAAGGATAGGGACGTCGCTCTCGGCGCAGGACGACTCGCAGATTTACGTCCCGTTCGAGGATGGACAGGACCTCTTCCGCGGCCAGATTCTGCCGGACGAAGTCAGCTTCATCGCGGTTCAGGTGGACGAGGGGTTCAACTCGAGCGAGATAAAGGACGCCATTGAGCACAAGCTCGCCGCGAACCACAAGGTGAAGATGGACGACCTCGACTTCTCGGTGATAACCGCCGAGCAGATATCCGAGATAGTCGGCACGATACTCCTCAGCATCCAGATAGTCCTCGCGGCCGTGACCCTCATCGCTTCGGCAGTGGGCGCGATAGGAATCGCCAACACCATGTTCATGAACGTCCTCGAGCGCGTCCGCGAGATTGGCATACTCAAGGCCGTCGGGGCCACCGAGCGGGACATCCTGATGATATTCCTCGTCGAAAGCGCCATCATCGGCCTCGCGGGCGGCTCCATAGGCCTGGTCCTTGGCTGGGGCGCCCTCCAGATAGTCCACGACCTTTTCGCGATTCCGTTCCTGCTCAGGCTCCGGATAATCGCGTTCGTGTTCATATTCTCCATCGGCACCGGCCTGCTCGCAGGCTTCCTGCCCGCCTGGCGCGCCTCCAAGATGGACCCCGTGGACGCGCTAAGGGACTGACAAACGGATGATGATATGGAAACTGAAAAAAAGCATCCCGAAAAGCAGATGAACCCGATACTGCGGGGCATCCGGGAGCACCCCCTCTTCATAGAGGTCACGCTCGCAGTCGTCGTCGCCTGCCTCGTGGGCGGATACCTCTACATTCAGGACATGCAGTCGAAGATTTACATAGAGAAGGCGCGGATCGAGGCGCCCGTGATTGAGATCAGCCCCTCGCTCCCGGGCGTGATGGACAAGCTTTACGTCGAGGAAGGGCAGACCGTGGCCAAGGGCCAGAAGCTCGCAAAGGTCGGGGATGAGGTGCTGACGGCCGGCACGCGGGGAACCGTAGTTTGGGTGAAGGACACCCCCGGCGCGTACATATCCCCCCATGAAACCGTGGTCAAGATAATAAACCCGCAGCAGCTCCGCCTCGTAGGCCGCCTGCAGGAGGACAAGGGCCTGCGTGACGTGCAGCCGGGGCAGAGGATAGTCTTCACCGTGGATGCCTTCGGCCCGAAGCAGTACAACGCCTCGGTCGAGCGCGTCGCAGAGGCAGCGGAGGACTCGGACATAGTCTTCAGCATCTCCGACAAGCGCGAGAGCCGCGAGTTCGAGGTCTTCGGCCTCTTCGACTATGCCGAGCATCCCGAACTGAAGAGCGGGATGTCTGCGCGAATGTGGATTTACAAGTGAAACGATGGCGGGATTCGACAGGGTGAAGTGGCTGGTCCTCCTCACGGTGATCGTGGGGACTTTCCTTGGCCGCCTGGACCAGACCATCGTCAACCTGGCGCTCCCGAAAATAATGCAGGACTTCTCGATTACCCTTTCCGAAGCAGGCTGGATAGGCACGGCATACATACTTGCGAACGCAGTGTTCGTCCCGGTCTGGGGCAAGCTCGGCGACCAGATAGGGCGGAAGCGCGTCTACCTCTGGGGGTTCGGCCTGTTCATCGCCGGCTCCGTCCTTGCCGGCCTTGCATGGGACCTGAACTCGATGCTCCTCTTCCGCGTGATTCAGGCGATAGCGAGCTCGGCCGACTACCCGACAGCGATGGCGATTCTCGCCGTCACTTTCCGCGAGCCGCGGGAGCGGTCGCAGGCCCTCGGCCTCTGGTCCGCCGCGTTCGCCGCCTCGGCTGTCTTCGGCCCGCTGATAGGCGGGCCCCTCATCGACAATTTCGGATGGCGATGGGTGTTCCTCATCAACCTGCCCGTGGGCTTCCTCGGCATGGCCATGGCGATGGTATTCGTCCAGGAATCGTCTTCCGAGCGCAAGGACATGAAGCTCGACTGGGCCGGGGCGATAACTCTCGGGATAGCGCTCTCCTCGCTCGTCCTCGTCCTCGACAAGGGCGTGGAGTGGGGCTGGGCGTCCGTTGAGAGCCTCGCGTGCTTCGCCATTTCGGCGCTTTTCTTCTGCGTGTTCTACCGCATCGACTCTAAGCACCCGCAGCCCATCATCGACTTCAAGTTCTTCCGCATCAGCGCCTTCACGGGCACCCTTTACAACAACTTCATGGTCTTCATGGGCATGATGGGCAGCATGTTCATCATACCGATATTCGCCCAGCAGTTCCTCGGCTACGACGCGACGCAGACCGGCCTCCTCTTCATCCCGATGGCCTTCTGCCTGATGGTGGCTGCCCCGTTCGGCGCCTCGCTCGTGGGGAAGGTGGAGCCACGTACCGTGATTGCAATAAGCACCGCAGTCGCAGCCGTCGGAGTCATCCTTTTCACCGGCCTCGACCCGCGCTCGGGCCCCATGGACATCGTCATCCCCATGGCCGTCATGGCCGCAGGCATGGGCTTCGGAATGTCGCAGAGGACCAACATCATCGCCGTAGCCGTGCCGCCGGAGGAGATAGGGGTAGCTTCATCGATACTCGCCCTCGTGCGGAACATCGCGGGCGCTTTCGGGATAGCGATATTCTCGACCATAATAAACGAGTCGATAAAGAGCAACGTGCTATCGATTGCGTCGGACACGGTCATCCGCTCCACCGACCCGTCGGTCTACGGGGAGGCCGTTGCGCTCATAATCCTCAAGGCCCAGATGGACGCGTTCCACCTCGCATTCATCGCCGCGGCGGCGCTCCTCGCCATTGCCGCCCTTCTTGCGACAAGGATGAAAGTCCACGAGCGGAGCAGCGGGGTGGAAGTATTCGTCGAATAGCCGCCTATTTCCCGCGAATCAGGAACTCGTTTACCCTCTCTACGACTTCAGGGTGGCACGTTTCGGCCCTCACTATCGCGAGGCCCTCCAATGAGCCGAACGCAATCAGCTTCTCAACCGCCTTCAGGCTGACTTCCAGGTCCGGGCAGTGGGCGCCTGCGAAAGTGAGAGTCGCTCCGTCAGGATACCTCTCGACGAGGAGCCTCATCGCCTCTGCCCTCGCGCACCCGTCCGTGCTCTCCAATGCGAGCGAGAACAATTCCTGCCTCTCTATCTCCTGCGCCTCGCCCAGCTGTTGCGGCCCCGGGGCGCCCCCGAGCGCAGGCTCCGGAAGCGGCTTCCTCCCCGCGGCCATCTGCCCCATGAGAAGCGACTTGAACGCGGATGGCGGCCTGCCCTTATGCTCCATGGCTTATTGATTCACATAAGTAATTATAAAATATAACAAAATCCTAGTTACATATATATTTGTTTCCCTTACAGATGAGAATTCAGATTCCTATGGAACTAATTGTCGCTGAAAAACCGCGGGTAGCTGAGAAAATAGCCATGGCGGTCGGAGATAAGGTCACGAAGAAATCCTACGAGGGCGTTTCGTACTACGAAGCAGAGCACAAGGGCAGGGAGATAGTTGTCGCCCCCGCCGTCGGCCACGTATATACGCTCGTGGAGAAGGAGAAGACGCGCGCCTACCCGGTGTTCGACATCGAGTGGGTGCCCTCATACCAGGCATCGAAGGAGGCGGCGTACACCCGGAGCTACGTCGAGCTCCTGCAGAAGCTGGCCAAGAAGGCAGACACTTTCGTCTCGGCCTGCGACTACGACATAGAGGGTAGCACGATAGCGTACAACGTCTTCCGCTTCGCCACCACGATAAGGGAAGGCCGGAGGATGAAGTTCTCCGCGCTCACCAAGGAAGACCTCTACGAGGCTTACGAGGAGCGCACCGATTTCGACTACAACAACGCGTTCGCGGGCGAAACGCGCCACATCGTGGACTGGTATTACGGCATCAACCTGAGCCGCGCGCTGATGGGCGCGCTCCATGCCGCCCACAAGTACAAGGTCATGTCGATCGGCCGCGTGCAGGGGCCTGCCCTCTCGCTGATATCGTCCCTGGAGCGCGACATACGCGCGTTCGTCCCCACCCCCTACTGGGAGCTGACCGCGAAAATCAAGGACGTCGAGTTCATGCACAAGACCGCGCGCTTCCTCGAGGACAATCTGGCCCAGCAGGCCCTCGAGGCGACGGGTGACTCCGGCGAGGTCAAGACAATCGACATGAAGGAGCAGGAAGTTCCAGCCGGGCCGAACTTCGACCTCACGTCACTGCAGGTGGAGGCGTACCGGCTTTTCGGCTACAACCCCTCGAGGACCCTCGAAATCGCCCAGACGCTCTACGAGTCGTCCATGATAACATACCCCAGAACCTCGTCCCAGCAGATACCTGCGACGATAAAGCTTGCGCCCATCCTCGCCGCGCTCTCGAAGAACGCGGACTACTCGGCGCTCGTGAAGAAGATAACCGAGAACCGCTGGGGCAAGCCCGTGCAGGGCAAGAAGGAGGACCCGGCGCACCCGGCAATCCACCCGACGGGGCAGTCCGGCTCGCTCGAGAAGGAGGAGAGGCGCGTCTACGACCTCATCGTCCGCCGCTTCCTCGCGTCGTTCGCCCCATCGGCGAAGCGGCAGAGGAACCGCGTCGAGGTCGACTCGAACGGGCAGGTATACACTGCCTCGGGCAGCCGGCTCATCGAGAAGGGCTGGACCGAGTTCTACGGCGAGTATTACACTTCCGAGGATGTCGAGCTCCCCAAGTTCGAGCTAGCCGAGCGCGTCCCGCTCAGCGACAAGAAGAAGACGAAAAAGGAGACCAAGCCCCCGAAGCGCTTCACCCAGGCCTCGATAATCTCGGAGCTCGAAAAGCGCCACCTCGGCACGAAGGCAACGCGCTCGGTCATCGTCGATACGCTCTTCAAGCGCGGATACGCAGGCGGCACCAAGTCCATCGAGACGAGCGACTTCGGCCTGAAGGTCTCGGAAGTCCTCCAGAGATACGCCCCGGAAATCCTCGACGAGCAGCTCACGAGGAAGATGGAGGACGAGATGGAATTGATACAGGAGGGCAAGCTCGACAAGGAGAAGGTGCTCGCCGAGAGCCGGGAGATACTCACCCAGATCCTCGACAAGTGGAAGAAGAGCGAGGCCAAGATAGGAACCGACCTCCTCGATGCCATGAAGCTCACGCAGGAGCGCGAGAACCTCCTCGGGGAGTGCGACAAGTGCCACAAGCAGCTTCGCATCATCAGGATGCGCGACAAGCGCCAGTTCGTCGGCTGCAGCGGCTACCCTGAGTGCCGCAACGCGTATCCCCTGCCGCCCGGCTCGTTCGTCACCCCCGCGCACAAGCCCTGCCCCGCCTGCGGCAAGCCCACTATCAACGTTAAAAAAGGAAAGATACGATATTCGATGTGCATAGATCCGAATTGTCCCTCGAAAGCCCAGTGGAAGAAGCGTGTTCAAAATGAGAAAAATATCTGACTTCCCGGTAAAAGGCAAGCGGGTGATAGTCCGCGTCGACCTCAACTGCCCGGTGAAAGACGGGAAGATAATCGCGGACACTAGGATTCGCGCCCATGCCGAAACCATAAAGAACCTCAGCGACCGCGGCGCGAAAGTAGTCATCCTTTCCCACCAGGGGCGCAAGGGGCGCGACGATTTCCTCCCGCTCGAGCAGCACAGCGCGATACTCCACCGGCTCATCAGGAAGGACGTCATTTACGTGGACGAGGTCGTGGGCGAGCGGGCGCGCAAGGCCGTGACCTCGCTTCAGGACGGCCAGATACTCATACTCGACAATGTCCGCCACCTCCACTGCGAGACCGACCATCCGCACGGGGAGGGCGAGCTTATCCACCACCTCGCGCCCATCACGGACTACTACGTCCTGGACGCGCTCTCGGTGGCGCACAGGAAGCACTCGTCCGTCGTGGGATTTTCCCGGAAAATCCCCTGCTTCGCAGGCGACGTGCTTGCCGGGGAGCTCGAGGCCGTGGACAAGGTCAGGCACGGGCGCGACGTGACATTCATATTCGGCGGCTCGAAGGTCGACGACTCTTTCGCGGTCATGAAGAAATGGCTGTCCGAGGGCCGGGCAAAGGAGATACTCGTCTGCGGCGCCCTCTCGGTCCTGTTCCTCCACGCGAGCGGCCACCCTGTCGGCGACTCCCTCGAATATTTGAAGAACTCCGGCCTGAGCGAGAAGACGCCCGAGGCAAAGGAGCTCCTCGCGCGCTTCGACGGCAAGATAGTTCTCCCCCTCGATGTCGGCCTCTCCGTCGGCATGCAGAGGCAGGAGGCGGACGTCGACAAGATTGGCAGGGGCCAGATATGGGACATCGGCCGCAAGACCGTCGAGCGCTACCGCGAAGTGATAAACAACTCGCATTACATCGTGATGAACGGCCCGGCCGGGGTATACGAGCTCGAGGATTTCTCGCTCGGGACGCGCGAGCTGCTTCAGACAATAGCGAATTCGGACGCATTCTCCCTGCTCGGCGGCGGGCACACCCTCTCGGCCATCGAGCGCTTCGGCATCGAGAAGAAATACTTCAGCTACGTGAGCCTGTCGGGCAAGGCGCTCATCGAATACCTTTGCGGGGAGAGCCTTCCGGGCCTTAGCGCGCTCGAAGAGAACGAGAAGATGTTCCCGGTCAATAAATAGCTTTATATAGCCGGATTTTCCCAACTACAGGTGATGGCGATAGACAACGACCTCGTGCAGAAGATGAGGAAAAAGCACGGGAACGACAAGATAATCCTTTCCCTCGAGGAGAAGGGGTTCTGCGTATCGCTGAAAAAGGACGGGACGACGGGCGAGATGGAAGCCCGCTACGTCAAGGAATTCCTCGAGACGATATCCTCCTCCACCGTTTCCTGGGTGGACTACATTGTGGACGACCTTAAGGAGGACACGCCGAAGCTGGCGCCGGTCCTGGGCTTCAGCGACCAGCTCGTGAGCACGCTCCTGAAGAACTCCCGCTCCGGCTACGAGGACCTGGACAGCGAGCTGGGCCTTTTGCTGCCGGCGATAATCGTCGAGGGCTTCAATGTCCACGTCTCCTACCTCCTCATACTCCTGCGCCCGGGCCTCCTCGTCACCGTCCACACGACAGAAGTGAAGCGCTTCTTCCGCCTCAGGCGCTATGCCAAGATATTCATGCGCAAGATAAAGCCGGCCTGCCCGGCAAAGGACAAGCTCACGCAGGTGCTCCTGCGCATAATTGACGAGAACAACGCCCGGAACTTCGACCACCTGCGCGAAATAGAGGAGAACTCGGACAAGGTGAGCGAGAAGCTCTCGGACGTCAAGCACCCCCGCGAGGAGATAGGGCGCGACATACACCAGATGAAGCACGCGCTCATAACATACCTCAACGGCCTCTGGGAGACGGTGGACGTCCTGAACACCCTGCGCTACGGAGACCCGGAGCTCCTCTCGGACGACCAGAAGCTCCTGCAGAGGATGGCCGGCCTCGTAGTCGAGGTCAACTACCAGATAGGCCTAGCCGAGCACATGAGCGAGGTCCTCGCAAGCGGCCTCGAAGTGATGCAGAGCGTGTACAACAACCAGCTCCAGATACTGAACAACAAGCTCGCTCTCCTCGTCGCATACCTGACGGTCATCGGCACGGCGGTGCTCGTCCCGAACACCCTCGCAACCGTCCTCGGGAGCGACGCCTTCGCCCTCACGACCGCCGACCAGTGGTGGTACGTGATAGTCATCCTGCTCTCTACAGCGCTCTCGATAATCCTCTCGTACCTATGGGTGAAAAGAAGCGGCCTGCTCCCCAAGAAGCCGGACGCCGACTAGTCCTTTCCGTAAAGGTCCTTGATCTTCCCGAGCACCATCTCCTCTATCCCGAACTTCACGTCCTTGCTCGGCAATATTACGAACGCCTTCCAGCCCATCCCCTGCGAGAATGCGACCCTCGCCCTCCTGTGGCCGTCCAGCAGTATCATCTTGGTTTTCTTCTTCAGGACGATTAGCGGGGTCGAATACCCCTCGCCGATGGCCGAATTTATCATCTTCATCTTCTCGGCAGCGGTCGCCTCCGTCTCCTCCCCCGGGAACGTGTAATAGCACTGGCCTATCTGCTTGTTGTCCATCATCTCCTGCTTCATGGTGAACTCCAGCCCCGGGTAAAGGGCCTTGTAGTAGTCCATGAGCTTCCTGCATATCCTCTCCTCTTCCTCAGGGGGCACGAGTCCGACAACCATTCTATCACCGCAGGTTTCCCTCAAACAAGATTTTAATGACTTGCACCCACTCGTTTAGCATGTCCATTCTCGTCAAGGGCGCGACCATCGTCACCCAGGACGCAAGCCGCTCGGTAGTCCGGGGCGACATACTCGTCCGCGGAAGCCGGATAGAGCAGGTCGGCAGGAACCTTTCCGGGGAGGCGGAGCGCGTCATCGACGCATCGGGCAAAATAGCCATTCCCGGCCTCGTGAACGCGCATACCCACGTCGGGATGACGATACTCCGCGGGTACGGCGAGGACCTCCCGCTCCACGACTGGCTCCACGACAAAATCTGGCCGGCCGAAGCCAGGCAGGGAGCCGAGGATGCAGGAATCGCCGCGAGGCTGGCATTCTGCGAGATGATGCGCGGGGGGACGACTTCCTTCGCAGAGATGTGCATCCATGACCCGAAGTTCATCTTCGAGGCGGCCGGGGAGGCCGGGATGCGGGGAATAGTCGCGAGGGGGCTCCTCGATTTCCGCACCGAGGGCTTCACCAGGCGCGTCCTATCCGAAGTTGAAAAATCGCTCGGCTACGGCCGGGGTATAGTCCGGCCTTCGGTCGCGGCTCACGCCCCCTACACCTGCTCCGAGGAGCTGATGCTTAAGACGAAAGAGATTGCAAAGGCGCGCGGCCTAAAGTTCCAGATGCACGCGGGCGAAACCCGGAAGGAGGTATTCCAGGTTCAGGGCTGGACCGGGAAATACCCCTTTGATTACCTGGACTCGATAGGCCTTATGGACCGCGACAGCATTTTCGCCCACGGCGGATGGCTGACCAAGAAGGAGATGGCCCTCGCAGGCTCGAGGGGCGCGAGCATCGCAAGCTGCCCGATAAGCAACCTGAAGCTCGCCACGGGCGGCATCTGCCAGATTGCCGAACTCGACCGCGCGGGGGCGAACGTCTGCCTCGGGACCGACGGGGCCGCAAGCAACAACTCCCTCGACATGTTCCAAACGATGAAGATGGCTTCACTGCTCCAGAAGCACCATTACTGGAAGGCCGACGCCATTTCAGCGCAGAGGATTCTCGATTTCGCCACCCTCGGCGGCGCCGCGGCCCTCGGCTTCGAGTGCGGCTCGATTGAGGCCGGGAAGCTTGCGGACATAGTCCTCCTCGAGAGGGGGCCCAACATGTGCCCGGAGAACTCCCTCGTGGCCAATCTAGTGTATTCGGCCGGCCCCCAGAACGTCTCGGACGTGATTATCGACGGGAAACTTGTGATGGAAAACCGGAAAATACTCACTCTGGATGAAAAAAAGGTTATGGAAGAGGCCTCGAAGGCCGCTTCAGGCATCCTCGCGGGTCAGTAGCCGCCTTTCGACCTGCCCCTTCACGTAGCTGAACCTGTGGCTTGCGCTCAATTTGGGGTCCTTGGCCAGCTCGCCCTCGGCGAATTTGGTGAGCTCGACGAGCACGTCATCAGGGTCGGCTTTCTTCTTCTCGAAGGCGGCCCTCATGGTCCTCAGGGCCGCGTTTATCTTCAGCACACGGCTGTCCGTGGGCTCCAAAGTAGGCTCTTTTGCCGCCGCATTCTGCTTTTGCCGCTCAAACATGAACCTTCCACCTCTCAACTTAACTATCTACCACTATTTTTAATGGGTTGTCCCGTATCCCCCACCGAAAAATATATAAATACCTTACATCATAGATTTTTTGCAAATTTTTTAAAACCTTACTATGATTTGCGGAGGACTTTGATGTCGACTTCAGTAACCAAGTGTCCCGAATGCAAGAGCAAGCGGATAGTCCGCGATTACGAGAAGGGCGAGCTTCTCTGCTCGAGCTGCGGACTCATCATCGCCGAGAATATTCACGACATGGGCCCCGAGTGGCGCGCCTTCGACGCCGAGCAGAAGGAGAAGAAGGCCCGCGGCGGAGCGCCGATAAAGTACATGAGGCCGAACAAGGGCTTAGTCACCGAGATAGACCAGTACAACCGCGACATCAGGGGCGGGAAGATAAGCCCCAAGAAGCAGGCCCAGCTCTACCGGATGAGGAAGTGGCACAAGAGGGTTTCCATCGCGACTTCGATGGAAAGGAACCTCGTAATCGCCCTCGCCGAGCTGGACAGGGTCGCATCATCGCTCGGGCTTCCCGAGAACATCAAGGAAAGCGCGGCGCTTCTTTACCGCAAGGCCGTCAAGGAGGAGCTCATCCGCGGCAGGCTCATCGAGTCCGTCGTCGCGGCCGTCATATACGCGATTTGCAGGCTCCAGGGCATCCCGAGGACCCTCGACGAGATATCCCGCGCATCAGGCATCGAGAAGAAGGAAATCGGGCGCGCCTACCGGTTCCTCAAGGCCGAGCTGAAAGTGGACGTCCCGCTCACCGACCCGGCGCAGTACGTGCCGAAGTTCGCCACCGCGCTGAAGCTCGGGGGCGAGGTACAGGAGGAGGCCGTGAAGCTCATCCGGAAAGCCCTCAGGAAAGGGCTGATTTCCGGGCGCGGCCCGACGGGCGTCGCGGCTGCGGCACTCTACATCGCGAGCGCGATGCATGGGGAGAAAAAGACCCAGAAAGAGGTCGCGGACGTGGCGGGCGTTACCGAAGTTACAATCCGGAACCGCTACCGCGAACTGAAGAAGGAGCTGGGCCTCAAGGTAAACCTTTGACGCGCGGCGGCGCGTCAAAATTTGCCAGCTTTTTAAGCTGGCAAACCTCTGATTTTTTTCTTATTCCTATTTTTGATGAGTTCTTTGTGAACCCGGTGAGGGTTCACCATCAAACAAAATCAGAACTCAAGATCTCGGTCATCGGGATTCAACTTAGGAAACAGTTTTTGATGAAACTTTTTCCTAAAAAGTTTCCCTCTCAGGTATTGCATTTTCATCATTGGCTTCTCTATGCACCACTGAGGTTAAAAGTCTTGTCAGTTGGTGAACCCCGCAGGGTTCACAAAATGGCCAAAAACGGTCAGAGTGATAATCTCCTCATAGAGCTTTCGCCCTCAGCCTGTCGAACACTCATCATCCCAAGTTCCTATGCCTGGCTTGGGTTAAAAGCTTGACCAAAATCGTTTTCAAAAATTTGAGTCAGTCGCCAACCCCGCAGGGTTGGCCGACTGACAAAAACCTGTCCGGCATTGGCGGTGATGTGACTTCCCCAGCTTCTGCCTTCGAGGAGGGTGGGGGGCATGGGGAAGCGCCCCGTTGCCCCCGGACAGGTTTATAAAAAAGAAAAAAAAGATTAGTCGTCTTCGGACTCATCTTCGGACTCGCTTCCTCCCTTGCCTTTAGAGCCTCCCTGGGAGCCCCGGTCCGGACCATCGTCCGACGTCTCGTTCTCATCGTCGTCGCTCACGGTGGAGTTTCCGACTGTGGGCTTTCCGTGTTCCCCGGACTTGCCCTTGGTGACGTTTTCTTCAGTCTCGTTTTCGTCACCCTTGGGCCCCTTGCTCGAGGTCGTGTTGGTCTCGTTCTGGTCCTCGTCGTCCTTCTCCTTTCCCTTCTCCTCCATCTTCTCGTTGTGCTTCTCAAAGTTGTCTATGGAGTTGTTGAGAGCTCGGAGGAGCCCGTCCTTGGCCGACTCGGGGGCCTTCTCGTAAACCCGCTGGAGCACTATTATGCTGTTCCGGGTCTCGTTTTCGACTTCCTGGACGTCCGTTTCGTTGGCGCTTCCGTCCTCGACGGCCGCCTCGATGTCGTCCTGGGCGTCGGTTATCTCCTCATCGTGGTCATCCACGAGCTGGCTTACCGTATCCATGGTCTGGTTGGCGCCCGACTCGTCTCCGGAATCCGCCTGCGCTTTGGCCTTGCAGGTCATGAGGTGGGCTTCGACAGCCCTCAGCTTGCCATACCTGGCATGCTTCTTGGCGCTCTCGGACTTGTCCATGGTGAAGAACTTGTCCACGTTCTCGAAGAACCTCTTGAACCCGTACATGAAGTCTCCCGGAAGGTCGCCTGCCTGTGCCTTTTCATCAGAAGTGCACGTAGCCTGGAAAAGAGCGGTGAAATTAGTCACGTTCTCGTATGCAGAGACGTTGACTTTTCCGCCTTCTTTTACCGTTGTGTTGTTCCCCTCGGTTTCAAGGGCGAACGCCGGCACCGCCAGCAGCCCGAGTCCGAGCAAAATTATTAATATATTCTTCATCCTCTTACCTCCGGCCTTCCAAGGGAAGACCGAACGAATAAATACCTGAACGGCATATATATGATTCCCGGAATACCCGTGAACCGGTGTGAACGACCATGAACAGGCCGATTTTCCTACTGGTTTTGATGCTTGCCGCGGCGCATGCCTCGGTAATATACACTGTGGACACTGACCGCTCGGGTTCTTCATCTGTCTCGCTCTCGATAGAGGGCTCTGAAACCGTCAACGTGAGCCTTCCCGGCGACGCAGGCAGCTTCAGGATAGTCGGGGGCTCGTATTCGCTTTCGGGAAACAGCGCAATAGTGAAAAGCGGCGCGAGCGGGCTCACCACGTTCTCGTTCTCGACGAGCGATTTCACGTCCAAGCTCTCGACCGGCTGGAAGCTCTCGTTTTCGGCCCCGGAGGGCTCGACTGCGAGGGTGTCGATGCCGAGCCGCGTAACGATAGAAAACATGTTCCCGGCGCCGAAAACCGTATCCGCCGAGGATTCCCGGACGTCAATAGACTTCGAAAATCCCGGCCCCGTGACCATCTACTACCGGCTTGAGGACGCCGCTTCGTCGCCTCCGGACAACTCCGCCCTCTATATTCTGGCCGCTGCCGCCCTGGTCGCAATAGGCATCGTAGCGGCTTCCTTCGTATTGAAAAGGCCCCCTGTTCCGGCCCCGCCGCCCGCTGCCCCGGCGTCTATCACTCCGGCTCCGGCGGCTGAAAAACAGCCCTCTCTGGACCTGACTCCCGGAAAAAAGGAGATGATGGAGACTTTCAACGAAAACGACCTCGTGATAGTGAATTTCCTTCTTTCGGTACAAGGCAAGTCCCGGAGGAACGAGCTGGAGCGCAAGAGCGGGGTCTCCAAGTCCAGCCTCGCGATGGCTCTCAACCGCCTCGAGAAGCGGAAAATCGTCGAGATAGACCGTACTTCCACGACGCATTTCGTGAAGCTTTCCGATTATTTCCTCAAGCTGTGATGCTATGAAACTGATATTATCGGCAATACTGGGAATCGGCCTTCTCCTCCTGGGGTGTACCTCGGGCGGGGCGCCCGGCAAAGGCGGGAACACGAGCTCCGGCAACATCCTCGAAGCCGGGAGCGGCAACTACGAGCGCTGCGTCAGCCAGTGCAACGAGGCAAGCGCGGGCTCGGGCCCGAACTGCAAGGACGGCTGCATGATTCAGGAGGCCGAGGACACCAAGGACACTTCCTGGTGCGACCGGCTCGCGAACCAGCAGGCGCGCCCCTCGTGCTACGGCACGGTGGCCAAGTCTGCCGGGGACATAAAAATCTGCGACAGGCTTTCCGGGACCGACAAAAACTACTGCATCGGGACTTTCGGGGGCCCCTCGACCAACTGAATTTTATTTTTTTCTTTAGCATAACCAAAACATGAACTGGGGGATGTTTGCAGCAGGGCTAGCCTTGGGTATCTTGCTGGGGTTCGTTCCGTCGTACGCGTCGGAATCCTCGGCCGTGTTCTCTCCGGAAGACGGGGCGCAGATTCCGGCGCTCATCGATTCGGCCAGGGACTCCATCGACATAGAGGTCTACATCCTCAGCTCGCGCGACATCGTCGACGCACTCGAGCGGGCAAAAGGCCGGGGCGTGGAGGTCCGGGTAATCGTGGAGCGCAACGTCATCGGCGGTGAGAACGATGCGATTTTCAACGAGCTTGACGCCAAGGGCTTCAGGATCCATTACGCCAGCAGGGCATTCCAGCTCACGCACTCGAAATTCATGATTATAGACGGAAAAAAGGTGCTCGTGGGCTCGCACAACTTCAGCAATTCCGCGCTCTACAAGAACCGGGAGGCCTCGGTGATCCTCTCGGATGCGCCAACGGTGCGGGAATTCGGGGAAATCTTCGAGAGCGACTGGGAAATCAGCTCCTCTGCCTGACATACCTTGCATAGAGCTTCGAGAATATCCTGTATTTGCCCCGGTCAACCCTCACTATCTGCCCTCGCGCAAGGAGCCTCATCGTGAGGACCGTGACCTGACCGAGCGGCCTGCCGAGCTTTTTCGAGATGTCCGACACGTGCATCCCGTCCTCGTTCTCGGCGATGGCATGGAGAACCGCCTTCTCTGCTGTGGGTGTCTCCTGGAGCATCCGGCCGAACCACTCCCTCGAAAGCGAGCTCATTATCTGCGGCAGGTAGCCAAGGTAATGCCCTTTGGAAATTATCTTCTCGTTGTCCCTCAGCTTCTCGTAGATTATCCGGCAGACTATCTTGAGGAGCTTCGGGTTGCCGCCGGTGTCGGAGAGGAGCGACTGGAGGCACTCCTCGCCCATCTTCGGCGGGCCTTTCTTCAGCGCCTTCTCCATGAATTCCCTGGCTTCGTGCTCCTCGAAGGGCCGCAGGCGTATCCGGCCGGCCATCGCCGATTCCGGGATGATTTCATTGGTCGCCCCGATGACAAAGCCGAGCTTCCTTTTGCCCCAGCCTGCCTTGGCCTGGGCAACGAGCGCCCCGGCAAGCTCCCGGGCCTTGCGCCCCCTGTCGATGTCGTCGATGAAGATTATGGCGCCGAAATGCGCCTTCTGGGCGGCCTTCTCGAGCGCCCTCGCGAGGGCGTCCAGCCTGTCCTGCTTCGGGAGCATGGCATCCTGCGCCACCTTGGCGACGATGTCGGCCTCCCCCTCCCCCCTTTCCACTTTGACGAACGGGCAGAGGATGCCCGCCTTCTCGGCCTCGTGATGCAAATGAAGGAGGAGCGCAGTCTTTCCGCAGCCCGGCCCCCCGTCGACCTCGAGGACCCCTCCCTGCCCCGACAGCACCGACTGCACAAAACCATTAAATATCCTGGATTCGTCTTTCCTTCCGGATATGTTCTCCGGGTCCTCTTCCCAGAGAGCGAACGGGTTCGGCCCCTTCATAAATAACCACCTTCGTGTAATTATTACAACAATAAACTACAAACCTTGTAGTTTTTGTAGTTATCTGATTCTTTGCGGGCATACGCATTTAAATAGCGGTCAAAGCCCGAATATGTCATGACATCCAAGAATTTCGTGTTCGGAGCGATTGTTCTCGTGCTCCTTGCCGCCGCGGTATGGGCGCAGGGCAGCGTTATAGGGCAGGAGTCCCTGAACGAGACACAGGTCATCATAGTCCCGGGAGGGAACAACGGAACGCTTCTCAACATAAGCGTCCTTGCTTTCGCCCCCGCGACGACTACGGGCGGCACGACCACGGTAGACGTGATGCGCGAGATCTACCAGACGTGCGCCGGAAACCAGACCTGCATACAGCGGGAGGCCCAGAACCGCTTTGCGGCCTCGCGCGAATACCAGGTCAACCTCACTCCGATACAGGATGCACACTTCGTGGTTGAATACTTCAACCCCCAGGGCAACGCGTACCACGGCCTCTGGAGCCCGGTGCCGAACTGCCAGGATGTCATAGCGAATATACCGGCAACCGCCTACAGGCCCGATTCAACGGGCGGGCTCGTTCCTTACACGTATTATACTGCACAGTGCGATGTCTCGGGTGTCGCGGGCGCGGCAAGGACATACTTCAGGGTGACATTCGTTCCCCAGCCGGGCCAGCTCGTGAGCATGAGCTCAGCTGAATACGAGTACAACAACGCCCACGTGGACACATCCACCCAGTTCTCGCAGGACATACAGAACTTCATAAACGGCATATCCGCGAGCGGCGGGGCGGGGATAGGCGTAGGCAGCCTGCCCTGCGTGGCAGTCTTCATGATAATGGGGCTTCTCCTGGCGTCCCTCTACTTTGCAGGGAAGAGCCCGGTTTCGCTCCTTGACATAACGACCCCGAGGCTTCCTTCGCCCAAGGGCGTTACCGCAAGCGGCCAGATACTGGCCCCGTTCGGTTACACCGAAATGAAGAGGACCGTGGGCGTCAAGATGAGGGAGGCGACGAACGCCATAGCCACATCCACCTCGGTTCTCGGGCGCGGGCAGGCCGGCGACGCGGAAACCCGGTCCCTCAGGGACGCGGCAAGGACCATAAGGGGCACGGCGGCGGATGCCGCAGCGGCAGGAAGCCCGGGCGACATAGCCCAGGGCAGGAAGGTCGCCGAAGGCCTCGTTGTCGCGGGCCGCTCGCTCGGCATAGGCGCAAGGGACCTCCAGCCCCTCGTGGCCAAGCTCCCCTACCACTACGGCGAGGCCGAGCACAAGGTCGTTTCCCAGATACTCCAGGGCCTCGAGGCCCGCGGGGGAAGGGAAGCGCTCATGGCCATGACGTTCAAGGACTACATGTACGGCCTCCAGACCTTCAAGAGCCTGGAAGTCCTCACGGCTCACCCCGATGTCGGAAAGAGGAGCGCGTTCCACTACCGGCTCACGGGCACCCTGGGCAAGTTCTACGGCTCGAACCGCTACGCGATACTCAGCGGTGTCGTGATGGCCGGAACCGACTCCATGTTCAGAACCGGAAGGGTCCTGGGCAGGATGGGCAAGGCAATGGTGACCGAGACCCCCCACCTCGCGCGCGCAACCGCGAGGACCACGATGGAGATGCTCGGAGGGGCAAGGGCGGTCGAGGAGCTCGAGGCAAAGGGCAGGACGTCGCCGACGGCGGCGTGGATGGCCGGCCAGCTCCAGAAGCACCCCTCGCAGGTCGTTGTAGGGGCGATGTACCCGATAAACGACAAGATGGGGCACCTCTACAAGACGCTCCGCTCGGAAGCGATGGCTGACGAGATGCGCTATGTACTGCGCCAGATATACAAGAAGATGGGCATGTCGTTCAATGTCGGGGCCGAGGAGCTCGCCTCGATGGGCCACGTGGACATGGACGTCCTGAAGAGGTCGAACTTCCACGCTTCGGCAGAGCTCGCGCAGGCCGAGGCAGAGATAAGGAGGATACTCGGCAACAGCGCGATGGGCTCTGTAGAGAAGCTCAACGCGCTCACCGCCCTCGCCAAGACCCACGGCGCGACGATAGACCACCAGATGCTCGCCTTCAGCCAGAAGCTCGAGACGATAGAGCACTCGGGCCAGGAGGACCACCTGAAGATGATAATGCTCCAGCAGGCGCTCGAGGAGCAGAACAAGGTCAGGATGGCAGTCGCCAAGGGCGGCGGCAGGCAGAACGAGGACGCGTTCGTTTCCCACGTGGGAGGCGAGTCCCTCCGCGGCCCGCAGGTCTGGGAGAGCATGGTTCTCCGCACCATGATATGGGACGGGGAGCACGGGTTCCTCAAGGGCGGCATAAAGGAAGAGCTGCTCTCGGCAAGGCTGAACGTCGTGAACAGGCTCACGTCGCTCGACCCCACGACCGCTGTCCACGAGCTTCCGGAGTTCATGAGGAACGAGGGCCAGCTCAAGGCGGTAGCCGCGAGGAACAAGGCCGACCTCATACAGCTCTTCAGCGAGGACGGCAAGAAGCAGTTCGAGCAGTACGCCACCTCGAGGCCCGGAACGCCCCGCGACATGAGCGCTGCGTCAATAGCGACGATAGTCGACTTCATGTACGGCGGCAACATGGAAAGGACCGGCCACATGGACAAGAAGACCGGCAGGATGACCTGGTGGGCTTCCGACATGGAGCTCGGGCTGTCCCAGAACGCCACGCTCGTGGACGTGAAGAGGCACTGGAGCGCGAAGCTCGACCCGAGGGAGAACTACGCCATAGGCCAGTGGGTCGAGTCGAGGTTCACGAGGAGCTACATACCCGCCTACAAGGCTTCCGTTGAGGCCGAGCTGAACCGGATGCCCGGCTCATCCACATGGACTGTGGAGCAGAGGGGCGCCGCGGCCAAGAAGCTGTGGGTAGCCGAGGAGCTGATGAAGGACGTGGAGATGAAGTTCAACTCCCACTACGCCAACAACGCCTACGGCACCACCCGCGAAACCACGAGGTTCTACGCAGGCATAGTGGCCGGGTTCATGGAAAAGGCGCTGCAGGAGAAGGGCATCGAGAACAACCACCCGGACCGCAGGTTCCTCGAGTCCATGGACATGACCAACCCCAAGCACCTCGGGAAGCTCCAGGAGCTCATGAAGACCTACTCGAAGGAGTACCACGCAATAACGCACAGGGAGATGACATACGATGACATCGCCCGGGCGAACAAGGCAGTGGTGATGCTCCACGAAGGAGGCTACGCCTACTACAAGAAGGGCATGATGCTGAGCGACTACGACCGCATCATGGCAGGCGAGACCGCGCTCCGCGACAACAAGGGAGTCCTCAGGAAGTACATCCCCGAGGAGGTCCCGGTGAAGTTCGCGGGCAGGGACGACCTGGAGGCCCAGTTCCACAAGGTCAGGGGCTCGAAGGACGCCAACGAGTGGCAGTCCGTCGTCCAGTCGGTCTCCAAGTGGGCCAACGAGGGCGGCTACAACTACGACAAGCAGAAGGTGCTCGGCGCGGTCCTCTGGGAATACGCCCACAAGACCGGCGACTACGAGCGCTTCTGGAAGGAAAGCGCCGTCACCGTGGAGGCAAAGCGCCAGGTCACCCCCGTCGCCCCGTCCACCCTGAGATTCTTCGGCGTGGAAGGCAACAGCGTGACGCCCATAATAAAGCCGTTCAGGGACATGGCGATGCACGGCGGCGACTACATATCGAAAGTCGCGCTTGCCGCGGGCGGGCCGCTCCTGAAGACGTCGTACGACATCACGCCGGTGTCCTCGATATACAGGCTGCACTCGCACCAGCTCGCGTCCCGCATAATGTCGGGCCAGGGCATGGAAGGGCTCACCGAGCAGGAGAAGTCCGCATACCGCGCGGTCGCCAACTCGCACGGGCAGTACCTGCAGGTCTGGCAGTACGCCATAGACAGGAACCCGTGGAGGAGCTCGACCTCGTTTGGTACCCACCAGGCATGGTCGTCGTTCTTCCAGTTCGGGCCTGCCGTGCCGTTCTCGGTCAGCGACAACCTGCGCGCCTTCATGGGCCGCGGGGAGTACCGCAACTTCACCTGGGGACCCTATGGGTTCGCGATGAACGCGGCGGGCAAGCTGATGAGGCCTTACATCAACATGATGAGGGGCATGCAGATGTCCATGCAGGGATACGCCTCGAGGTGGGACACCCACGAGAACCAGCTCATGAGGTGGAACTACACCGAGCCCAGAATCCACGAGGCGATGCAGTCGCTCAACCCGTTCTCGGCCAAGATCCTGCCGGGAAGGACCTACGAGCGGATTGCAAAGCTCAACGGCATGGGCGGCAGCCTGGAGAGGCACCAGCTTTCGGGCCCCGACTACTACCAGGGCCTGAGGCAGGCTACCCAGGACATCAGCTATGTCCGCAAGGGTATCCGGTACAGCGCGAGGACCATGGATGCCAACCCCGGCGAGACCGTGGTGAACGAGAGGAACGAGCACGTCTCGGACGTCCCGATGGCCGAATACGTCATCCGCGAGAAGTACGCGACCTACATGTTCGACAACAACATAAGGAAGGTCGCGATGGACAACACCGTCCGCAGGACGGTCTCGGCGGAGGCGCTTGCCATACGCAGGGACCAGGAAATCCGCGGGTTCGGGGTTCTCCAGAACTCGCTCTTCGGATGGGCCAACCCGGTCTCGTTCCTGTGGCACATGCCGGTACCCGGAATGCCCTCGTCGCTCACGCCCAAGGACATCGTCGCCAACTGGGTCAGGCGCAGCAAGCACGGCGGAGGCGGAGGCACCTTCGGCGACGGCGTGAAGAGGATGGCCGAGGACGCAGCTCAGGGCACTTCGAGGTTCATGCAGCCGCACAGGATTTCGATGATAGTGTACTGCCCCAGGTGCGGAACCTCGGGCTACCGCGGGAGCGCGTGCAAGGCCTGCAGGGCGCCACTATACTGAAAGGAACCAAGGTTGTCATGGACGACGTTTCGTCCATGAGCATGCTCGCGAACGATGCGTCGTTCGCGACATCCTTTCGAACCTCCTTTTTTTCCTTTTTAATTTCCCCTTATTTTTCTCCTCTTTCGATTTTCGTTACTTTTAAATTCCCGAACCTGCTAATTATGCCTGATACCATGAGGCCAGCCACGCGGACAGCCATTCTTGTTTCCATAATCGGCCTGATATTCCTCGCCGGCTGCCTCCAGAGGCTCGGGAGCGGCTCGACGCAGTTCACTTCGGACTACCGCAATTCCCTCAGCCCGGTGGCCCTCTACGACCCCAACCAGAGCGAGGAGTGCAAGGTCGGCAGCTGCTGGTGCATGGTGTGCGTCAACGAGACCGAGGACGGTCTCCCGGTCACTGACCTGCTGCCGTTCTGGTCGAACCTCGACGGCGGATACTGCTATTTCAACAAGAACTGCACCGCGCAGACGTTCGCGAATATCATGGGCGACAACGCGAGCCCGAACGACGGAATCCGCCACTTCATGGTCGGTCAGGGGCCTTCCTTCGGGAGCTTCGCGACGGCGAACCGCTACTGCTCCGACCGCCTCGGCATGGCCGTCCAGTGGCTCCTGGGGAGCAACGTTTCCCTGTACACCAAGCCTGACGCCGCCCGCACCATGTGCTACCTCCAGAAAGACGTCATTCCGGTCTACATCCTCTACAGCAACGGCACAAACATAAGCCTCGACCGCTCGCGGGAAATCGGGCGCATACTCGGAAACGACCGCGACGACTCGCTCAAGTACGTCACTTCCGGCCCTGTCGGCCCGGTGGTCGTCGTCACCGAGATGAACTTCAACGCGAGCCAGGCATCGCAGGTCGCCCAGCAGGTGCGCGCGATAGACCAGGAGTGCAACCACCACCGCGCAGAAAACCAGATAAACTGCTTCATAGCCGTGGCGCCGAAATTCAACGATTTTGCCGCCCTCGACGCGGTCATGCGCGAACTAGGCGGGGACGCCAACCGCGTCGACCTCGTGGCTTACGGCGTGGATTCCCGCTACGCGAATACGTGCGACGGAGCGCGCATTCTCGAGCAGGCGATAAACTTCTCCCAGTATTCCCTCTACAACTGGAGCAAGCCCACGATAATCCCGTACATCATGTTCGACTCCGTCGGTCAGGATGCGACGCACACGTGCAACTGGACAGAGCCCCTCATGATTTCGGCATACGGCAACTTCTTCCCGAACGTCAACATACTCCAGAAGAAAGGCGTCATAGGCATGGCCCCCTACTCATGGAACGTCACTGGCGGGTACGGCATAACGAACCCCCTCAACTGCACAGACTGCGGGATAGCAAAGACGGACGCCCGCCTCCGCTCGTGGTACAGCGGGTGCCAGTACTTCACGAACGTCTCGTCGCGGGGCGAAGCCGTCGCGGGCCCGTCCCTGGGCATATACTTCGGCAACGAGTCGGGCACGATATGCAACGCCAACGCGGACTACCACTCGATACTCCTCGGGACAGCCTACGCCGGGCGCGACATAATGCAGCCGCAGGTGAACGAGCTCCGCCCGAGGGCCGACCTCGTGTTCAAGTGCGATGCGTGCCTGCTCCAGAACTCGTCGAGGCCTCCGAACCAGATATTCCCCAGCCTCAGGAACACTATCATAAGCGACTCGGTAAGCTGCGAGGCGTTCACTGACGAGGTGGACAGCTGGTCGAGCACGCGGAACCTCGACCCCATGCTCGTCCGGGCCTTCATCAAGACCGAGAGCGGCTTCAACCCGTGCTCTGCGGCGGTCGTCTGCTCGCAGGCCTGCATCTCCTCGAACTGCGCCGGCTCGCTCGGGTGCTTCCCTGCGGACCTCTCGGGGAACAGCGAATGCTACAGCAAGGCCTACGACGAGATGTACGACCCGGCCGGCACATGCAACGTCAACCTGACGCCCTCGCACGAACCGGTGTTCATCAGCGGGCAGATCGGGTTCCGCTACTGCGCGCTCGGCCTCATGCAGAGCCTCGAGCCCCCTTACACCTTCTGGCCCGCGAACTACAACCCGACCGGCCAGAACGGCCCGTACTTCGACGTAGTGCAGAACTCCGGCTTCTATACCGCTTACTTCTCGGGCAACCCCTCGAACGACACGAGAGTTCCCGCGCTCGACATGGCCCGGGCGTGCAACCCTTATTTCAACCCGTTCAATCCGGGCGACTCGATATGCATAGGCACTGCGAAGATAGAGGGCATGCTGGCTGCCGCACGGGGCTGGATAAATACCCACCGCGGCCTGCTCAACTGGGGGGCGAACGACGTGGACAAGGACAGCCTGTTCGCGGCATACATAGCCGCCGACATGTATTCCGGGTTCTGGGGAAGCTCCTCCAGGAGCCCGTCCCATCCCCATCCGTGCTCCTCCACGACTTCGAACGGGGACTGCTGGGCGCTGCACTTCTCGCAGAGCTGGGCGGTGAACGACACCTACTGCCAGTCGAGCGACGGGCAGGCCGACACCGAGCGCTGCCAGAACGGCCACCCGCACAAGGACCCGCCCCAGTACTGCTACGGATACACGGACTTCCTCGAGTTCGTCCGGGACTGCGAGGCGCCGTTCAACTCCAGGCCCGTCGACCCGGGAAGGGGAAAGATAGAGGCTTACCTCGGGCTCCTGAACGGCTGTGCCAACAACTTCTGTCCCGAGGACCGCAGGATTTCGCAGATACTGAACATCTCGCTCCCGGCGAGCGGCACCTTCCAGGTCGGCCCCAACGGGAGCTACGGGAACAGCACGCCTCGGCCGGGGAACGGGACCTAGGCCAGCCACTGCTTCTTGCTTATCTTCTGCTTGATGTATTCGCCTACGAAGGTCAGCCTCTGCCCCTGCAGGGCGTCCTGCTCTATCTTCTTCCTTGTCTTCAGAACGAGCTTGAGTTCGTGCACCCAGTCCTTGTGCCTGTTGATCCACGGGTATCCGAGCATCTCCTCGGCCCTCTTCACGTCGACATCCTTGGCCTTTATCGTCAGCTTGTCCAAAAAGCTGAACTCGGTGATGTCGCTCATCGTGACGCCGATGAAACGGGCCTCCGGCACGGCAAAGTCCCTGCCTAGGTAGGCGAGGTTCATGCTGCCGGTCTTTATCGTCCAGTAGATGTACCATCCCCAGGCGTCGCAGTCCATGAGGCAGTAGACGGGGAGCTTCTTGTCCGCGAGCTTCCGGAGGAGCCTCCTTGTGCCCCTCGTGGACTGGCCCTTCGGCGTTATCAGGAGGCAGTTCTCCTTCTTCCAGAACTTGTCCTCGTTGAGCCTCTGCCAGAGGGCGTCCTTCTCAACGACAAGGACATAGTCGGCCTCGAGCGACTTTATCTCCATGCCGTTGTCCACGTCGCTCGGTATGCTCCAGCCCGAACGCCCCTGCTTCTCCAAATCTATGAGCGTCTCCTCGCCGCCGAACTTGTCCATGATTGTCATCGGCCCTGCCACGAACCCCTTCCTGTCCGTCGTGAGGTTCAGGTCCTCCCTCTTTATCTTCAGGGCGACTTCCAAGTCCTCGATGAGCGCGTTCGACTCCGTCTGCTCGGTGAAAAGGTCCTCGTCTATGTCCTCGCCGAGCGAGAACTTGAGCTGGTAGAAAAGCCCCCTGATGGACGTGTGCAAATCCTCCTTGAGGAACTGCCTCGTCTTCGAGGCGATGGCGACCGTCTGCATGAAGGTCCTCGCCTGCGCGACCGAAAGGAACTTCCGGAGCTCCTTCTTCTCGCCGGTCCTGAGGCACCCGAGGGCCTCGTCGAAAATCGTGTTGCTCTTGGTCCTCAATGTGGTCTCGAAAGTGGGTCCCTCGCCGCGCTTCACTTCCTCGACCATCTGCTTGCCGAGCTCGCCGAGCTTCTTCGTCGCTCCGCCGTCACTCATCAATATCACCCTCTGGCTCCTCTTTCTCTCCGGGCTTCGCAGGCGAGTCTTCGTCCTCCGGTATGTCCCCGCCGTACTTGTCCTCAACTATCTTGGCAAGCTGCTTCTCGATGACGTCCCTCTTCTCCCCGCTTAAGGAAGAGAGGTCGCTCGATATCTGCTGGATATACCTGCCTATGACCTTCCTCTTCGTGGCAATCTCGTCGGCCCTGCGCTTTCCCGAGAGGTATTTCTGCACCCCGCGCGAGGCCTCCATCAGCGCGAACTTTATCTCGTCCATCACGTCCTCCTCGTTCGAGATTGCCTGCTTGCCCGCGCTCGTATACGGGACGTGGACGCTGATGAGGTTGACCAGGATTGCTATCGGCTCCTCCTCGAAGTTCTTGACGTCGTAGCGTTTCCAGTCCATGGTCTTGACCGTCTCGGTGATGGCGCAGCCGCCGGAATCGAAGAGGAGCGGCACCCTGTTCGAGAACCTCATCACCTCGCCCTTCTTGTCCGCCGCCGCGACGCCGCCGCCGTAGGCAATCCCCACTTCGACCATGAACGGGATTCCCCCGCGGTAGACTTTCGGGCTCCTCTCGGTGACGACGAGCACCTCGGGGTTGAATATGTTCCTGAACGAAAGCTCGACGTGCTCCTTGCCGATCGGGACGAGCGAGTCCGTGGCCGGCGCTATCCATTTCACCTGCGAGAAGCCCTTCACTATCCGCTCGGCTTCGTCCCAGCCCATGTTCGCGGGGTTCTTGTCGAAATCGACGGCAGGAACGAGAGCCCGGAGCTCCTCCACCTTCCCCGCGCTCACCCGCGAGAACGTTTCCTGGAGGAAAGACGCGATTTTCCTGCTCTCGCGGCTCCTCTTGGCGAACTCGAGGAGGTCGTGCGTGGTTATCCCCAGGGGGTGCGGCTTTATCTCGAAAGCCTTCGGGGGGTTCGTCCCTATCGAGCGCGGGAACACCGCTTTCTCGTTGTTCGGCTCGATGAGCGTTATCGCGCAGTGCGGGTTCGCGAGCGCCGTGCGCCTCAAATATTCATAGACGCCGTAGTTGCTCCTCTCGTACCGCACGTCCTTGTATTCAGAGATGACAGAGAGGCCGCTCGTTTCGCAGGGGACCTCCTCCAGCTCCTCGACTATCGGCTTGTTGTTCTTGAAGTCGATTGCGATGTTGGCCGTGAGCTTCCTGCCCTTGTACATGGAGACTGCCTTGGTGGCCTTCCCTGTCGTGAGGTACGAGAACATGGTGCATGCGGCGGCCCCGATGCCCTGCTGGCCCCTCTGCTGGAGGTACCTGTGGAATTTCGTCCCCGCGAGCATCTGCCCGAGTGCCTTTCCGAGGTGGCTTTTGGGTATTCCCGGCCCGTTGTCCGTGACCGTAATCCTGTAATGGTCCAAGTTCTTGTCTAGCTCCTCGACCTGCACGAAGATTTCGGGCAGTATGCCCGCCTCCTCGCATGCGTCGAGGCTGTTCGTGACGAGCTCGTGGACGATAATCGTCATCGAGCGCACCTTTCCCGAGAACCCGAGCATCTGCCTGTTCTTCTTGAAGAATTCGGCTACCGAGTGCTCCTTGAACTGCTTGAAAATGTCCTCTGCCATATCTATCAACTGTGCGCGGGGTTTGTGCAATTATTGGGACAACCCTATTAATATGTTGCGTATCCACAATCTATCATATGCCTCATCAGGGGCTGACTGCCAGGGTCTGCGATGTAGCTCACTTCGGAAAGGCCAGACGGCATGACACCAAGGAAGAGCCGATTATGAAGCCCCTGAAGGTCCTCGTCATAGAAGACACCTCATTCCTCCTCGAGCATTACGCGAGGCGCCTGCAGACGCTCGACAACATACGCCTGAGCGGGCTCAAGACGGTCGGAAGCATGGGCGAGGCCCTCGAGTTGTTCAAGCGGGAAAGCCCCGACGTCGTCATTACCGACCTTTCGCTCTCGCCCTCGAATACCGAGGGCTTCGGGATACTGCGCGCCCTCAAGCGGGCCTGCCCGGGCATCTGCGTCGTCCTGACCACATCGATATATTCGCCCGACGCGCATGACGAGCTGAACGAGCACATAAAGCGCTCGAAGTTCGACGCCGTCTTCCACAAATTGGACCTTGACAACCTCGTGCTTTTCCTTAGAAAGAGGTCCCTCGAGCTGGCCCTCGACGTCCATTAGCCCCTGAGCCGGGACTCCATTATCTCCCGTTTGGCCTTGGCAAGGTACCCAAGGACGCTCGTGAGCCTCGCACCGTCGATTATCATGCCAACGGCTTCCTTGGCGTATTCCATGGTGTCTATGCGGGAGATTATCGCTATCGTGTTCCCGTAGATGCTCAGGTACGAGTCGGTCGCCTCCTCTATCTGCCCCTTTATCTTGCCCTTTTCGCCGATGACCCTGCCCTTGATGCGGCTCATCGCGTTTTCCGAGGAGGTGAATTCCTTGAGGGGGATTATGTAGAGGCCGAAATCGTGCGTGAGGAGCTTCAGGGCCGCATCGGGGCCAAAGCCCCTGCCGATGGCCTTTATGACGTCCCGGGCGAAGAATATGTCCGAGGGCTGGCCCTCTATCTCGACTTCGCCTTCGGCATCCACGATGAGCTCGACGTTGCAGCGCTTCTCGAGCTTCTTCTTCACCGACTGGCCGGGGCCGAGGAGGACCTTCACCCTCTCGACCGGAATCTTCACGAATTCGCTCATATTCTATCCCACGATTCTCTCAAGAACTTCCTTTATATCATCATCTGTTTCGGCCGTAATCCTTCTCTGCGCCGCGCTCCGGACTTCCCTGTCGCCCTTAAGTTCGAGGAGGACCTCGGCGGCAGCTAACCTCGGCGCCGCGTCCCAGTGCGAGAGGAGCACTATCATGGACTTCTTCACTTCGTCGTCCTCTTTCAGGAGGGCGATGGCCTTTATCGCGTTGAGCTGGTTCTCCCCCGTGTCGCCGCGGGCGAGTATGATGAGCTCCTTCTTCATTGATTTCGAGAGCTCCGCGCTCTGAATCTCGGCGACGTAGGCCACGGCGTCCCCGCTGCTGTCGCGCCCCCTTATCATGGCGTTCAGCATCTCCATCACCTTGGCCCTGTAGGTCTCTGACGAAAGGAGCCTCCGGAGGCCGTTGGATATGTCCGTGCTTATGAGGGAGCGGCTCTCCTTCCCCTTCTTGAGGAAGTCGCCGAAGGCGTCGTCCCAGCCGCCGTCCACGAGCATCATCAGCGTGTAGGTCGCGAGGAACTTGGGCGAGAGCCCGTAATTCTCCGAGTGCTCGCTCTCGAGAACGGAAAGCGCGATGCGCATCAGCGCGAACCTGTCCTGCCCGATTTCCGCGAGGTCGATGCCCGGCTTCTTGGTGGCGGCATACGAGCCCATTATCCTCCAGAAGACGTCCCGGATGTTGGTATCGGGGGCGAGGCCGAACTTCGAGAGCCCCATTTTTTTCTTCTCTTCCGGGGGGTTGCCGGCGTCGTCGTCTCCGCCGAACGCTTCTTTTGCCATTTTCAATCATCCGGGTTGTAGTAGGTGTCCGTTTGTTCAATAACTATCCTTCCACAAACTAATAATACCATCGCAGCCGGATATTTATTCCATTGGCTTACCCGCTGGTGAGGGATGGGTGGCATTTAATTCCTCTTCGGCCCTAAATGCATTCCATGCCTGATTCTTACGACGTAATCATCGTGGGCGGCGGCCCTGGCGGGCTGTCCTGCGCGCGCACGCTCTCGGGCTCCGGCCTCAGGGTCCTCGTGCTCGAGAAGAACGAGCGCGTGGGGAAGAAAATCTGCTCAGGCGAGATTTCGCGCAAGGTTTTCCCCGGCCACGAGTTCGACCGCGGCCGCCCTTGGACGGCGATTACCGTGGGCACTGACGACACCGTCCGGAAGATAGCGTTCGACCGCCCCTACCTCTGGACTGTGGGGCGCTTCGAGCTCGAAAGCTGGATTATGGCCGGCGCGGAGGCCGACATCCGGTTCTCCGAGCCTGTGACGGAAATCACCCCCGAAACCGTCCACACAACAAAGGGCAGTTACAATTACAAGCACCTCGTCGGCGCGGACGGCTCGTTTTCCGTAGTGAGGAAATACCTCGGCCTGCCCTCGAAGGAGGTCGCGGGCTGGGCGTTCCACTACCTTGCGGACAGCGAATGCCCGGAGTTCTGCATGTACTGGCTTCCAAAGTCCTTCCCGGCCGCCTATGGCTACATGATGTCGAAAAGCCGCGGCAAGACGATGATGGGCCTTGCCTGGCGCGGCGAGGAATTCGACCACGCAACCGCCGGGCGCGCCAAGGGCTGGATAGCAAAGACGTTCAAGGCCGACACCTCGAAGCTCCGGAGCGAGGCGATGAAAGGCAACGCCGACTACCGCGGCTGGAAGTTCGGAAACGTATATCTCGTAGGCGACGCCGGCGGCTTCCTCAACCCGCTCACGACCGAGGGCATCCATTACGCAATCCGGAGCGGCGACGCGGTCGCGCGCCACATCCGGGGAGACCCCGACGGCGCGCGCATACTCTCGGAGATGGCGCGGGCGCACAAGTGGCAGGCCTGGATGTACGGGATAGCCACCGACACGCGGCTTCCCTTCTGCTGGTTCATCAACTGGGTCCTCAGAGACCCCCGCAGCGGCCTGCGAAAGAGAATATTCGACTGGGTCTTCTGGAAGTTCATGGACGGCTGAGCGTCATTGCGCGGGGCCTGTAGCTCTCGACCGCCTGCATGAAGAATTCGCTCGCGCCGCCCGTTTCCTCGAGGAACCTCCGCATAGCCCATCCCCTGACCTCGGCGACCTTCGCCTCCGGCTCCGGCCTCACCTGGAGTGCCATGTCGAGGGCGCCCTGCGTAAGGATTATCGCGCTCAGGACATCCTTCTCGCATATCCTCTCGAGGAGCCTTCTCTTGAGCCGCCCGAGGCGCACAATCGTGTCGAGCTTCGGGTCCTGAATCATGTTTTCGAATCCGCCTACGGCGGCGCTGAAATGCTTCACGGCAAGGGCGCTCTCGCCCATCGCCCTCGCCACGCGGTACATGCCCCAGTCGATGCCCGGGTCGTACCTGTCCTCCTCCTTCATCTCGAGCGCATAGCAGACCATCGCATCCCGGAAAAGATACTGCTGCCTCTTGGCCGCCTTCAGGCTGTAGTCAATCATCACAGAATCCCCGACCGCATGCGCAGCCTTCTCGAGGCTGTGCCCGGCCCTCTCGAAATGGCCCTTGGCCTTCCATTCCGAGGCGCGCCTCTCGTGGGCGTCGGCCGCTTCAAGGAGCCGGTTGGCCCTCCTGATGTTCTCCGCCCAGCAGTCGAAGCGGGGAAACAGCCTCGCGAATACCCCCTTGCCGCCCAGCCTGATGTCAGGCTGCGTGTCCTCGTCATTAACATGCCTTCGCGTCATTTTACCGGCCCCTCTTCCATCGGCGCGATGCGGAAGTCAGCGTAGCTTCCCATGAACTCGGCAAACACCGCCGAAATCCTTGCCTTGTCGGCCCGTATCCCCTCGTTGTTATCGCTCGACGACATGAAGAAGTCCCTGAGGGTGCCGACAGCTTCGCGGTATTCGGCCGGCGCGACGCCTGCCGCGCGCAGGAACTCTCCCAGCTCCTCCGACACGTCGTTCGAGGCCCTGAACATCTCGCTTATCCTGTGGATTCGCTCCGGGCCCGCCCCTCCGGGCGGCATGCACATGCAGGCAAGCTCGTACTGGATGCGGTAGACTCCTATGAATAGCATCCCCTCGAGCTGCTTGGGGAGCCTCGCCCTCAGAAGCTCCCTGTCCGGCCTTCCGCCGAACTGCCTCCCGTATCCTATCTCCTCGTCCACTTTCCTTTTCAACAAAGAGATGAACTCGTCCGCCATCTCCGTGAAACGCACGACCGGCGCTATCCCCCTTTGGCTCTGCTCGTTCCTGTTAGGCACGGTTTCCTTCGCGGCTGCCGCTATCCTGCGCATGAGCTGGATTGCCCCCCTGAATTTCTGGGAGTCGCTTGCGCCCGAGATATCGCTGAACCTGTCGGGTAGGTTATGAAGCATCAAAACTCACTTTACTAGAAATAATAACAACTGTTTAAAAAATCAGGCTTTCCACTTGATGTTGCACCCCATCGAAGGGAGGGACTGGACGGAAACCTCCCTGCCCCCGAGCAGCTGCCGGATTGCGTCCTCCATCTCGGCGGTAGTCCCTGCCGAATGGGGCCTGCCGTGCGCGTCGTCGAATCTCCCGTGGTATGCGAGCTTCAGCGAGCCGTCCAGCAAGAACGGGTCGGGCGTGCACTCTGCCCCGTATGCGCGCGCCGTCTCCTGCGTCTCGTCGATGAGATACGGAAAATTGAACTTGTACCTTGCCGAATACTCCTTCATCTTTGCGAAGCTGTCCTCCGGGTAATTTGCAGTGTCGTTCGAGTTGATTCCCGCGACCTGCAGGCCCTCCGGTCCGTATTTCGCCTGCAGCTCCACGAAATATTCCATCTTCGGCTGGACGTACGGGCAGTGGTTGCACATGAATATCAGGAGGAGCGCCTTCCTGCCCCTGAATGACGAAAGCGAGTATTCCCTGCCGTCGATGCCCTTCAGCCGGAAATCCGGCGCCTCGCTCCCTCTCTGCAGGACCTTGTAGCTAGATGGCGTCAGCATTCTCACACCTTCCTCTTTTGGGGGGCTACCCCCGGGCTCTTCCCCGCGACTCCCTGCAGATACAGCCCTATCATCTTCCTTATCTCGCCCCTCGCGTCGGATTCTTTGTCGACCTGGACTATGCACCCGGGCAGTTTCGGGACCGAGACGACGAACTTGTCGTCCACACGGGTGATCTCAACCTCGTAACCTTCGACCGTGATGCTCTTCATAAGTTCATCTCCCTCCTCTTCCTCTCGAAATTCTCCAGGTCCACTCCTGCTTCCGCGAGCTTCTTCTTGATGGTCGAGGGGTTCAGCTCCTCCTGCTTCCTGTGCCCCTTCTGAATGCACATTATCCCCCCCGAGCCGCTTTTCATGAGCGTCCCGTGCTTTGTTTCCCTCATCGGAGAAAAGCCGAGCGCCATCACGACTTTCATGAAATCATCCGGGTCCATCGGCTTGCCCCTGTATTTCAGCTCCTCCCTCTTGGAGCTTTCGGGCGGGGCTTCGGGCACCTGCAACTCGAGGAGGCGCTCGATGTCCGCATAGCTGTCAAGGAGTATTCCCGGCGCGTTCTCGTAGTCTGCCCATATTGGGACCGGCCTCTCCGTGTCAGCCTTCCTGATGTCAATAATGTACTTCTTGTTCTCCATCGCTTCGAGCTCGGAAATGAACTCCGAGTCCGGCATCACGAGGAGCACCTCAGGATACTCCCCGAAAACCCTCTGCGCGAGTTCCTTTCCCAGCGACGTGGCATGGACCAGCGCAACCCTCTCCCCGGCTTCCTTCTCGCCCAGCATGCCTACTGCCGCCATCATGAACTTCTCGTCTTTGATTCCTATGGATTCGAAGAGCTCCTTCGTCTTCTTCGACACAGGAATCTCTATTTCCGGCTCGTGCAAGGGAATCTTCTTCGCACGCTCGGCTTTCCGCCTCTGATTCTCCCGCTGGTGCTGCTCTAAATGGAGTGAGGAAAGCTTCAGGATGAGATTCTCCGCTTTCTGGAGGGCCTTCCTCCCCCGCCTCTCTTTCGCGCGTTCGGCCTTGTATATCTTCACGAGGAACCCGAGGCTGGTGTCGGACGTGATTGTGGCCTCATAGCCGACGCTCTGTGCGAATTCGATTATCTCATTGGCCAGGGCGGGCTCGATGCTGGAAAGCTTCATCTTCCGCAAGACGCTGATATCCGGGTCGATGTCCATGCATGTGTATCCCTGCCGCTGAATATAATTGTTTCAGGCCGGCTGGGCGCGCACTGATTCGAGGCGGGAGGCGAATTCGTTCCCGCGCGTGCGTATGAACGCCGAGAACTGCCTCTCGAGCTCCTGCCCGTCCGAACCGGAAATCCCCTCGCTCCGGACCGCCGTGAAAAAGTCGAGGTAATTCCTGACTTCGGGGTGGCCCCTGATGAAGCCGGTTACCCCATCGAGGCCGCTCCCCGGGCCGAGAATCTGGGCGAGCGCGAGGTCGCTTCCGATGGCCATCGCGCTTATCGCGGCATTCGCGTTCGCATAGTCATTGCTGGCCCACTCGAGCCCGAGGTGGCCGTTCGCTATCTGCCCCTCGATTTCGGCAGGCGTCGCGTCGCGGACGGCCTTGGGATTCACGATGGTCCTGAGGCCGATGCCGGATTCGTCCAGCCTCCGGTCCACGAACGACTTGAGGGCGGCCGCCTGCTCCGCGGTCCCGCTTTCGATTACGTATTTCAGCGTCCCCGTGCGCCTGATATCCAGGCCTTCCGACTCGCCGAATGCCCCGACCGCGTTCTCGACCTCCTGTATCAGGCCGTTCGCGCCATAATGGCCGAGGAACGTGTTGAGCCCGCGGATGCCGAACGAGTTCCTGGCGACCTCGTACAAACCCTTGCCCGTGAACGGAAGGAGCGCCTGCATCTCATTGAGGATTGCCTGGTCCGAGACCGCCATCTTCAGTTCGAACGCGACGCCGCTCGCCTTTTCGTCCGCGTCCATGAGCGCGGTCCTGCTCTCTATCTGGGGGCTCGTGGGCGTATTGAGCGCCTTCCGCAGCGCCGGTGCGTGGCGCGCGGAGCCCTGCTCATCCGTGGTCCTTACCTGCGCGGCGAGGAATTCGCGCATTCCGTCGGGCCTCGTTATCATCGCGTCGCTCCCGTCCGGGCGCGTCGCGACCACCGAACCCTCTATATTCCTGACGAAAACCGGCTCGCTGATGTCAATGAGCGCCTCCACCGAATCCCTCGGGTTGCGCAGCAACTTCATCGCGCCCCCGAGCACCGTGCCCGGCTGGCTGATTTTCCTGAACACGCTCGACGTCGCCTCCTCCAGGCACCGCCTTAGTTTCTCCCGCACTTCCCCGCCCTCGCCCCTCTGGACGACGATTATGCCTATCGTCTCGTCCCCGCTCATGGAGGGCCTGATGAGGTGCGGCGTTCCCCTGCCCGCGGCCTCCGTGACTGCCATGTCGAATATCTTCCTGTACGCATCGAGGGCGTGGTCGCCGTAGTTCCTGCCGAAGAGCTGGTTTATCTGCGACAGCTTCCTCTTGTCGCCCGTGACAACTATGACATCGACTTCGTCCCCGGCCATAGCCTTGCTCCTGATTATCGACTCGACGGTGCGCAGGATCTTGCCTGTCGAGACCTGCTCGCCCGGGGACACTTCCTCGCCTCCTACGAGCCAGTTCCACGCCTTCCTCTCATCCATCGCGTGCGGCATCTCGGACGGGCCTTCGGGTATCGTTATCGCCTTGCCGTCCGGACCCTTGATGATGAGCGCGCCGTCCTTTTCCTGCATCGTGAAGCCTATCTCCCTGAGCATCTTCACAACCTGCTCGGCGCTCCGGGGGCCGGCATCAAGGCGCCCCTCATCCATCCCTATCACGAGGGCGCGGTACATGTTCGTATATTCCACGAGGAGGACGCTCGGCGACTGGTTGTAGTCTGCCCACACCGGGAGCGGGAGCTTGTTCGTCTCCTTCCACCGGTCAATCATGTCCCTCTTGTTCTCTATGGCGCTCAGTTCCTGGATGAAGTCGTCGTCCCTCGCTATCCTGATGAGCTCGGGGTTCTCTGAAAAGAGGCTCCGAAGGAGCTTGTCGCCGAGCGCAGACTTCTTGGCCAGGGCGATGCGCTGCTCAATCTTGCGCTCGCCGAGTAGGCCGATAGCGAGCTGCATCTCCCTCTCGTCCTCTATCCCGATGGACCCGAAAAGCGCGCGCGTCTTCGCCCCGACGTTTATTTCGTCTTCCATGAGGGCGCGGTGCGGCATCTTCGACTTCTCGTCGCGGGTGCGCTGCTCCCTCCGCTCCTGCATCTCCCTGTCGTGGTGGAGCGCGCCGAGCATCACAATCAGGCCCTCGGCCTTCTTGAGCAGCTCTCGCCCCTTCTCGTCCTTGGCCTTCTCGGCCTTGTAAATCCGGTAGACGAATTCGAGGTCCGTAGAAGAAGTTATCGAAATTTCGCCGTGCTCCCATGCGAGTTCAAGCACCTTGTCGAGCAGCTCGGGGTCGAGCTCGCTCATCTTGATTCTCTTCAGCTGGGGGCCGGCCGCCTCAAAATCAAGCAAACCCATGCTCTAATATCATATATAACAATTAAATATCCGGCGCATGCATCCTTCCGTGCTCTATTTTCATGCATTTGTCCATGACCACTTCGAGCCCGGCCTCCCGCGCCTTTCCCGCCGCCCCCTCGTTCACGATTCCGAGCTGCATCCAGACCGCCCTCGCGCCTATCCTGATGGCCTCGTCGACTATCGGAGGGACGTCCTCGGATTTGCGGAAAATGTCGACGACGTCGATTTTCTCGGACTTGGGGATGTCCGAGAGCGATGCGTATGATTTCAGCCCCCGCCACTCCTTTATCATCGGGTTGACCGGGATTACCCGGTAGCCGTGATTCTGCAGGTAGAGCGCGACATCGTAGCTCGGCCTCTCGGGCTTGTCCGAGAGCCCGACGACCGCAACCGTCCTCGCTTCCTTCAATATCCCCGATGCGTCCATAAAATCCACGCCGAGAGAAATTATATAAATATTCGGAGCATTAGGTTTTCATGCGATTCCGTGCGGCACTCCTCATGATTGCGTTCAGTGCCCTCTCGTTCTGCGCGGAAGGCGGCTCGATTGAAAACATCCACGCCGACCCGTGGGGCTACCTGGGCCTGCCGAACCCGCTTTTCGCCGTTTATGCCGCCTCGCTCGTCTCAGGGCTCGCGATATTCTACGCGATTTTCGTCAAGAGCACTTCCGAGCAGGCGAAGAAGACCGTTTATCTGTTCATTTCGGCGCCAATAATCGCGGCCACCGCATACCTTGCAGGCTCCACGCTCTACCTGAACCTCGTATCCGAGACCAAGGGGCCCGTCCACTGGCATGCGGATTACGAAGTCTGGGCCTGCGACCGGGAATACGAGCTCATCGACCCGACGGGAATCGAGAACCGCATCGGGACCCCCGTAGTCCACGAGCACAACGACAACCGCATCCACGTCGAGGGGGTCCTTCTCAAGAAGGAGGAAGCCAGCCTGAGGAATTTCTTCGTGCAGGCCGGAGGCAACTTCGACAACAACAGCCTCACGCTTCCCACGAACGACGGCGTGATGACCTGGAGCGACGGCGACCTGTGCAACGGCAGGAGCGCCCGGTGGCTCACGTTCGTGAACGGCGAGCCCGTGGATGACGGCCCGGGCTATGTCATATCCCCCTACACCGTAGACAACGGCCCGGTGAAAATCGACCGAATCAAGCTGGTCTTCACCGAGAAGCCCGCCGCGCTCATAAACGCGGACATCGGAGGCCCACCCTGATGGCGGTCGATGCATCTCTCCCCCAGCTCGGCACGGTCCTCGTTACCGCGGCGATAGACTCCATCAACCCCTGCGCGATAGGCGTCATGATACTTCTCGTGGCCCTCATGGCTTCGAACAGCGAGCTGCGCAAGAGGCTTTTGTTCTACGGGGGCATTTATGTCGCGGCGGTGTACGTCACCTACCTCCTGGCAGGCCTCGGCCTCATACTGTTCCTTTCGGTCATTCCTCTCTGGACCGCGCAGTACATCTCGGTTGCTGTGGGAGTCATCGTGGTCCTCGGCGCGCTCGTCGAGATAAAGGACTTCTTCTGGTATGGCGAAGGCATTTCGCTCTCGATACCTGCCGAGCGCTCGAAGGACATCAAGCGGATGATGCAGAACATCAACCCACTCAGCATGATAATCCTCGGAGCGTTCGTTGCCGGGGTCGAGCTTCCCTGCACCGGAGGTCCATACCTGGCTATCACGCTCGTGCTGTCGCAGAACTTCAACCTCGCGGCGTTCGGGCTCCTCCTGATATACAACGTCATATTCGTGGCGCCCCTGCTTGCGATTCTCGGGGCGACCCTCATCGGGGTCAAGGTGAGCGACATGCAGATGTGGAAGCAGGCGAACCGCGCGAACATGCGCCTCGCGATAGGCATCCTGCTCGTGCTGCTCGGCTGGCTCCTCATGCTCATAGCGAACGGAACGATAAATCTGGGTTGATGGAATGTCACTGGTGGTGAAGCGAAGGGGAAAGAAGGAGACTTTCGATGAAAAGAAGGTTTACGGCTCGGTTTATGCCGCCTGCATGGACTGCAGCGTGGGCGAGAAGCTGTGCGAGAACATCGCCGCAAAGATAGTCGCGGATTTGAAGAAATTCCTCAAGGGGCGCAAGGAGGTCAACTCTACCGAGATTTTCGGCTTCGTGATCCAGCGCCTCGCAAAGGAGCACGAGCCGGCAGCGTTCATGTACGAGACTCACCGCGACCTTTCCTGACGGGATTCCAATGAGGCTCCTTCTCCTTTCCATATTGCTCATTTCCGCCGCTTTCGCGCACCTCGGCGAGGTTGCGGAGGAGCACTCCCCGCTCGATATCCTCCTCGACAACCCGGCCGCGCTCACGGTCTCCCTGCTGATATTCCTCGCGCTCTCATACGTATTCTACACGATGTTCCCCCTGAAGGCCCCGCTCAGGAGGAACTTCCTGCTGCTCACCGGCGCTGTGGCCGCGGTTTTCGTGATATTCCTCATCCTCTCGCTCACCCGGGAGCCCACGGGCCCGGTGCCGTACCACACGCACGCGGATTTCATGGTCTACCTCAACGGCACTGCCTTCAACTTCTCGCAGGCCAGGTACATGTCCGTGAAGGACAACGTCGTAAACAGCCGTGTCCACCTCCACGACATGGACGGGGGAATCATCCACCACCACGCAAGGAACGTGACCCTGGCCGAGTTCTTCGGCTCGCTCAACATGACGTTCAACTCGACCTGCTTCGTCACCGACGCGAAAGCGGCATTCTGCAATGACGGAAAAAATGCTCTCCGCATGTTCGTCCAGCACTACGGAAGGGAGTGGAAGGACGAGCCTGCAATGGAAAAATACGTTTTCGAGGACCTCGACAGGATACTTATAACCTATGGCGACCCGGCCGCGCCTATAGCAGACCAGCTTTCAATGGTCGGCGACCGCGCCTGCATACAGTCCGAGAAATGCCCCGAGCGCGGCATGCCCTCGGACGAATCGACCTGCGCCGGCACCGTCTGCAACGTCTAGTTTTCCGGTTTGCTCGCCCTTGAGGGCTCGCACCGGGTTATTTTCTCCCGGAATACACTATTTTTATCTTCTGCCCGTCCTCGAGGGGTATGTCCCCGTAGAGGCCGCTCCGCGCGCCGTCCACGTAAACATCGAGCGTGTGGTTCGCGTCAGTGCAGAATTCGAAGATGCATTCGCTGTCGAACCTTTTGCCCCATATGTAGAAAAAGTCCTTCAGGTAGAATTCGTGGGGCCATGGAGACTCCACGTGTATTTTACCTGTCTCGTCGTGGGTGTGGATTACCCGGATGCCCCCCCCGTCTATCCCGATGTTCGCCGGTATGCTCTCGTTCTTCCCGTCAATCCAGATTTCCAGCCACGGATGGATATGGAGCTGGAGCCTCGTGTCCTCGGTGTACCTGTAATTCAGGAGATCCGTCCCTTCCGGGACCGTCTGCGGCAGGAGCATCTGTGCCGCGAGGAAGATTGCGAAGAAAAGCAGGACCGAAACAAGAACGTATTTCGGGAACTCCTTGTCCATGGCCTTCAATTGCCGCTCCGGCTTTTAAATTGCCCGGGAAATCAGCATACCTCCTCAAGGCTCTTTTTCCCCGGCTGCGCGTGAATCGCGGGGTGAATGTATGGAATTCGGGCTTTCAGAGGACGAGGCTGAGCTCCTGAAGCTGATAATCCTGCACAGGATAAAGAGCATCCTCGAGGGCGGAAAAACCCCGCCCTGATTTTTTTATTCACGGCCGTTGCTTATGACGAGCGCGGCAACCCCTGCAGCCCCCACGACTGCAGAAAATGCGAATCCGGCCCCGAAGCCGGCAGCCGTCCAGAGGGCGCCCACTACAAGGCTCGATACGAAATCCCCGGCCCCGTTGACCGTCGCGAGCGCGCCATACCCGAGCGCGCGCCTCTCCTTTTCCACGAGTTCCCCCGCCACCGCGTTCTCGAGCGTGTCCTCTGCAGCTATGAACGCACCCGCGAGCGCGAACAGCACGGCGTAGGCCGCAAGGTCCGGGGGAGCGACCATGAACCCGATGAACGTCAGGACCGCGACTGCATACCCTGCGGCGAGAACCCGTTTCCTCCCGAACCTGTCCCCTAGCGCGCCGAAAGGGTAGCACATCAGGGCATATGCAACGTTCCTGAGGCCGAAGAGCAGTATCCCCATCGCAGTCGCCTGCGTGAATCCCATCGATGGAGTGAGCTCGCTCACCGCGAAGAATATGAGAAGCGTGTGCGAGAAGTCGGCCATCCCGAAAATCCCCACCGAGAGCAGGAACTTCCTGAACCTGCCCGGGAGGCCGGCAAGGGAAACGACTATCCCGTCCCTGCTTTTGGCCGGAACCGGGCGCTTCTCCCTGACAAATGCAAAGAAGACGAACGCCGCAAGCGTCCCGGGTATGACCGCGAGCCAGAATATGTTATTCAGGCTCATGACGGAAACCAGCATGAAAGCCATCAGCGGGCCTATGATGGCCCCGAGGGTGTCAGCCGTCCTGTGGAACCCGAAGGCCTTGCCGAGGTCCTTTTCCTCGACGGCGCTGGAAATAATCGCGTCCTTGGGCGGGCCCCTTGCGCCCCTCCCGAACCACGCGAGCGCCCTCGCGAAAAGTATCATCGGCCAGGACGTCGCGATTGCGACGAACGCCGGGAATATGCCGGTTGCGAGGTAGCCGAGTATCGCTATCTCCCTGCGCCGTCCTAGCTTGTCCGAGTAGTATCCTGAGATTAGCTTGGCAAAACTGGAAAGCCCGTCGCTCACGCCTTCTATAAGCCCGAGCGCATACGCCGGCGCGCCGAGGCTCGCGAGGAACGAGGGGAGCATGACGGTTACTGATTCGTGGCCGAAATCCGACAGGAAGCTCGTGAGCGATGCCCCTATGACCGTCGGATTCATCCATTTTGCCATTGCACGGTTTTCGCCGGCAAAATTTTAAGAGCGGATGGTCGCTCAGGCGGGTATGGGCTCGACGTAATTCTCGTACAGGCCGAGGTAGAAGACCCTCCTGCCGATGATGTCCACGAGAAGCTCGCACACCCCCGCCGCGCCGAGGCGCGCGAGGAATTCGTCAAAGGTCAGGCTTCCTTCGCGCATCTGCCGCAGGGCGTCGTTTACGCGGTTCCAGTCGAAGGCCGGGCTCAGCGCCGTGTCAGCCTCCTCCTTCTTGAGGAACGTGTTCTTTGCGTCGAAGAATATCTTGGAGTGCGTGTTCACATCCACCCTGTAGCCCTGGACGCCCTGCTCGCGCAGCAGCCTCAGCGCCTCATTGAACGTTATCCTGCCGCTCGTCGCATCGTCGGAAATCTGCGCTATCCTCCTTTCATCCATACTCTCACCGCAGATACTTTCGGAAAATGGGTTTATAATCTTCGCGCAGTAAGGCCCGTGAGGGATGTTATGGAAAACAAGGAACTCGTGAAGAAGCTTTTGGATACGGCTTTCAACAAGAAGGACGTGAATGCCGCGGCTGCGATGCTGAGCGAAAGGTACATCCAGCACAATCCTGACGTCCCGACGGGGCGCGCAGGGTTCGTGAAGGCGATTCCGGGATTCTACAAGATGTTCCCGGACCTGAAATGGGAGCTGAAGCGCATCTTCTCGGACGGCGACTTCGTGATAGTCCACTCCCTCTACCGGTACACCAAGGACGACCGCGGGAGCGCGGTCGTTGACATTTTCCGGATAAAGGACGGGAAGGCCGAAGAGCACTGGGACGTGATACAGAAGATTCCCGAAAAGTCGGCAAACGACAATACCATGTTCTGAGTTCAGTCTGCCTCGGCGAGCTTCTTCTTCAGCTGCTCGACTTCGTCGTGGAGCGCCTTGTTCTTCTTGAGGGGGTCCATCCTCGCTTTTTTCTCAAGCTCTTCGAGCTTTGCCTTTATGTTAGCCTTCTTCCTCGAAAGGTCCTTCTTGCTCATTCCCATGTGCCGGCTTTGGCAGGCAACCAATATAAGGCTGGGTGCACAAGGCAGATCATGGACTTACCAGGACGTTCCGCGATGAACCGGCCGGCTCTTTTTCTTCTGATCTCCCTCATCTTTTTCCAATGCGCCTTCGCGCTTGACGAGGGCGATATTTCCATCATGGGGCTTGAGCTGGACAAGCTGCTGAATCTCCTCAGCGGCATCCTTTCCGCTGCCCTCCTCGCGTTGACCCTCATGGCATTCAGGCGTTCCGGCAACGAAAGGCTCGTTTTCGTGAGCGCGGCATTCTTCCTCTACTCGGTCAAAAGCTTCATGCTCGCTTCCGCGCTTTTCATGGAGGACTGGGCCTTTATCGATCCGGCTGCAAGCTTCCTGGACTTTGCGATACTCCTGAGTTTCTTCCTGGGTATACTGAGGAAGTGAAGCATGATGGATGCGTTTTCCGGCGATATCGAAAAAATCCTCCAGTTGAAATCCCGAAGGAAGATTTTCGAAGCCGTAGAGAAGCACGCCGGAAGCCATTTCCGGGAAATTGAACGGAGGTCAGGACTGCCCACGGGGACAGTCCGGCACCATCTCTCGTACCTTGCGAAGCACGGGCTCATTTCCGAGCAGAAGGATGGCAACAACGTGAGGTATTATCCGCGTGCCTTCGACCCGGGCAAAAAGAAGCTTATCGGCTTGCTCCGGCAGAAGACCCTGAGAGCCATAATCCTGACCCTGCTTATCCACGACAACTGCAATAACGATTTGCTGGCCCGAAAGGCCGGGATTTCCCCATCGACAGCGACATGGCACATGAAAAAACTCGAAGAGCGCGGCATAATCAAGTCCAGGAGGGAGGGAAGAAAGACGTTTTACCGGCTTGTTCCGGAAAAGGATGCAATAATCGGCCTGCTCATCGCTTACCGCGAGAGCTTCCTGGATTCGCTCGTCAACAATGTCATCGAAATGTGGGGATAGTTCTATTGTTGGACTAAGGCATATTTAAACTGCCGGAAAAAATACTTCTCACGGAGTTGAAGCGAATGGTGAAAATTATCTGGATTCTTCTGGCGGTGGTTCTGGCATTCTCGGTTTTCGGCTGCGCGCAGGCGCCAAAGCCTCAGGAAAACCTTACCAACATCACTCCAACTGCCCCGAACCCGCCTCCTGTGCCGCCCCAGAACGCTACGCCCCCCGCTACTCCACCACCGTCAAACCAGACAAATACGAGTGCGCCGCCTTACAACCCCGAAATCCGCGCTCAGGATTTCACGTCGAACATAACCAACAAATATTTCTCGCTCACGCCCGGCAAAAAGATGGTTTTCGAGTCTCAGACCGAGGACGGCCTCGAGCGGGCCGAGCTATTTGTCACCAGCGAGACGAGGATGGTGATGGGCGTGCGCACCGTCGTCGTCTGGGACCGCGTATGGCTCGAGGGCGACCTGATTGAGGACACGCGCGACTATTATGCGCAGGACAGGGAAGGCAGCGTCTGGTATTTCGGAGAAGATACCAAGGAGCTTTCGGGCGGCGTTGTTACCACGACTTCCGGCTCATGGGAAGCCGGCGTGGACGGGGCAAAGCCGGGCATAATCATGCTGGCGAATCCGGAAATCGGCCGGTCCTACCTGCAGGAATACTATGCGGGTGAGGCCGAGGACACTGCGGATGTCCTTTCCCTTAACGAGTCCGTTTCGGTTCCTTACGGGAATTTCACCGGCTGCATCAAGACGCGGGACTGGACGCCCCTCGAGCCGGGGGCGGATGAGCACAAGTTCTATTGCGCGGATATCGGCGGAGTCGCGCTGGAAATAGTCGTCGAGGACGGAGAGAGGGAGGAGCTCGTTAGTGTCGAGTACGGCGCCTCGCCGTCCCCTTCGGTTGCCCCCGCGCCCGAAACGAAGGCGAACATAACCGAGCAGGAGGCGCGGCAGATTGCGCTCGAAAGGGTTCCCGGGAAAGTTACGGACGTCGAGATGGAAAAGAAGTTCGGAAAGCTCTGCTATGTCATCCAGATAGACGCCGACTCCGGGCCTGAAACCGACGTGATTATCGACAGGGCGACCGGGGAAGTCCTCGCCGTCGAGACCTGACTATTTCATCTCAAGCACTACCTTGCCCCTCGGGTGCCCCTTCTTCTGGTAGTCGAGCGCCTCGGCCGCCTTGGCGAGGGGGAATGCCTTGTCTATGTGCGCCCTGACGACTCCCCTGTCTATGAGGGAGGCCAGCTTCGCGAGGCGCTCGCCGGTAACATGCGTCCCCTGCGCAATCGCGCTTACCCCGTACTGTTCCATCAGCTCCTGCCTCGGCTGCTCGAGCATCGACACTATGACGCCGCCCTTTTTGAGGACCATGAACGACTTCGCGTATGTTTCCCCGCCGACCGTGTCGAATACGGCGTCGAAGCCTTCGAGCAGCTTCTCGAACCGCTGGCCCCTGTAGTCTATCGCCTCATCCGCGCCCAGGGACTTCACGAACTCCAAATCCTTTTCCCCGGCGGTCGCAGCCACATAGGCGCCGATGTCCTTTGCTATCTGTATGGCCGCGGTGCCGATTCCTCCCGCGCCGCCATGTATGAGGACCTTCTGGCCCCTGCCGAGCTTCATGTGGTCGACGAGCCCCTGCAGCGCGCTCGCGCCGGTCAGGGGCATCGCCCCGGCTTCTGTGTGGCCTGCCTTTTTCGGCTTGAGGGCGGCATTTTTGGTCTTCGCTATCGCGAATTCGGCGAAAGCGCCCGAGCCTCCCGAAAGCACGTTGGCCGAGCCGAAGACGCCGTCGCCTTTTTTGAATCCGGAAACATTCGCTCCCACGGCCGCGACGAGCCCTGAAAAATCCCCGCCGAGCGTCGCCGGAAGCTTGAGCGGCATCATCTTCTCGTACATTCCGTCGCGTATCTTCCAGTCGAACGGGTTCACGCCCGCAGCGTGCACCTCTACGAGGATTTCGCCCTCGCCCGGCTCAGGCCTGCCTACATCGTTAATCTCCACGCTGCTCTCTCCGTACTTGCTTATTTGAGCGGCTTTCATTCCATCACCTGTTGCTCCGATTCCCCGTCCTGCCTTTTATCCCTGCCCCTTCCCTCGGCCGCTTTTTAAGGGATACGGGGTTAATCAGAGACATGTTCGAGCTGTTCTTCGAGATGGGGCTGACCATCCTCATCGGTTTCTTCGCGTTGATTTTTTTCGAGAAAACCCGGATATCACAGGTGCTTATCCTGATGCTGTTCGGGTTCCTTCTCGGCCCAGTCCTCCACTTGGTGGATGCCGGCCCTGACTCGGTTATCGTGTCGATATTGCCATTCGTGGCCACCCTCGCCCTCATCGTGCTCCTTTTCGATGCTGGCCTGATGATCGACATATTCTCTGTAGCGCGCGCAATCCCACGCAGCACCCTTTTCACGTTCCTCGTCTTCATCGTCAGCGTCGGCCTCGTCGCGGTCTTCAGCGTCGCCGCGCTCGGCTGGCCCCTTCTCCACGGCATACTACTTGGCGCCGTAGCGGGCGGAACGAGTTCGGCCATAGTCATAACGATGGTCGAAAAAACTAACATCGGCAAGGAATCGAAATCCCTCCTTACGATCGAATCGACGATAACCGACGCCCTCTGCATAATCGCCGCCGCCTTAACAATCCAGCTCATTCTAGCTGGCGAGACTCCCGGCGCGGGAACGATTGCAGGCCTGCTCTTATCTTCCTTCTCATTCGCGATTGCCCTCGGGGCAGTCGGAGCCATCCTGTGGATAGCCGTGAGCTCCCGTTTCTCGGTCTCCAAATATTCATACATGCTTACCCTGGCGCTCGTGTTCGGCCTTTACTCGGTCACCGAGGCAGTGAAAGGGAACGGCGGGTTCGCGGTCTTCGTATTCGGCATGATACTGGGAAACTCGAAGGAACTCGGCCAGCTCCTGCGACTTGGGCACAAATTCAAGATAAGCCCGATGATAAGGCTTTTCCAGGAGGAAATCACGTTTTTCGTGCGCACTTTCTTCTTCGTCTATCTTGGCCTCCTGCTCTCGCCTAGCTACTTCAACTTGGAAGTCCTTGTCCTGTCGCTGTCGCTTCTCGTCCTTTTCGCGTTTTCCCGCTGGCTTGTTCAGAAAATCACTCTAGGGGATTTTCCCGAGAAAGACAGAAAAATCGTCGTTGCGATGCTCCCCCGCGGTCTTGCGGCCGCAGTACTTGCCTCCCTGCCTCTTGCTAGCGGAATATCAATCCCCAATTTCCAGCAGGTCGTGTTCGGGGTCATACTCCTGTCGAACATCGTCGCCACTCTCGGGATTTTCCATTACGACCGGCCGGACCGGAAAACCGCGGCCGGCTCCGGAAATGAGCTGGAGGAAATAATCGAAGAGTCGGAAGCCGCCGTAGCCGACGAACCCCCCAAGGGCGGCGCGGAGCATTCCTCTCCTGATGATGGCCAAACCGGCGAGCCTAATGACGCATCATTGCCCGAGAACGTAGGCGAAAAGGAGGGGGGCGACGATGGTGGCATCTGACTCTATCATGAAGCGGGGGGAGTCAGGCATCAGCTTGCCCCATGTGATTTTCTCGTTGGGGACTGCGCCCGAATATGAGCCATAGCTGGTAGTTGAGTCGCTTATCTGGCAGAAATAGGACCATATGGGCACGTTCTTCAGGTGAATGTCCTGATTGATCAGTGGAACTGCGCAGATGGGGAAATCGCCAGCTATCCCCCCGCCAATCTGGAAAAAGCCGATTTTGCTGTCCGCCGATTCCTTTTGGTACCAGCCTACGAGCTCCTTCATGTATGCGAGGCTCTCCTTCACTATGCCGGTATTCCTAATGCCTCCCTTGAGGTGTTCGGCGACAAATACGTTGCCGAGAGTGGAATCTGCCCATCCCGGCACGAAAATCGGGATTCCCTTCTCGCATGCAGCTAGGACCCAGCTGTCCATCGGGTCGGCCTGGTATAGCTTTTCCAGGCTTCCAGAGCGAATCAATTCGTAGACATATTCGTGGGGAAAGGCTGGTGCCCCCTCCTTGTCGTGCTTCTTCCATATCTCTATGATGAGCCTCTCTATCTTTCGCATGGCAGCTTCCTCGGGGATGCACGTGTCCGTAACCCTGTTGAGCCCCCTTTTGAGGAGCCCAAGCTCGTCCTCGGGAGTCAGGTCGCGATAATTTCTGACCATCACGTATTCATTGCGGGCGACTAGGTTGAAAATGTCCTCCTCGAGGTTCGCTCCCGTTGTGGATATCGCGTGGACCATCCCGCTTCTTATCATCTGGGCGAGGCTAATCCCGAGCTCGGCTGTGCTCATCGCCCCGGCCATCGCCAGGAACATTTTACCCCCTGCTGCGATATGCGCCCTGTATGCCTTCGCGGCCTCCAGAAGCTCCCCGGCATTGAAATGCCTGAAATTCCTTTCCATGTATCTTGATATCGGTCCTTCCACTTGGCAACTCCTCCCAATCTGATGCGCTCCTGCCTGCGCTTCCCGAGTCGTACTTCCTACTACGACCTGCTTGCGAGCAGGAGTCCCTTAAGCGTCTGTGCCGCCCTGGCTGGATCGTCAACGACGATAGAATACACAACGAACTCGGCATCAGTACAAATCTCCCTGGACTTCAGGATTTCCGCCCCGCATTTTCGGAGTTTTGAAATTAGCCGGCCGATTCCCCCTTTTCCCAGCCTCACGACGAACGAATTTATGTCTTCAACTTCATACCCTTCCGCTTCCAGCAATCCCTTGCCTTTTTCTGCATCGCTCAGGCCGGCCGTTATTATTGCTTTGTCAGTCACAATCTGTATGTTCAGGGAAACAATCTCCATGCCCGCCTTTTCCAGAATCCCCAAAACATCTGCAACCAGCCCGAGCCTATCGTTTTCTATTATAGTGATTTCCTTCATGCCACCTTCCTCTGGTTCAGCCCCGTAGCTCTCCCTGCGCCCATGCCTCTTATAGAAAATCTTCTTTGAAATATATTAACCAATACGTTCCACAATCGACGATTTCTGCTTCCACAATCGTGGAATTCCAGTGAGTTCCGGAATAGCCCGGCCGGAAACCGGGCGAAGCGTCTATTGTGCCGACATCAGCCGCTTTTTCGCGGCATCTTTTACCGCCATGGAGCTGATTACCGACGATTCGGCCAAAAACCTGAGCCCCTGTTCGGAGAGAATCTCGACGATCTTCGAGATATTTTTCTCAAAAATATCATTGAGCATCACGTTGATTCTTGTCATGTTCAATTCTGGGTTTACCGCGGCCGCTCCTGCCACTGCCCTGTAGTTCTCGATTATTTCAGCCGCAGCCACAAGGCTCCTCGAGAGTTCGTCCGATTCGAGGTCGCTTACGAGTTCGGCGGCCTTGTCAGGGGGCAGGGCGGAGCCGAAAACCGCCGCGCCTTCGGCACTCCTGCTGGTGGCGGCCTTTGCAGTGTTCGTTGCGGGTTTTTCTGCCGCCATGCGTTTTTTCATCTTAATCACAGACTGGCATGGCGCCGGGCGTATTTAAACCCGGCCCCCAGCTGTTTCCACAATCAACGAATTGCCTGCCGAATCAGTGCTCCGGGGAAACCCACACGAGCCGCAAACTGCGCCTGGTTCCGGACCGGCTTTTATTTTTTCCTGCTGAAGGAATCTTAATGGTGAAAAAGACCTGCAGCCGCGGTCACGTGTTCAATAGCGATTGCCCCGTCTGCCCCAAATGCTGGCCCGGCTTCAGGATGCAAAGCGACTTTCCAAAGCTCGCCTCCCCCGCGCTTCGCGCCCTGTCGGGGGCAAAAATCCGGAACCTCGCACAGCTTGCAAAGCGCACCGAAGCGGAAGTCCTGGCGCTCCACGGCGTGGGCCCTGATGCCGTCCTGAAGCTGAGGCGGGCATTGAAGGACAAGGGCCTCTCTTTCAAAAAAGTCAGTAACTGAGCGGAGCGGCTCCGCACGGATTTAAAATCTACTTTACTTTGATAAAATCAGGTGATGGAATGAAGATGAACCCAGTTGTGCATTTTGAACTGCCGGCAGAGGACAGGAAGCGGATGGTGGAGTTCTATACGAAAGTTTTCGGCTGGAAGGCGGACCAGATGGGCCCAGACATGGGCAACTACGTGGTCGTGACTACGAGCGAATCCGGCAAGGACGGCCGCCCGAAAAACCCCGGCTCGATAAACGGCGGGCTTTACGAGAAGACCAAGGATATGGGCGAGGCGCACCCATCAGTCGTCATCGCGGTTGACGACATAAACGAGCACATGAAGATAGTGGAGAAGGCCGGTGGGAAAATCCACGGCAAGCCGATGGACATCCCCGGCGTCGGCGCCTACGTGTCATTCACGGACACCGAAGGGAACACCCTGAGCCTGCTCCAGCCGATGATGGGTAAGCCGGAGAAGAAAAAGTAGTCTTTTCCTGCCGGGCATTTTTGCCCGGTCAATCAAAACGCCCCGGGTTTAGTCAGACCCGGGGTTCTAGTCTTTCTTCTTGGCTCGCCTATCCAGCAAATGCCGCACCGAAGGGCTAACTGACTTATCCTTGCGGTGGATACAGCCTATCCAGCAACAAGGGCGGCGCATGCCCTCCTTAAGCTCCGGGCACACCCTTTCAACATGCTCTCTTCTGGTTTCCGGCTTTTTAACCGAGGTCACCCAGCATATCCATTCATTGCGCGCAAGCGGCGTTAAGCTGTTCCATTTTGCAAGTGCGTCCGGATCGGAAGAGAGTTCTTTTCGCAAATCCGGTGGCACGCTGTGCACAACGCCCGTAGCGATTTTTCCTTCTATCATACTTCATCAGCCCGTTTTCAATTTTCCTCCATAATTTTAAATCTGCTAATTTACCGAGGTTAACTTAACCGCTCTCAATGCGGCGTGTATATAAATTTTATTTGTAAAAACCGGACATGACAGGCAACAGCGTTACCTTGCATAGAGTACTCAAAGCACCACCTGAAAAGGTCTATCGCGCCTTTACCGAGGCCAATGCGCTCGCATCCTGGATTCCGCCCTACGGTTTCGTGTGCGTTGTCCACAGCATGGAAGTTAAAGTGGACGGAAATTACAAAATGTCATTCATCAATTTTTCTACCGGCAACGGGCATTCCTTCGGCGGAAAATATCTCGAACTGAAGCCAAACGAGTTCTTGAAATACACCGACAAATTCGATAACCCAGATTTGCCCGGGGAAATGGTCACTTCGGTCTGGCTGAAGAAGGTTTCCTGCGGGACGGAGCTTAAAGTTGTCCAGGAAGGCATTCCGGCTGTCATACCGGCTGAAATGTGCTATCTTGGATGGCAGGAGTCATTGGAAAAACTGGCAAAATTAGTCGAGCCAGTAATTCCGGATGGCTGACCCAGTAATCAAATTCTGCCAACCTGCGGGGTTGGCCAGTAAACCAAAACGCCCCGGGGAAGATTTGAACTTCCGGCCTGCTGATGTGCGCCTTTTGGGAAAAGGCGCCCCAAAACGGGCTGTTCATTCCCAAAAGATAACAGTCAGCCGCTCTACCGACTGAGCTACCGAGGCAAATAGTAGAGCTTATTCATTGACAATCATTTAAAAACTATGATTCTTCGCATATGCTCCACCCGCAGAACTCGCACTCGACGCACCCTTCCTTGTGCGCGAGCTTGTTTTTGCAGCTGGGGCATATGCCCTGTTTCACATAGTGCGCATAGTTCTCTGCCATTAGCCACCCAATGCCTGCTTAAGGCCCTTGAATATGCCCTCGGCTTTCGCCTTCAGGCTGTTAATGGTGCTGCTGAACCCGTCTAGCCCCGTGAGCCTCATGAGGACCCTGTCGGTCTCCTTCATGACGTCCTTGTCCGAGAGCGCCGAATTCCTGTGGAGCGTGCCGAGCATCTCGGTGACGCCCCGCTTGGTCACTACCGGCTTGCCGTCCTTCATCTTTCCGGACCATTTATTCACGAACTCCTTGGCCTCGGGCGTCTTGAGGAATTCCTCCGAAGAATTCGACCTCGCAGCCTCCGGAGCCTTCTCCTGCTTCGTTTCCGGCTCCTTCTCCCCCTCGCCGGGCTCTTTCATCTGCATCGGCTTGAACTGACCTATGAACATGGAATACCCCCTCAAACAATCTTTATAAATTTGCCTAGAGGCCGAGGCTTTCCAGTATCTTCCCGCTCTTGAACTTCGAGTCGTCTATCTTGCGCTCGAGCTTCACGACCTGCACGCCTTCGGGCTTCAGGAACTCCTTCTGGTCGTAGCCATAGACAATTACCTGCGGCTGGACGAGCTTCAGCATCTTTTTCGGGTCCTCGAAGCCGCCGATGGCCATGTCGACCATCTTCATCGCCCCGACCATCATCTTCCTGTATTCAAGGCTGTGTATGGGCTCCCTGCCCTTCTTCTTTATGTGCTCGTCCTTGGCTACGGCGACGACGAGCACGTCCCCGTACTTCTTCGCTTCGCTGAGCGTGAAGAGGTGCCCGATGTGCAGGACGTCGAAGGCCCCTCCGGTCAGCACGACCTTGAGCTTTTTGCGGTGCTCATCCCTCAAATAGAACCTGCCGCCTTTCTCGACGAGCATCTTCTGCTCGCCTTCGGGCAGGAAATGGTAAACGTCGTCCGGAATCCCGTCCTGCTCGATCTGGAGCAGGTAGAGCTTTTTTGCAACCATGCTAATCCTCCTTAACGTCAATCTGCGCCTTCTGCAGCCTGCCGGAATAGTCGACATACACGCTCTTCACGTTCGAGAACTCGTCTATGCCCATTATGCCGGCTTCCCTCGTGTGGCCGGTCCCCTTAACCCCCCCGAACGGAAGATGGACCTCCGCGCCGATAGTGCTCGCATTCACGTATGTAATCCCGGCCTCTATCCCCTCGATTGCCCGGAACGCGTTCGAGATGTCCCTCGTGTATATCGCCGAGCTGAGGCCGTACTCGACCGAGTTCGCGATCTCCACCGCCTCTTCGAGGCCGTCCGCCTCCAGGACGGAAAGGACCGGACCGAAAATCTCCTCCTTGGCAATCCTCATGTCCTTCTCGGCTTCGTCGAATATCGTCGGCACGTAGAAGAACCCCTTGCCGCCCCTTTTCTTCCCGCCGCAGGCGAGCTTCGCGCCTTCGTCCTGCCCTATCTCGACATATCTCGCGGTCTTCTCGAGCGCCGCGGCGTTTATCAGCGGGCCGACGTCCGTAGTCTTCTCGGTTCCCGGGCCGAGCCTGAGCTTTTGCGCCCTCGCGACGAGCATCTCGAGGAGCCTGTCCTTGATGCTCTCCTCTGCTATGACGCGGCTTGCCGCAGTGCACCTCTGCCCCGTGGTGCCGAACGCGCCCCAGATGATTCCGTCGACGGCGAGCGCGAGGTCCGCATCGTCCATCACTATTATCGGGTTCTTGCCGCCGAGTTCGAGCCCGACCTTCTTGAGGCCGGCGTTTTTGGTTATCCACTCCCCCGTTGCCCTCGAGCCCGTGAACGAGATTCCCTGTATCTTGTGGTGCTTCACCATCCCCTCGCCCACGGTGCTTGCGCTCCCGGTGACGAAATTCACGACCCCCGGCGGGACTCCTGCCTCCCCGAGTATCCTGACAATCTCATACGCGCAAAGCGGGGTGTCCGAGCTGGGCTTGAATACGACCGTGTTCCCGCACACGAGGGCGGGTCCGAGCTTCCATGCCGGTATTGCCGTCGGGAAGTTCCACGGGGTGATGAGGCCGACGACCCCGACCGGCCTCCGTACCGTCATGCAGAATTTTCTCCTGAGCTCGCTCGTAGTCGTGTTCCCGAAAAGCCTTCTTCCCTCCCCGGCGAAATACTCGAAGCAGTCTATCGCCTCCTGGACGTCCCCGAGCGCCTCGCTCATCACCTTCCCCATTTCGGTCGCGACGAGCCGCCCCAGCTTCTCCTTCCTTTCCCGCAGGAGCGTGGCCGCCTTCAAAAGAATCCTTCCCCGGGCCGGAGGGGGCGTCATGGCCCACTTCGGGAAGGCATCCTCCGCCGCGTCGACCGCCCTGTTCAGGTCATCCTTCGTCGCGCTCGGGAAGCTCGCGAGGTGCTCCTCGCTTGCCGGGTTTATGCTGTCGAACCAGCTTTCCCCGGTTACCCACTCGCCGCCTATAAGCATCCTGTACTTCCTTGCCATTTCCCTCACCATTGGGAAACTTGTCTAACTAATAAAAACGTTGCCGAGGAATCCACATCATGATTCTGCCCAAACAGCACCTTGAGGAGGCGAAGATTTTCGAGAACCTGCACAGCAGCCAGTACCAGCCCTGCGGAATCGACATCACGCTGAAGGAAGTTTACCTGTTCAGGAACGCAGGCGTCATAGACTTCGACAACAAGGAGCGGAAGATAAGCGACGTCGACCCGATACCGTTCGATGGCGGGGCGGGGGCCGCAGGCGGCGACCGCGTGACCCTGAAGCCCGGGGCATACAAGGTCGTATTCAACGAGTACGTCCGGATTCCGAAGGACGTCGCGGGGCTCTGCCTCCCCCGCTCTTCGCTCCTGCGCTGCGGCGTCACCCTAGAATGCGCGGTCTGGGACCCGGGATATGAAGGGAGGAGCGAGGCGCTCCTCGTCGTCAGGAACGAGCACGGAGTCACTTTCAAGCGGAACGCGAAAATCGGGCAGATGGTCTTCATGCGCCTTGCCGAGGGCGCAAGCTCGCTCTACGAGGGAAAATACAAGGGCGAGAACAAGTAGCCTATTTCAGGAACGCCGCAATCTCCTTCTCGAGGCTTCCCGACCTCTCCACGAGCGAGTAGTTCACGTGGATTATCGGTATCTTCACTTTCAGCAGGTTGCCCAGGTCGACGGGGGTGCCGGAAATCACGACCTCGGCCCCGCTCCTCTCGATCGTTTCAGCGAGCTCCTTAAGCTGCTCGTCGTAATAGCCCATCGCCGGGAGGACCTCCCGCAGGTGGTCGAAATCGGAATACAGTTTCTTTATGCTGCCGACCGCGAACTCGTGCGGGTCAATCACGACGGCGCCGCTCCTTGCGGCGTACTCGAAGCCCGCACCGAACTTCATCCCCCCATGGGTCACGGTGGGGCCGTCCTCGATGACTATCGCCTTCTTGCCCCAGACATTGACTTCCTTGTCCGGAATCAGATCCATGTCCGCCTCGATGACCCGCGCCTTAGGGTTCAATTTCTCGACGTTCTTCATTATGCGCTTTACGTCCATCGGATTCTCGCTCGTCTTGTTTATCACGATGATCTGGGCCGAGCGGAAGTTGGATTCGCCCGGGTAATAAAGGGTCTCGTGGCCGGGCCTCAGGGCGTCCGCGATGACTATGTTGAGGTCTGGCGCGATGAACGGCAGGTCGTTGTTCCCGCCGTCCCAGAGTATGACGTCCGCCTCCTTCTCAGCCGCCTTCAGTATCTCGGCATAGTCCACGCCCGCGAAAACGACATGGCCGTTCTTGATGTGAGGCTCGTATTCCTCCCTCTCCTCGATCGTGCACTTGGCATCGTCGAGGTCCTTGAAGCTCGCGAACCTCTGGCACCTCTGCCTCACGAGGTCCCCGTAGGGCATCGGGTGCCTGACAATCGCGAAGCGCACCTTCTTCCTTGTGAGAATGTCCGATATCGCCCTGCTGAGCGTGCTCTTTCCCGCCCCCGTCCTGACCGCGGTCACCGAAATGACCTTCTTCGTGCTTTTCAGCTGAGTCAGGTGGGGCCCCAAAAGGACGAAGCTCGCGCCCTTGGCCTGCGCCCGCGATGCAAGGTGCATAACGTACTCGTGCGAGACGTCCGAGTACGAGAAATATACCCAGTCTATCGAGTGCTTCTCGAGGAGCGACTCCATTTCCTTCTCCTCGTAAATCGGTATTCCCTTCGGGTAAAGCTTCCCGGCAAGCTCAGGCGGATACCTCCGGTTGGAGATGTTCGGTATCTGAGTCGCGGTGAAGCCCACCACTTCGTAGTTCTCGTTGTCCCTGAAGAACATGTTGAAATTATGGAAATCCCGTCCGGCAGCGCCGAGAATGAGCACTTTTCTTCTCATGGAGCAATATCGCCCTACCCGTTTTTTATTCTATCCCTGGAATTCAAGTCCATGCGCGTCGTCATCGCACTTGGCGGGAATGCCCTACTCCCAAAAGGTGCCGCCGGGACCGCGGCGGAGCAGAGGAAAGCCGCGAAAAGCGCGCTGCGCAGGCTTTCCGGGCTGCTCCGCTCCCACGAGGTCGCCCTCACGCACGGGAACGGGCCGCAGGTCGGCTCGCTCCTCCTCCAGCAGCACGCGACGCGGAAAGTCCCCGAGATGCCGCTTGATGTCCTCGATGCCATGACGCAGGGCGAGATAGGCTATTTCATGCAGGGCGCTCTTCCGCGCAAATCGGCAGCCGTCCTCACGCGCGTAGTCGTCAGCGAGAAAGACCCCGCCTTCAGGCACCCCACGAAGCCCGTCGGGCCGTTCTACGCGAAGAAGCCCAAAGGAAAGTATGTCATGGACTCCGGCCGGGGCTACCGGCTCGTCGTCCCCTCGCCCAAGGCGCTCGGGATACTTGAAAAGGACGCGATAATCACGCTCATGCGCGCGGGCTTTGCAGTGGTTTGCGGGGGAGGCGGGGGTATACCCGTCGCAAAAGGCGGCCGGGGGCTCGAGGCGGTCATTGACAAGGACGATTTCTCGTCGCTCCTTGCATCGACGGTGAAAGCAGACCTCCTGGTCTTCATCACTTCCGTCGACTGCGCATACCGCGACTTTTCAGGCGCGAAAATCCCCATACGCAGGGCGCGGGCCGCTGAGATGGAAAGGCTTCTGCGCTCCGGCGAATTCGCCGAGGGGAGCATGAAGCCGAAAGTTGAGGCAGCAGTCCGGTTCGCCAGGCATGGCGGAAAAGCCGTAATCTGCTCGATAGGCAATATTCGCGAAGCCCTTGCCGGAAAAGCCGGCACGGCGATAAGCAGGTGAAATCATGGCACTAGCGATGAGGATCCCGGTTCATGAGGCTGCTGACGGGTTCCGCTCGAAGTCCCCTTCGGCCGAGCGGTTCTCACAGGCGCGGGAGAGCGCGGCTTTCTCGGCCGGAAAGGACGAGCGCCACCTTGCCCTTTGCGGCCTGCATGACATCGACTCGCTCTCTTTCGTGGCCGGAAATACGCCTTATCCGGAGACGAAGGAAGAGGCGCTCAGGGCGCTCGAATTCAGGCTCTCGTCGTTTTCCGCGCCCATCCTGAGGCAGCTTTCGGCAGATCCGTCCTCTCCAATCGTAAAGGGGCTCGCCGGTGAGATTCTTATACGTCGAGGATGACGAAGCACTTCCAGCCTGTTTTCGTCTTTTCAATCTTGAACATGTGCCAGCTGACCGCTTTCACGTCCACGAGGAGCTCGTGCTTTTTCTGGTCGATTTGCTCGCCCCTGAGGCTCGCACTGAGCCTGAAGCCGCCCTCTTTTTTTGCTATCTCAACCTCGTATTCCCTGAAAAGTAGCAGTTCCGCATCCTTGAGGAAAATCAGCTCCTGAAGAAAGTCGTGAAGGAGCCTCTCCTCGTCCTTGTTCTCGAGCGAGAACCTTTTCTCCACTTTCGCCCCGATGGACCTGAGGTCCTTCACCTGCGTGTTCATGAGGGCTTCCCCCGCGCTTATGAACATCGCCTCGATGGTCTTTCCCCTCGCTTCGAAGGCGACGTCCGCGATGGCAACCCCGTCTATGAATTTGAAAGGCATCAGTATCTCCCTGATGTCCACAAAAACCCGGAATGGGTTTTTCAGTGGACAAAAACCAGTCCCCTCGGCCCCTCATAAGCTTGGGTATTATCCAAATCATCGGGGCTCCGGTTCATCCGCATTTTCTTTCGCGCGAAACTATATAATGCACTGCCAGAGCGACTTCCAGACCTGCTCCCTCAGCTTCGCGATGCCCTTTCCTATGAAAACAAGCTCCGTCCTGTAGCAGTCGTATTCCTCTATCGAATGCCGGCCCGCCACATAATTGACGAAATACCCCCGCTCGCTCGTCGCGAAGAACCCCTTGCACCTGTATATCTCCGGGGGGAGCGATTCGATGACGGCGATAACTTTCTCCCTGTCCAGCCTCGCTGGCGAGACGAACTCGAAGTACTCGAACTCGATTTTGTGCGTCCTGTGCCCCTTCACGGGCGCGGTCCGCCCCACCCCGAAAAGGATTTCCGTGTCGAACTCGCACATGACCGCCTCGATGATGAGCGCCCTGTTGTTTATGCCGATGACTTTCTCCCTGCACTTGCCGAGGCCCATGTCATCGACGAGGTCTATCTTGTTCAGTATTATCGTGTCGGCCAGTTCAATCTGCTCGCGCCCGGTGTGCCCGAGGCTCGGGAACCTCGTAAGGGAGTCGCAGTCGGCAATCGTGACGATGGCATCCAGCCTGACTCCGGCAATGTTCTCCACGACGTCCTCGGCCAGGGCCGCAGGCTCGGCTACCCCGGTGGTCTCGACTATTATCCACTCCGGCTTCACGGTTTCAAGAATCTCCTTTATCGCATGCTCGAACTCGCCCGAGAGCGAGCAGCAGACGCACCCGCCGGCGAGCTCGGCCATCATGATGTTCCTCCCTTGGACGACCCTGCTGTCTATGGCGATGTCGCCGAACTCGTTCATCAGGATGGCGATTTTCCTCCCGCTCTCCTCGACTATCCTCCTGAGCAGTGTGGTCTTCCCTGCTCCGAGGTAGCCAGTGATTATCGTTAGCGGGACCTTCATGGTGCTAATGGAAATGCTATGGTTTAAAAGCGCATAGAGGCAAACTCCTCCCTGGTGGGAGTATGAGGGCAAGCAAGGCCCGGGCGCAGCCGCCCAGCATGACACTTTCTTTCAGCCTGAACGGACAGACCGTCCTCGTGGACCGTATCGAATCTTTCGACTTCGCGCACGGGATAGTCGCGAAAATCGAGACCGAGCGGTGCATCCGGTCGCTTACGCACGCGCTCCAGCGCAAGGGCGAGGACAGCCGCGAAATCGAGCGGGTCATCAGGAAGCTCGTTTCGAGCGACCGGCTAGACCTCTCCTCTATATGCGACTTTCTCGACACCGCTCTGATGTTCGCGGACCGGCTGGATAAGCCCGTCCAGTGGATAGAGCTGATTTCATCGCGCACCGCAATGGAGACCACGCATTCCCAGCGCTCCATGCGCTCGTTCCAGCTTTTCGAGGAAGCGCGCACGTCGCAGGGAACGCCCCGCGAGCAGATTCTCATTAAGAGCCTGGAGTCTGGTATCTGAATGAAGCTAGTCGGGCCCCTCAGGAAGGAGAGCGTTTCCATCCGGTTCAGGGTCCGGGAGCGGGAAGTCCTCCTCGACAAGCTCTATGACCCCGAGGACCAGCTCCAGCTGATGGCCAAGGCAGTTGTTTCGAGAAAGCTCGAGGTTTTCGCCCTCCAGCTTGCCTATATGGGCTGCTCCGGGGAGCATATCGAGGGCCTTGCAAGAAAACTCGTGTCGCTCGAGCGCTTCGACGTCACCGACCTCTGCCGCTTCCTCGACATCGTCATGCTTAAAGTGGGTAATCTCCACGACCCGCTCTTCGTAATCGATGCGATTGCGGACAACGTGACTAAGTTCCAGCCCGACTCGAACCATGCCGTCGTGATGGCAGGCGTCCTGATTCAGGATTTCGCCTCCATGGACGACCCGAAAAAGGAAAGGGACTTCGCGGCCGCATTGAAGGGTAACTAGCCCTTGACGTTCCCTATCGGAATCAGCTTGGCGACTTTTCTCGAGATGCCCGCCTCGTGCGTGGCGTTTATGACTTCGTCTATGTCCTTGTACGCCCCTCCGGCCTCCTCGGCGAGGCCGGCATAGGATACGCTCTTGACAAGTATGCCCTTCTTCTCCATGTCCTTCTGGAGCGTCTCGCCCTTCCATCTCCTCTTGGCCTCCGTACGGGACATCGTCCTGCCGCTCCCGTGCGCGGTGGTGTACCATGTGGCGGCGCCTTCCTTCGTCCCGGCAAGCAAATAGGAGCCCGTTTCCATGCTCCCGCCGATTATGACCGGCTGGCCGTCCTCCCGGTATCTCTCCATCAGGTATTCGCTCCCGGGGCCGTATGCCGCCGTGGCTCCCTTCCTGTGGACTATCACTTCGCGCCATGCTCCATCCACGAGGTGCTTTTCCAGCGACGCCCGGTTGTGGGCGACATCGTAGACCTGCCTCATGCCCAGTTTTTCCGCGTCGGTCCTGAAGACTTCCGAGAACACCTCCCGCAGGCGGTGGACGATGGTCTGCCTGTTGGCAAAGCTCATGTTCACGCCGCACTTCATCGCCGAGAAATAGTCCTGGCCCTCCGGCGAGTTGAACGGCGCGCATGCAAGCTCCCTGTCGAGTATCTTAATCTTGTATTTGCTTTCCATGACGTTCAGGAAAACGTTGAGGTAGTCTGTCGCGACCTGGTGGCCGAAGCCCCGCGAGCCGCAGTGGAACATTATCACTATCTGGTCCTCGAAAAGGCCCCATTTCTTCGCGAGCGCCCTGTCAATCAGGTTCTCCGGCCGCACATGCTGAATCTCGAGGTAGTGGTTCCCCGAGCCGAGCGTTCCTATCTGGTCCTTCCCCCTTTCGACAGCCCTGTTCGTGACCTTCTTCTCGTCCGCGCCCTCGAAGCGGCCCTTGAGCTCGGTGACTTCCAGGTCGTCGCTCCAGCCGTACCCCTCTTTCACGCACCACTCGGCGCCTTCCTCTATCGCCCTGCGGAACGTGTTGGCGTCCAGCTTCACGAACCCCTTGCTCCCGACGCCGGCTGGCACGCGCTCGAAAAGCCTGTTCACAAGCTGCTTCAGATGCGGCTGGACGTCCTTCAGTGTCAGGTTCGTGAGTATGAGCCTCATGCCGCAGTTGATGTCGAAGCCTATCCCTCCCGGGCTGATCACGCCCTCGGTCGCGTCCATGGCTGCAACGCCCCCGATGGGGAAGCCGTAGCCGCTGTGCCCGTCCGGCATGCACAATGCGTGCTTCACTATGCCCGGCAAAGTGGCGACGTTCGTTATCTGGTCGTATACGTGCGAATCCATCTGCTTCAGGATTGACTCGCTCGCGTAAATCCTAGCCGGGACCCTCATCCCTTCCTTGTAGTCCGTCCCTATTTCCCAGATGTAATCCGAAACTTTCGTGAAATTAGGCCTCTTGAAATCCATAAGCGCACCTGATTAGCTCTAGACAGATAGATAAATTAAGGTTTTTGGAGTTATACTCTTCATGCTTTCCAAAGATACTCCGGGGGATTTGGCTCTGCAGGCAAGGCAGATAGCAAGGAGCGGGATGCCGGCCCGCGCCGCATGGGGCGAACTGAAGTCATGGGCGTCCGACAAGGGTCCGGTGGCCCTCCGGAGCGCGGCGATGGAATTCATTTCAGTCTATGGCAGGAACCCCGAGGCCCAGCTCCTCATGCCCGAGGTGATGCGCAGCTCCTCCGGCTTCTCCCCGCTTCCCCACCGGCAGTCCGTCTTCGACTTCCGGGCGCCATTGAAGCCCGAACTGAAGGCCGCCCGGCCGGCCCTGAACTTCGAGCCGAAGTTCACCGCAAAGGCGCCCATAGACCAGATTCAGATAAAGACCGCGCTGGAAATGCCGAAAAGGCCCGTAATGGGCGAGCCGGCACATTTCGACTCATCCAAAAGCCCGGACACCTACGTCCTTTCGGCGAGCAAGGGCCACAACATAGTAAGTTCGCTTATACACCGCGTGCGCTCGCACGCTTCCGACGCAGTGGCGCACCTTTCGCCGAGGCCCGAGTCATCCCCGAAAGCGCCTGAGCGAAAGGCGAAAAAGCCTGTCCGGAAGAAAAAGACGGCCGTAAAAAAACACGCCGTCAAAGCGAAAAAAACCGTAAGAAAAGCCAAGGCGAAAACCCGGAAATCCAAGAAGCGCAGGAGATGACCATTTCCACTTTCCGCTATTCATTCCTTATCCTTCTCCTATCCCAGCTCGTGTTTTGCGCCAGCATGACTGCCGACGCAACGCTCGATTCGGCCGGCTCGGCAACCCTTACTGTTTCCGCTGAATATCCGGGCATGGAAGGAAAAGACGTCTACCTTAACGTTTCGGGGATACCCTCATCCGTGACCGTGAAGGACAAGACCGGCCTCATTATCGACCATGAAGCCGAGAGCTTCGGCAACTACACCCTGATTCACGCAAATGTCCCCCTGGACTACCTGCAATTCGAGGTCGTTTCGGATTCGTACACCAAGAAGGAGGGCCCGGACTGGAATTTCGAGCTCGTGATGGGCTCCTCGGTCAACCTGTCATCCTTCTCGGCATCGCTCGCGCTCCCGCGCGGGGCGGTCCTGAAGAGCACGAACGGCGACGTTTCGGATTCCGGGAGCTCCCTCCTCGTGAGCTGGAGCGCCCCTTCGGTGGACAACAAACATAACGTCCGGCTGAAGGCGGGCTATGAACTGGCTGGAACCGGGGGCGACTACACTCTCCTGTTCGTGGCCGGCGGAATAATCGCAATCCTCGCTCTATTCTATTTCGTCCGTAAAAAACCGATTCCCCCTGCGGCTCCGCCCGCTCAGGCGCCGCCTGAAATCGAATCCAGCAAGGTTTTCCTCACCCTCGACGAGGTGGACAAGGAGATAATTAGGGAAATCCACCGGAACAAGGGCAAGACCACGCAGGCGACGCTCTACCTGAACACCCACATCGCGAAAGCGACGCTGTCCCGCCGCCTCGCCTCCCTCGAAAGCCGCGGAATCATCCAGAAGTCGCAGAAAGGCAACCGGAACCTGATTACACTCACTGACATGCTCAGCCAGTGATTGTTTCCCACTCATTTTGCCCTATCGGGGTGGCCTGTTCCACTCGTTCCACGCTAGGTATATATTGCGTTCCGAAAAGTGCATATCGTTCGCGCTTTGCGCGGAGGTATGTATATGGAAACCAAGTACGTGATGCTACTGCTGCTTGTTCCGTTTGCATTCTCGCAAGGCCCTTTCTATGACATCAAGGGGGATGGGCTCGATGCTGCAATGGACAATGTTATATGCAAGACGGACTTCATGACCGGCGTCATGGGGTCGATAATGGACCATGCGGATAATACGAATCTGCAGGATTCTGTGGACAAGCTGAACGGCGATTTGGATTCGCTCCAGGACCTCGCCGACGCGGGCGACGCCGCCGGCTTCAGGGCGTTCATCATCGGGACGTATATGCCCGACATGAGGGAGGGCGTCCAGGCCATCCTTTCCGAAAGGGGGAGGCACAATGTCACCCTCGAGACGAGGCTCGAGCTTAAGTCCGAATACGACTCGATGCGCTCTGAATACGACACGTGCAACTTCGAGAGCATGAAGCGGTTCGCGAACGCGAAGGCCGACGCATACGACAAGGCGCTTGAACTTGCCGGGGAGCAGGCATCCGACCTTTCGGGCAAGGGTGTTTCCACAGAGGGGCTCAGTTCCCTTATATCCGATGCCAAAGACGAGATTGTCGACCCGCTCCACTCCGCGATAGATTCGGCTGACACTCCGGCAGAAGTCCGGAGCGCGCTCCTGAACTACTGCCTGTTCGATGGCTGCCCCGGAGGAAAGAACTTCCACTTTGCCGCCAAATTCGGAGGCGAGAAGCTCCAAAGCATCCTCGACTACGTTTCGGACGGTGCAAGGGCCGCAGGCCTTGGAGACAAGGTTGATGAGGCCCAGGACAGCCTTGACGACGCGAACTCCATCCTCGGCTCCGTCGGGGACGAGCAATACTCGGCAAGCCAGGGCGAAAACCTCTGGAACGACCTGAAGGATGCGGCGGCAAAGCTCCGCGAGATAGTCACTTCGCTGAGGTCGGGCCAATGAACAAGGCTTTGTTCGTTGCCGGCCTGGCCTTTCTGCTGCTGCTGGGTTGCGTGGGAGGGAGAACCTACAAGTCCCCCACTCCCTCCCCCGCCCAGCCAGCCGGCGAAATCGGCGACAGGGACCTGACTACCGGCTCGGAGAAGGAGGATGATGTCATGCCCGAGGAGATAATCCCTCCTCCGGATGAGCCGTCATCCGGAAACAGCTCGATTCTCGTGGATTTGGACGACCTCTCGGTCGAGAACTACGACGATTCGGACATGATTTCGGACGAGCTGATTGTCGGGCCTAATTAATTTTTTTTATTCAGGTGAAAATATGAGGTACCTGGCAATATTCGCGGTTCTCCTGATGGCCGGCTGCGTAATCACTTCTCCGGCCAATCAGTCCGTAAACCAGACTGGAGAAGCGAATTATTCCGTCCAGGTAGTCACCTACTCGGCAAGCCCATACGAGCTCAAGGGCTATCTTTTCGTGCCCTCCGGCCCCGGCCCCTTCCCCGCCATCATCTATAATCACGGGAGCGAAGAGATGCCGGGCCCGAAGGAGCCTGTCGCGGCATTTTTCGCCCAGAGAGGCTATGTCACATTCGTCCCCCACCGCCGGGGACAGGGATTATCCGAAGGCCCTTATATCGGCGACCTGACCGCTGCCGCGGGCCAAAGCGAAAGGAGCGCCCTCCAGACTGAACTGCTTGCCGCTCAGGCCGATGACGTTGAGGCTGCCGCATACTATGTGAAGAACCTGAGCTTCGTCTATCCTGACCGGGTAGCGGTCATGGGATGCTCTTACGGGGGCATCGAGACCCTTTTCACGGCCGAGCGCGATCTGGGGCTGAAGGCGGCAGTGGACTTTGCCGGCGACTCGGAATCCTGGGGCAATACAATCCTGCGGGAGCGCCTGAAACAGGCTGTGGTTAATTCCACTGTGCCTGTTTTCTTCCTGCAAGCAGAAAACGACTATCACACAGAACCGACGGAGGTGTTTTCGGCGGAGATGCTCTCGGGCGGGCATGAACCGGCCGAGGCCAAGATATACCCGCCTTACGGGACTACCCCCGAGGAAGGCCATGGCGGGTTTTGCATGAATCCGTCCATATGGGGCGATGACGTGCTGTCTTTCATCCGGAAGTTCGGGGTCTGATATTTATTCTTTGTCCCGCTCTTATACTCATGAACGCCGAATGGCATTTGAAGAACAAGATGCCGAAGAACCCCACATTGGAGCAGAGGATCAAGTGGCACCGGGGGCATGCGAAGAATTGCTCCTGCAGGAAGATGCCCGAGAGCATAAAGAAGCTCCTTGGGCGCGGATAACCTTTGTTTAAAAACGTTTATTCCCAAGATTAGCTCGGCTAATTAGCTCCTGTAGTCTAGCCCGGTCAAGGATATCAGACTCTCAGCGCTTTTTTGGAAAAAGCGCCCAAAAACTATCTGTTTGCGAACCCTCGGAGGGTTCGCCAATAATCAGTTTTGGGCCGCCTTTTCCCAAAAGGCGGAAGAACTCTGAGGACCCGGGTTCAAATCCCGGCAGGAGCATCTGTCAGTTTGTCAACCCCGCTGGGGTTGACACTGACCTCTATTTGGCCAACCCCTCCGGGTTGGCGCTAGAATCCGAGCCCGAGGAAATGGATGAGCAGGACAAGCAGGACACCGGGGATGCCGCCTAGCGCAACAATCCCGATTGAAAAGATGTTTATCGGTATGCCAATCCCGAAGACGTTCAGGATAAGGAAAACCACGATGCCCATTATCGAGTTCACTATAATGTACATGGGGTTCTTCAGGAACCTGAATATCAGGTAGACTATCAGAAGCGCAATCAACAACCCGAACAATCCAAACGCCACAACGCTCACCTCAGACGAATGCTATCTTCATCAATCTCAATATGATTATCAGCAGGAGGCCTACGATGCCGCCTATCGCCACAATCAGGATGGTGATTATGTTGATTGGGATTCCCAGGCCGAAGATGGCGTTGAGGAGGAACATGATTAAGATCGCTATGATCGAGTTGATTATCAGCGCGATCGGATTCTGGATGAACATGATCAGCAGCAAGAGGACGATCAAAGCGACTAGCAGACTTCCGACTTCGACGTACCTTGACATGGATAGACCCCCCAGCAAAGGTTTAAATGCGCTTCTTTCCTTTTTGAAGGTTACTTTCCGTATTACTTGCGGCTCCCTCGTTGCGGGCGCCAAAACTGAAAATATCAAAGAAAAAATAAGGTTACAATGAGACTATGTCCTCATGATTCTTTTTCCTGCCGGGCGGTTTTTGACCATGCCTTTTCCACCCTTGCCCTTTGCCGCGCGCCTTTTAGCCGCGGTCATCCTTCCGCCTCTGCTTGCTTTTGCCATATTGACACCTCGAAGGTGAGGTGTTCGAGCACCGCACCCTAAAAAGCTACCGAATCCCTGTTAATAACCCTTTGCTGCCTCGATAACTTTCGCATCGCCGAAATGCTCCCTATTAAGAGCCCAAACCTGCATATTACCAACAGGGGAGGGAGAGCATGGCCAACAATTCTGATTTTACAAATGGCCAGGAGACGGAGCATTCCGTGGCTCTCCCTTATGATTACTTCGAGCATGTCGTCCAGCAGAACAGGCGCGACGAAGAGAGCCGCATCATCCACAAAACTCCAAGAGAGCGGCTCAGACCAGTCTCGTACTCCGAAACATGCGAGCGGTGCGGCAGGGAACTCCGGCATGTGTACGTATTGAACGGCAAAAGGCTTTGCAAGAAATGCATGGAATCGGCGCAGGACTCCTGGGTGCTTATTACCGGAAGCCCCACTGCCGCCCCCCAGCGCGTCTCATTGGAGCCCGTGAAGGCGGAAAGGCGGGCCTCCCGCATGGACTCGCTCATCTCCGAATTCCTCGCGCTGTTCCACCTGAAATGGATAGAGGAGGAGATTCTCACCGAGCCCAAGCTCCCTGAGGGGCTGGCCCGGGTTCTCGCGCTGAAGCGCCCGGACAAAAAGCAGATGCCGAAAACCGAAGGCATAATGGACCGGAAACGCTAGCGCCGGTATTTCTTCTCAGGCTTTCTCAGGTTCTCGATGGAAAAGAGTATCTTTTCGCTGCAGCCCTGGCAGACGGTATCCAAATCCTCTATCACGTTCTGCGGGTCGCCCTCCCTCTCAATCAGGATGGAATTGCGCTTGCCGGTGATTTCCTTCTGACACAGCTCGCATACGATTTTTTTTGCCATAGTCAAACCCTCGGTTTTGACATCCATTCCCGCTTTTGTTTTAAATCTCTTCCCTCAGGGCGCATTCTTTAAACCCCGGATGAGGAAGGAAAATTGATGCGTGAAATCTCATTAGACGAAGCCAAGCCAGTCTGGGACAGGTTCGTTCCGGAAAAACAGGTCTGGACCGACGACTGGGACATCAGGGTGGCCCTGTGCAGGGAATTCGGCTACAAGCCCCTAATACTTTATGACGGGAAAAACTTCTTCCCGCTCCAGTTCGAGCCCGAGGGCGGCTACTATTCCATAATGGGCGGGGCTACCGCGGAGAAGAACTACCTCACATTCGACCCCGAATTCATGAAGACAACAAAACAAATACCGGAAAACATCTATTTCGATTTCCTGGATGAAAGATTTGACGGCTGCCTCGAAGGGCTTTGCCCTCAATTCTTCATAGACCTCACTAACATAAACGGCATAGACGACTACCTCAAGCGGTTCTCCGGCAAGCACCAGAAGAACTTCAGGAACTCGTGCAGGCAGTTCGGAAGCTATGAGTTCATGAGAAAAGGGACGCTGAAGGAGATGGCGGCGCTGAACATACTGGTTTTCGGGGAGAAGTCCGACTTCGCTACAGGGGACCCGGGGGATTCGGCCTGCTACGACATCCTGGACAGGGACCCGCGCACCGAATACTGGTCGCTCATAAAGGACGGGGAAACGGCATCGATACTGCAGTATTTCTTCTACGGGCGAACGATGTCCGTCTGCCTCTGGGGCGTGGACTCAAGATACAAGGATACGCGGAAGGTCGTGCTGGCCGAGGAAATAAAGCTTGCCAAAAGCCGCGGCTGCACGAGGATAGACTACGCCCCGACGTATTCCGGCTGGAAATTCCTCTACCGCCTGGACACCGCGCCGCTTTGGCGGTACAAGCGGGGCCCTATCCCGGATTCGGTCGATACTGCCGACTACGGCGTCCCTCCGGATGAGCTGAAACGGCTGAAGTCCGAGGGCAGGCTATAAAAGAAATCCCGCGAAAGCCATCCATGCTTTTGCGCCCAATCCCCTCGTCCGGCGAGCAAATCCCGGTAGTCGGCCTCGGCTCGTGGCTCCAGTTCGACGTAACGGGCAAGGAAAAGGAGCCTCTCAAAAACGTCCTAAGGACGCTCGCGGAAACCGGCGGGAAAGTAATCGACTCCTCGCCGATGTACGGGAAATCCGAGGAAGTCCTGGGCGAGCTTACTGCTGAAACAGGCCTCTCCGACAAATTCTTCTACGCTACGAAAGTCTGGACATCAGGAAAACAGGGCGGAATCCGGCAGATGGAGGAATCTCTGCGCAAAATGCGCAGGAAAACAATGGACCTGATGCAAATCCACAACCTTTTGGACTGGGAAACCCACCTCGGAACCCTCAGGCAATGGAAAAAGGAAGGGAAAATCCGCTATATCGGCATCACCCATTACGTGGACTCGGCTCACCCGGCCCTCGAAAAGATAGTCCGCTCGGAGAAAATCGACTTCCTGCAGGTCAACCTCTCCATAACGGGCAGAAACGCCGAAAAAACCCTCCTTCCCGCGGCCATGGAAAACAACGTCGCAGTCATTATCAACCAGCCCTTCGGGCAGGGCGCGCTTTTCAGCAAAGTGAGGGGCAAACCCCTGCCTGGGTGGGCCGGGGATTACGGGATAAGGAGCTGGGCGCAGTTCTTCCTCAAATACATCCTATCCAATCCAGCAGTGACCTGCGTGATTCCGGGCACTTCAGTCCGGAAAAACATGCTCGACAACGCCGGGGCGGGAAAGGAACCCCTTCCGGACGAGGAAACCCGTGCCAAGATGGCCGCGCTCGCGGATGAAGGCCATTTATAATCTGTCCTAATTAGTATATTTTTATGACGCTAATCCACCGGCCTGATATAAAAGGCCGGCCGAAGATGCGTTTCGAGAATGCGGTAGTCAGGGAAGAGGGCCCGATCCTCTGTGCAAGGCTCGCAGCCGACAGGAGCGAGGACTCCACCTTCGACTACTCTTCCGAGCGCCTTTCCATATCCGCAATAGTCAGGAAGAAGGATGATGCCCCCATCTGCCAGGACGCGGCGATAGTCTTCATAAGCGAGCGGATAGCCGCCATAGGCGCCTTCGACGGCTACAAGGATGCCGGAACGATACTCTCGGAGAAGATGGCGGATATTTTCCTCAGCCTCCTGAAGTCCGGGATGCGGGGGAACCTGTTCTATCCGGGCTTTGACCTCCTCTCGTCAATGGACCTCCCCCGTGAAGCGAGGGCGGCCGGGGGAACAACCGCAACGCTTGCAATCCTATACCCTGACGGCGGAATTTATGTTACCGGAGCCGGGGATTCGCCGGCATACCGCATCCGGGACGGATTTGCCGAGCGAGTGCTCGAATACCGCTACGGCCCGAAGAAAAGGCCGGTCAGCCAGATGAGCGTCGAAGAATACCTCGCTACCCGGAACCTCGTATCAAACCCGGTAGACCTGTTCCGGTTCAACGCGTCCAAAGTCATGGGCTACGGGGGCATCATGAACGCCCCCGGCGAAAGCGTCCTCGTCGCGACGGACGGCCTCACGAAAAACCTGAAGGTCTTGCTCGACCCGGCAACCAACGCCGTCACCGACTGCAGCGGGAACGTGCACCTTTCAGGAATCGTCAGGGGCAGGCAAAGCACGGCCGCAATTGTCCGGGCTATAGACTCTGCAGTTATCGAGTCATGGCAGTCTCCCTATGAAATCGACCCTTCCGGGTGGGCGTTATCCCCCGTGGAAGACGATTTTACGGCAGTGATGGCGACACTGCACCGCCTCGAGTCTGATTCCTGAACCTGTTGCTTGTTCGTCCCTTTTCCTGTTTGTTCATGGTATTTCATGGAATTTTAAATAAACCATTCAGCCGCGTGTCACACAAGCGCGGGGAGATCCCATCTCCCGGCCAAGAGGTGATGCGTTTGGTAGAACTTCGCCACAAGGAACTCGTGAACTGCAGCTGGTGCAACACGGTCAAGCGCCGCGACACCCACGAGCCGATAGCCGAGCCTCTTCAGAGCCGGCTCAAGAGCGAGATAGAAAGCCACGGAATGTGCAGCCCGTGCGCCGAAGGCATCCGCAAGTCCTACCGGATGCCTCATGCGCGGGAATAAGTAGCCCGCATTCAGTAAAGCTCGACGCTCTCGCCCAATATCGGGACGTGGGTCTTATACCCTCTCGATTTCAGCCTCGACTCGAGCTCCTTCGAGGACGATTCCTCGCCGTGCACGATGAAGATGCGCCGGGGCTTCCTGCGCATCGCGCCGAGCCACCTTATCATTCCGGCCGCGTCTATGTGCGACGAGAAATTGTCTAGGTGCCGGACTTTCGCCTTCACAGCGACGTCGAAGCCCATCATGTGCACTTTCCTTGCTCCCTCGAGTATCAGCCTGCCGAGGGTGCCTTCTGCCTGGTATCCAACGAAGCAGACCGTGCTCCTCGGGTCCCAGAGGTGGTGCTTCAGGTGGAACTTTATCCTGCCGGCGGTGCACATCCCGTTCCCGGCTATCACGATGCACGGCTTCCGGTAGTCGTTCAGGGACGACGAGTCCTCAATCGTCTTGAGGAATTTCAGCTTCTTGAACGTGAACGGCTCCTTGAACTCCCTCCGGAGCGCCGGGGAGAAGTAGTCGAGGTTCGCGTTGAACACTTTCGTCGCTTCGATGGCGAGCGGGCTGTCGAGGAAAACGGACTCGTTCGGCAGGCTCCCTTCCTTCTCCATCCTGTGGAGGTAGTAGATTATCTCCTGCGTCCTCTCGACGGCGAACGAGGGAATCATGAGCATGCCGCCCCTCCTGAACGTGTCCTTCACTTCGCGCGAAAGGAGCTCCTGCCTGGTCGACACGCTTCCGTGCGCGCGGCTACCGTATGTCGATTCGATGAGAACAAAATCCGCCTCGTCTATTATCTTTGGGTCCTCTACGAGGGGCGTCCCTCCCTGGCCCATGTCGCCCGAAAAGACTATGCGGGTGTTTTTCCCGCTCTCGTTCACCGACAAGTCCACCATTGCCGAGCCGAGTATGTGCCCGGCGTCCCTGAGCGTGACCTTCAGCCCCTTCCCGATCTGGAGCGGCGTGTTATAGCGGAGCGGGCGGAAAAAATGCAGGGAATGCCTCACGTCGTCCAGCGTGTAGAGCGGCTTGCGGGGCGGCAGCCCTTCACGGAGGCGCCTCCGGTTCTCCTGCTCGGTCTCCTCCTTGTTGACGGTCGCGGAGTCCTCGAGCATTATCTTGGCTAGCTGCACTGTCGGGGGAGTCGCGATTATCGAGCCGCGGAACCCGGCCTTCACGAGCTTCGGAATCAGCCCGCAGTGGTCGATGTGGGCGTGGGTGAGGAGCAGGCACGAGACCTTCTTCGGGTCGAAGCCGAAGTGCTCGTAGTTCAGCCTCGTTACCTCCTTGGCCCCCTGGAACATGCCGCAATCGACGAGAATCCTTTGCCCCGCGGCCTCGAGCAGGTGGCATGAGCCTGTCACGATTCCGGCAGCGCCATAGAAAGTTAGTCTCATGCTGAGCCTAATCACTGTGCGTTTAATAACGTTACAGCTTGGAAAATTTCCGGCCGTGAGCCTCATTGGGGGCCTTAGCGCGGCAAAATTTCCGCGTTTTCCGCATAAAGCCCTAAATACCCGGAAAATGCCGCCTGATGCGATGAAACTGCGGACCGCGGAAGCCGGAAAAAAGCGCGGCCGGTTCCCTGTAAGGTGCGTCATCCTGGACTTTGACGGCACCCTCACCGACGTCGAGAAGGAGGCCGCGGGATTCGGCGAGCGCTACCTGCTCGACCTGTGCAGCGTCCTTGGCATCGCCGAAGCGGAGCTCGGCCGCCTCTGGGAAGCCGAGCGAAGGAAGCTGGACGAAAGCCCGGACTTCGGGTGGAGCGTGGGCGGAAAGATAGTCGCCCCGGCTTATGCGGACCCCCACATCCTGGCGACTGCAACGGCGGGGGCTGTCCTCGACTCGCTCGGCCTGTTCATGGACAAGGCGGAGAGGCTGAAACTCTCAGATTCCATCTTCCACCGGAATTATCCCCTGAACCCGACGGTTTTCAGGGACGGGGCCGGGGAATTCCTGCGTGAGCTGATGGACAAATTCCCCGTCTTCATTGTCACGAGCTCGGAAGCGGGGAATGTGGAGCGGAAGCTTGCGCAACTCGGGCCCGGCCGTGCCCCGCCCGTTTTCGGGAGCGCGCAGAAATATGCCATCGACGACTCATGGGCCGCGGTGCCGGAGGGCATGGAAGTGGGCGGGCTCGGGCGCCCTGTTTTGCTTCGCCGGAAAAAATACTGGGAAATTATCGAAGGAATACTCGCGTCGGCGGGCGTTTCAAGGGGCGAAGCCCTTGTTGCCGGGGACATTTTCGAGCTCGACCTCAGCCTCCCGCTGTTCATGGGCGTCCCTGTGTGCCTAGTCATGAAAGGTGCGACGGGCATATATGAAATCGATGCGGTGTCGGGATACGAAAGAGGAATCGTGGCGCCCGACCTCCAGGGCGTTTTGTCGTCCCTTGCCCCGGGCTCTTGGAATATTTCCATGAAACGGTAGCGCGGGCGGAAATACTTTGCAATAATTTCCGGATTTTCCGGAATACCCTTTTATAGCGCGCCGGCCCGTCCGATACGAGAGGTGATGGTTTGGCTTCCCCACATGCCCTTTTTGAAAATGCCGAGTACCTGGAAATGCGCAGGCCCCTGAAAGTGATGGATGATTTGGGCGAGGGCCGCAGCCGGTTTTCCCTCTTCAGGCCGCTTGCCGACCGGCTCGCGCGGGATGTCCGGATACTTTCCATGGGCGAGCTCTTCGGGGGGACGGCGGCATTCAACTTCAACGCCTTCCTCGGGCTGTGCGGCCTGCTTGGTGAAAAGGGCGGCAAGTTCGACCTTATCGTCATCAACGGGGGTGCACTCCCCGAGGTGCCCACCCGGGGCTCGAGGGGCAACCGCCAGAAAATGGAGTTCCTCATGGACGGCATCGACGACATCAACGACTCCTGCGAGGTTATGCGAAGGGCGATGAAGCTCCTCTCGGAAAAGGCCGGCAAGACACCGCTAGTGTACGTAATGGGCGAGGAGGACCATGCGAACATAGAGACGATTACCGACCGGATGATCGCAGAATCGAGGAAAGCAGAGAGCCTCCAGGCGCGCATTGGCACGCTGAGGGACGAGGAAGGCACCATTGACGCCCGCCTCGCAAGCATGGAAGAGGAGTCGGACTCCCTGCTCCGCGAGATGAAGGCTTTGGGAAGGAGACGGAAGCGGAGGATGCACGACGAAGGCCGCCACGAAGGGGAAGAGAACCGGATACGGAAGCTGTCCCGGGAGGTAAAGGCAATCTCTGCAAAGAGGGAGCAGCTCATCGGCCGGCGCAAGAAGCTGGATGAGCGCATCGCTCTCTTCGAGGATGACCTTGCCAACCTCGGGGCCGTGAGGAGGACGAACACCGAATACATGACGCCCTCCGAAACCAAGGAGCTGAAGGAAAGGGCAACGAGGGAATACCTTGACGTCCTCCACCGCCTGTTCGAGGGAACGGATGTCCGGATACTCCAGGACAACATCTCCCTCATCGACGTCGGCGGGCTGCGGGTCGCGGTAGGGCACAACCTCGAGAACACCTCAAAAACGGCAAAGAAGGCCGCGCTCGCCGGCCGGGAGGAGGTCCAGTCGAAGTTGCAGTCCTACGGGCTCCTTCCCAAGGTGGACCTGTTCCTGTTCTCCCACCACCCCGGAACAAAAGGCTGGGCGCTCCCGCAGTCCTATGCCGACGCCCATCCGATGTATGTTTTCCAGCAGGGGGGATTCTCGGACCCGGCTGGGCTCTTCGACGCCTACAACCGGAAGATAAAGACCCCCCAGACCGAAGCACTGGACAAATCGCAGCTGGATTCCGGCCTGACGATAATAACCGCGGCGAGGGACGGCGCCCTCTCTTTCGAAATGCTCGGCCTGGCCCACCTGGAGCAGCTTGCGAGGCCGATTCTCTACTCAGAGCGCGAAAAGCTCCGGCGCAGGCTTGCGACCCTCGAAGACGGGCAATCCGGGGAGCCGGGGGCGAAGGCGGCATCGCGGTTCGCACTCGAGCTCCCATCCCGCCTTTCGGACGAGCAGCTTCGGATGCTCGTGCAGAACAAGGCCCCCCTCGAGGACATTTTCCAGCCCCCTCCGATACGGAGGATAAAGCGGGTGATAGCCGAGATTCACAGCGACTACCATATCGGCATCGGAAATCCGTGGGACTCCCACTCGAACCAGGAGATAATGCGGGCCGCAATCGCAGACAGCAGGGCCTTGGGCATCCCCGATTTGATAATCTTCGGCGGTGACATGGTAGAAGGGACGCTCGGCTCGAAGGCCAACGAGGTCGTGGCCAGGAATTTCCTCGACGAGCACGAGTTCCGGCGCCTGCTCGGGGAAAGGATAAACGGCGACCCGTCGCTCGGCCCGCTCGATTTCGAGAGGGCGATGCGCGAATTCTACCGGAGGGCGTCCTGCGCCTACACCGTCCCGAACCTCGACCGGCAGATACATCTCCTGATACCGCTCATCGAGCACGCGGCGGAAGTGATTTCCCGGGGCGGGGAAGCGATATTCATTTCGGGCAACCACTACAACCAGTCTCACCGCGACGAGAGGCTGGACGAGGCCGTGCGCATCGCGAGCGCGGTGAAAATGACGGGCGGGTTCCGCGAGAACGACCCGCGCATCCACGTTTTCTATGGCGGGTGGATCGGGAGCGGGCAGGTGACCGCGAAGGGAATCCCGATTTTCGGAATCCACAAGGCCCGCTCGTCGCGCGACCACGTCACCGGCCTCATGGAGCACAAGACGCTTCAGCGGAGGGATGGCGCATTCCTAATGGTGCAGGGCCACCACCACGACCTGGCCTTCGGCAAGACAATAACAGACGCGCATGTAAGCGCTCCGTCAATCGCGCCGCTCATCCCCTATGTGGACCAGGCTGCGCTGCACGGGGGGCTGCAGGGTTATACTCGGATGGCGCTCTACGCCGACCAGTTCGGAAGGCACTTCGAGAGCCTGGGCATCCTGAACCGGTTCCTTCCCCAGCTCTCCAGGTATCTTGAGCCGATAGATCCGATATTCCTCGAGATATTCAGGAAGATGGTCAGGAAGGACTCGAAATCCTGAGCGCCCTCAGGCCTCCCTTTTCGCGAACGCCGCAAGCAGCGCGAGGAGTATGACCGCGCTTCCGCAGCAGGCCGAGGTTATCGACCGCTTCGCCGGCGCCTCGGGCGTTTCTTCGGCCGGTTCCTCCGCGGGAGGGTTGGGGGTTACTGTCGGCGGCTGGTATGGCTGGGATGGCTGGCTTGGCTGCGAGGTCTGGTTGGCCGGAGGCTGCTGGGGCTGCGAGGGCTGGCTCGTGTTCGTCTGGTTCGCGGGCTGCTGGGGCGGGGGCGGCGGAGGCGGCGCAGGGGCCGCGGGCGGAGTGAACTTGGCGAGAACCACCTGAGGCGCTCCGGCTGCTGTCACGGTCTGCTTCAGCATGAGTCCGGTTTCCTTGTCATATACCCTTGTCGTGTCGGAGCCGCTGATTTCCCCATTCAGGGTTATCGTGTGGTATTCCTTGCCGGCATAGGTCTCGGTGCCTTCGTCGGTGACAGTCAAGTCCCCGTAAGTCCTGCCATACGAGGCGCCCGAGAGCAGCTCGCTGTCGAACCAAATCTGCCCGTACATGGCGCTCGCGTTCTCGGTTGCGGTGTAAGAGTTCGGGGCGGTGGAAGGCTTTATCTGCATCTTGACGTCGGTGCCGTTGTTCGAGAGCACAGTGAAAGTTATCTTGTCGCTCCCTACGGAATACTCGACTACCGTGTCTTTCACGACCCAGGCGGGCGCCGTGGAAAAGGCGGCCGCCGACAGGACCAGAACCAAGAGAAGATACCGTGCAGGGGACATGGAATCCACACTCTTATTAATCTTTTATAGCTTTTGCATGTCCAATAAAAAACGTTCCCCGGGAAAGCTATTCTGGTGCACCGATGCTCGGAAAGACCGTCTCATTCCTCACGCATTTTGCGAACTGGTGGCGCGAGGAGTCGCTGGATGCCGATGCCCTGCGGAAACTGCAGGAAAAAAAGCTCGGCCGCCAGCTGAAGGCGGCGATGCGGACGAAGTTCTACGGGGATAAGCTGAAGGGCGTTACTCCTGCCGACTTCTTCGAAAGCCCCGAGAGCATTCCCCTCACCGGGAAACCCGACATCCGCGACCACCCTGAGGCGTTCGTTCCGGACTATTTCGACGTAAAGGCGCTCGGATTTGCCCAGACCTCCGGCTCATCCGGCACGCCTACGCGCATCTACCAGGACATCGACACGGCGTGCCTGCGGCAGGCAGTGCGATACGCTACCGACATATCGTACGGCCGCGCCCCCTTCCAGCTCTACTGCCGGCTGCATTCGGTGGATTTCGACAGGAACCTCGACAGGATGCTTCCGCTGTTCCCGAAGATGTTCCTTCCCGTCTACGACCCGCCCGAGAAGAACTTCGCGATGCTGATGAAGCACCGGCCCAAGACAATCCGCGGATATCCATCGGCCCTCTCGCTCATCGCGAAGATGAACTCGCGCGTCCCGAACCCGCTGCGCTTGAAGAACATTGTGTGCGTCGGCGAGCTTCTCTCCGAGGACGTCCGGAAGGAGCTTTCCGACTCGTTCTCCTGCCCTGTCTACACGCACTACGGCTCCATGGAGTGCTCCTCGATAGCGCGCGAATGCGTGAAGGGAAGGAGCCTCCATGTTGAATCCAAATCCTGCATCGTGGAGATTGTGGACGAAAAAGGCAGGCCGAAAAAGAGCGGCCAGGGCGAGCTCGTGGTAAGCCCCCTCTTCAACCGGGCGATGCCCCTCTTCAGGTTCAGGATAGGGGACGAGGCCAGTTGGGGCAGGGAATGCGATTGCGGGAAGGAGACGCCGGTCATCACAGACCTCACGGGGCGGAAGGACGACCAGATAATTCTGCCGGGCGGGCGTACCGTTCCGGGAAAAAGCTTCTACGTGAAATACGCGCTTCTCTCGCATTTCTACGAATACCAGATTGAGCAGGCCGAGCGCGGCCTTTTTATTTTCCGCTACGTGCCCGTAGCAAGCGACATCCCTGATGCGGCCAAGGTTGAGATAGCCCAGGGTATCCGGCGGCAGTGCTTCGGGGAAAGCGTGCGGGTCGAGTTCGAGCGGACCAGCGGGATTAAGAAAGGCAGGACAGGAAAGCTCAGGGTGGTGTTCTCGAAGGTGGGCTCATGATGCAGGAACTCGACCCGAAAAGCTTTTCCGGCGTGATGCGGCCGTTCCCCCTGTTCTGGATAACTACCCAGTCCGGCTCGGGCCCCAACATCGCCCCCATGGTGACTTTGACCGGGCTAACGCACATCCCCGTCCGGCTGATAATCGCCATCAACCCGAGGCGCAAGACGTTCAAGAACATAGAAAAGAACCCGGAGCTCGTCGCGAGCATCCCGTTCGGCGACGAGGAGACGCTCGACACCCTGTGGGACAGCGCCTGGGGCGGGTTCCGCGAGGGGGAGGACAAGTTCTCCATCCTGGGAATCGAGACAGCCCCTTCCTCAATCGTGAAGCCGCCGCGGCTGAAAAAGTGCATCGCCTCCGTGGAGATGCGGGTCCTCGAGATCCTGAAGCCATCCGACACCTCGGGAACCGACAGGCCTGTCATGGTCCTCGAGCCCGTCGCCTGCTTCGTGAATTCCGACTATTACGACATGGAAAGCAAAAAATACCGCTCCGGGACGCCAATCCCGCTCCATTACGGCGGGAACAAGTTCTGCGTCCTTGAAAAGGAGATAATCGCCGGAAAGGAGCTTCGCGAGCGGGGGAAGATACTTCACGGCAAGGACTATCTTACTTATATCTCCAGCGACGACACCGCTTTCGCCTCAGGGAACCTACTCGAGAGAATAAGGCGCCACCGCTCATAGGTTCCTGACTATCTCCTCGACCATCTCGCTCGTCTTTGCCGTGCCGCCCAAGTCCTTCGTGAGCTTTTTTCCTTCCGAAAGCGTCTTGACTACCGCCGACCGGAGCCGCTCGCCCATCCCTTTCTGGCCAAGGTGGTCGAGCATCATCGCGGTGGATAGCATCATGGCGCAAGGGTTCACGACGTCTTTTCCCGCGTATTTCGGCGCGCTGCCGTGCGTCGGTTCGAAGAGCGCGTGCGAATCGCCTTTGTTCATCGAAGGCGTCATCCCGAGCCCCCCGACGAGCTGGGCCGCCTCGTCCGAAAGTATGTCCCCGAAAAGGTTCGTGGTCACGATGACCTGGAAATCCTGCGGGTGCTTGATGAGCCTCATCGCCATCGCATCCACAATGACGTCCTCCATCTCTATCTCCGGATAGTCGCGCGCGACTTCCTTCGCGGTCTGCAGGAACAGCCCGCATGTCTTCCGCAGGACGTTTGCCTTGTGCACTACCGTGACCTTGCCCTTCCCGTGGCATTTTGCCCACTCGAAGGCGAACCGCACTACCCTCTCCGAGCCTTTTTTCGTGACGACCCTTTTCAGGAAAGCGCTCTCGCCCTCGACCCATTCAATCCCGGAATACATGCCTTCAGTGTTCTCGCGGACTATCGTGAGGTCTATCCCATCAAAGAGCGTTTTCACGTTCGGGTACGACCTGCACGGCCTGACGTTCGCGTAAAGGTCGAGGCCCTTGCGGAGCTGGAGCACCGGGCTGCGGTAGTCCGCGACGCTCTCGGGCGGCGATGTGAGCGCGGAAAAAAGTACCGCGTCCGCGGCTTTCGCGCTTGCGAGCGACTCGTCCGGGAGCGACTTCCCGCTTTCCCTGAAGCAGTCATAGCCCGCCTTCGCCTCCACGAGGCTGAAGCTGCCCAGCGCATCCAGCGCCCTGAGCGCATGCTTCATCAGTTCCGGGCCTATTCCGTCCCCGGGAATGTAGCAGATTTTCATAGAAGCCTTTCCAGCGAGCCAGTGCCGTTCTTCTGAATGAAAGAGATTATCCCGCCTTCTGCGAGTATCTTTTTTGTCAATTCATCTTCCTTGTATCCGCGCTCGATGCCCCTCGTCCTGTTGCGCACGACGTTCTTTTTGCTGTCTATCTCGATTTCGTCGCCTTCCTCGAAGCCGCTCGTGTCTATCGCGATGCAGCGCATGCCGATGTTTATCGCGTTCCTGAAGAATATCCTCGCGAACGATTTGGCGAGTATCGCCTTGATGCCGCAGGCCTGGAGCGCGACCACGGCGCTTTCGCGGGACGAGCCGCACCCGAAGTTCTCCCCCGCGACGATGATGTCGCCCTCCTTCACGTTCTTGGGGAACTCCGGCCTGTACTCGACGAACGCAATCTTCGCAAGCTCCTTCGCGTTGGCGTCGAGGCTGGATGCGAGGTTGTACCGTGCCGGGCTTATGAAGTCCGTGTTTATGTTGTCCGGGAATTTCCAAATCATATGAGCACCTTCCTCGGGTCTGTTATCCTCCCGCTTATCGCGCTCGCGGCGGCGGTCGCCGGCGAGCAGAGGTATATCTCTGCCTTGGGGCTTCCCATGCGCCCGGGGAAGTTCCGGTTGCTCGTCGAGAGGCATACTTCGCCGTCGGCAAGGACTCCCTGCTGCCGCCCGAGGCACGGGCCGCAGCCGGGGTTGCACAGTATCGCGCCGGCCTCGTTCAGCACCGAAAGGTGCCCCCGCTCGAGCGCCTGCTGGTATGCCTGCCGGGAAGCTGGAGTCACTATGAAGCGCACGCCCTCCTTCACTTTCTTCCCCTTGAGGATTTTCGCGGCTATTTCTAGGTCCTCCACCCTTCCGTTCGTGCAGGAGCCGAGGAATATCTGGTTCAGCTCTATGCCCTCGGTCTCCCCAACCGGGACGCCGCCAGTGATGTGCGGCGGCCTTGCGACGATGGGCTCGAGGGAGTCGAGGTCGATTTCAACGCTCTTGCAGTAGTCGGATTCCGAGTCCGTGCGTATCTCCTCGAAAGGCGCGTAGCGATTGTTCTCCCTCAGGTATTTTTCCGTCTGCCTGTCTGCCGGGAATATCGCGGTCTTCGCGCCCATCTCGGAGCAGAGGTTGCAGAGCGTCATCCTTTCCGGGACGTCCAGTTCTGGTCCCTCGAACTCGATGACGCGGTATCCGGTCTCCTTCGGGTCGAGCTCGGCCATCAGCCTGAGCCCCGCGTCCTTCGCATAAACGCCTTTCTTGAACCTCCCCTTCATCCTGATGTGTATTGTCTCGGGCACGCTCAGCCACGTCTTCCCGGTCGCGAAAAGTATGGCCATGTCCGTGCTCCCGACGCCGAGGGTCAGGGCGCTCACGCCGCCCCCCGTGGGCGTGTGGCTGTCCGCGCCGACCATGAGGCTGTTCGGCACCTGGTATTTCTCGGCGAGCACCTGGTGCCCGACGCCGTCATAGAGCGTCGCAATCCCCTGCTCCCTGCAGAATTCCATCACCTTCTTCTGCATCACGGACGCGCCCATGTGCGAGCTCGGGAATATGTGGTCGAACGGGACGACTATCTTCTTCGGGTCGAAGACCCGCTGCGCGATTTTCTTGAACGGCTCGATGGACCATGCGCATGTCACGTCGTGAGCCATCAGGAGGTCCACGTCCGCTATTATCGTCTCGCCCGCATGCACCTCGCGGTGCGCGTGGCACGAAAGAATCTTCTCGACTAGGCTGCTCATTTACTCTCACCGATTACGAGGTAGCTCGTCGCGGACATCACTCCCTCTGTCGCCTTGATGCGCTCCATGATGCGGCTCATCCCGCTTGCCGAGTCCGAGCTCACCCTGAGCATCAGGTCGAGCGGGCCGGCAAGCTCGATGGCTTCGTCCACCCCCTCTATCGAGGCTAGGCGCCCTGCAACCGCAGAAACCTGCTTCTCGTCCGTTCCAGTTATCCCTACAAACGCCTTCATGTCAATCACGGAAGTCGAATATGTCTCCGCCCTTTCCCTTTATCTTGCGCAGCTCCCTCTGTATCTGCTCGTCGCTCAGGTTCATGTGGAGGCTGTCCGAGAGGTGCTTCATGAGCGCCTTTCCGGTGTATTCGCCGAGTATGTACCTTCGCCTGTTGCCTACGCTTTGCGGCTCGAAAAGCTCGTACGTCCTCTTGTCGCGCAGGAGCGCGGCGGTATGGATGCCGCTCTTGTGCCTGAACGCGTTTTTGCCGACGACAGGCATGAGCGGGCACGTGGGGATGCCGCTGAACTCCGAGAACTTCTCGGAGAGCGCATACAGCATCTCCTTTTTCACGTTCAGCCTCTCCCCATAGAGGATTTCCATCGCCATCACGAGCTCGGCGAGCTTCACTATCCCGACCCTCTCGCCGCAGCCGTTTATCGTCGTGTGCACGCAGGAGGCCCCTGCCTCGTAGGCGGCAAGCGAGTTCGCGAGCGCGAGGCCCAAATCATTGTGGCAATGGACGTCTATCGGGAGGCCGGCCTCGGCCTTCACTTTCGCGACAAGCTCCTTCATCCTGTCCGGGCGCATCGCCCCGAGCGTGTCCGCGAGCGTTATCCGGCACGCGCCCGCGTCCCTCGCGGCCCGGCACGTCCTTATCAAATAATCGTATGATGTCCTCGAGGCGTCCTCGAGGCCGAATCGGGCCTTCAGGCCGCGCGATGCGGCGTAGGACACCGCCTCCTCTATCTTCCTTATGCTGGCATCCTCGTCCATCCTGAGCTTGGACTCGAGGTGTATCTGGGAAGTCCCCTGGAACACTCCGACCCATTTCGCGTCGGCCTCGATTGCCTTGTCTATGTCTTCCTTCATGGTGCGGCAGAGCGAGACGACATTCGGCCGCAGGCCCATGCCGTTAAGCTCCTTGTTCATCGCCTGCTCCCTCGGCGAGGCCGCGGGCATGATGTCGATGAAGTCCACCCCGAAATCCGAGAGCATGGCGGCAAGCTCCAGCTTCTGCTCCCTGGTGAAGCTCACGAACGCAGTCTGCTGTCCCTCCCTCAGCGTCGTGTCCTGTATCATCAAAGCCATTGTTCCCGCCGCTCTCACATATCATCCGAGCAATAAAAACATATCTGCGCGCCTTTTAAGCTTCTCACGGGATACTATCACGCGGGATGCGACTATGCAATATGCCAGATTCGTCGGCGACGAGCGCGGGCCTCCGGGGCGGGAGCTGATCCGCACCGGCGGTCCGGGCGCCCGGCGTTTTTCCGTGAAAAGGGACGAGCGCGACGCGCTCACTTTCGACTTCGCAGGAGGCACCCTCTCCAACCTTGAATTTCCGGACGGCTTCGACGAGGACGCACTTGCATGCGCCCTTGCCTCACTCGCCGGCGAGCACAGGGCCGGGCGACTCGCCGTCTCCTGCGGCATCCCCGCGCCTGCCGCCGCCCGGCTCCGGCTTCACGCCCTCGGGCGGCCCCGATCCGGAATCTCCGAGCCGCTCCTTTCTGCCCTGAGGAATTCCTTCCCTGTGCTTGCAGGGGCCGCGTACCGCCTCAAGTCGCGGCTTTTCCCGCGCTCATATGTCGCGAAGGGGCGGTGCGGCGGCCTGCCCCTTACTGTGCTCCTCAGGACTCCCGGGCACAAGGCGGCCCTGCTTTCGGAAACCCTCTTCGACGTCCCCGCGCGAGCCGTGCCTGCAGGCCGCGAAGATGCCCGGGATGCGGACCTCGAAATCCTCTCCGTCCCGGAGTCCGGCGCAGGAGGGGGCGATTTTGCCACCCCGTCCTCGGTGCGCGCCATCATCGACATACCCGCCACGCTCGCAGAATACGAAAAGGGCCTCCCGCACTCTGCCCGGAGCGACATCAACAAGATACGGAAGGCAGGGTTCATGCCCCGGATATCGCGGGACCGGGATGACTTCGTCCTTTTCTACAAATCCATGCACCTGCCGACGCTCGAGGCCATGCATGAGAGCAACGCCGTCAGGCCGACTTTCTCCGAGCTGGAGTCCCTGTTCCGGGCCGGTTACCTTCTCTTTGCCTGCCGGGGCGACGCCACCCTCGGCGGAGTCCTCGTTCAAGAATGCCCCGGCCGGGTTCTGGCGCTCAAGGCAATCGGCGTGCTCGAAGGGAGCAGGGCGCTGATGCGCTCAGGCGTCGGCTCGGCCCTCTATTATTTCTCCGTATCGCACGCGTGCGAAAAAGGGGTGGCGATGCTCGATTTCGGCCTCGGCGGCCCCTTCAGGACGACCGGGCTCACCGTATACAAGAACAAGTGGAAGGCGCGCTTCGTCACGGACACGGGAGAGCCCGTGCTCTCTTACCGCTTCAAGGATGCCAAGGTCCGGGAGCATTTGATTGCGAGGCTGGACCCGTTCCTCCTCAGAGAACTCGAAAAGTTTACCAGATCCTGAGGCCGCCGCTTGCGAGTATTACGGCAAGCAGGTAGAGCGGTGCGCAGCATATGAGGCCGAGATAGTCCTGTATCCCGAAGCCCCTTGCGCAGATTTCGCCCACGTAGCCTGTGGCCGTGCCCGCGCCGCAGCTGAAATGGATAATCAGAATCGCAAGGATTATGCAGGCGAACCAGCTCAGGCTGCCGCCGAGGTCTATGACCGTCTTGTTCTCGGTGTATATCGCCGGCCTGTCCATTATTGACCCCGAAAATGATAAAAATAAAAAAAATCAGTCGAGCTCGATTTCCATCCTCGTGAGGCCGCCGTCGTCGAATTCGAGCGACGTCACCCTGTACCGCTCGTTGCGGTACTCGAAGGTGTCGCTCTCCTGCAGCTCGACGTCGTCGCCGTCAATGTCGAGTGTGACACTGTCCCCGGTGACCTCGATTATCCTGGAGTCGAGGCTGAACAGCTTCAGCTTCCTTCCGTCGAGGTTGAGGCCCGATGAGGCCGTGTCGAGGCGCGGGTAGAAGTCTGCCGTATACGTGTCGAACGACTCCTCGTCGTCCTGGCACTGGACGTTGTCGGTCCAGTTCTTTATGCTCCCCTCCTGCGAGTAATACTGCGTTGCGAAGTATTCCTGCAGGGTGAGGAACGCGTATCCGCCGCTGTCATTGACGCTGCCTATCTCGACGTCGCCCGTGTTCCTTCCGCAGAGGTCGTTCTCGGTGTCCCCTGCGCTGATGTCCGTGCTGCACTCGTCGTCATTGTCCTGCAGCTTCGCGAACGTCCTGAACAGCTTCAGGCTCGTCTGGTTGCCGCTTATCGTGTCCAGCATGAGGAACATGCCGTCGTTTATCTCAACGACTTCGTTCTCGTAGAGCTTCAGCTCGTCCGAGTCGTCGAAGGCCTTGAGCTCGACCCTCTTGTCGCTCACGTCGACTATCTGGAGGTCGACTGCGCACTCGACGTTCCTGCACTTGCCGTCGAAGCATTCCCTGTTCGTCCCGCAGCTCATCTTCTCGGATGTATAGCTGTCGTCCGAGGCGCAGAAATACTCGAGCACCTGCGTGTTGCTGTAGCAGCTGTCCGTCTGGGATGCGGTCCCGTAAGATACGGTGCCCTTCACGTCCGCGGTCTTTCCGCCGTCGGAGTCCGTGCACACGCTCTTTGCGCACTTGCCGTCCGTGCAGCTGTAGCCGCTCGGGCAGTTGGCCTTCTCGGATTTAACCGAGTCGCCGTCGCAGAAGTATTCCGTGAGGGCGTTGCCGTCGCAGGAGTCCGTCTGCGAGACGCTTCCGGCCTTCGCGGTGCCCTTTATCGCCGGGTCCTTCCCGCCGTCGGAGTCGGTGCACAGCGTCTTGACGCACGCGCCGTTAACGCAGGACATTCCCGAGGCGCACACTATTTCCTTGGAGTTCGCCTTTCCTCCGTCGCAGTAGAATTCCTTGACCGAGCCGGAGTCGGCGCATTCGTCGCCGGAGGTCTTGCCTCCCGCGGTTACGCTCCCCTTCACGTCCTCCTTTATCCCGCCGTCGCTGTCAGAGCAGGCGACTTCGACGCATTTGCCGCCGTCGCACTGGTAGCCTGACGGGCAGGGCAGGTTCTCAGACAGCGCGGAGGAGTCCTTGCAGAACCTCTCGAGCACGCTGTCGGGGCTGGCGCACATGTCGTCGGACGCTGCACCCCCCTCGGTGACGCTTCCTGCGGTGAATATGTCCTTTCCGCCGTCGGAGTCCGTGCACGCTGCCGTTGCCGGGCACGCGCCCTGGCTCACGACAGTGGCGTTGGCCTTCTGGGCGAGGCAGGCGTTCTTGTAAGTGACGCCGTTAGAGCCGCAGACCGGCTTGGCATCCTGGGGGCACTCCTGCGTGCACCCGCTTATCAGTATCACCGAAGCAACCAGCAAAATAATCAAGTTTCTCATGAGCACCACACACGCGTTTAAGATTTTTAAGAGTTTGGAAATTTTGCAATTTTTCCCGCAATCCGCGTGCGGTACACGGAAAATTTTCGCTTTTTTCCTGCTCGAATCTAAAAACCGGCGCTTCCCCTTCAATCCATGGCTTACGGGCGCAAGGTCCTCGAAATAGACATGCGCGGCAGGAAGGCGCGCTCCAGGCACGAGGCTCTCCTCGAGTCCCTCGGCTCCTCGCCCGCCGGCGCCCTCGAGCGCCTGGTGTCCCTGGCGATGTCCCATTTCGAGGGCGGCTCGGACCCGAACAGCGTCTACACCGATTTCGACATAGAGGGTTTCGCGCAGACGCTCGCCCTCGACCGCCGCTCCGCCGCGGCCGCGCTCGGGGCTTTCGTGGAAAGGACCGCGGAGGAGAAGATAGCCGCGTGCATGTTCGTGTCGATGGCCATAATCACGGTTGACGGCGCCGACCCTGCCCTTTCGCGGATGATGCTGGGGCACATATTGCGCAGGGCCTCGCATGACGCGGAATTCAGCGACCTTTCAAAAATCGTCCTGATGGGGATAGCCGAGACGGTTTCCGGCATGAAGGATATGGCCGACTCTTCGCTGGTTTCCCTTGCCGCCTCCTGCATGAAGCGGCTCACCCAATGACAAACCCTACACGATGATGTTCTCGAGGGCCTCCCTCATCGCCCTTGCGCTCTGGAACCGCATTTCCGGGTCCCTTTCCGTCGCCTTGTGCGCTATCTCGAGGGCGTCTGCGGGCACGTTCCGCCCTCCGAAAGCCCTCCCGATGCTCGTCCGGAGCTCGAGAAGCTTCATTGCGCTGACGAAGTAGAACCTGTTCCTGTTTATCATGAGCTCGTAAAGCATCACGCCTGCCGAGTAGATGTCCACCCTCGGGTCCGCGTTTCCCCGGAGGTCCTCGGGCGGGCTGTAAATCGGGTTGCCGAAGGCGTGGGTGAACTTCTCGGTGTAATCGCTCTCCCCGCTCACCCGGGCGAATCCGAAATCCACGAGCCTCGCCTTCCCGTCCGTCCCTATCATTACGTTCTTCGGCTTTATGTCCCGGTGGACGACGCCGCTCTGGTGGCTGGATTCGAGGGCGCCCAAAACCGTGCCCATGGCCCTCATGGCCATCCCCGAAGGCATGCCCCCGCTTTTGAGGAGCTGCCTCAGGTTCAGTCCGTGCACATAATCCATGACTATGAAAGGGCCCATTTCCGACTCGCCGGCGCCCCTTAGGCCGGCCACCCCTTCGTGGGACACCCTGGCGAGCGCGCTTGCCTCGTTCATGAGGGAAGTGCGGGCAAAGCCCATGTCCCCAAGGCCGAACTTCAATGCGACCGTGCCCCCGCTCTCGCAGTCGAGGGCCTTGTGCACGGAGCCGAGCCTCCCCCTCCCCACCTCCTCGATGAGGCAGTAGCGGCCGGCGATGAGGTTCCTCTCCTCGCGCCTGCCGGGGGGCCTGTTCAATTCAAGCATGTTATAATAAGTGTATATTCGTATTTATAAACCCCGTCCCCGCATGTCCGCGCAGCACCTTGCCCCCGTGGAGTAATCGTAATATCTTGCATCGTGGGCTGTGGTTTTCCTCGCGCACCCCTCCTTCGCGTATCCCGAGAATGGCGCCCCGCGGAAGGTGCCGTAAGTGACCCCGCCCCTCGATTCGGAGTCGCTCACCCATTCGCTCATGTTTCCGTCCATGTCGTACACGCCTTCGGGAGTGACGCAGAGAGGCATGCGGCCGGCTTTCGTCTGGTATGCCGGGTCGAGGAGGAGCATCGGGTCGTTGAATTCCTTCCCTGTCCTCTTGAGGTGCGGCGTGCCGGGGAAATAATAGTCGAGGATGTGGGGCGACCTCTTGTCGACGTTGCAGGCCGACGCGTCCATGGCCGCGCCGTAGGGGAACGGATTTCCCGCTTTCCCTTTGCATGCCGCCTCCCATTCGTCCGAGGTGCAGAGCCTCTTGCCGGCGTTCTGGCACGCCTTCATGGCCTGCGGCTGGGAGAGGTGGCCCTGCGGGCTGACTTCAGGGATGGATATGGCTGAGAGGCCGTCCATGCCTTCTGGCGGATGAACGTTGTGGCGGAACCTCGTGCCATCCTTCCCCTCCAGCGCTATCTCGAACCGGTCGATGCAGAAGCTCCCGGTACGCGCCATGCCTTCGGGGCATCCTGCACCCGTCCCCAGTTTCAGGGCCAGGGCAGGCCCTGCATCCGAGGATGAACCCGCTGCCGCGCTTGTGCCGGCCTCCGGCTTCTCCGCGGAAGCTCCGGATGCAGTCCTTTTCGGCGCCGGGGACGCAGGCGGCCTCGCAATAGGCGCTTCCGCCATCGGCGCGTAAGTGCGCGAGGGCTCGGGCAGCGTGCCCTGCGGCGCCTCGTAAGCCTTCTCCCGGTTGCACGAGAGCAAAACCATGCTAGTGAACGCGATTCTTCTCATTTTTTCCCTCCTTGCCGCTGCAGCAGCGGACTCCAGTCGAATAATCATGATACTGCCTCGCATGCACCTGCGCGTAATACGAGCACGGCATGTCGTTGTCCGAGTAGCAGCTCCCTGCAAAAGTCCCCATCCCGTTTTCCCCTACATCGCTCACCCACTCGTGCAAATTTCCTGTGAGGTCGGATTCGCCCCTCTCGCTCACGCACTCCGGGTGCATCCCCGTCCTTGCAAGGTAGCCGTGCGTCACGTTCAGAATCGGGTCGTTGAACTGATTGTTGTCCCAGTAGTGGCCCGGATGATTGCCGCCATGGTAGAGGCTCATCACGTGCGGGCCCTTTCCCGAGTTGCATATGTTGCCTCTTGCGCCCTCGCCATACGGGAACCTCCTCTTTCCCCCCGCAGTGCAGGCCTCCATCCACTCCCTGAGGGTGCAAAGGCGCTTTCCGGCGTTGGAGCAGACGGTTGCGGATTCCAGCTGGCTCAGGTATCCCTGAGGGAAGGCACCGAAATCGGACCGGGCCCTGACTTTCGTGAAATCCACCGGCCTCAAAAAATGCGGGTGGGGCCTGCCGTCCTCTATATATACTAGGCGGCCCTCGAACCGGTCCATGCAGAAATTGCTGTGCTCGGCCATCCCATCCGGGCACGCACCCGGCAGGCTCCGGGGGCTCCGGTCCAGCCTCCCTATCGCGGGCAGGGCGGAATCCGGCTTCGGCGGCAATGCAATATCATCTTTGGCAAGCTCCGTCCCGGAAAACTTCGCCTTCTCCTCCCTGCATGATATATATGACAGCAGGACCGCTGCCCTTGCGAAATTGGCCCTGAGCCTTTCTTCCGGAGAGGGGAGCCTGCGGGCGTGCATGGCTATCAATTGGTATATTAGTGCTTAAAAATGATGAATAGTGCCAAATCCGTGGCGAGCCCTGGGGGGCGAGCAAGCTAATAGTGCCTTTCGACCGGCTTCCACCTCGTTATGCTCACCGGCCTGTAGGACAGCGCCGGGCCGTCCTCGGCCTTCGTGCAGAGGATGTGCTTCAGCCAGTTCCTGTCGTCCCTTTTCGGGAAGTCGGTCCTGCTGTGCGCGCCCCGGCTCTCCTTCCTGTCCATCGCGCTTGCGACCGTGCACTGCGCTAGGTCGAGCATGAACCACAGCTCGTATGCGGCCTGCAGTTCCGCGTTGAAGACGTGGCTGTGCTCGCTCACGGCTATCGGCTCCTTCTTCAGCCTCGCAACCGCCTCCCTCGCCTTTCCGAGCATGGCCCCGTCGCGGAACGGGCCGGCAAAGTCGTCCATGGCTTTCCCGAGCTCAAATCTCAAATGGCGGACCAGCCTGCCCTCGTTCTTCATCCATCTCGCGGCGCGCTCCTCCTCGATTTTTGTCACCGTCTCGCCTATCGGCTCGAACGCCTTGCCCTTGATAAATCTGAGAGCGCTGGCTGCGGCCCTCCGCCCGAACACGAACGTTTCCATGAGGGAGTTTCCTCCCAGCCTGTTCGCCCCGTGGACGCTGATGCAGGCGCACTCCCCGGCGGCAAAGAGGCCCTGTATCTGGGTCTTGCATTCGGTGTCGGTCGAAATTCCTGCCATCGTGTAGTGCTGGCCCGGCTGGACAGGCACGGGCTCCTTCGTTATGTCTATGCCGACGAGTTCGAGCGCGTTCTTCCTGATGTCCGGCAGGCGGGTGTTAATCAATTCCGGCTCGAGGTGCCGGAAATCCAGGTACACCGAGTCCCCGAGGACCCCCCGCCCCTCCATTATCTCGGTCGCCTCTGCGCGCGATACGACGTCGCGCGAAGCGAGCTCCATCTTGTCCGGCGCGTACCTTTTCATGAACCGCTCGCCCTTGGCGTTGATTAGGTATGCCCCCTCGCCGCGGGCTGCCTCGGAGAGCAGCTTGTTCGAGCCGCGCAATGTCGTCGGGTGGAACTGGACCATCTCCATGTCCATGATGGGCGCGCCCGCATTGTACGCGATCGCAATCCCGTCGCCCGTGTTCTCGGGGTTCGTGGTCTTCCCGTACACTCTCCCGGCCCCCCCGGACGCGAGTATCACCGCCTTTGCCGCAACGGCCTTGAACTCCCCGTCTGCCATGTCGAGGGCGACGATTCCGCTGACGCGCCCCCCCTTCTTCACCAGGGAAACCGCCTGCCACTCGTTGTATATCGTGACGCCGAGGGAGATGGCCTGCCTGTAGAGGGAATGGAGCAGGGCATGGCCGGTCCGGTCGGCCGCGAAGCACGTGCGGTTGAACTTCTGCGCGCCGAACGCCCTCTGGGCTATCATGCCGCTTTTGGTGCGGTTGAAATTCACGCCATAGCCGACGAGCTCCTCTATCACGCGGGGCGCGTCCGAGCAGAGCGCCTCGACCGCGTCCTGGTCGTTCAGGTAATCTCCCCCGTAGCAGGTGTCGTAGGCGTGGTCCTGCCAGCTGTCGTCGGGGTCGATGGCTGCATTTATGCCGCCCTGCGCCTCAGTCGAATGCGCGAGGTTGGGGTAGGTCTTGCATATTATGGCGCAGTCGGCCTTCCTGTTGAGCTCTATCGCCGCCCGGAGCCCGGCAAGGCCCGCCCCGACTATCACTATGTCGTGCCTGAGCATGAAGACCGAACGCTTGCATTGTTTTTAATTGTTGTCCGGCAAAGGAACCCCTGACAGGTGATATTCTGGAAGCTGACAAGGACCTTAAGGAAGCCATAGAGGCGTGCGCGAAGATAATCGAGGAAAAGTGCGGCAACCGGCCGTACATGGTCGTGATATCCAAGGCCAACCTGAAATATGCCAACGCCGCTGACGCAAAGAAGAGGAAGCTCACAGGCACGGCAAGCTACATGTACTCCACCAAGCCCCCGATAAAGAAAAACGGTGTGAGCAAGCTGCTCATCGATACCTCCAAGCTCGCGATCGACCTCGCCGAAAAGGAGCTCAACAAAGAGTAACTCCATGGATAAGGCTGAAGTCTCGGACTTTGCGCTTTCTTTCGCGGGGAGGCGGCTCGAGGATGCGCTCTCCGCGCTCGCAAAAATCTCCCCCTCGCTTTCGGCCCACGTGCGCGGGGCTTCGGCAAAGGGGACGGTGCCTGAGAGGCTCAGGAGCGCCGCAGACGAGATTCAGGGATTTGCATCCGCGCGGGAGCTTCCCGAGCCTGCGCTATCGGAGTGCCGCTCAGCGCTCGGCGCCGAATACGACGCGCGCACTGTTTCCGCGCTTCTCCTTGCCCACGTGAGCGGCCTTCGCTCCCTCGCTACGGTGGAGGGGCTCGGAGCGGCGATGCTCGGGCACTACGCGGCCCTGTTCCTCGAGCGGCTCGAAAAAAGGATGCACAGGGACAAGCTCGACCGCGAGTCCCGGGATGCGGTCGCGCGCTCGGTGCGCTTCAGGATACGCCACATAATGACCGAGTTCGACCCCGACGAGCCTGACAACCCGCTAGCCGCCCTCGCAGCGAAAAAGAGCGACATCGAGGCTGCGGCTTTCGTCTCCGCCCTCGTTGCCGACGCTCCCGACCCGAATGCGAACGCCGCTACGAGCGGCCTGATATTCTCCCTTTCAGGGGAAAAGCCCCCGGGCTGGGAGGACAGCCTCCGGCGCATCCGCCCGGACTGGAAGGGCGCCGAATTCGACACTCTCGTGAAGGCACTGAAAGCACTCGAGGAAGCCGACCCCGGCAACTTTCCGGACATTCTCGCGATGGCTGCGAGGCTCCCGGATGCAAAGACCGCGGCCGCCTATGCTGATGAACACACCGCGATGCTCAGGGCATCGCGCAAAAAACAATAGTACGGATAACGAAATCCAATTATCACCCATCTAAAGTCTTATAAATCCATTTTCACAAACTAGCCTGCGGTGTTTGTTTTTGTCTAGGCAGGTGGATGAAGTCTCTCCGGACAGGGGTAACCCTACTTCGAGGGGCCCGAGGCTGATGGGAGCCTACCTTGCCAAGACGCCGCCGCGGAACCGGGAGACGGGCGGAAGGAAATATTTCACCGAGGGGATAATCGACCGGCTCCAGCGGATGGGCGCGACCGGGCAGTCCCAGTTCTCGCTCGACGAGCTCGTGAGCTTCAACCCCCGCTTCGATTCGCCTCCTTACCCTGTCTCGGACATGCTGGTCCTTGAGCCCCCCTCTGCCCCGGCGCTCGCCTCATCTGACCTCGGCTTCCCGCTCGGGGGCCGCACTTACTCGGCTCCAATCCTTTTCGGGGAATACTCATTCGGCGCGACGCAGCAGGAAGTGCACCAGGCCGTCGCAGAGGCGGCGAAAATGAACGACTTCATCTTCGGCGTTGGCGAGGGCGGAGTCGCTCCCCCGATAATCGGCAACCCGAACATCATGGTGCAGGTCGCGACCGGGCTCTTCGGCGTGAACCCGGACATGCTCAGGCAGGCCTGCGTCGTCTCGATAAAGATGAGCCAGTCGGCCAAAATCGGGATGGGCGGCCACCTTCCCAAGGCCAAAGTCACGGAAACGATACGGCGAATAAGGGGAATGCCGGGAGGCGTGGACATACTTTCCGACGCGAGCAGGGTGTTCTCAATCGAGGAGATGCGCGCACTCGTGCAGGCCGTGAAGCACGTGACCGGGAAACCCGTCCTCGTGAAGGCCGGGGCGTCGCACTCCATCGAGCACGTCGCGGCCGGGGCCGCGAGGGCAGGCGCGGACGGCATAATAATAGACGGAAGGGGCGGAGGGACCGGCGCCGCGCCCAATGTCCACCGCGACCACATCGGCATGGAAATCGAGCTCGCCGTCAGGCTGGCGCACAGGCAGATAGAACGCATCGGCATGCGCGAGAAATTCAGGATAATCGCCGCAGGCCGCGTCGACCTTCCATCAAAGGCGTTCAAGCTCATGCTCCTTGGCGCAGACGGCGTGCTCCTCGGCACCGCGTCGCTCGTGGGCCTCGGGTGCAAGGTCGTTAACATGTGCCACAAGGACTGCCCGACCGCGCTGACCGCGATACCGACCATGGAAGGCGGCTGGCGCAAGCGCGAGCTCGACCTCGCCTGGGCAACTGACGCCCTCGACCGCTTCTTCAGGGCATACCGCATGGAGCTCGGGGACTGCCTGCGCACTTTCGGGTTCGCAACCGCATCCGATGCGGTCGGCCACAGCGAGCTTTTGCATGCGGAAAAGATGCCGCGCGAGCTCGCGTCGATGCTCGGCGTCCCTTCCAGCGCCCCGGCCTATCCGGCTCCGGCAAAATCCCCCCAGAAATACTATTCAGACCTGCTTGAGAGCCTCGCAAAGACCGGCAAGCCATCGGTTTCGAGCATGGGGCGCACGACCGACCTCGACGCGCCGTACTCGAACCTCGACCTCCTCGACCACGAGGGGAGGACCGTCGTGGGTCCGGCATACGACTCCCACCGAGAGGTGATAGAGACGATGGTGAGGCTGCCCGGGAGCGTCAACATCAGCATGCCCCTCATACTCGAGGACGGGAACGGGGAGGAGACGACGAAGCTCGCGCGCGAGAAGAACACGATAATACTTTGCAGCAGCACGGCCGAGGACCCCAAGCGGAGGATAATCCCCGTGGGCGCGGCGGAAATCCCGGCCAAGATTTACCACATCCGCGAATCGTCGGGCGTTCTGCTTTCGGTCGCGGACGCGACGAGGGAGAACATCCGGGAGATTAAGATGCTATCCCCATCCACGCCCGTCTACGCGTCAATCGAAGCCTCGGAAAGCATCCGCGAGGATTCGGTCTCGCTCGCCCGCGCCGGCGTGGACGGGCTCATAATCGCAGGCGCTATGGGGATGGCCGGAAAAATCCCGCTCGATGTGGCCGTGAGCCAGGCAGACGATGCGCTCAGCCTCGCGATACATGACGGCATGATACTGCGCAGGAAAACCGTGCTCATCGCCCGCGCCGCCATCCGGAGCTCCAGGGACATCTATGCCCTCGCGTGCCTCGGTGCGGACGCGGTCGTCTGCGACCCGTCGAAGCTGATAACCGAGCCGACATACCAGCGCCAGCTCAACCTCCTATCGGGCCTCGCGGCCGAGCTCAGGCAGCACATGGGCGCGTCCGGGCTTTCGATGATAAGCTCTGTGACCGGCAACCGGAACATACTGCGCGCGAGCCACTACCTTGATGCCCGGACGGCGTCCCTTCTCGGAGTTGATTACATTGGCGCTTGAGCCGGTGCGCAAGGCGCAGAAGGATTCCTCGAACTGCGCCATCTTCGGCGCTCTCTCATTCGGCGAGAAGCCCCTCACGGGAAACTGCGCGGTCCGCGGGATTTGCGAGGCCGAGTCCGCGCGCGGGGGCACCTACGGCAACGGAGTTATGCTCGCCCACGCCGAGCGCGGCCAGAGGGGCAAGAACCTGTGCATATGGGCGCGCACCGACGTCTTCGCGGAGCGCATCCGCGGCATCCTCGAAGAGGAAGGCGTCCGCGTCGGGGAAATAAACAAGGGACAGGGGCAGATTTACCAGGCCAAGACCGAGGCAGAATACATCCACCTGCTTTCGGCCGTGATACGCGCGAATTCGCAGGTCGGAGTGGATGACGGCCGGATAATCTCGTTCGGCCACGGCCTCACGCTCTACAAGGGCCTCGAATCGCTCTCGGAGCAGGAGCGCATCTACGGATTTGGGGAGATGCCGGCTACCGGCATGATAGCCCACACGCGCTATCCCACGGGCTCAGAGCCCAAGGTCGCCCGCGCCCATCCCTTCGGGTTCGGGAACGTCGGAATCGTGCACAACGGCGATGTGACGAGCTACCGCGCGAACCTCGCGGCCTGCGAGTCGAGGCTTGCCGAGCTGTACCACAACTCCACCAAGAACGGCGTGGACTCGTTCATCGCGAAGCTCAGGAAAAGCTGGGTGGGAACGGACAGCGAGGTCATCGCCGGAATGATTTACACCATGCTCAAGACCGGGCTGATGTCCGAGCCGGGGCTTTCGATTTCCGGAATACTTTCCGCGCTCGTCCCGGCCTTCGACAACCACATCACCCAGCTCCTCCGGGGGAGCGCGGAGCGCGCGAGACTCGATGCCATCGCCAAAAGCTACCGCGGCTTCGGCCTGGACGGTCCGGTCTCGAGCATCGCCCTGATTACCTACGAGGACGAGGTCCAGCTCCTTGCGTTCAGGGACCGGAACACATTCCGCCCACTCCAGATAGTCATAGACCACGAGGACGGCAGGGTTTTCGTGGCAAGCGAGCTCCGCCAGATCGAGGCCGCGACCGGCCTCGACATATTCTCGCCCAAGGTCGAGGCGTATTCGCCGGAGCCCGGAAAGTTCCTCTGGGCGTCCTCGCGCTCCGGGATAATCGAGTCCGGGCGGAGCAGGCGCCCTTTCATCTCCGCCCCTTCGATGGACCGGAAGACGGCCGAAGGCCGCCTCCGCGGTGAGCCCAACCAGTTTGCGGGCGAGCGCATAACCGGCCACCGCATATACGCGGGCACCCTCGGAAGCCACGGCGCGAGCTACACCGACGGCGACGGGACCCTTGAAATCGTCGGTCCGATGCAGGACAACTGCCTCGAAGCCTCGAGCGTCCGCAAGGTCGTCTGCCATGCTAACGCGGGCATGATGCACGCGAACGCGTTCCAGGGCGAGTATCTTTTCCACCGCGGCTCCCTCGACTCCAGGGGGTGCCAGCAGCTGCGCCCGAAGGACGGCCACGAGCCATTCGTCGTGATAGGCGAGACCGTGGGCCAGTATTTCATGAAGATGGCAAGCGGCGGTACCGGCCTTGTCCTCGGCCTCGGCCACCTCGGCCGGGAGGACGTGGACACGCCAATCGCCGGGGATTTCCTCGGGACGGGGATGGTTGGCGGAAGGATTTACGTCCGGAGCGACGTGAAGGACTCGCTCATAAAGAGGCCGCCGCAGGGGCGCGACGTGATTGCCGCCTGCGCCCAGCTAAAGGAGGAGGGCCTGATAACGGAATCCGCGCTCAAGGAGATACGCCTCAACCCCCTCAGCCTCCCGAGAATCAAAAAAATCCTCGAAGGCTCGCGGCTGAGGGCTTCGGACCCCGACTCGGTTACTAAAGCCATGCGGCGCCTCCAGCCGCTCTTCGACGCGTCGCTCCGCGTCGAGCGCCGGGGCCTCAATCCGCAGGAAATCGCCTTTTTCACCCCTGCCCTCGAAGAATACTGGGCGGCATTCTCGCTCCCGGCAACCGGCCTCCGGATTGTCCTCCACAAGTCCCTCTGGACGGTAGTAAGCAACGAGCCGGCGCAGGAGTAGGTATGCATGCTGGCACACAACCCGAGGCTCAGGCGCATCGAGCTTGCGCACCCCGAATTCGCTTCGTGCTCTGATATAGAGAGGCTCAAAGGGGTCGTCCGCTATGAGATGATGCGGAGCGGCTCCAGCCGCGGAGTATTGCGCGTCCTCACCGAGGGCCCCGTGAAAGAGGATGAATTCAGGGTCGAGGCGAAATTCCCGGCAGGGCGCGGCGAGCTGGTTTTTTTAGGGTTCAACCTGCCCTCGCGTCTCCCCTCGGAGCAGACGCTCCATGATGAGACGCTCTACCTCGCGAAAGTCCTGTGCTCGGCAAGGCGGCCCCTGCCAGAAAACCTTGATATCGTCCGCCTCCAGGCGGACCAGCGGACGGCGTTGGACCTCGAATTCCTCTACTCGCAGACCTATTCCGATTATCCTGTGCCGCTCAATTCGGGGGTTCTGCTCTCCCGCCTCCGGGATTCGATCGCATATGGCGTCTTCAGCAAAGGGCGCATGGTATCCGCCCTTTTCGGGCAGACCTGCCATTACGGGGGGATTCCGGTCGTTGAATTCACTTTGAGCGCCTCCATCCCATCAATCCGGGGGATAGGCATGACCACCGCGCTCGCCGCGAAAATCCGGGCCGAGGCCCTTGAAAGGGACGGCTCCTCGATAACTCTGGCCGAAACCATAGCCGCGCCGGTGATGCGCTCCTGCCACGATTTGGGAATGATGCCGCACGGAGTCCTGCGCGAGCACTACTCGATGACGATAGGCAATAAAACCTACACGAACCTGTACGTTTGGTCATTATGAGAATCGCGATAGCGCAGATGGAGATAGCGCAGGGCGATGTCGAGGCGAACATCGCGAAAATACGGAAATTCATCCGGAAAGCCCGGGCCGGGCGCGCAGACGTCCTTGTCCTTCCCGAATACTGCCTCACGGGCTCGGTCAAGGGCAGGCCGGAACTCATCGATTCGAAGGGCGCTTACAGGAGGCTGTTTTCGAACCTCGCCAAAAAGAGCAGGATTGACATCGTGAGCGGCTCCTTCGTCGAATCCGAAAAAGGGAAGGCATACAACACCGCGTGCTATTTCGAGCGGGGCGGGCGGCTTCTCGGCTGCTACCGCAAGATGAACCTCTGGCACAGCGAGCGCGAACGGCTCTGCCCGGGCGCGGAAATCTCCGTCTTCAATACGCGCTTCGGGAAGGCCGGCCTCGCAATCTGCTGGGACCTCGTGAACCCCGCGATATTCAGGAAAATGGCGCAGGGGGGCGCGGGAATCATATACGTCCCGAGCTTCTGGTCTGATGCCAGGATAAGCAATTACCCTTCCGAGTCGAAAAACATCGACGCACTCTGCTTCGTGCGCGCATTCGAGAACGAGTGCGCGATTGCATACGCCAACGCGGCCGGCGTATACGAGCCGGGCGACCGGCTCATCGGGCACTCCCAGCTCACTGTCCCGGTGCGCGGTGCTGTGAAGCTGGCCGCGCACAGCAGGGAGAGCCTCCTCGTCGCGGAGCTTCCCAAAAACGCGCTCGCCCGGGCCGCTAAAGTTTATAAGATTCGCAAGGATATCCGGAGCGGGTATCAAAGGTGAAACTGAAGCGCGAGCTGGATTTGTTCAGCACCACACTTTACGGGATAGGCGTCATACTCGGGGCGGGAATATACGCCCTGATAGCCGTAGGGGCAGGCCTCGCGGGCAACATGCTCTGGCTGGCGTTCCTTGTTTCCGCGGTCATCGCGGTGTTTTCCGGCCTCAGCTACGCCGAGCTTTCAGGCATGTTCCCCAAGGAGGCCGCCGAATACAATTACACCCGGAAAGCATTCGGCCGCGAGCCGCTCTCGTTCCTCGTCGGATGGGTGCTCTCTGTCGGCACGCTTATAGCCGCGTCCACCGTGGCACTCGGATTCGGCGGATATTTCTCGGCCCTTACCGGCATCGAGCCGAAAGCGGCCGCCCTCGGCCTGATAGGCCTCATGACGCTCCTCAACTATGCCGGAATCAGGGAATCCGCGACTTTCAACATCGTTTCGACGCTCATAGAGATGCTCGGCCTGCTAATCGTGATAGGCGCGGCTTTCCTCATCGCCCCGCAGGCCGAGGTAAACCTGCTCGAGCTTCCGCCCGCGGGAATCTCCGGCATCATAGCCGCAGTTTCGGTCATCTTCTTCGCTTATATCGGCTTCGAGAACATAGCGAACCTCGCCGAGGAGGTGAAGGACAGCCGCAACATACTCCCGAAGGCGCTCGTGCTCTCGCTTGCCATCTCGACAATCCTCTACATGCTCGTCGCGGTTTCGGCCGTGCGCGAACTTGGCTGGGAGACGCTTTCGGGCAGCAAGGCCCCCCTCACCCTTGTCGTTTCGAGGGCGCTTGGGGAGTTTGCCGATGTCCTGTCATATATCGCCCTTTTCGCGACGGCGAACACAGTCCTGATGTTCCTGATAGTCCCCTCGCGGATACTCTACGGCATGTCCGCGGGCGGCTCGATGCACCCCCTGTTTTCCCGGATAGGGACGCGGGGGACGCCATACGTTTCAGTAGCCTTAGTCGGCCTCGCGGCCGCGCTGATAGCTTTGGCCGCTGACATCAAGACCGTCGCCCAGCTTGCCGACCTCGGCGTCTTCATCGCGTATCTTGCAGTTAACGCATCGCTCGTGGCCCTGTCGGGCGCGAGGATTAAGCGCTCGTTCGTCAGCCCGCGCATCTTCGGGATTCCCGTCCTTGCATACCTTGGAGCCCTGAGCGCGCTCGTGATGCTGGTCTTCTTCGAGCCCATGCTGTGGGTTTACGAGGGCGCGATACTGCTTTCCGGAGCGGCTCTCTTCCTTGCCGGGAAACCTAAGTCTGGCCGAGCTCCGCAACCTGCAAAGTGAATATCACGACAAGGTAAATGATATACGCCAGGAGGCATATCGCCCCGCCAACTTTTCTCAGGCCCTTGTTTACCGCGGCCGCATAGAAAAGCAGGCTGTTAGCTATCACGGCGAAAAGGAGCGCGGCTATGAACACCGGAAGGTGCACCTGCATCGGGTTGATGACCGCGGCGGTGCCAAGGACGAGCGTGATGTTCGCCATGTTGCTGCCGATGGCGTCCCCGAGCGCGATTCCGTACTGCTTTTTGCGTATCGCCTGGAGGTCAATCGAGAGCTCGGGGAGGGATGTGCCGACCGCGATGATTGTCGCTCCTATGAAGCTTTCCGCGACTCCCACCTCTTTCGCAAGTTCCACCGCGGAATTCACCACGAAGCCCGAGCTCACGATTACGAGGACTATCCCTATCCCGAATCGGATGAACGCGTTGAGCGCCTCCTCTTTCGTTACCGAATCCGGATTGTTGCCGTTTTCCTGCGGTGCCCTTTTCAGCGTAAGCCAGACGTACCCGGCGAATATCGCAAGAAGGACCGCTCCCTCGGCAAACCCGAGCGCCTTCTGCTGGATGGAGCTCGAGAACACTATATAGACCGAAATGACCGTCGTCACTAGCAGGACCAGCGCGATGTCCCTCAGCTCGGAAGCGCGTATCCTGATTCCATAGAGGAACGCTCCGATGCCTAAGACCAAGAGGATGTTGGCGATGTTGGAGCCAAATACGTTGCCCGCGGCGATGGCCCCCTCGCCCAGCGAGGAGGATACTACGGAAACGGAGAGTTCAGGAAGGCTTGTGGCCACCGAAATAAGCACGAACCCCATCGCGACCTGGCTGATGTTGAAGAACTTGGAAAGCCTCTCAGTATTGTTGACCACCATCGCGGATGCGCGGGCTAGCACCACGACTGAAACGAGGAGGGTTGCAAGTTCGAGGAACACCATCCGATTCAGAACACATATAAAATTTTAATGCCTAGCTACGTGCATGAAGCAGATTCTGTCCAACATAGCCCCATTCATAGTCCTCGCCCTTTTCGCGGTCCTCATGATGACAGTCGTCAGGACCAGCATTTTCGGGGCCGTTGAGCCGGAAAAGCACATCTATTTCGAGATAGTCTTCCTCCTGCTGCTTGCAGTCGTCGGCGAGCTGGTTGTCATGCACCTCCATCTGCCCTCGGTAATGATACTGCTCGTCCTCGGAATCCTGATAAGCCCGAGCTTCCTGAGCGCGGTCTGGCCGATGGTTTACGGCTCGGGCGCGCCGGTCCCACCCGAGCCCCCGGAGATACTGCGGCTTGAGGAAGTCATCCATGTCTTTGCCCAGCTCGGCGCGGTTATTCTCCTCTTCAAGGTCGGCCTTCACAACAAGATAGATGGCATCTTCTCGAAAGACAACCTTTTCGTGGCCGTCGCCGGAGTAATAGTTCCCTTCTTCGTCGGCTTCGCATACGCTTCTCTTTCGGGAGGGAACTTCGCGTATTCGATGTTCCTCGGAGCGGCCCTGACGGCGACGAGCGTCGGCGTCACGGTGGCGCTGCTGAAGGAGGCCGGCATGCTGGATGAGCGGTTCGCAAAAATCATCATCGGCGCGGCGGTCATCGACGACATACTCGGCCTGCTCGTGCTTTCGTTTGTTATAAACATCTCATCGGGCGGCGACTCGCTCCTTCCCCTTGCGTACACCGCAGTGTCGGCAGCCGTGTTCCTCTTCGGGAGCATAATCGCTGGCGACCACTTCCTGCGCTACCTTGACAGGAGCGAACTCAGCCCGCGCCGCTTTATGCTGGCTGTCGCATTCATGCTCCTCTACGCCTATGTCGCCGAGTTCATCAAGCTGTCTGCCATCGTCGGAGCATTCATTGCCGGCGTTATTCTCAACCGGAGCCGCCACATCAATGAAATCGAGGAAAAGACGTACGGCCTCGAGCTCATTTTCATGCCGATTTTCTTCATCAGCCTGGGCATTCTCGTGGACGTGAGTTCGCTCATACAATTCGCTATTCCCATTCTCGCCTTAACGCTGATTGCCATGCTTACAAAGGTGCTCCCATGCGCTGCGGCATCGCTGCTTGCCCGCATGAACCTGAAAGAGTCTCTTGCCGTCGGCATCGGGATGAGCCCGCGCGGGGAAGTCGCCCTCATAGTCGCCTCGCTAGGCCTGACAAGCGGGATACTTAGCTCGGCAGAATACTCCCTTATATCCGCGATGGCCCTGCTCACGACGTTCCTGACCCCGCCGATGCTATCGAGGCTACTGAAGTAATATATATTTTACGACGATAAATACGTAATGGCGGATAATATTTCTGTAATCATCCCTGCACTCAATGAGGAACGGACCATTGCGTCCACCGTTTCCGAGTGCCTTAAATCTAAAGGGGTCCTCGAAGTCATCGTCGTGGATGACCGTTCCTCCGACCGCACCGTGGAGCTTGCGGCGGGTGCCGGGGCAAGAGTTGTCGTGAGCCAAATCCGCGGCAAGGGCAAGTCCATGGAAGACGGCCTTCGCGAGGCCCGGGGCAGCATACTTGTCTATGTGGATGCAGACATCAAAAACTTCAGCCAGAGGATGGTTGATTCCATTACTGCCCCCCTCCTCCGTAACCGGTGCGATTTCGTCAAGTCACGCTACGGGCGCAGGAGCGGCAGGGTTACCGAGCTCGTGGCAAAGCCGCTCCTCTCCGAGCTTTTCCCCACCATTATCCAGTTCAGGCAGCCCCTGAGCGGGATAATTGCCGGGCGCAAATGGTTTTTCGAGAGGGTGAGCTTCGAGAACGACTACGGTGTGGACGTGGGAATCCTGATTGACATGGTCAATAGCGGCGCCCGCATCATGGAAGTCGATATCGGATACATCGAGCACAAGATGAAGCCATGGCGGAAGCTCGTCGGGATGTCCACCGAAGTCGCGCGCTCGATTCTCAAACGGGCCAAGCTCACGAACCGCGCCGTCCAGGAATCCATCGCGGCTGAGGCCGCCGTGCTCGGCAACCTGATGGAAAAAGGCGCGCAGGTGGCGTTTCCGGTCGAAAAGGTCGCATTCCTCGACATGGACGGAACCATCCTTTCGGAACGTTTCATATTCTCCTTCGCCCGCTCGCTGGATTTCGAGGAGCGAATTGAGGAGATTTCCGGCTCGCTCTCCGAGCCGTTCGAAAAAACGCAGGCGATAGCGTCTTCGCTCCGCGGATACAGCAAGAACGCGCTAATCGCATTCGCGCGGAAGATGAAACTCTCCCCCGGCGCACAGAGCCTCGTTAGGCGCCTTAAGAAGGCGGGGTATTTCACGGTTCTGATAACGGACAGCTACCAGTCGGTAGCCCTCGCGGTAGCGGGGAAAGTCGGCGCGGACATGGTTATTGCGAACCGCCTCAAGGATGACGATGGCATCTGCAACGGGGAGGTGGAGGTGAACCCCCTGTTCCTCCCCATCGGGCCGTCCTGTTCTCACCATGCCGTATGCAAGCTGACAGCTGCGCTGCGGTTCTGCACGGCTCACGCTCTAGACTTCACGAAGGTGCTTGCCGTGGGGGACGGGCCGAACGACAACTGCCTGCTCAGGTTCGCCAACCAGAGCTTCGCCTACCGGCCGAAGGAAAATAGCGTCGCGGAGGCCGCAAAAAACTCGGTATCCCACCTCGACGAGGTTTTCGCGTAGCGTCTGCCTTTCGGGGGTTTGCTCATGCCGTCTCTGGCCCGGCCTTCTCGCTCTTGACGCCGTAATCGGCCGATTCGGCCGCCCACCAGCTCCCGTATTTCTCGCGGACCTTCTCCTCGATGGGCTTGTTCTCGCGGATGGCTATTTCGACGTCCTTCTTCTCGATTTTCTCCTTCTTCTCGGTGGCCGCGAGGTCCCCTGCCATCTTGATGATGCCCGAGAGGTTCCTCAGCCTGAGCGTCAGCCCTTTTGCGTTGTCGACGCGCCTCGCTATCGCCCTTGCCTCGTCAATTATGAGCCTGACCGAGCTCCTGTCCGCGGGCGGTATCTTCCCGTCCTTGATTATCTCCTGCGCGATGAACTGGACGAGCTTGTCCTCGTTGACCTGGTTGTCCTCCATGTGCCCGTTCATCAGGACTTCGTAGCCGTCGCCGCGTATCCTCGAGCGCAGGGGGGGCACTATGGACTTTATGTCGTTGATGTTGCACGCTCCTACGAATATGAAGTCGCAGGGCACCCCCTCGACGCGGACGGCCGCGCCGCTGCTCATCGGGTTCCTGCCTACAATGGTGAAGACCTTCTCCTGCATCGCGGTGAGGATGTGCCTCTGGATGTTGCCGAGGGTCGAGAGTTCGTCTATGAACAGCACGCCCTCGTGGGCCTCATGGACAGCGCCAGGGACGACTCTCAGGTATGACGGAGTGCCGAGGTTGGCATGCCCGCCATACGGGTCGTGCCTGATGTCGCCGAGGAGCTCGGTCTCGCTCCCGCCGCTTGCCTGCACGAACGTCGAGCGCTTGAGCGGGACGACGACCTTCCGCTTCGACTTGCGGCTCATCTCCTCCATCTTCTTTATCTCCTCCTGGCGGAGCATGATTATCTTGCCTTCGGGGGTCCTCTCGTAAATGATGACCTCCTCCTTGCCGTTGAGGTCCCTCCTCGTGGTAGCGACCCTGACCTTCTCGCCCGCTTCTGGGGGCATGTTCTGCTGCCCCGGGGGCATCCCGTAGCGGTCGAAGAAGTTCTTCTGGGATTTGGTCGCCCCGCACTGCGGGCAAATCGCCTCTGTGAACGGGCTGAGGGCCGCGCACCTTCGGCAGCGGAACCCGAGCCTCTCGGAAACGAACGTCGGGACGTCGAGGGGCGAGACATCGAGGCCGAGGTGCCTCTCCTCCTTCTTGTCCTTCTTTATCTGGCTATCGTCCCTGATTTCCACGATTGGCCGCTCGGGATTCTCGGGGTTGTCGAGGACGGAAATCTCGAACTTCGGCTTGGGCATCACGCTCGCTATTGCCTGCGCTATCATGGACTTGCCTGTCCCGGGCGGGCCGACAAGAAGCAGGTGCCTCCTCTGGTACGGAACCATCTTCGCTATCGCGACGGCCTCGGGCTGGCCGATGATTCTTTCAAAGGGGTCTTTGGGGATGATGACCTCGCGGGTCGTCTCGAATTCCATCATGACTAGAAATGCCATTATCTATTTATAATAAGGCGTCCCTTCATCGCCGTCCGCGGGCCAAAGAGAGCGCCCTTTCGACTGCAGTCCGCACGCTTCGGTTCGAATCGCTGCTTCCCCTGAGCTCGGCCTCCGCTTCCCTTCCGCCTATGCGCCCGAGCGCGAGTGCGGCCGCCGCCCTCAATGAAGGGTATGTGTCGGATGCGAGAACCCTCCCGAGCGCAGGGACAGATGGCCTGTCGCCCAATATCCCGAGCGACGTGGCCGCGGCCATCCTCACTACCTCGCTTTCGGATGCGAGCGCGGCCCTTAGGGCCGGGGCGGCACTCCCGTCCCGGAGCCTCCCGAGCGCCTCGGCCGCGGCTGCAATCGAGCGCCATCCGGTTTCGCTGCCCCCCCTTCCCGACACCCTATCGATGAGGGCCGGCAAGGCGCGGACGTCCCCGATGTTTCCGAGAGCTTCTGCCGCCGCCATCCTCGCATACTCGTCCCCGTCCCTGCTCACAATGTCAATCAGGCCCGGCACCGCCCTCACATCACCGATTCTCCCGAGAGCCTTGGCCGCATTCATCCTCACGTTTTCCCGCCTGTCCCCGAGCGCCCTGATGAGCGCGTCTATCACCGCCGGCTCGCGCCTCGAAATCTCGACAACCGCCGCTACTGCCTCGTTCCGCAGGCCGTAAGCCGCGGGGCTATCGGTTCCGGGCTGGTCCGGGTCGCTCCCCCTCTGCGAAAAATCGAATGCCTCGATGAGGCCCGGGACTGCCCCCATCCCTCCGCACAGCCTGAGCGCGTTCGCCGCCGCTATCCTCGTCGTGACGTCCGAGCTGGAAAGGAGCCGTGAAAGGTCGCGCTCTATCTCCGCGTCGCGGGTTCCCATCTGGCCCAGGGCCCTGATGGCCGCCCGCCTCAATGCTCCCCCCGAGTGCCTCATGATGCCCGCGAGGGTTCCTGCCGCCCTCGAGTCGCCTATCATCCCGAGCGACTGCACTGCCTCCAGCCGGACGCGCGCATCCCCTGTTCCGGCAGCCGCGACAAGCGGAGGCACGGCTTCTGATTCGCCTATCCTCCCGAGTGCCGCGGCGGCGCGGGCCCTCTCTGCGGGCGTTCCGCTCCCGAGTATCCCGGCCAGAACCCCTATCCCGTCACGTACGCCGTTGTTGTAAAGCGCCTCGGATGCCGCAATCCGCACGCCCGAATCAGCGTCAGAAAGCAGCCGCCGGAGGGGCAGGACGGCTGAACCATCCCTCACGCTCCGGAATTCGCGGGCCGCCGCTTCCCTCACCCGGGGGTCCGGGTCTGCAAGCGCCCTCCGCATCTCCGCGAGCCGGGCGGCCTGCACATCCGTCCTACTCGGGACGCTCTCCAGCCTCCCGCTCTCCTGTTTCCTCGAAGCATGAGCCATGGATGTTAATTCCGGGGGGTTAGTTATATTGCTTTTCAGCATGGGCTCGGAAAGAGGCATCATGGCAAAGTGCGCGGCCAGCACGGCTGGCGCTGCGCGCGAGAGCTTTCTCATGCTAAAGTATTGGTAAGACGTAAATAAATCCGTATTGAGTAAAAGGCCGGAACAGGCAAAAGAGAGAGGCGGGAGGTATGCCTGTTCCGGGCCTTGTACTAACATTAAGCTAGAGGAAAATCCTCTAGCCCATGGGAGGACAACAAGTCAAACAGACCAAATGATTAAGAGAGGCGGGAGGTACTGGTCTGTTCGCCTTGCCATCAGTATTTTCGAGGGAACCAGTTGGTTCCCCCGGCCCCCTCCTTAAACGAAGGCACCCTCTTTTGCCGGGGCGCCCTCCTTTACGGAGGCGATTCCCTTTCGGGAATGAAGCCTTCCCTTGGGGAAGGCGTGAGTATTAAGCTAGAGGCAGGGCCTCTAGCGTAGAACAACAGGCGAGAACAGACAAAAGAGAGAGGCGGGAGGTATGTCTGTTCTCAGCCATGCTGTATCGTGAAAGGAACCAAGGTCACGAGCGACCGACGCTTCGGTCGCGTGTGTGCAGGGTTGCACAGCAACCCTGACATCCTTTCCAACCTCCTTTCAGAGGTGGAAACCCTCGGTTCCTTATGCCATCGGTGAAAACCACCGAAGGGATTTACTTCATCGGGAAGAAGAACATCTTCTTCCCTACCTGCTGCTTCTGCAGCAGGCCCATCTCGAAGAGGCGGTTGAGCCTCGCCGAGGCCGCGTTCTTGCCCTTGTAGTTGAACTTGGCCCGGACCTCTTCAGCCGTGGCCTTTCCCGCTTCCTTCAGGAACGCCACGATCTGCTCGTCGACTTCGGGAAGCATCGGCTGTTCCAACTGGGCCGCACCCTCGGGGAGGGACCCTCTCTGCTCCAGAGCCTCAAGCTTTCCGATTATCGTCTTGAGCAGCCTGTTGGTGTTCTCGCGCTCTTCCATGAGGCGGTAGACCATTTCGCCAAGGACCACCGGGTCCCTGAACTTGTCCAGGTTCTGCTCGAGGTCGGATCGTATTTCTTTGGTGAACGCGGTGTCAGCAGGTTTATATTCCTTGTCTGCTTTGTCAGCCATTGCATCACCGTGTTGCGATGAAATCACGCAACTGTCATGATATAATCATGATAGGTTTTTAAAGCTATCGGTCATTTTTTACACAGGTGACCATTTGCAACCTCTATCTGCTCTTGCATCCCGGATATTGTCTGCATTCCGCAAGCGGAACCAGCGCAGGCTCCGGAAGCTGAATGACGAGATAATACGGGAAACCACCCTCCAGTTCGACCAGATGCATTTCAACCTCTCGGTCTATTCCTATGTGCTCTCGAAGATAGTATCAAAGCCGCGCTACCTGCGCGACGAGTGCGAGCAGTGCCTGAAGCGGATTGAGCAGGCAATGGAGTCGCTTATCCGCCATGCCGACTCCCCCACTGACGACCTGCTCGAAAAGGACTTCGCCGAGCTCGAGAAGTCGATATCCTGCCTCGAGGAAAAGGACCCCCGCTTCGTCGTGGATATGATGACCAAGGGGCGGCTTAAGATGGCTGCGACTTTCTATGCCCAGGGGCTGTCGCTCGGCGTCGCCGCGGAGCTCACCGGCCTCGAGAAGCAGGAAATCCTCGATTACGCCGGTGAAACGATGATGTTCGACCGGCTGAAGGAGGAAAAGAGCGTCCACGACCGCATGAAGACCGCCCGGAAGCTCCTCATTGCATGATTTTCTAGTTTTACAAACATATTAATTTCCCTCCTGCGCATAGCCTGTAGACTTCAGCGGTAGGTAGCATGGAAAAAAATTTCAGGATGCCCAGCGAGAAAAGCGCCCTCACGCGCAGGGAGTTCCTGTCGGCGGGGGCCCTCGCAGCCGGCCTTCTCGTATGCGGGAAGGCATTGGCCGGCGACGGCATACCCGCCGCCATCTCGGAGCTCCGTGAAAAATTCCGCGATATGGAGCGCTATGGGATAACTCCTGCCGTCTGCTGGAGCGACCCGACGATGAGGAAACTGCTCTCCGGGATATCAACATTGAACAACTCCTTTGCCCGCTCCGGCCGAACCGAGGCGCTCGCGGTCTTCGGGGCGAGCCCCGAGGAGCAGTACCGCGCGTTGAACTCACTCCTCGGCAGGCCGCGGGAGTCGCCCTTCGGCCCGGATTCGCTTGCCGCCCTGGAGAGCAGGCTCTGATGTTGCCCCTCCAGGGGACGCCGCTGAATAAATATCAAGTTGTAATTACTAGTTCTTCATGAATGAACACAACAGGAAGCACTTCAAGTCGCTCGTAGCAATCAACCTCGCGGCGTGGACCGCGGGCGGATACCTGGCGATTCGAAATTGCAGTCCCGCACTGGAGCCGCCCGTGCGCGGTCCGCCCGTCGCCGCACCGTCTCCTCAAACAAGCATGCCGCCTGCACCCGCCGCCACCTCCTCGTGCTCAGGCGACGCGTGCGTTTTCGCGCTGAAGCCCGAAACCGAATCGCACCGCGAGGACAAGCTGTTCTGGCTCGCCCAGCTGGGGGCCGCATTCTCTTCGGCATACGGCAAGCTCGGCGTGCTCGAAATCGGGGGGAAGCCGCCTGTTTTGATGCCATCGGACCCTGATGCCGCCGCCCTTGTCCGCGCGATGGTCCGTGTGAATGAAATAGCCGGAAGCAAATACGGATACGAGCCGATTCCCGTCTCCGGCCCTGATGAGCGCGAGCGCTTCCGGTCCCTCAACCGGTGGCTGGGGCGGGGCGAGGACCTTCCGCTTGACGGGGATGCCATCCGCCGGCTGGACTTCAAAGTCGTAGAAGCTGTCATGCAATAGTATAAAAAACTCATCATGGTAATCCAGCCATGGCGAAAGATATCCTCTGCGACTCGGGGGTACTGATATCACTGACCGCCGGATGCCTCGATAGCATCCTGCATTTTTTTGCCGAAAACCACGACGTACGGTTCGTAATCCCGCCATCGGTGGAGTACGAGTCCGTGACCAAGCCACTCAAATCCGACCTGCGCAAGCACCTTTTCTCCGCGATCCGGATCAAGGACGCAATCGAGGACGGGGTCATAGTCGTCATCGACGCGAAGGTCGAGGACAAGGCCCAGCGCATCATGAACTCGGCCAACAACATGTTCTATGTCAAGGGCAAGCCCCTGCGCCTCATTCACGCCGGGGAATCCGAGATGCTCGCCCTCGCCCTCGAGCTCGGCGTAGAGAACATCCTCATAGACGAGCGCACGACGCGCATGCTCATCGAGGCCCCCTTCCGGCTTAAGGAGCACCTCGAGAAGGAGTTCTCAGTCAACGTCATGGTCAACAAGAACAGCTACCGCGAGCTCGAGACGAAGATTTCCTCGCTCAAGGCCCTGCGCAGCAGCGAGCTCGTCGTGCTCGCCTACGAGAACGGGTACTTCAAGAACTTCGAAGCCCTCCAGAAGGAGGCGCTCGAGGCCGCGCTCTACAAGATGAAATTCTCCGGCTGCTCAATAAGCTTCGACGAGATAAGCAACTACGTCGCGATGGCGAAGTAGGCACATTTTAGAAAAAGGCGCTCCAAAACGGGTTAGCTATGCAGCAATTCCTCGACCCCCCTGAAAGCGGGCAAATCACCATTGCAGTCGACCAGCGCGAGGACGGGTTCTTCGACCAGCTTTTCCGCAGGATGGGCGCGCACGTCGACCGGCGGGTGCTATCGGTCGGCGACTTCCTCTGCTCGGCACGCCTGGCGGTCGAGCGCAAGACGCGCGCGGATTTCGAGCAGTCCGTGATTGACGGCCGCCTTTTCTCGCAGCTGCCCAACCTCGTCTCGAACTACGAGCGCGTCGTCATCGCCGTCGAGGGCGTGTCGGACGAGGAGCGCCTCGCGCGAAGCTCTCTACTTGGCGCCTATGCGACAATCATCGCGGATTTCGGCGCCTCAATAATCTTCACGAGGGACAAGGAAGGGACCGCGGAGATAGTCTTCCACCTCGCAAGGCACGAGCAGGTGGCGAAAAAGAACCCGATGCGAATCTACGCCAAGAAGCGCACTTTCACCCCGTCGCAGACTGCCCGCTCCATAGTGGAGTCCCTTCCGATGATAGGCCCTAAGCTCGCGAAAAACCTGCTGAAGCATTTCGGGAGCGTGGATGCCCTCGCGCATGCCTCCGAGCGCGACATCGCCGAAGTCGAGGGAGTGGGGAAGAAGCGGGCAAAAGTCATTAAGGAGATACTCTGCTATCCTTACAACCCTGATGAGGACAAGTCGGAATACTGAGGTGGAAAAATGAGATTACTGTTCATCGCGATTGCGGCATTGCTCCTTCTGGGGTGCGCCGCCGAGGCAATGAAAATCGACAAGCTCCTTTCAGAGCCGGAAAAGTACCTCGGCGAGAAAGTCACGCTCCGGGGCACGGTAGAGGACTCGGTGAAGCTTGGCGACCTTTCAGGGTTCACCCTTGACGACGGGACCGGAAAAATTTTCGTCTCGAGCGAAACGCTCCCCCCTGAGGGAAAGACGGCGACCGTGAGCGGGACGCTGATGAAGCAGCAGATTTTCCTTTCGACTCGCTACTACGTACTTGCCAAGGACCTGAACTGGAACTGATTTTATATTTTTTCCCTGAGAATCCACTCCATGCGCATCCCCTGCAAAGGAATCTCCATCGGCCTCGACTCGCCCGACGGCGACGTCTCGTTCCTTTCCCATGCGCACTCGGACCACACCGCCGGCCTCAAGTCGATGGAATCCATAATCTCCTCTCAGGAGACGCTCGACCTCGCAGGAATGGAGGCGCGGATCGCGGGCCACCCGGAGGCCCGGATGATTGATGCCGGCCACATACTCGGGGCCCGCCAGCTCCTCGTTGACAACGACGGCGAGCGTATAGCCTACACCGGGGACTTCTGCCTGAAGCCCAACATCTTCGGATTCAAGGCTGAAATCCCGGAATGCGACCGCCTGATAATGGAGGCAACATACGGTAACCCGAACTACGTGTTCCCCCCCAACGAGGACGTCCACAGGATGGTCGCGAGCTGGGTGCAAAGCAACGACAAGAAGAACCTCATCATCGGCTGCTACGAGCTAGGCAAGGCCCAGGAGGTCATCCGGATACTGAACGAGTGCGGCGTCGCGCCAGTCGTGCCGAAAAAGACCGAGGGCTTCTGCGCCGTCTATGAGAAATACGGGCTCAGGCTGGACCGGGTCCCTGTCGGGAGCGAGGAGGCCGAAGAGGTCATGTCCAGGCGGTTCGTCGCGATAGTCCCCATGGGTAAGGCCAAGCGGTATTTCGCCAAGAGGCTCGCCGACGCGTTCGAGCGGCCGACGCTCTGCGCAGTTGCGACGGGCTGGGCCCTTCACTACCGGTTCAACACCGACACCGCCTTCCCGCTGAGCGACCATGCGGATTTCGAGGACCTCGTGCATTTTGTGGAGCAGACAGGCGCAAAGCAGGTGGAGTTCTTCTGCGGCGACGGCTCTGCGGTCCTCCGCAGGCTCGAAGGCAGAACCGTTATAAATGGATGAACGATAATTCACGCATGGCAGTCAAGAAAAGGAACCCCCTGTTCGTTATAGTCGTAAGCTTCCTGACTTTTTTCATATACGCCCTCTACTGGTTCTACGCCACGAGGAGCGAGTTGAACGAGCTCACCGGCAACAAGACCTCGGCCCTTCTCTGGACGCTGGGGCTTTTCGTCCCACTCCTGAACCTCTATGTCATATGGAGATACTGCGAGGACGTTGAGATAGCGTCGAAGAAGGCGAGGGACAAAGTCGTGCTATTCATCGCGTGGCTCGTGTTCATCCCGCTGGCGCAGTATCTTGTGCAGGAAGAACTCAACAAATTCGCCAAATGATTGTCAGTTAGCTCGCCCGCGGGGCTCGCACTGACACGGTATGTCATTTTAAAATGTTGAGCGCATCAATTTACTATCTTCTTCGTCCGGCACAGCGGACACAAAGACGAGGATTGAGATGGCCATGATA
>DATIFM010000007.1:0-28707 GCA_035455205.1 Candidatus Bilamarchaeum sp. | reverse complement strand
TTGGCCTGCGGCGCGCCGTTGTCGTCCACAAGCGTGGTGGAGCCGAACATCAGGCCCGCGAAGGCCGCAGAGCTTGCCAGAATCGTCGCACCGGCGACGATACATCCGAGTTTTCTTAGGTTTACTTTCATAGATGCACCTTACTTTGCCCATAGGAACGGAGATTATATTTAAAAGGCGTCACGGTTCATCCTACCTTAAGTGAACCGTGCATTCGACAATGGACGATTATTTTTGTTTGCGTGAACAAAAATAGTCGTGAAAAATGAAAAAGCATGTTTATAAATGTTATTAACCATATATTATCATGTTAATCCCCCATAAGTGAACCCAGATGACAAGGCCATTCGTAATAAGGACGGGCAGCAGAGCCCTTACCCAGGACCAGATGAGGATACGTGAGGATGTGGAAGCGGTCAGGGGCCAGAGGATCAGGGCCCCGCCCCTCGTTACCTGCGACCCTCATAGCCCTGACGAGGAAGGCAGGCTGGAAACTCGCCTGCGGCACATAGGGGTAGATTTCATAGACCTCGCAGTCGCGCAGGAGGTCGAGGGCAAGAGCTTCGGCTATGTCGTCGGGCTTACCGACAAATCCCAGCAGAACCCCATAAACAAGATAGCCGGAAACGCCGCGGAAAAGGACGGGGTATCGGGCGGCGACGCATCGATGAACGCTTACTTTGATACAATAGGGAATTCCACGTGGAACATAGCCGCAATCAATGGAAACCAGGACAGGGGGAACTACAGGACGAGGCTGGGCAACCGCTCTGACGAAGGAACCATAGTCATAGGCGGGATGACGCGGGGTGAGAGCGTGGACGACCAGTTCAGGATGAGCTGGGACGTGGAGAAGGAGCACCTCGACCTCTCGACCTACAAATACACAGTCCTTGCCGGAGGGCGGAAGTTCGAGCTCGACCTTCTCGCCCTGTCGAAAGTCCTCGCGCATGAAGGGATGATAGTGGCGTGCGACTGCAAGATGTCCGCGATAAAGAAAGTCAACAGCGACGGCAGCCCGGGCTTCATACTCGAGGACATAAGGAGGATGGAGAACAGCGAGGTCGAGTTCTACGGGGAGCTTCCTCCGTTCTACAAGGGCAACGGCGGTCTTCCGGAAGTGAAGACTCCGTTCAAGAACAGCCTGGTCTCGAGGGGACAGGAAAAGACCACCGAAGGCTGCTTCATAGACATCAAGTTCGAGATTCCTTCCGGCCACGCCGGCGCTTACCTTGAATACACAAAGGACGTCAGGAACGCCGCCAACGACCTCGTGAGGCGCGGTACGAGGAAATGCTTCGACGAGCTATTCAGGAGGGAAGGCGGGATGAGGATGCTCAACACTTACGGCGGGAAGTCCCGCTCGAACCTCATGCTGAGCGTCGCGGCCAACGCGATGGGGGACGTGATGACCCAGCACGGCATCGAAGTCGTCCCGATAGCGACGAGCCACCTCCAGTACTGGGTCGGCAAGCCGATATCCATGGGCCTCAGGGAAAGCATACAGGACGCACTCGAGCGCAGGTTCAGCAGCGAGGTGGCCGGAGATCCCACGTTCGTCATGAGCTACCTCAGGCCCGGGTTCAGGATGCTGGACGCGAGGGGAATGAAGATAGCTGACGTCCGCGCTTCTTTCATTCTCGAATCGCTCGGAATGGGCAACTGGCCTGTCGAGCTCCTCGACCGGGCGGATTTCCTCGTTAACTTCCTCGAGCACGTGGACCCCCTCATCAAGAAGGAGATTTACGATTCGCTCGCCAGGCACGAGAACGGAGGCCGGCCGGTCAGGATGTCGGACCTTCGAATGATGGACCTAGTGGCGGAGATTTGCCAGCACAGGAGGACCATCAGGGACGCCGCAGACCTCATCTCTACCCTTAGGCAGGATGGCGAGCTTCCGCCCCAGATATCAGACAAGCGGGGCGAGATTGAGAAATGGTATTTCGATTTCGCCTGGGAGAGGTTCGACAAGATATTCGCACTGCTCACAAAGAAGATAGATGAAATAATGAGAAACGGATACAGGAAATAATCAGGCAGCCGCCGGGAATGCCGGCACCTCTATCCCGTGCTCGCGGTGCGTGTTGTCCAATGTCCCGACGACTACGTCGTAGGTGGCCCTGGCGAGTGCGATGTTCTGGGCAATCACGTTCTTCTTGACCGCAGGGTCGCGCGGGTAAACGGATTCCTTGAGGAGCTCGTCCGAATCGATTGTGAGCTTCTCAGCCGCCTTCGCCACCATCCTCAGGGCGTAGATGTCCTTCGACGCCACAGCCTTGTCGAAAAGAGCGCCGAGAACTTCTGAAAGCGAAAGGACGATTCTTGCCGAAACCGCTTCCGCGCCGAGCGAAGTGACGTCTATTTCCCCGGATTCGCTCCTCTCGTAGGCCTTTTCGAGTATTTTCTGCGCCCTCTCGAGCTTCTCCTTCAGCCCATCGAGCGAAGTCCTCGCCTTGACCGAGAACCGCGAGTAGGCAAGCTCAGGGTTGCTGAACTTGTGCCCGCGCTCGGTGGCCGAAATACCGGCGCTGAAACGTGCCAAATCGATAGCATTTCTCCTTGCCGCCATCACATCAACAGCAGTCATATTTACCCCCCTCATGACAACACACATGTTTTCTCCCGGAACTACTTAATATGTAACATATAAAAAGGGTTTTGGCGGATTACGCATGAATAACCACCAAATAAGACAGTTTTCAACCAATTTTTTACAGCTTATAACACAAACAATGTGAAAATAACATAAAATCACGATTCTTCATAGTTTTCATATGAGAGATCGCTGAAAGAATAGGCGACAGGATCATCCGAGAAGAGCTTTTGCAGGTCTTCCCCAGCAAGGAGCGAGCCGCTCTCCGGGACGAACAGGTAGACCGAGCTTCCGTGCACGAACTTCACGAGGCTCCTTCCCTTCTTGGTCACCAGCACCCGGCTGTCCTGGGCCTCGAGCGCCCGCAGGATGGCGCAGAGGAATATCGCCTTGTCCATCGGGGTGCCGATGTGGAGCTTGTCCATCTCCTCGAACTCCACCCAGAATGTGAATGCGAACTCGCAGGTCTTTATCTGCCTGATGTAGTCCATCGCCCGCTCGGACGCGGCGGGGAAGTTCCTGCGCGGGTCGTAGGGGGCCATGTCGGCGATGAAGGAGTCGCGGAGTTTTTTCACTAGGGGATGGTAAGGGGATACCCTCTGCCGGATTTCCGAAATCGGCCGGGTCTCCTTCTCGGTTATCAGGCCCTTGTAGCGGTTCAGGACGAGCTTGTAAATTTCTAATCTTGTCGTTGCGTCTAATTCTGCCACAGCTAAGGAAGGCCCTGAAAGATATTTAACGCTTGCCTGATAAGCGGATACGATGGTTTTCGAGATATTCACAGCCCTAGTAGCATTTTTGGCCGTCGCTTACGCCGGCATAACGAAATTCGTCCAGAACAAGCTCATCGACCGCAGCGAGATGGAGGGCCTCCAGAAGGAATCGAAGCGCCTTAGCGAGGAGTTCGACAAGGCCAAGAAGGCCAACGACAAAAAGAAGATGGACCGCATAATGAAGGAGCAGATGGAGTTCTTCCCCAAGATGAACAAGGCGATGATGGGCCAGTTCAAGCCGATGGCGGTCATCCTCATCGTGTTCTTCGCGTTCACATGGGTCGTAGGCCAGCTGGACCCGGCGGTCAAGGACGACATAGCCATTAACATGACCGACGACGGGAGCGGGTGCGACGCCCTTGCCGGCGACGGGATTTTCACGGCCTGCCATACCCTCGAGTCCGAGAATGAGGGCAGGTGGGTGGTGAGCGCGAAGGCGTACCGGGGCGGGAGCGAACTCGGCGCCAATTCGACCGCGTTCGCGTACGTCGCAGGGTCGCCGGAAGGCTACCTCGAGAACCCTCACGGCGAGCAGATACTTCTCTCGACGGACAAGCAGGTCTACTCCAAAGGCGACGAGGCGAGGATTTATGCCAACGCCACGGCAGACCGCATCGAGGCGAGGCTGGATTCGGGGACCGCCTTCAGCGTAGAGCTTCCGTTCACGATTCCGCTCATAAACGTCAAGACGATACACCAGCCGTACTGGTGGTTCATATCCATATCCCTGGTGACGAACCTCACGCTCACTTTCGTGATGGGGAGGCTCGGGAAAAAGGGTGCTCAAAAGTGATAATCGCGATAGCAGGCCTTAGCGGGAGCGGGAAAAACACGCTCGGGGAGCTTCTTGCAAAGGAGCTCGGCTACAGGCTCGTCTGCCCGACTTTCAAGGACCTCGCGGCGAGGGAGGGCGTCTCCCTGATGGAGTTCCAGAAGAAAGCCGAGCGCGACCACGACATAGACAGGAAATTCGACGAGGTTCTCCGCGAGCAGGCAAAAGGCGACTGCGTCGTCACGACCTGGCTCGGACCGTGGATTCTGGAGGCCGACGTGAGGATAAAGGTCTTCGCCCCGCTCGAAGTCCGTGCAGGCCGGCTCGGGAAAAGGGACGGCATTAAGGATGCCAGGAAGCACATAACCGAGAGGGACGAATCGAACAGGAAGCGCTACCTGAAGGTCTACGGCATCGACATCTACGACGACAGCCGATTCGACGCGCTCCTCAACAGCGGCATATACAAGCCGGAGGAACTCCTTAAGATAGCATTGGCGATAATCGATGCCAAAGGGGAAGTTCAAAAGAAACCTTGAGGCTTCACCTTTAAGGGAAGTTAAAAAGAACCGAAGGTGTCTTTTGTGCTGGACGACAAGGTCATACTCATCAACAAGCCCCCCGGATTGACCAGCCACGAGGTTTCCACGCTGGTCCGGAAGATAACAGGCGCGAGCCGGGCCGGGCACGCTGGCACCCTCGACCCGGAAGTTTCGGGCGTGCTCCCGGTCGCCATAGGCCGGGCCACGAAGCTTTTGCGCTACATTGCAGGCAAGGACAAGACGTATGTGGGAATCATGAAGTTCAAAATCCCCCAGTCTAAGGAGCAGATTGAGGCCCTTTTCGCGAAATTCACAGGAGAGCTCGTGCAGACGCCGCCGAAGATAAGCGCGGTCAGGAAAGTGCCGAGGAAAAGGACGGTCCACTACCTGAAGCTTCTCGAAGTAAAGGGACGCCTCGCGCTTTTCGAGACGAAAGTCGACGCAGGCACCTATATCAGGACGCTGTGCGAGGACATGGGCGCGGTATGCGGCGGGGCGAGGATGGAGGAGCTGAGGCGCACGGCTGTCGGGAAAATAACCGAGAGGGAAACGCACACCATGTACGACCTCGTAGACGCGGTCTGGCTCCACAGGCAGGGCAGGAGCGATGAACTCCGCAAAATGCTCGTCGCCCCTGAAAAGCTCATAGACCTCCCGAGGGCGAGGATAAAGGAAAGCGCGCTGAAGTCGGTGCAGAGCGGCGCCCAGCTCATGATGCCCGCGATGGAGAGCATGCCCTCTTCGGGCAAGGGCTCCCGCGTCGCCATCTACTGCGGCGGCAGGTTCGTGGGGATAGGCATCGTCCAGGTGGACGAGAAGGACATGCATACGAGGGGAATCGCGGTAAAAATCGAGAGGATGCACATTCCTCCGGGAGGCTGAGCGGCTTCAGGAGCGAGGAGTGAAAAATAATTCACATGAATTTTTAATCCTAGCCAGCGATAACCACCCATGGCATACGAGAACAACTGCAAGGAGGAGCTGATTCTCAGGGACCGGCTGGCCATAGAGAGGACGAAGATGGCCGAGGAAAGGACTTACCTCGCGTATATAAGGACGGGCATGAGCGTGATGCTAGGCGGCATCTTCTTCATAGGGTACTTCGAGCCGGGGACTGTTTTTGCGTTCGCGGGATGGCTGACGATAGCGGTTTCCGTGCTCTTCCTTTCATACGGCTTCTACAACCACGAGAAGTCCAAGGCCCTGATTAAGAAAACGCTCAGGATGATGGACCTGCGGAACTGACTACTCGCAGACCTGTGTCTGGACAGTCTCCGTCGTCGTCACGTTCTTGCATTCGTTCCTTGTCCTCGTCTCGTCGTGGCAGTCCTGCGAATAAGGCTCCTCGGTGACGAAAAGGCTGCAGTCGGCCGAGTTTATCGGCTGGCCGGGGTTGTAAATCTGGTTGAAGTCGAATGCGAAGCTCTCGTTCGGACGGATTTCCTTGGTAATCGGGTCCTTGATGAATGCGATAGTCTGGCTCAGGGAGTAGTTTGCCCCGACCTTCCAGACGCCGGATTTCTGCGGCTCCTCGTTCTTTATCGTCAGGACGCATCGCGTCATGGCCTTCGTGCAGGCCTGGCAGTCGCCAAGCGGAGCCCCGGTGCACCCGGTATCGGCAATGCACAGGTCAATCTTCGCAACCTGGCCCATCGAGTAGTTCAGCTTCCTGAGGCCGCAAACGGGCTCGGTGTACGATACCGGGCCGCATTCCTCCTTGGTGACGGGAACCTTGCTGGACTCCATGTGGCATGTCTTTCCGGGCGTTGAGGTTCCGTTCTGCCCGGGCGGCAGGGACGGAATCTGGGAAGTGCACCCAGCGAGAAAAACCATTGCCATAAGTGCGAATACGAATGCGAACCTCAACCGATCACCGCAGGGGATGGGACTGCGAGGTTTATTAATTGTTGTCCTTGGGCGGGGGAAAGTCCCGTCGGCCCGCATTCCAGGATGGTGGCGGCCAGGCCAGCCCGAAAGGGCTGGCCAGCTGGCCAAAACGCCGAGAGGGAGATTTGAACTCCCAATCCACGAGGGACACGCTTTCTTTCCGCCGCGCTTTTTGGGAAACGGCAGGGAACAGAGTTCCCTGCGCCCCATTGTCCGGCGTTCCGGACGATAGGGAAGCGCGCCCAAAAACCGTCTGTTTGCAAACCCAGTTAGGGTTTGCCGACAATAGGTTTTAGGCCGCCTTTTCCTAAAAGGCGGATTCCAGGCGTGCGCACTACCGGGTTATGCGATCTCGGCATGATTCATGCTGTCAGATTAGAGACCTTATCCTTGTTCCCTAGATTGATTTTTAATGATTATCCGCGAACAGAGGTTGGGAGGTTTATGTCACTTAAACAGACCGATGCGGCAGTGTTCGGACTTATCGAAAGGGAGCTCGAGTACCAGAGGAAGACCCTCAGGATGATAGCTTCCGAGAATTACGCCAGCAAGGCGGTCATGGAAGCCACGGGCTCCGTCCTCACCAACAAATACGCCGAGGGGTATCCGAAGAAAAGATACTACGCCGGCAACCAGTACGTGGATGACGTCGAGACGCTCGCGATAGAAAGGGCGAAAAAGCTCTTCGGCGTCGGCCACGCGAACGTCCAGCCCCATGCAGGGGCATCGGCCAACATCGCCGCGTTTTTCGCGTTCCTCGACGTCGGTGACAAGTTCATGGGGCTCGACCTCGCGAACGGCGGGCACCTCACGCACGGCTCGCCCGTCAACTTTTCAGGCAAATGGTTCAAGCCCTGCGCCTACACGCTGGACAGGAAGAGCGAGGCCCTCGATTACGACGCCATACGCAAGAGGGCGATTGAGGAAAGGCCCAAGCTCATCATCTGCGGATACACGGCGTACTCGCTCGTGATTGATTTCAAGAAGTTCAGGGAAATCTGCGACGAGGTCGGGGCGGTCATGATGGCGGATATAAGCCACTTCGCCGGGCTCGTGGCGGGGGGTGTCTATCCGTCGCCGGCAGCGTATGCCGACATAATTACGACCACCACGCACAAGACGCTCCGGGGCCCGAGGGGCGCGATGATAATGTGCCCCGAGGCGAACGCCCAGAAAATAGACAAGGCGGTGTTCCCGGGGATGCAGGGCGGCCCGCTCGAGCACTGCATCGCCGCGAAGGCGGTCTGCTTCCAGGAGGCGCTCCAGCCAGAATTCAGGACGTATTCTGCGCAGGTCGTGAAGAACGCCAAGGCGCTCGCGGACGAGCTCGGCGCGCTCGGCCTCAGGCTCGTTTCGGGCGGAACGGAAACGCACCTGGTTCTCGTCGACCTCACACCGAAGGGGATAACCGGCAAGGACGCACAAATCGCCCTGGAGGAAGCCGGCATAATCACAAACAGGAATGCGATACCCTTCGACCCTCGCCCGCCGTTCGTCACGAGCGGCCTAAGGGTCGGCACCGCCGCGCTCACGACAAGGGGCATGAAGGAAGGCGACATGAAGCACGTCGCGCAGATGATAGTGAAAGTCGTGGAAAGGCCCGCGGACGCCGACCTGAAGCTGAAAATCAGGAAGGAAGTCGAGGAGCTTTGCTCGAAGCACCCCATATACTGAGGCTTCCCATGGGACTTAGGGAATGGATAATCCCGCAGGATGATGTTTTTTTCGACCTCCTTTCGAAGCAGTCGCGGAAGGCGGAGGAGGCGGCCGGCGTCTTTCTGGAAATGATGGACGACTTTTCCAAAATAGGGGAAAAAACGAAGAGGATAAAGCGGCTCGAGCACGAGGGGGACGAGATAGTCCACGAAATATACCTCAGGCTGAACGAAACGCTCGTGGCGCCGCTCGAGCACGAGGACATATCGAAGCTCTCCTCGCGTTATGACGACGTGCTGGACTATATCTGGGCGACCGCGAGCAGGATAGAGCTTTACGACATAAAGAAACCCACACCGGCGATGAAGCGGTTCGCCGCGATAATCAAGGCGCAGGTCATCCAGGTGAACAGGGCCATGGCCAGCATCAAGGAGCTGAAGAAGGAGGACATGGAGAAAAGCTGCACCGAGATACACCGGCTCGAGAACGAGGCGGACGACCTGCTCCACATCGAGATGTCCAGGCTGTTCAGGACGAACGACGCCATCCAGATACTGAAGCTCAAGGAGATTTACGAGCACATGGAAAAGATAACGGACAAGTGCGAGGACGTGAGCGACGTAATCATGAATATCAGGATGAAATACTCATGACTCTCGAGATACTTTTCATTGCCGCCGTAGCCGCCGTCCTCTGGTGGACGTTCTGGAGCGGGTTCAGCGACGCGTCCAACGCGATAACGACGGTCGTGGCGACAAGGGTCCTGAAGCCCTGGCAGGCCGTGGCGCTCGCCGCGTGCGGCAACATGGTCGGGATGTTTCTGGGCGAGGCGGTCGCGACCACGGTCGGCAAGGGGGTCGTGGACACTTCCATCGTTTCCGGAACCCTCGTAATCTGCGCCATCATGGGGGGCATGCTCTGGGAGTACATCACCTACCGCAGGGGCATACCGATTTCGGAAACGCAGGTGCTGGTCGGGACCGTGGCCGGAGCCGGAATCGCCGCAGGCGGGCTGGAAGTGGTCAAGTTCGACAGCATGATAGGGAAGATTCTCCTCCCAATGGCCGTCGCTCCCATCGTCGCGTTCCTGGTAGTCCTGCTTTTCGTGGCGGTAATCCTGAGGGTGGCAAGAAGGGTGCCGGCAAGCGCATCGAACAGGGCGTTCAAGAGCCTTCAGGTCCTCTCTTCCGCGTTCTTTTCGGTGGCGCACGGGGCGAACGACGGGCAGAAGTCGACAGGCATACTGCTCGCGATATTCATCTTCTACGGGTTCGGGACCGGGGCTGAGACCGTGCCCCTCTGGCTCAAGGTCCTCACCTTCCTCGCGCTGTCTCTGGGGACGCTTTTCGGCGGGTGGAGGATAGTGCAGAAGATGGGGTTCAAGCTCGCGAGGATAAAGCCGTGGCAGGGGTTTGCCGCAGAGACAAGCGCGGCACTCGTCGTTGCAGGGGCTTCCGCCATCGGATTTCCCCTGAGCACGAGCCAGACGGTCGCAGGCTCCATCATGGGGGTAAGCGCAGCCAAGGGCGGCCATGCAATCAACATGGGTGTCGCGCGCGAGATTCTTTTCGGGTGGATACTGACCATCCCGGTCAGCATGGCCCTCGGGTTCGTGACGTACAGCCTCGTCGATTGGATTTTCTGATTTTGGTCAGTCGGTCAACCCTTTGAGGGTTGACAAACTGACCGAAGGGGTTCGCAAACTGACCAAAAAGAATTTTTGAGCCAACTTGCGCGCCCTTGGCGCGCCAGTTGGCAAATGCGACCGCCGGGATTTGAACCCGGGTCGCGAGCTTGGGAAGCTCGAATCCTACCAATGTCCAGAACATCCGGGGGAAATTCGGCGGTTCCACCAAGTCAGCACGGCTGAAGTTTGATGAAACTTTAACCGGAGAATTCCCAAGGAAAGTTTCCTAGACTACGATCGCTTGAACTCAATTGAAAAGACGTCCAATATTTTATAAATTTTGGGCTTTTCAACTACTTATGGCCTTTTCGATAACTGTACCATACCTAGACTCACTGATGGGCCTTCCGGGCGGCCAGATAACCGCCTTCGTAGTGCTCCTTGCCGGACTCGCCATAATAGTCGACATCTCGCTTGAGATAGTCCTGCGCGTCCTGAAGTTCCTCGTCGGCAAGACCAAGACGACTCTCGACGACCGCCTCCTCAAGGCCGCCGGGGCGTACCTTCCCGCGTTCGCGATAATAACCGCCCTTTGGGTATCCCTCGAGGCGATCTACCCCGGGATTGTCGTCTTCGGGGGCTTCGGCGAGTTCGACCTCTACATAATTGTCATGCTCGCCCTGACCGGCCTGTTCCTCAGCTCGATAGCTGACGCTTTCATGCTCTGGTACGGGATAGAGATACGGACCGACAGGAAGAACGTCCGCGAGGACGAGGTGTTCCCGTTCGTCCGCAACGTCATCAAGATTTCCATAGTGCTGATTTTCGCCGTCTTCATCCTCCACAGGATGGGCTTCGAGACCGGCGCAATAATAACAGGCCTCGGGGTCGGCGGAATCGCGGTGGCACTCGCCCTCCAGGACACCCTGGGCAACTTCTTCGGTGGCCTCCACATACTCATAGACAAGCCGTTCAGGGAAGACGACTACATAAGGCTGGACGGCACCGGCGTGGAGGGCACGGTGAAGCAGATTGGCTGGAGGACGACGAGAATCGAGACAGTGTCCAGGAACGAGATAGTGATACCGAACTCCAAGCTCTCGGGCTCCATCCTTGAGAACTATTCGTCGCCGGACGACTGGACCGGCGTAAGCTACGAGATAGGCATAGACTACCGCGAGGACATCGATGAGACCGAGAGGATAATCACCGACGCGCTCAAGAAGGTGGCAAAGGGCGAGAAGCAGATGGACGCGCCATCCATATGGGTCAGGTTCGACAGCTTCGGGGACTACTCGCTCAACTTCAAGTTCGGGTACCTGATAAAGGGCTACATTCACCGGTTCGCGATACTGAAAAAAGTCGAGCGCGAGCTGTTCTACGAGTTCAGGAAGAACGACATCAACATTCCGTTCCCCGTTAGGGTGATGTACCCCCCGCCGAAGGAAAAGCAGAAAGAGAAAAAATAATCACTGGTCGTCGTTGGCGGCCCCGGCCTTCTGGAACAGCTTGACCATCTTGCTCTTCACTGTTACCGGGATTGGCACGGCGACTTCCACGAGCTCGACCGTGATTTCGTCCTTTGCCTCGTCGAGCTTCATGACCTTGGCCCGCTCGCCCTTGAAGGGGCCCGAGACCATCTCGACCATGTCGCCGGGCTCGATGACGATGTTCAGCTGCTTCTCGGCCTTCACGAGGTTCTCTATCTCGGCCGCAGTGAGCGCTTTCTTGAGGAAGCCCTTGACGTGCTTCACCTTCTGGATGAGCTTGACGAGCGTGTTCTCGTCCGGAGTCTCGATGAAGAGGTAGCCCTTTACGTTCTCGACGTTCACGATGGCGTAGACGTCGAGCTTCTCGGCCTTGGCCTTCTTCGTGAGAATCTCGGCGAGTATCTTTTCCTGTCCGGAAGTAACCCTTATTGTGTGTATCATCTAGTTCACCAAACTGGCAATGAGCGAAATCACGAACCCCACCAGGCCGAATATGATTATGCCCAGCGCGGTAACCCTTGCGACCTTCGAGTATTCATCGCCGGTCGGCTTGCGGGAAATGTAGATTATTCTTATGCATCTCTTGATAAGGTCGGAAATCTCCAGAATATCACCCAATTATGTCGAGGTCGAGCTGCTCGGTGTCCTCGCTCTGCTTCACAACGTACTTCGGGAACCTGACCCCCGCAAGGACCACCAGGACCCGCATCGAGGATTTCTTGATGTTCGGGTCTATCCTCGAGCCCCAGATGATGTGAGCGTTAGGATTAATCTTTGACGAGGTCTCGGCAACCACGTATTCGGCCTCCTTGAGGCTCATGTCCTCGCCGCCGATGACGTTTATGAGCGCCTTGGTCGACGTGCTGACGTCCGCATCCAGCAGGGGCGAGTTGAGCGCAGTCTCCACTGCAACGCGGGCGCGGTCCTCCTTCTTGGCATCCAGCGACGCCTCACCGAGTCCGATCACGGCGAAGCCGCCCTCCGAGAGTATCGTCCTCAGGTCGGCAAAGTCGACGTTGACGAGGCCGGCCTTCGTCACGAGCTCAGCGATGCCCTTGACCGAGCCTGCGAGAACCTCGTCGCACACCTTGAACGCGGTGTTGAGCGGGAGGTCCGGCACGAGGTTCAGCAGCTTGTCGTTCTTGATGACTATGACAGTGTCGCAGTTCTTCTTCAGCTTCTCGAGGCCGGTGAGGGCGTTCTCGAGCCTCACCTTTCCCTCCGAGGTGAACGGGAGGGTCACGACCGCCACCGTGAGGGCGCCCATGGCCTTCGCGGCCTCGGCGATTATCGGCGCGCTCCCCGTGCCGGTTCCGCCGCCCATGCCGCAGGTGATGAAAACCATCGACGGCTCCTTCATGGCGGTCTTTATGTCCTCGGCCGACTCCTTGGCCGACTCCTCGCCGATGAGCGGGTTGCTGCCCGCGCCGCGGCCCTTGGAGAGCTTCTTGCCCAGGAGGACTTTCTTGTTGGCGCGCACATGAAGCAGGTGCCGCGCGTCAGTGTTCATTGCTATGAGGTCGACGCCCGATATCCCCATCTGGAAGAGGCGGTCGAGCGTGTTGCTTCCGCTTCCCCCTGCGCCCACGACGTAGATGTTAGGCTTGCTTTCCTCGATGAACTTGAGGAGCTCCTCGTCGTCCTTTGACTTTGGAGCGATGTCCTGGAGAATGTGCCTCTCTGCCATAGTTTCCGGCGGGCTTGCCGTCTGTTCCAATATACCACCTGAGGAGAATTTGATGGATTATGTAAGGAGGAAAAGATATATAATAGATAGAGGTTAGCTCCACGTCTCCCAGTGCGGGGGCTCGTGGCTGACCGACTTGATGAGCAGCGCGAAGGCAACTCCGAAAAGGAGGCCCCCCAGGTGCGCGGCGCTCGCTACCCCGCTCGATATGTCGAAAGTCCCGAGGAACTCCAGGAGGAACCAGCATATGGCCGCGTAGCGGACCGGCATCGGGATGAACCAGAAGAACACCGTGAGGTTCGGAACAAGGACCGCGACCGCACCGAGTATCCCGTAAATAGCGCCGCTTGCCCCGAGCGCGGGGATGGGCGGGATTATCCCGAGAAGGTAAGTGGCGTAGTAGAACAGGCTCCCGACGAGGCCGGCCCCGAAGAAGATGATGAGGTAGTCCTTGAGGCTTATCCTCCTCTCGAGTATGCTCCCGAAGATGAAAAGCGCGTAGCCGTTGAAGAAAAGGTGCGCTATCCCGCCGTGGAGGAAGATGCTCGTGACGAACCGCCAAGGCTCGGTGGATGCCGTGAGCGGGTCGAAGATGAAGAGGTTCGTGAAGGCGTCGCTCCCCATCTGCACAATGAAGACGGCAATCAGCGACAGGAGTATGATGAGCGAAATCATGGAATATTATCCGGCACAAGCCATAAAAGTCATAGCATGATGAACGCCGCGATGGACAAGTCGTCCTCCTTCGGAACGAGAAGCGAGCCGGGCCGCTCTATCTTGCCCGCGGAAACCCTCTTTGCTACCTCTCCCGCGAGAAAGGCGACGATGGATTCGGCGGACTTTTTTCCCTTGAGAAGGGAGCGCAGGTCATCGCAGCCTGAGGAATCGGTGACGAACCCCTCCTTGACGATGACGTAGAGGTTGTCGGAAAGGCCGTCGCTCGCAAGAAGGATGCCTTCGCCCTTTTCCAGCCGCCCGCTCCGGATGGCCAGCTCGCCCGAGGAATCCTGCCCTATTGCCGAGGTCAGCAGGTTGCGGTAATAGAAGTACTTGAAGACCGCATCCCCGTCCTTCACCGCGCGCGCGAGCGGCAATTCGAGCGACACCTCATTTTTGCTGATGCCATAGACCGGGGAATCCCCGATTCCTGCCACGAGGAATTTCCCGTCCTTCTGGATGAACGCGACCGCCGCGGTCGTGAGGCCGAACGTGATTTTCTGCGCGGCAGACCTGAGCGCGGCCTCCATCTTCTTCGCGTCGATTTTCGTTTCCCCCCTGAGCGAGCCCAGGACGGCTTTCGCGGCCTCGGAAGACGCGTTCGCGGCGCCCGCCTCCCCGCTGACGCCGTCGAATACCGCGATTATCACCTTGTCATCGTCCGAGAACACGAATGCCGAGTCGCCGCAGTCGTCATGGCCCTTTTTGACCAGAACAGAGAACTGGCCGAACCGGCACTTTCCGGATGCCGACCCGGAGTCCGTGACCCCAGCAATCAGCCTTTCCATGAGAGGGCCTCCCTTATTTCATTAATCGGGGCGTTTGTCTTGACTGAAACGTGGGAAAAGTGCGGCCGGACCACCGGGTAGCCCTTCGCTTTCAGCCTGCCCATCACGTCCTCCATCCGGGGAACGCCCCCGGTGCGGAAAAGCTTGCATAGCGCGTGCAGGTCGTAGTAGTAAGGCGGCATGCCGATTTCGCCCTTCATCGCCGAGAGCATCCGGGAAATCTCGGCCTTGTCCGAGTAATCCCGCTCATGGTTCAGCGACGCCATCCTTTCGATGAACGACGGCTCGTGCAGTTCCCCGAGCCAGAGGGGGCCGGCAAAATCCGCCTCCCTGTGGCATCCGGGGCACGGCTGGGGGAATTTCCCGGCGCCGCGCCAGCCGCATGAGGGGCAGAAGCTCACGTAGCCGAGGCACTTGAGCGAATCGTACGCGAGGTCCGCGCTTCTCTGGACCAGGAGGACCGACTTGAGGTAGTGGCGGTCCGAGAAGGAGACAAGGGGCTTCAGGCCCATGTTGAACTCGGCAGCTGTCTCGGCGATTTTCTTCAGCATGATGCGCAGGCCGGTCTCGTGCGTGAACTCGTTGTTCAGGGGCTTCGAGTGGTAGTTCTTCATGCACGGGGCAATCTTGCCGCCGCAGAGGACCGCGACGTCCGTGGCCGTGACCGAGAGGTAGGCGAGCTTCTTCGTGTTGAAGAAGCGGAGCGCGTCCACGAGGTAGGGGCTCGGGGTGCCGAACGGGTCTATCTCGAGGAAGTCCGCGTCGAGGTCGAATGCCGCGCGGGATATGTTGGCGCAGACCGCGGAGTGCTTCCTGATTTTGTTCGACTTCGCGTTCTTCTTCGCGAGCGCGGCCGCGCTTTTTTCGATGTCGAGCGAAGTGAGCTTCGCCACGTTCCGGTTTTCCCTGGCGTAGCGGATGCCCCGGATGCCGGAAGCGCAGAACGCGTCGACGACTTCCAGCTTCCCGCCTATCGCCCCGACGGCGAGCGAAGACATGCTCCGGCAGAAGCGCATGTTCGGGTTGTAGAAGATTTTTTTCGCTGATGCGAATTCTATCCCTTCCTCTTCCAAAATAGCCACCTGCCCCTTTTTCCCAGCAATGATATTTAAGCGCTCTCAGGGTAACACAGTCATGGCGCTTAGGCAGAAAGCATCTGCCGGTCCGCTGACCGCGGAAGCCGTGGAACGCATATTCAGGGAAGCCGGCCTCGGGCAGGAGCCGGGCCGCCCTCCGCAGTCATTCTACCAGTTGCTCGCAGAGACAGGGGACGCCGGGAGGGCAAGGCTCGCGAGGGATGCTATGCGCGCAGTTAAGCCGCCCGCGATGCTGGATCTCCTCGCGAACAGGGATGTCGCAGCAGCATTCATCAGGGACCCCAAAGGCTTCGCTTTCCACATGAGCCAGCTCGGACAGTGCGTCTCCGGCAGGAGCGTCGGAGTCGCCCGGCAAGGCTCTGCGGCGGCCGAGGATGAGACGTCGCGCCTCACAAGGTTCATGAGGGAGCGGGTTGCGGCGATATTCGCCGCGAGCCCGGCGGCATTCGTGAGGATAGCCCGCCTAGACTGCTCTTACGAGGCCCTGCGGGCCTTCGAAAGCGGCAGCCTCGGCAGCGCATTCAGGGCCGCGCCGGACAGGTTCGCCGCCGCCATCGAGCAGATTTCAGCCCATGCCGGAGGGGGTGGCGCCGTGGCATTCATCGCGAGGCTAAGGCAGGACAGGAGCCTTGCCACTGCCTTCGGCATGAATCCATCCGCATTCGCGGCTTTCGCCGCAGGCACCCGGAGCGCCTTCATCCCGTCCCTCGAATCGGCCGGAGCCGGACTCACGCCGGCAGCCCTCATTGCAAGGATGTTTTCCGTCCGTGACGAAGCAGCGATAGAGCTCGGCAGGCCGATTGACGACCTGCACGAGCGGGCGAGGGAAAGGAGCCGGTTCGTGTCGGGCCTGGGGCTTCCGCAAGTGGCCGGCCTGCTCTCTTCGAATCCGGAATTCTTCTATACGTCTTCCAACAACCTCCTTTTCGATGCCCTCCGGAGGCAGATGCCCGGGTCAGGCATCAGGCAGATCCGGGACGCCTTCAGCCTCAACGATGCCCAGCTGAGGAACTTCGTATTCCGCGCGGTGAATTACGGCAGGCTGGGTGATTTCCTCCTCTCGCAGGAGGATGTGAGAGCGGCCATCTCCATCATCGTGGGCTCAAGGAGCGGGCGGACGGGCGTGTATTCCGACAGCTATGACAGCAGGTACTACTATCTCCTTGCCAACAGCGTCGCATCAGTGATGAGGCATGCGCCTGACCTCGCGCGCACCATTGATGCTAGGATATCCGAGCTGGGCGCAAATCTTGCTTCCAGGCCCGAGGCGGAAAGGAGGATATACCACGCCTTGAGGTATGTCAGGTTCCTTGCCACGGGGCAGGGCGGCTCCGACCCCCTCCTTGCCAGGCAGGCAGGCCGCTCCACGTTCAGCCCAGGCGACTACAGGGGAAGGGACGGCATCGTCAACGTGCTTCAGGTCTTCGACAGGGAAGACACGCAAAGGAGCCACTGGCCCCTCACCCAGAGGTTTTTCGAAAGGGGCTACCGCATGAGCGGGCGCAGGAGGGTGAGGGACGAGGGAGGGCAGGAGGCAGGGACCCTTGTCACTTACGAGCGCAGGGGGGTGCGCGTCAGCCTGTTCATGGGAGACACGGAGGAGGCGAACCGCGCATATGCCAAGAGGTGGCTTTCGGAAAATGCAACGGGCATGATAACGTTCCGGGGCCACAGCTACAGCCTCGCCGCGAACATGCCGCCTGACGTGTTCGGGGGGAGGGCGGGGAGGTATGTCTTTATCCCCGGAAGCTGCGGCAGCGCGGGAAGCATACCGGCGTACATATCCTCCAACCCGGCGACAGACCTGCGGTTCTTCAGCAACACGTCTACGGGCAGAGGCCAGGTGACGAACACGCTCCTGGAGCTGCTTCTTGCGCGCAGGGGGAGCGCTACTTTCGAGGCGATACTCCGGGACGGCTCGAGGCGCATAACCGCAGCCGGAGGGGACGTGTCGCTTATCCGGGCGGTGAATCCGGGCGAGTGCCTGCTCAATTACGTCAATTCTGCCATCCGGGGCGGGGGCCCCGGGCCTATTTCATGAATTCCCTCATCGCCATCGTGGCGTACGAGCCAGAGGGGAGGCTGAAGTGGAATCTGCCTCCGCTGTAATTAAAATCCTTCATCGGGGCAAGGAGCGTCCGGTAGGTGCCCTTGGAGCGGATTTCCGGGAGAGCCTTCATCTTGAAGGCTTCCTTCGATATCCCGAGCTCGTCCATCAGGGCGCGCTCGCGCGTGTTCAGCGGCGAAGCGTATCCGATTATCTTCATGCATATCCAGCCCTCCGAATCCGCCTTCGCGGTGTCCGGGAAGCCGAGCGTCTCGCCGCAGAAAAACTCGCCCTCCTCCAGCTCGAGCGTGCCCTCGGAAATTCGCTCCGAAAGAAGGCGGTTGAACAAATGCGACTGGAACGCATGCACGAAAAGGAGAAGGATGTTCCGGGGCAGCTTCTTCAGGGCATTCGCGTATTTCCCGGGGTTTTTCGAAAGGTATGCCAGCATGGACCTCTCGAGCCGGAGGTGGCGCGGGAACTCGCAGAGCGCTGCGGCAAAATCCCTTGTGCCTGAGAGGTTCTTCCGCGCGGCCGAGGCGGCCTCGTTCTTCTCTCCTTCGCTGTCGCAAAGGAACGAGACGACCGCGCCTTCGAGGTCGCCCTGAAGGAGCTTCTCCCCGACAAGGTGCGTGTTCCTCCTTGCGCTCCCGAACCTCTGAGCGCCGAAGTAGTTGGGGAATTGGCCGCCCAGCTCGGCCATGATGGCCTCGCTGCGGCCCTCCGAATCATCAGCGCAGTCCCGCACTTTTATGTTGAACCGGTTTCCGAGGAGCTGGCCGAGCCGGATGCGGTCCGGGGCAGTCCAGGCGCCGTTTATCGATATGTCCTTTATGCTCAAGGAAAGGAGCGATTCCTTCGACGCGCCGAGCACGGAGGCCGCCTGCGTCGTCAGCGCCGCCTTGTCCTTCGTGCCTGCGATGTTGAAATACCTGTGGCCGATTCCGAGCTTCAGCCCTATTTCGCTTATCGCCGAGGACGTGGACCAGTTCTTTTTCTGGAGAATGAAATGGACGTACTTCCCTTCCTCGTCCGGGCGGGAAAATGGCCTCATCAGTTCGTAAACCGCCCCGTCAGGGGCAATTTCTTCCACCAAAAAATCCTCGGGCACCGTTTTCAGCGCTCCCCCGATGCCGGCAGTTTTCGAGAGGTAGGAGAGCGTCAGGCCGCCTTCGCGGGCGGAGGAGGGTGAAGTGGCCATCATATCGCCTTGAACAAATCCGCCTTCGTTATTATTCCGGATATGTGGCCGTCCTTCTCGACCAGAACAGCGCTGTAATGGCGCAGGAGGTCTGTGATTATGTCAACCACGGAATTCGCAGGGATTACCGGGAAGCTTTCCTTCATCGCCTCACGGACATGGAGCCGCTTCAGGTCCCGGTGGGCGGAAACCAGGTCGAGGATGTCGCTTTCGGAAAGGCTTCCGACGCACTTCCCGCCTTCGAGCACGGGAACCTGGGAGATGTCCTTTTCCTTCATGAGTTTGATGGCGGCGGTTATGCGGTCATTGGGCGAGACGAAGGCGAGCCCGGCAGACATTATCTGGCCGGCGGTCTTCTTTCCCTTGCTGTGCTCGTTCTCGAGGGCTGAAAGTATCTGCATCACCTTCGAGTACGCCGGGTCGATCTTCCCGGACTCTATCTTCGCGATGAGCGACTGGGACACTCCGGCGAGCGTTGCGAGCTCCTTCTGCGTGAGTCCGAGCTGCTTTCGCAGCTTCCCGATGCGTTCTACTTCCAGCATGACAATCAACTGCCCGTTTCGGCTCCATTTTTTCCAAAAGGTGGAGATTCCTATTGGAATAATAATTGCAAAAATATATAAATAGAGGAATTTTCCTTGATGTTGTCATGAAAGGTTCATTGTCGCTCAGTGCAAGGTGCGCCGTGGCCGCCGTCTCCCTGAGGAACGCGTTCGGCTCAAGGCAGCCACAGCTCTCGCTCATCACGGATTTCGGCTCCGGCGATGAGGCCGTTTATGCCATCAGGTCTGCCGCATCCCACGTGAACCCGGAGGCCACGGCAGTCGACATCTGCCACGACGTCCCGATAGGGAACATCCTGCTCGGGGCCTGGAGGCTGAACCGGGCGGTGAGCCTGCCGACGGAAAGGAAGGGCACGGCATACGTCGCAGTCGTGGACCCGGGCGTCGGAAGCAGGAGGAAGAACATCGCAGTCCAGACCGAGGATGGCAAATTCCTCGTCGGCCCTGACAACGGCGTGCTGTCGCTCGCGTTCGCCTCGAGGGGGGTCAGCCGGGCGGTGGAAATCGAGAACCCGGAACTCACGCTCCTCCATTTCGCGCAGTCCAGGACGTTCCACGGCAAGGACGTCTTTGCCCCCGCGGCCGCGCACCTTCTGCGGGGCGTGCCCCTCCGGGAATTCGGCAGGGAGCTCTCGGTGAGCGAGCTTGCAAGAATCACGATCAGCGCAGAAAGCTCCGAGCGCTCCCGGGCAGGCTGCCTTGTCGACATCGACGGGTTCGGGAGCATCAGGACCAACGTGCCGAACCATGTGCCCGAGAGCTTCATCGGCAGGGGGGCGGAGTTCGAGATATCCGGCCTCCCGAAGCCGGTCGGGGGGAGGGCGAAGGTCGTGAGGACGTTCGCCGAGGCAGGGAAAGGCGAAACCGTGTTCGTGCTCTCATCCACCGGGTGCCTCGACCTCGCGGTGAACCTGGGAAGCGCCTCGGAGAAGCTGGGGATTGGAGGGGCGGACATCAGGCTCGATGAATCCCTAAGGCCGGCGCTGAAAGTCCGGCTCGAATTTTCATAAGCGATTTAAAGCGCCGCTGGTCTATCCGCTACATGAAGCCCGACTGGATAGTTGTCGCCCTCGCGATTGTCGCAGTGGCGGCTGTCGGCCTGTTCATCATCGGGGCGCAGAAGCCTCAGGCTGGAACGAGCATGGCCCTCGGTGTGAAGTCCGAGTCGGCGGCGTGCGAAGGCACGGTCAGGCTCGACGCGGAACTGCAGGATGCATCCGGAAACAGGGTTCCAGACGCGCGGGTCTCGCTTTACGCGGGCAAGAGCGTCCTCGATACCCTCTACACGGACAGAAACGGCAGGGTTAGCGGCGAATTCGGGATCAACAAATCCTGGTGCGGCCGCGAGATAGCCTTCGCCGCGGCTTTCGACGGCTCTGAAGGCTTCGGGGCATCGAAGGACACCGTGGTTTCCTCCATCCGGGCGCCGTCCAACCTGGTGCTCGAGGTCCCCCAGCAGGCGCTCGAAGGCGAGACGTTCCAGGTGAAGGCGAGGCTTACGAATGCGCTGACCGGCGAGCCTGTGCCGGACAAGTGGGTGAACATACAATCGCTCACGGCCAAGACGGATTTGAACGGAACGGCGGTCTTCAATATGAGCTTCGCCGAGCCAGGAAGCGGGGGGATTTCCGCGAACTTCGAAGGGAGCGGGTTCTTCGAGCCCTCTGCTTCCCCGGAAAGGAAAATCGTCGTCGCGCCGCGCACATGCATCGACGGGACGCGGGTCGGAAGCTGCGCCGGGAGCTTCCTCTGCTCGGAAAGAGAGAACCTCATGTTCGACTGCAGGGCCTGCGGGTGCGCCGCCGGCCTCATGTGCACTGAAAGCGGGTGCATAAGCGAGGAGCAGAGGGTGGAGGCGCTCATCGAGAAGCTGCAGGGCAGCAGCGTCAAGATAGAGAGCGACGAGGGGATAGGTTCCGGCGTGATAATCGCGAGGAACGGCTCGGAGCTCCTGATACTCACCAACAGGCACGTCGTTGATGCCGACTTCACTTTCGTGTCGAACACGCATCTCGAGGTCATCAACTACACCAACGAGACCGCGAAGCCGGTGCGCGTCTATATCGCGCCGAACCAGCTCGACATGGCGATAGTCGCGGTCGAGAAGGACATCGGCCCGCCCGCGGCAATCGCGGACGCGAAACCCAAGGTCGGCGCCCAGGTCCTCGTAATCGGCTCGCCGCTCGGAATTCCGAACAGCGTCAGCGGCGGAATAATCTCGAACTATGCCTCGACCAACACCTCGAGCGGGTTCGAATACGAGGTAATACAGACTGATGCGGCCGTGAACCCGGGAAACAGCGGCGGGGGGGTATTCCTTTCGAGCGACGGAGACCTCATAGGGATAATCTCGTTCAAGCTCGTCCTCAGGGGCAACCAGCTTGCCGAGGGGCTGGGGTTCGCGATACCGGCGAACATCCTCGAAGACTATCCGCTCCGCGAGTGGAAGGCAATCGCCCCCAACTGACTCAGGGGTAAATTGCAAATTTTTTTCAATATTAAAATAGGTTCATCATAAAAAATTGCAATTATTCTGTAATTTTTTCGAAAATATTTATATTGCCAGCTCAGCCGGAGGTTACATGGAAAAGAGGTGGAATATGTGACTGGCTACGTTTTGGCTCTGGATAGGGAATTGGTTGTTTCGCACAAGGTCGCGAGGAAAACGCCCACTCTTGCGATTGCGGCCTTGAGCGGGATGCTCGCCGCGGGGCTCATCAACCACCAGCATGCCCAGCCGGCGTTCGGCACGAGGCCCGGGATGGTCGAGTCCCCTTCCACGGTGCCCCACCCGTCCACAGGCGGCATGTCCATCGAAGGGCCGAACGAATGCGCTGCGGCCAACTCGTCCGAGGTCCTCGCCGACGCCCTCAGGAGGAGCAGCGTCCTCATCAGCACCGACGAGGCGCTCGGCTCGGGAATAATAATCGCGAACAGCGGCACGGAGACCACAATCCTGACGAACAGGCATGTCGTGGAGTCCGACAGCCCGGCCGCAGGAGGGTTCGCCCGCCTCGCCCCGGGCATGGTCGTCTACAATGATGGCAGGGTGGGGGCGGTCAAGCGCGTGCAGATAGCTCCGAACGGGCTTGACCTCGCCGTAGTCACTGTCGAAGGCGACCTCGGCCCGGCAGTCCGCACTTCCACCGGGAGGCTTTCGCGCGGGAACCGCCTGATGATTATCGGCTCGCCGCTGGGCTACGAGGACAGCGTGAGCGCAGGGATAGTTTCCAACTTCGCCCCGAGGGAAACCGGGAGCGGCTTCCACTTCCTTGCCATCCAGACGGATGCTGCGATAAACCCCGGGAACAGCGGGGGCGGGTTCTTCCTGGCCGGAACCGGCGAGCTTGTCGGAATAACATCGTTCAAGCTGATGCTCAACCCCATCGTCACCGCGGAGGGGATGGGGTTCGCGATACCGATAAGATACATCTACGACTACCCGTACAGGGACTGGGCGATGCTGCCGGCAGGCAATCCCGGATAGTTAAAAAAACATTCCCGCCAATTCCACTCTTATGAGAATACTCATCACTTCAGCCCTTCCATACGTCAATAACGTGCCGCACCTCGGGAACATCATCGGGTGCGTCCTCTCGGCGGACGTTTTCGCGAGGTACTGCCGCGCCTCGGGCAAGGACTCCCTCTACATCTGCGGCACCGACGAATACGGGACGGCAACGGAGATAAAGGCGCTCGAGGAAGGAGCCACCCCCAAGGAAATCTGCGACAAATACCACAAAATCCACAAGGAGATATACGAGTGGTTCGGGATAAAGTTCGACATCTTCGGGCGGACCTCCACCGAGAAGCACACGAAAATTACCCAGGACATCTTCCTGAGCCTCCACAAGAACGGCTACATAATAGAGGACGAGGTGGAGCAGTTCTACGACGAGAAGGCGCAGATGTTCCTCGCGGACAGGTACATCGAGGGCACCTGCCCGTTCTGCAAGTCCGAGGGCGCCCGCTCGGACCAGTGCGACAAGTGCGGCAGGCTCCTTGCCCACGGCGAGCTGATAAACCCGCTGAGCAAGGTCACGAAGACGCCCCCGGTCATCAGGAGGACAAAACACCTGTTCATCAACCTTCCCGGCATAGAGAAGGAGCTTTCGGAATGGATCGCGACGGCTTCGGTGGAGGGCTTCTGGTCGGAAAATTCCACGAAGATAGCGAACTCGTGGCTGAGGGAGGGGCTGAAGAAGAGGGCGATTACGCGCGACCTGAAATGGGGCGTGCCCGTGCCGCTCGAGGGCTACGAGAAGAAGGTCTTCTATGTCTGGTTCGACGCCCCCATCGGCTACATCTCCATAACGGCGAACCTCACCGAAGACTGGAAGAAATGGTGGATGGACAACAAGGGCGTGAGGCTCTACCAGTTCATGGGCAAGGACAACGTGCCTTTCCACACGGTCATATTCCCCTCGACATTGATGGGCACGAAGCAGGACTGGACGATGCTCCACCACATCAGCACGACAGAGTTCCTGAATTACGAAGGAGGCAAGTTCTCGAAATCGAAGAACGTGGGCGTCTTCGGCGACGACGCGATGAACTCCGGAATACCCGCGGACGTCTGGAGGTATTACCTCCTTTCGAACAGGCCCGAGCAGGCCGACACCAACTTCGCGTGGGACGACTTTTCCGACAAGAACAACAACGAGCTCCTCGCAAACCTCGGCAACCTCGTGAACAGGACCCTCGTCTTCATAAAGAACAATTTCGGGGGAAAGGTGCCGCAGGGAGCGCACAGCGAAGCGGACAGGGAGTTCATCGAGGGCCAAATCAGGCTGATTGGCGAGATATCCGCCGCGCTGGAGGAAGTAAGGATAAAGGACGCACTCCACAAGGCCATGGGCTTCTCTAAGAACGCGAACAGGTATTTCCAGGACAACAAGCCGTGGGAGCTTGTCAAAAAAGACACGGCAAGGGCGGAAGCGGTCATGGGAATCCTCGCGAGCCAGGTCAAGGACCTCTCCATCCTCATTGAGCCGCATCTCCCGCAGACGAGCCGGGAGATAGCGGGACAGCTGAACATCCCCCAAGGCAAATGGGACGAGCTGGGAAAGCCGCTTCCTGCCGGCCATGAAATCGGCTCCCCGAAAGCGCTTTTCCGGAAAATCGAGCCGAAGGAGATGGACGCCCTCCGCGCGAAGTTCGCGGGAAAGAAAAGGGAGGCTCAGTTCTCGGACCTCGACCTAGAGGTCGGTGAAATACTATCCGTGGAGAGGCACCCGGATGCCGAGAAGCTTTTCGTGGAGAAAGTCAGGCTCGGGGACGGCGTGCGCCAGATAGTTTCCGGGCTCGTCGGCCACTACCTTCCAGAGGAGCTCGTGGGAAAGAAAGTCGTGATAGTCAAAAACCTCGCGGCCGCGAAACTGCGCGGCGTCGAGTCGCAGGGCATGCTTTTGGCCGCCGAGGGGCGCGAGCAGGCTCCTCCGCACGACGGCAAGGCCCCGATGGAATCGGGCGCGGTAGAAGTGATTTTCCCCCAAAACAGCGCGGTCGGGGATAAGGTCATGAGGAAGGGCGAGAAAAGCGCCCCGAAGCCGGCCCTCACGATAGCCGAGTTCAGGAAGATAAAGATTGAAGTCGTGGATTTTGCGGTGCTGTCGGAAGGAAAGGGCCTCGCGACAGGAAGCGAGGAGCTGAGGATGAAGAACGTCAAAAGGGGGGTAGTAGGATGAAAGGGACGATAAGGGTTTATTACGAGAAAGCGAACGGGGATTCAAACGGCAAGCGCCTCGCGGCGGAAATGAGCGGCAGGGACGGAGAGTTCCCCAGAGGCAAGATTTTCGCCGACGGCATCCAGAAGCTCGCGAAGGTATCCGCCCTGAACATCAGGGCGCGCTCTCCCGGGACGAAGACGGACCAGATAGAGATACGGAACGAGATAGAAAAGGGCGAATTCGACAAGTTCAAGGAGCTCCTCGAGCGGGAGCTTAATAACTGATACAGAGGATAAAAAGCTTTTCCATGGCTATTGCTGAACAACGACATAAATTCCAGGCAACCCAGATGAAACTCGAAATTACCGTGTTCAAGCAGGCGGTTTCAGCCAAGCCCGGCAAGGGGTTTGGCGGGCGCGAGCTTTTGGCAGAGGGCCTCCTCGGCGTCCAGTACGTGGGGCGCATCGGAGGCCTTGCGGAAGCCGAGGTCAGCGCAGGGACCGTCCCGGAGCTGATGGGCAAGATCAAGGAAACCGTGGGCAAAATGAGCAGGAAGGACGCGCGCGAGCTCCAGTTCAGGTTCGCTCCCGAGGACCTGACCGCGGCAGGGGCCATGAGGGTGATGCTGGACGGCAGCGAGATAAGCGAGGTTTTCAGGGGAATTGACCAGATGCTGGACCATCAGAATGAAAAGAAATAGAGAATTCTGCGGGCATAGCTATTTGACTGATGCCAGGGTGCGAGCAGATAAACGGTCAGTGCGAGCCCGCAGGCGAGCTAACTGACCAAAACGCCGTTGACTACGCCGTCCTGCCCGACGCGGTTCGTGACCTTGACTTTACCCATCTCGGTCTCGACCACGGCGCCCTTCGTTATTATGTTCATGCGGACGAACTCGGGGTTGTGGCTCTCGAGAACCCTCTTTATCGCGACCTTCTTCATCTTTCCGTCCTTCGCGACGACGTTTATTAGGTTGGCCTTCTTCAGCTTAATGCCTTTGCTGCCTCCCCTGCCGCGCACATTGACCTTGAGCTCCTTGTCAGAGACCTTCGTCGCGGCGAATACGCCCCCGACGTGGGAAAGCTTCTTGTCCCTGAACTTCTTCCTTCGGCCTCCTGAGCCGCCGCTTACTTTCTTCGTATGTGGCTTGTGATATTGTTCCATTAGTACACCTTGACAAACTAGCAGGGAAAAATAAGATTACACGTATTTTTAAGGTTTTGGCAAGGAGGTGGGGGCGCTCCTGAGGGGGGAGATGTGGAGCGCCCCCTTAACTGGTCAGAAGAATTCGAGGCCCAGGTCCTTCTCGAGGAGCCTCCCGGGATTGGCCTCCCATTCGCGCCCGGTGGCGCGGAGAGTCCGGATATGGTCGGACATCGATTTTGCCGAGTCCATGAGCATTCTGGCCCTGTCGCCCAGCTCCATGCGGTCGTCGTCGGTTATGGCGCTGACGAGCGGGGCCGGGGCCCTCGGGGGGCGCTCGAACAGTATGGACGGCAGGGAGAGCACGAGCTGCCTCACTTCATCCCGCGTGAGCGAGGTCTTGAAGCCGTCGGGCATCCGCCTTTCCTTCTCGAGGCGCGCAAGCCGGCTCAGTATCTGGCCCCGCTCGAAATTCGGGTAGCCGAGCCTTTTCATGACGCTATTTGCTTCTGCGGCCGAAAACCCGTAAACGATAAGGTCGAATCCAGGCGCAAATGCCATCTTCCGCATTTCACCATATTTTAACAAGGTCATGGAGTGTTATAAACTATAACATTTATAAAATGCGCGATTATGTATTTTTTACCACACATATCGGGGTAAATCGCGCGAAAAGTATGTGTTTGATTTATATATTTTGTGGAAATTCAGAACAACCGCATCTGGCTTTTAATTTAAATAGGAGACATAGGTTCATGCAGTTTTTCCGCGTGCGCTCCGGCATGGAGCGAAAGGCGCTCTGCAGGGCCCTTGAGGACACGGACGCCATAGCATTGGGCACGGAAGCCGCCGGCTCCACAGAGGAAATCAGCCTCGCCCTGCACCTTGCCGGGCACAGCATGGCCAAAAAGACGAACATAGCGAGAAAGCTGAAGTACGAGTTCATACTGTGGCTCTCGGGGAAACGAGACATAAGGAGCGCGATGGAGGCAACTGCCCCGAAGGAAGGCGATGAGTTTTTCGTAGCCGTGTTTTCTGATGACGAACACGCGCTGGAGAAAATAGGCGCAAAGAAGCTGCCCCTCGGGCTGAAGAAAAAGGCCGGGCCCCTCGCGCTCGAGAAAATCTCGCTTTCGCGGGTTAAATAAGAGGGAGAATCAAAAGGAGGGTCGAAGGGATGTCGCGAACGACGCTTCGTTCGTGAACATGCTCAAGGTATCGACCTTGACAACCTTGGTTCCCTTCAAATGCCCAGCTGTTTCGAGAGCACGTCCCGGTCTATCGGGAGTTCTATCCCGAGGACCTTGTGGATGAAGATGAACATGTCGATTATCTTGGCCTTGTCGGTCGTGATCTTGTCCGCCATCTGCCTTATCGTGAGCTCCTTGCCGATAAGCTCGTAGAGCATCAGCCCCTCCTTGCCGAACTTCTTGTATACTGAATACCCGTCGTCTCCGTACTTCTTCCGGACGTCCGAGCGTGTCAGGGGCTTCATCAGTATCATGCCATTCTCCTGCATGAAGCGGAGTATGTCCGCGATCTCGTAAAGCGGCAGCTCGAGCTTGAGGGCGATGTCTATCATGTCGTTCTTGCCGTCGATGAGCTCCGTGACCTTGCCGCCCTTGTTCTCCTTGAACTTGAGCATCAGCTTTGCCTTCAGCTGGACGCCCTTTACGAAATCCAGGGGGGCCTTTATCGGCATCTCGACCGGGGAGGGCACGGCGCGCGCTTCGTCGAGCGATTCCTCGCCCTCGATCATCGGCACGAAGCCCATCTCCTCCTTCTTCCCGCCTGAGACCGGGGGGGCCATCTGCTGGGGGCCGTATGCCTGCGGGCCTCCGAAGCCCCCTCCGGACGGGGCCGGCCCAGGCATGCCTCCGCCGCCGGCGCCGGACTTGGGGTAATCGAGCTTTATTATGCCCTGCTCATCCATGAAATCGAGTATCTCGACGAGCTTCGGCTCGGTGAGGCCGGTCTCGCGCATTATCTCTTCGGCGGTCCTCTGGCCGTCAATCAGGGCGTATACCCTGAGGCCGATGTCGCCGTACTTGTCGGATATGATTTTCTCCACCGGGGAAAGCTCTGGGCCTTCCTCCACCTTCTCCTCCTCCTCGATTGCGGATATCTCCATTTCCTCGGGGGGCTTTTCCTCCTCGGGAGGCGCCTCTTCCTCCGGGGGCTCCTCGGGGGGCTTTTCCTCCTCTGGGATAGGCGTATCAAGCTCTTCCTGGGAAACCGGGCGTATCTCTTCCTCGAACTCGAACGACTCCTTCTTCTTCTTTTTCGGCTTCTCGGGCTCTATTTCCTCGCCGAGCTCCACGGGCTTAATCTCCTCGAAGGAGATTCCCTCTTCCTCCGCGGGGGGCTTCCTTGCAGGCTCCTCCTTCTTCTTTTTCCCTGCGCGGGGCTTTTCCTCGAGCGGGGGGACTTCTGTCTCGGGACCAATCTCCTCCTC
>DATIFM010000006.1:0-19260 GCA_035455205.1 Candidatus Bilamarchaeum sp. | reverse complement strand
CCGGGTATGATGCGACGATGTCCAAATCTATCATGGCTATTTTTATCTTTCCGTCGTTGGTCTCGACCACCCAGACGTTCCGGGCGTGCCTGTCCTGCAGGCCCCTTGCCCGGCTCCTTTCCATCGCGTGGCCGAGCGCCTCCGAGAACTCGCCCATATTCCCCCAAACTTTCCCTGCAAGCTCCGGGTTGCCCGCGAGGTCGGCGATGGCACACGCGCGTCTCACTCCCGGGATGCCCCTGACATCCTGCATCAGGCCGTATTCGGCCTTTGCCCCCCACGGAGTCTTATAGAACACCTGCCGCACTTCTGGCGTGAGCACTCCTGTGCCGGCGAACAGTTTGGTCGCGAATGCGTCGGGGCCGAGGCTCATCTCCTTGAGGAACACGCTGGCCTCTTTCGCGCCCTTTCCAACCGTAACGCGGAAAGCTCCGACGGCCCCGGGCATCATTTTGACCGAGAACCTCTCCGGCCTCTTTATGCCGGCCATGCGCGCGGCCTCGCTGCCGAGGTTTCCGCCCACGAACATCGTGAACAGCTGCCTGCTGTCGAGCAGGGTTTCCATCCCCGCGTGCCTCATCTGCCCCCGCTCGATGGGCTCGAGGCTTACACCCATCTGGCGATAGACGGCATCCCTCGCGTACCTCTGCGCCGCGCGGATGAAAAGCGGCCCGTTCTGCGGGTGATTAATCTCCCCCGGAGCAAGCTTGCCGAGCGCCTCCCGGACCTTCTCCTCGTATGTCTTCGCGAGCTTCCTGCTCGTCTTCCTGAGCATCGAGAGCTCCGAGACGATGGGGTTCGCGAGCGGGAGGCCGAGCTCGCCGGCAGTCCTCTCCATGGCGCTTTGCCAGCGTTTCTCTACGAACTGCTGCCACCTCTGCGCAAGCCTCTCGCGCATGGCATGCATCTTATCCATCTTCGCGACTTCCCTGGCCGCGAAAGGCTTTCCGGCGCCGCGCTTCAAAGGCGATGTCGCCCCCCTCGCGCCTTCGCCTGCTTTCGGCGCCGGCGTAACATTCCTTTCCGATACGACCTGCCCCTCGCTGACAGGAATGGCCGATGTCGGCGGCCGCACGGGAGCACGGTTCGTGGTTGCAAGCTCGATTCCGGATTCGGAAAGGGCTTTTTCGGCCGTTTCTCTCCCTGCGCGCTCTGCCTGCAGGGCATTTGAGAACGCGCGCGGCTTCGCGCTTATGAATTCCTGGTAGGTGACGACCTTCGCAAGGAGCGATACTGCCTCCTCCCTTGTGATGAGGCCCTTTCTTACGCCATCCACGAGGGCGAGCGAGATTGCCTGCCTGTGCTTTGCAGACGGGACGACATATGCTGCGTGCCTGTGTTCCCCGACCGGGCCGCGGACCGTCGGGTCGCCAACGGCCCCCTGCAGCCTCCCCTCCACGACTATGAAGAACGGCCCGTGGGCCCCGGAATGGTACGACGGGTCGGCGAACGGCCTTCCGTTGCGCATCTCGGCCATGGGCCCGAACTCCCCGTGCCTTACCGAGCCCTCGAGCATTATGTTGATGAGGTTGTTCAGCCCGCCCTTGCCCCTCTCGACCCCCTGCGCATGCAGGTTCTCCCCGGCCGCCCGCGCAAGGACGCCGTCCTTCAGCGCTTTCTCATCGGGCGAAACGACCACTTTCCCGAACGGGTCCCTCGCGAGCGCTGGGTCAATCTGGTTGACCGGCCGGTAATCCGGGGCGTACGCGCCCCTCACGGCCATGTTCTCTCCGAATGCGCGCAGGAACGCTGCCCTGTCCTCCGCTCCCAGTTTTCCGGCAATCCTTTCCCTCACGCGCGCCTGAACGTCCGCAGGCTGCTCGCGAAGCCAGGCATAAGCGTTGAGCGTTTTCTCAGAAGGCGTTTTCCATCCCGACGAGAGCGAGTCCGATACCTGCTCTTCCCCGGTTGCCGAAAGGAACGCCCTCTTCTGCCTCTCGTGCCTCGGCTCTGCCTCGAAGACCTTCTGCCGCGCCTCCGCCTGCGCCATGTCGAGGACGCTCGCCCTTAGCTTCGGGTCTGCCACGGCTTCCGGAGAATTCACGCGCGCCCTTGCAAGAAAATCCCTGACGGCATCCTCGTAGATTTTCGCGAGCCTGGGATTCCTCGCCCGAAGGTTCGCCGCTTCAGCTGCCATGGAGTGGTTGCCGACAATTTCCGAATCCGCCTTCCCAAGCGCGCTCCAGGCCGGCTTCTGCGCCCCCTTGATGGCTTTGGGAACCGCCGGCGTGGTTCCCGGTTTCTGCGGAGCCGCCTCCCGCATCGCCTTCGGAGTGGCTGGCGCCGTCCCCCCTCCCGGAGCGGCGGGTGCCCCCCTTTCCCTCGCGAGGGCCTCTTTCTCCGCGGCCCGGGACGGCGCTTTCGGCGCCTCTTCAGGCAGTGCGGCCTTTGCCTTGGCAAGGGACGCCCTCGCGGCCGCCTCATTTGCTGCAGCATTCGCCGCGGGGTCTTGGGCCCCCAGCGAGCGCTCGAGCGCCTTCTGCCTCGCGACGTCGCTCCTGAACTGCTCGGCGCTGCCGACGTATCCTTCGGCTTTTGCCTGCGGGGCTGCGCCGGGGAGCTTGGAATCGGGCATCGCGGAATATTTCCGCACGATTTCAGAATTGCTCCTCGCCCTCATGCTGTCGTTGAACTCGGCCCTGCTTCCCTCGAATCCTAGAGCCTTCGCCCCCTCGAAACTGGCCTTCGCGCCCTCGCGCGAATACAGCTGTTCCATGGTCAGTGTGTTGATGTAGCGGCGCGAGAGCTCCCTGTCCTGCAGGAGGGCCTCCATCCTCATCCGCCTGAACGCGTGCACCGAGTGCGCCGCCGGCAGGCCGAACCCCTGCACCATCGAGGTAAGTGCCATCACCCAGTCGGCCGCGTCCGCCCCTGGCCTGAGCTGGCCCATCGCATCAAGCGCGCCTTCCATGCCTATCGCGAGGCCGAGCCGGGCGTTCGACAGCGCAAGCCCCTGGGCCGCCTTCACCTGCCACGGCGAGCGGATGAGCGCCTCAGCCCCGGCCTCGCCGGCGCCAAGGCCCCTCGCCCTCATCATCGCCGCGACATAGGACGACGCCCCGTGAGTGGCGAGCGATAGGGCGAAGGGAAGAATCTCTTTCGCGTGAACGTCCCCTGTCTTGTAAGCGGTATACGCTAGGTCCGCGCCCCAGGCCGCGAGGCCGGCGCCGCCATGCACGAAGCTCGTGGCAAGGAGCGCGATGCCTTTCATGGCCTGCAGGACTTTCTCCGCCTGCTCGTCCCGGGCTATCCTCTGCTCGCCGTCCCTGACGAGGTTGTCGAGTATGAGCGCGACGCCGGCCGGGTCGGGCACCTGTTTCCCATACAGGCCCCGCACGAGCTCCTTCTTCTCGGCCTCCAGGGCGCCGGCCCTCTTCGCGAGCGCCTCCTCCTCCCTGAACAGCTTCTCGGCCGTGCGCTCGAGCGCGGCCTTTTTGGCGCCGCGGGACTTCTCGGCCTTCGCCTGGTGCTTGGCTGCCGAGTCGAATCGCGACTTCCTCTCGCGCCCCAGCCTGCCGAGCTCCACGTCTATCTCGTCGGCACGGCGCGAATCCCGCACCAGCTTCCTGTCCCCGAGTATTATGTCGAAAGAGCGCGCGACCATGTTGAAGAACTGGTCCCGCCTCTCGCCGCTGAAGACGATGTTCGCCCGGACCATCATCGCCATGAGCCGGTCGAGCTGCCCTGCGAACTTCTCGCTCCCCCGCCCCTTCAGCGAGCGCTCCCACTCGGCCGCCTGTTCCTCCGCGATGAGAGCGAACGCCCTGTGGGGCATGTACCTGCCCCTCGCCACGAACCCTTCCTTCACGGACCTGCGGGCCTCGGCGTGCAAATCCTCGCCGTGCGTTATCACTTCCTTGGCGAGCTCGAGGAGGTCCTTGTCCTTCCTCTTCTGGAACATGGCGAGGTCTTCATGGAACGTGTATTCAGTCATGTATCTCGTTTCTGTCCTGCCCCGTTTGCCCTTCCCAACCTTCGCCTTGCTCTCGCGCACCGCATAGAGCTTGCCGTCATGGACGAAAAGGAGCAGGCCGCCGAATTTTCCGACTATGGTCATCTTTTTCATTTCATCTGCGGAAAACTCGCGGCCCTTCTCTCCCCTCAATATCGCATGGTCGTGGGCGAGCTCGGCGGCGCGCAGGAACGCCCTCGCGGATTCGTCCATCCCCATCTTCAGCATCGGCTGCTTCTCGGCCTGCTTCCCGAAGAATTTGGATGCGAGCGCTTCCTTGAGGGCCGAGAACTGGAGCGAGATGCCATTCATCTGCGCCCTAAAATTCAGCTTCGCGCCCCTGAACCGCGAAGCCCACGAGTCCATCTCCGATTCGGCGATTGTGCCGTCCCGGGCCTTCTGGAGAAGGCCAAGGAGCGTCTTCTGGAGGCCCTGGAGGCCTACGAGGTTAGTCCTCGCGTGCTCGTCCTCCTTCTTCCCGCTCGCAAGAGTCGAAAGGCCCATGAACGCGCGCCGGAGCGCCATGAGCGTCTCCTTGTCCATCAGGCCCGAGTGGCTCCTCATGAGTGAATTGAACGCGCCCCGGAAATTCTCGGCCATCCTGAGCATCTGGCCGGCTTCCTTCGCCATGTTCTCGAGGAGAATGACGCGTTTTGCCCTCTTCGATGCGAGGTCGACCGCCTTCTGCAGGCCGGCGAGGCCGCCCATGAGCCTGTCCATCTCCCCCTTCGTTTTCGCCTTCTCTATGGCGAGCCTTACCGCGCGTATCGCGCGCCTGAACTCGAGCTCGTCGAAAATCTTCTTCCCCTTCGAGTCGGTGACCGCGCCCAGCTTCTTCGCAATCGCTGTGAGGGCGGCCTCCATCCTCGTCAATTGCGAGAGGTATTTCTTCCTCGCCGCATTGGTTTCGTGAAGCGCGGTTTCAGCTTTCCCCAGCCTCATCGCCGCGATGAGCGCCTTCTCGGCCTCGGCCATCGCCGCCGCAATCTTCCCCTTCCCTGCCTCCTTCACTTTCGCGAACTTCTCTGCGGCCGTATGGAACAGCTCTGCGGCCTTCTTCTTCCCGAGCTTCTGGAGCTTGCCCTCCTCGCTGAGGCAGGATATTATCTCCTCGGCGGCCCTCCTCAGCATCTTCACTTCCTCTTCCGTGAACTGCTCCTTGAGCTTGCCGTTCAGGGTCTTCATGATGTCCATCGCGAACATCGCGATGGCGGTCTGCATCGAGAGGCCGAGCGCGTTGAGGGCGTTTGAGAGCCTCTGCTCGTATGCCGCGACTTCCACGACCGCGAGGTGCACGGAGGCCGATGCGAATTCAGCGCTCCAGAACGAGTGCGCGTCCTGACCCTCGGCCCCGCGCAGCTGCATGAGCGTCTTGCTCTCGCGTTCGCACCTATCGAGCTCCTCCACCCTGCTCCGCAATGCGCTGATGGCGCCGCTTATCCTCTCGCGCCCGAGCTTTCCGACCTGCGCGGCGTTCCTGAACCCATCCGCAATCTGGTGCGAGAGCGCGCCCTCGTTTTGGAGGCCGCGCTCGAAAAATCCGGCTGCGAGCCGGAGCGCCTTTCTCGCGTCTTCGTGCGCCGAGCCGCTCTTTTCGAGGTGGTGCGCATCGAGCCTGACCGTGAGTTCCCGCTCCGCGATTCCCCTGCGGGATTCGTCTTCAGTGCCCTGGATCGTCCGGCCGAGCTCCAGCGCGCGCCTCCTTTCGCGCGGCTCCCGCGCGCGCAGGTAAAGGTCGGCCGCTCCCACGAGCGATGACGCCCGCGAGGGGTCGCCGCCGTTTATCGCGTCGAAGGCGGCCGAGTAGAGCCCTGCGGCCTCGCGCGCGCGTGGAGAGCCCGAGGCCGCGCCTATCTGGTTGTTGAGCTGGGCGAGGGCGTTCGCCTGGCGGTAGAGGTAGGCCGCTGTCCGCAGGTCCGGCGGGTTGCTGCAGAACGCGGCGACCGCGCTTTTCGCGGCCTCGTTCACTGCCTCCAGCCTGTTCCTCTGGGCCTCCGACGCGCCAGATGGCGGGGAGCGCGTCCTCTCGGCGAGCACCGCCATCTCCCTCTGCATGTCGCCGGCCTGCATGTTCGGTGTCTGCATGCCGCTTTCGGACAGGAAGCTGCGCACCCTGCTGCCGCCTTCGAGGAGGTTCCTGACCTGCGCCATGGCCTGCGCCGACTGGCTCCGCGAGGCTGCTTCGGGGCTGATTGCCGGCCCGACCCTTTGCTCGGCGTGCCTCAATGCCGCCTGCGCCTGCTGCTGGGCTGCCTGCGCCTGCTCGGCCGACCTTTTCGCGAGCTTCTCCGCCATCTACTCAGTCCTTCCGAAGGCGCCGGAGTATCTCGTGCATATGTCCACGAACTCCTGGAGCCTCTTCACCTTCGCATCCACGCCGCCGCCCCTCCTCGCCGAAAGGGACCTTTTCTCCCATGAGCACAGCTCGTCGTAGAATCCCCTGAGGCGGACCATGTCCTCCCGGATTTCCTCCGGCTTGTTTCCGGCCGCCCTGAATGCCTCGATGGCGCTCTCTATCCTGGAAATGGTCTCGCTCACAAGGCTGTCGGTCTCGCTTTCGAGCTCGGTTATCTGCTCCTCGTAATCCCCGGCAATTTCCCTGTTTCCTGCGCCCGGCACTGCCATATGCATCACTTCTGCACAGCCTTATAAACCACTATCGCAGGCTGGTATTTTAATTGTGAATTCTTATTCACCTGTTTTCGATAAACTTAAATCATCACCCTGCGTTTCCAAGGCATGGAGAAGGAGATTTTCCGCGACCATTGGGAACGGGGCGTGTACAACTGCAGGAAGTGCCTCCTCCCGGTTTTCCGCTCGGGGGACAAGTTCAATTCCGGGCTTCTGCGGCCCTCGTTCAGGAAGCCCGTGCCCGGAGCGGTGAAGCTCGAGACGGCGATATTTCCCGGATTCACGAGGGAGCAGGTGCTGTGTGCCGGATGCGGCTCTCACCTCGGGAACCTTTTCCATGACGGCAAGCTGCTCGGGGACCGGCACAAGGATGCCGGCGAAAGATACTGCATCGAATCCGCGAAAATCACGTTCTCGGCCGCGGAAAAGAAAGCGAAACCCGGCAAAGGGCGGGCGCGCAAGCCGGCCAGGAAAAGCAGGGCGCAGAGCCGCCCGAAGAAGCCTGCGAAAAAAGCCCGGAGGTAGCGCGCATCCGTTCCACTTTTCCACAAAAAATTCCGCGGAAATTCCCAGATTCCGCGGCCTTTTTAATCTCTCGCGCCGTATCTCCTGCATGAGCCCCAACTATTTCGACCGGGCCTCCGAAGGCCCGTCCATAATCCGTGCCGAGGAGGTCCTCCTGCCAGAATACCTTCCCGACGAGATACTCCACCGCGAGAAGGAGCTCCAGGCGATAGCCGACTCGATAAAGCCCCTGCTCCAGAGGCGCACGCCGAACAACCTGTTCATCCACGGCTCCTCGGGCTGCGGCAAGACGACCTGCATGAAATACCTCCTCAAGCAGCTTTCCGAGCAGTCCTCGGGCGCGCTCCCGGTCTATGTCAACTGCTGGGAGAACCCGACGCAGATGTCAGTATATAACCGGATTATAGAGGAGATGCGCCTTCCCCTCCCGCGCCGGGGCCTTGCTACGGACGAGATTTTCGACCGCATAATGCAGTTCGTGAAGAACTACAAGAAGCCGATACTCCTCGTGCTGGACGAGATGGACGGCCTCCGGCACGACAAGCTCCTTTACGTCGTCTCGCGCTCCAACGAGCAGAGGCTCACATTCGGGATAATCGGAATCTCTAACAACAAGGCGCTCCTTTCGAGGCTGGATTCGCGCATCCGCTCGTCGCTCCGCTTTTCCGAGATGGAACTGAAGCCGTATTCCGAGGAGCAGCTCGTCTCGATACTGCGCGTGCGCGCCACGCGGGCGCTCGAGCCCGGCTCCTTCGACGACAAGCTCCTCCTGAAAATCGCCCGCTCGGTCGAGGACGGCTCGGCGCGCGTCGCGCTCGAGCGGCTCTGGAAGGCGGCCAAGCACGCCGAGAAATCCGGCAAGCGAAAAATAATGCTGCAGGACCTCGAGGACACGCTCTCTTCCGAGCCGTCCTTCAAGATGCCCGAACTAAAGCTGACCTCGGAAGAGATGCTGATAGTCGAGCTCCTGCGCGCGGGCGAGCTGGAGTCCTCGGCCCTTTACGGGAAATTCACGGAAAAAGTCCCCAAGACCAAGAGGCAGATACGGAACTACCTGGAGCTCCTCGAGAAGAAGGGAATAATAGAGTCCGAGGAGCTTGCGGGCGACGGGATGCTGAGGCCGCGCATGTTCCGGCTGAAGGCGCAGGGGTGAATGAATGGAACTCTCGAAGCTCGTGAAAAGCGCGGACTACCTCGACGCGAAGGCGAAGGTCTCGGCATGGATGTCGCTCCTTGGGGCCGGGGGGAAGGCCGAGGCCGGCAAAGTGCTGGAGGAAAAGGCCCGCTTTTTCGGGGAAATGAAAAAAGAGCGCCCGGGCCTCTACCTCGCGTTCAGGATAAGCGACAAGGCGCTCAGCGAAATGGCATATGAGAAGCTTTCCGGCAGGAAGATATCGCTCGAATAGTGGTCTGCATGGCTGAGAAACAGCGGAAAAAGGCTCTGGACGAACTGCGCGGGGCGCAACCCCTGGACGAGCCGGGGCGGGCCGGAAACGCCCCTCCCGGGGGAGCGGTCCGCGAGCTTCAGGCGCGGCCTGCAGGAATCGATGTGCGGGATATCGAGTCGAGGATGAACGCGAAGCCTCCCCCGCGCCCGACCATGAAGCAGATTTCAGGAGAGAACGCGCTGATAGGCCAGCAGATAATCAATACCTGGCTCACTGACGACTTTTTCGCCGGGACGACGCACTCTGGCCCGGGCCCGAGCTCGAGGGACAATTTCACGGGCGGCGACCCGAAGGTCGTCACGAAGCCCTCGAACTGGTTCTGGCAGTTCGAGAAGGAATCCGGATTCGTGCCTACCGGCGTCAGCCCCTATGGAGGCACGTGGCTCGGGGCATGGCTGAGCGGCAGGGAGTGGGAGCAGGGCGGGAAGCTCGACGTGTTCGTCTCTTCATCTGTTCTCTCCATGCCCGACCGCTACACGCTCATCACGCACGAGCTCCTCCACTCTGCCGCGGAAGCGAACGGCGGCATGGAGCAATACTACATCGGCGATGGCGGGAGGAGGGTCAGCCTCGGCAACGTCCGGTGGTTCCACGAAGGGACGACCGAGCTTTTCGCGCAGGAGCTGGTGCGCGCGCACGGCATGACCCCGAGCTACGTCTCATATCCCTACGAGACGATGACCTGCTTCCTGATACAGGGCATCCTCATAGAGTCCTACGGGGAGGAGGAAGGGAGGCGGATGATGCGGAACGCGTACCTTACCGGCGACATGAGCATCATACGGAACACCGTGGACGCGACGCTCGGCCGCGGCACTTTCGAGCGCCTCATGGGGATGGACCGGGGAGCGGAAGGAGCGGACGAGATATTCACTTTCATGCGCGGCCGGGCAGGGGCGAGCCTCATGAGCTGGGGAGGCGGAACGCAGGTGACTTATGGCTGGGAGCGGAACCCGATAATCGCCCACATTCTCCGCGAGCTCGAGGACCCCAGGGCAGCAGTGCTCCGCCTCGCAGAGCTGATGGACCGGGAAAGGGGCAGCAGGCAGAGATGATGCAGGGCAGTATCGTGCGCTCGTTCGGGAACTTCTTCTTCCTTCACGTAATGAACCGCTGGGTCGCCGGCGCGGACGCCGGGGACGCGGCGGCATACTGCAGGCGGGTTGGCTCCGCGTGCATGATAAACCTCCTCGGCGAGCATTACCGGAAATCCGCGGACGCGCTGGAAACCGTCGCAGAATACAAGAGGCTCGTGGACGCCCTCAACCCGCAAGAGGCATCGCTCACCCTCAAGCCCTCCCAGTTCGGCTTCAATGCCGAAGATGCAAAAGACGCCGCGGCATTCTGCCGAAAGAACCTGCTCGAAGTCGCCCGGTACGCGTCGAAGAAGGGAATTGCAGTATGGCTCGACATGGAAGACTCGCGCTTCACCGACTTCACGCTAGATTTCTACGAGACGCTTCCCCCGGGGTGGAACGCCGGCATATGCCTGCAGGCCAACCTGCTGCGGACTGAAAAAGACCTCGGGCGGCTCATCCGGCTTTCAGCCGCGCGCGATGTGCGCGTCCGCCTCGTAAAGGGAATATACGAGGAAAGGCCCGAAATCTCCGTCCGCGACCCGGGGAGGCTCCACGCGCGGTTCCTGAAGCTGATACGCCACGCGTTCAGCGAAAGCCCGCCATCCTTCGGCATCGCGGTGGGCACCCACCACGAAGAGGCGGTCGGGCTCGCAGTCCGCCTCCAGAAAAAATACCGGAAAAAGTTCTTCGAGATCCAGGTCCTCAAGGGGGTGCTTCCCGAATACTACAAGCGGCTGAGGGCGAGCGGCATACCGCTTTCAGAGTACGTGCCATACGGGAAAGACGCATTCGCATATTCGGTCAGGAGGGCGCGCAAGAACCCCCGCTTCGCATCCTCGGTGCTGTTCGCGGTTTTTTTCGATGCATACAAAAAACTTTACCATTAATCCCTACCCATGGATTACGAGTCGCTCAGGGACAAGTACGAGTCGGTCTATTCCGGGTGCGGAAAGCGCTTCCCCGGCGACTGCAAGGCCATAGAAAGCGCGCTCGCCTTCTCATTCGCCCTCTCGTCCTCCATGCGGCAGAGGAAGCTGGATGACAAGAAAGGGTTCCTCCTCGCCTTCTTCTACCGGAACAGCGTCTACCTTTCTGCGGCATACCACATGGCCCGGATGGGGATGCTCGACCCTGCGGGCAACAACCTGCGCGCGGTCTTCGAGACGATAATATGGCAGTACGCATACCTTTTCGAGGACGGGTATTTCCAGGCTTTCATGAAGATTAACGCGATGGAGCGCGACAAGTTCGCGAAGATACGGCAGAAGGCCTGGTCCAACACTAAGGAGCGCGCCCTCGAGAACCTCCGGCGGAAATACAACTTCCAGAAGATGATGAAGAAGCTCTACACCAAGGAGTATTTCGAGAGCTTCTTCTTCAACCAGTACTGGGTGCTCTCGCAGAAATCCCACTCCGGGCTTTTCGGCGTGAACAACAACACCCCGTCCATGGAGGGGCAGACGACGCTGGAAAAGAGCCCGGGCGAAATGAAGGACAACCTTACCGCTATACTCTACCTCTCTGCAGAGAACCTCATCTGCTTCCTCAACTGCTTCTCGGACGAGCTTTCCCCCGGGCAGGTCGGCGATGCCCTGAAGGAGGCGAACCGCATAAACGCATTCATACCGCCCGCGCAGAGCCTCGCGCCGGACACGAAAAAGCCGGAATTCAGCATCAGGCTGAGGAAGAGCGGGTGAAGGGATGGACCGGCGCGCGGTGATCGCATTCAACCTCATAGTCTCGCTCGCTATAATCGCCGCGCTCCTCCACCTCGTGGGGGCAGAGAAGGTCGCGCTCGAATTGCAGAAGGCAGACCCGCTCCTCATACTTTTCAGCATCGCGGCCCTTTTCGCGATGGACGTCCTGATGTCCTACCGGATAAAAATCCTGCTCGACGCGATGAAGCAGAAAATCCGTTACATTGACATTCTCCGCTCGCATTTCGTGGGCATGCTGCTTGCCGACTTCACGCCCTCGCGGACAGGGTACTTCGCCACAGCCGGCGTCCTCCGCTACAACTACGGTGTGGAGTCGGACAAGGCGCTGCTCTCGATTTTCGGGCCCCAGATTTTCGACTTTGCGTTCAAGGTTGCGGTCGGGAGCGCGGCGATCCTCTACCTGCTCTCCGCCTTCATCAGCCCCCACGACGGCTGGATGCTCTTCCTCGGGGCCGGCCTGATAAGCGTGGCGGTTCTCGTGATGCTCCTCGTCCTTTTCTCGAAGCGGTTCCTTTCGATGTTCGCTTTCGTGAGGGGGTTCCCCGTCGTCGCCGGGCTCTACGACGTCGTCCTGAAGATGCAGGACAGCTCCCACATAGTAGTGAGCAAGACGCCGCACATAATCGCCATAATCCTGCTGAACTGGTTTTTCCGGGCCCTATCGTGGTATTTTGCCGGCAAGGCGGTAGGCATCACAATCGACTTCGGCTTCCACGAGCTCGTTTTCTACATGTTCCTCCAGCCCCTCCTCACGATGCTGGAGTTCGCTCCTTCGCCGACAATCGCGGGGATGGGCCTTAGCGAGAGCGGGGCGACGCTCGTGTTCTCCCTGTTCGGCGTGGACCCGGCAAAGGCCGCGACGTTCGGCCTCCTCGTGCGGTTCAAGTCGACTTTCCTCCACCTCCCGGCCGTGCCCGAGGCGCTCAGGATGCCAGATGCCCTCGCGGCGGAAATGGAGGCGAAAGGGAAGAAGGAGGGGGACGTCATCCTCCCCGAATGAATCAGAGCCTTATGAGGAAGGTCGTCCTGTACAGGCGCTTCCCCTGGTCGCGGCCAATCAGCTTCTTCGTTATGAGCGCCCTCACGCCCTCGTCCGACATGATGGCGACGATGGACTTCGAACTCCCGACGAATATGTCGATGCCCTCGTCCTTCTCGTCCACTTTCGCTATGAACGTGCTCTTCGAGAGCTTCAGCGCGAGCTTCTCGGCATACTTTGCCGCCTTCTCGCGGTTGCCCCTCAGCTGGATGATGCCCTCGTAGTATCCGCCGCTTATCCGCGAGCACTGCTGGCATATGGTCTTCTTTATCTCGAAAAGTATCTCGCGCTCGACTGAGGCGCCGTTTTCCAGCTCGAACACTGCCTTCCCGGTCGCCTGGTCGTAGGCGAAGCCGACATATTCGCCCCTGCACCTCGCGATGACGAGGTTGTCGATTTTTTTCGCGTCCACAGGCGTCCATTCGCCCCTGATTTTCCCGCGAAGGCACCTGCCGCACTGCTCGAGCTCGACCTTGGCCGGGCATTCCAGCCTCACCGGGGCGCAGTCGGCGCAGAAGGCCTCGATGAATTTCACCTCCCGGCTGCTCCTTCCGCAGCGGGGGCATATCAGGTCTGACATATCGTTTTAAACCGTTGAGAACGAATTAAAAAACAATGATTTTCGAAGCCGGAGCCCGGAGTTGACTTGAAATGACCAAGAACATCAACCAGGCCATCAACCTCACGTCGTATTTCATCACGCTCCCGCCCTCGCGCTTCATCCTCGTGGCGATAGTCGCCATCGGCGTCCTGTTCGGGCTCATAATCAACCTCGGCTCGGAAAAGCCCTTCCTCTCCTCAATCGAGGACGGAATCATCCTCCTCACCCTGCCGGCGCTCCTCTCGTCTTTCATCGTCAAGCTGATGAGCAGGAAGATGCCCTACCGCAGGATAGCGGCGACGGCGCTCGCCGGCGAAATCGTGTATGCCATCGCCTACGGCATGAGCATCCCGATATCGACGATTTCCGGAAACGGCGAATTCCTCGCACAGCTCGTCATACTTGTCGCGTCCTCCATCGTCTTCGTCCTCTGGTACGTCATCGCGCGCTTCATCTTCCTCCACAAGTACCGCTCCCTCCTATTCGCGCTCATACAGCTCCTGATTTACGTGATTTTCCTGATAAGCAACCAGGCGCTCTACGTCACTTCCGAGCCGTTCCTCAACATCGCCGCGAAATTCTCGCTGTCGGCTGTCGTCCTGATGGGGGCCCTGATACTGTTCTTCCTAATCATAAACGCCCCGATGAAGAAGAACCTCGGCCTGAGCAGCACCGACGCCATGAGCTACCTCTTCAGCCAGTGGCTCTACCATAACAAGGACGTTGAGAAGGTCTTCGAGCAGGTCGGGGAAAACGTCAAGACCATCATCTCCATCGCCGGATTCCGCAGGAAAAGCGGCACGGTCTTCTTCGTCACGCCGTGCGTGCATTTCGGCCCGTTCGGCAACCTCGGCGGCAGCGAGTTCTCCTCGCTCATCGCAGAGGAGATGGACAGGAAATACGGCTCCAAGACATTCGTCTTCCATGGGACTGTGACGCACGACCTCAACCCCGTCGCCACCTCAGAGATGAAGAAGATACTTGCCGCCGCGGACTCGGCGATATCCGGGGCCGAATACGGGAGCGCGAAGGTTTCATTCGTCTCCGGCTCCCACAAGGAGTGCCGGGCCGAGGCCCTGCGGATAAACGACTCGGCGATAATCGGCCTCAGCCGGGCCCCGCAGGTAACCGAAGACGTAAACTTCGGTCTGGGCCTCTCCCTTCTTTTCGAGGCCGAGAAATCCGTCCGCAAGGCGATGATAATAGACCAGCACAACGCCGAAACCGGCGAGATAACCAGCTTCGAGCCCGGCAGCCTCGTGGGCTACGGCTACCTGCAGGCCGTGCGCGACTCGCTCTCAAGGAAGGGGAAAGAGAAGCCCCTGAAGGTGGGCGTGGCGATGCACAAAACCGACTCTGACGTCGTCGGGGCGGCCGGGGTGAAGGTCGCGGTGTTCTCTTCGAGCCCCGAATACGTGGTCGTGCTCATAGACTCGAACGGCGTAACCCCGTCGTTCCGCGAGAGGATTGAGGCCGAAGTGAAGGCCGCGGGAAAGGCGATGAAGCGGGACTTCGCGGTAGGCATATTCACGACCGACACGCACCAGACGAACATGGTCAGGGGCGTCCTGAACCCGCTGCGCGAGCAGGAGGCCATACTCGGCACGATAAAGGACGCCGTCCGGGAGGCGGTCTCCGACATGCAGGAATCCGAATTCTTCTCCGACACCCGCTGGTTCGACATCAAAGTCCTCGGGGCAAAGCAGTCGATAGAGGTAATATCGACGGTGAATTCAATCGTGGCCGTCGCGAAGATTACCCTTCCGCTCCTCCTGATTGGCGGCGTCCTAATCCTGCTCGCAATCGCGACGGAGCTCAAGTGAAAAACAGCCCGGTATCGGGCCTAGTCCTCTCTATATTTTCGTGGGATTGCCTGCGTTTCTACTAGGCGCACGCATAGTACTTCAGCTCTGTGACCCTTCCCTCGAGGAGGTACGAGCACCCGCTGCAGAACCCTATCCGGTCTGCGGCCCTGCTCCTTAGCAATGAGATGTAGTCCCGGGCGTCCTGCATTATGCAGCCGTCAGTCTTGCAGTGGCCAAACTCATCGTAGGTCGATGCCTTTCCGGTTGCCGGGAATGCGCTGGATACCGGCTCGACGCCGAGAAGCGAGTGGCCGAGCTCGTGCATCATGCCGAGGACGATGGCCTTGGAGAGCTCTTCCGTGCTGGCCGGGCCGGCATGCCTGTAGGGCCCGTCCGCGGAAGGCCTGAAATTGAGCGATGAGACGACTGCTCCGACATAGTACATGTTGAACCCTTCGATTTCGGTGTTCCTGCCGCCGGCCTCATGATATATCCTCCGGGGGGTGAGCCCGGCGAGTATTGCCCCGTCATGCGGGACCCTGGCAAAGTAGCTCGGCCTTCCGAGCGGCTCGTCGCCGTAAAGCGTGACGGGGCCGCTCCCGAATGCGACTTCATAGACCCGCTTCCTGCACAGGTCGGCCCAGACGTTCTCTTTCGGCTCGGCCATGCTCTCGACCTTTAGCCCGAAGCCCCTGAATGCTTCCGCCGCCTCGAGCGCAGCCTTGGCCTCGTGCGGTTCCAGTCTGGGGTGAAGAAGAACCCTTATCCTCGTGTCTCTCATGGTATTATTGTGGCAAAAAGAGAATATAAATGTATCTGGTGGTAATCTGCAGATAAATATGTTTATATATTTTTTCTATCATAAATACTATCAAGGAACCAAACTCTTAGAGTGATTGATAACCGATTAGAGGTGAAAGTTCATGACCGACCAGAAGCATATGTATTTCGGAGTGTCCGCGCAGTCGCTGCACAAGGAGATAAACCGATTGAGGAAGCGCGACGGGCTCGAGGAAGTCGGGGGCCTGGGATTCGCCCTGAAGCTCCACGACCATGTCCTTGTCGAGCCTAACCCTAGGATAATCGAGGCCGTCAAGAACCTGAAGGCGCCGCCGGACCGGATTCCGGCCGAAGAGTAATTTTTCAGAAATAGCCGTCCGGGCCGCTTCCGGGCCCCTCCGGTTCTCCTTTCTCGAGCGCCCGGACGCCCGACTCTATCGTCCTGAGGCAAAAGATGCAGAACCTTGCCTTGTTTTCGACAAACCTCCTGATGAAGTCGGGCGTGTCCCTGTTTTCCTGCATAAGGCATCCTTCCTCAGCGCAATGGCCCTTCTTGCCGAGTACGTGCCCCGCCTCGTGCATGACCGCGAGCCGTACGGCCTCGGGCAAAATCGTCCTGTAGCAAAGCTCCCTGAGGCGCGAGAGGGAGACTATCCCCCCGACCCCGCCGAAACTTACGCCTATGCGGCGGGCCTTCAGCTTTTCCTCGTCGCTCCTGAAATTTTCGTTGTCGTTCCTTCTCTCGAAAAGTATCCCACCCGTCAATGCAATCCCCATGCTGTCCACAGGCCGGGCTCGGTTTCTGATGAAATCTGACGGGAAGCCCCGGAGCATGTCAGCCAAAAGGTCCCTGCCGAATTCGGCCAGGGGTATGTGCGCGAGGGCGAACTTGTGCACCGACAGCTCCCCGGCCGCCGCAGCCTCCTTGAGAAGAGCCCCCCTCTTGACGTGCGCGACGCTGCCTCCGGCGCCTATCTCCTCGCAGGATACGCCGAACCTTGCGAACTCGCGCATTCCCTCGGCTGCCGCTTCAAGCTCGCTGCGGGAGATGGATGCCGGGTGGTGAATCAGCGCGAATTTCACTTTATTCATGCATATACTGTTGTAGAAAAGGAATTAAAATGGCCTCTTATGTCCCGGCCATCATCCTGAGGACGTCCCTCAGGCCGGGGGCGACACCCATAATCATCAGTATGAGCGCTATGAACCGCTTGTCCTCCTCGTCCATCTTCTCGCTCCTGATGACGTACGCGGCCGCGAAGGCAATCCCGCACTTGATGAGGTAGAATAGGAAGAACCCCCCTCCGATCTGGCCGATTGCCGCCGAGAACACGTGCTGCTCGAAGTAGTTGATGCCGGACACGGACGAGAAGTAGTCTATTATGAAGAACGTGGCCGCCCCGTCGAGCGCCTGCGCCCCGACTATCCCGGCAAGGACCCTGTCCTTGAAGTAGAGCCACGCCAGGTACGCCGGTATGGCCGCGAGCACGAGTACCGGAAGGGCATACACCCAGTACTTCATGAAGGGAAGGAGCAGGAGGAAGTGCGGAAGCCAGAGCGCGAGGCCTACGTAGCCTAGATATTGCGTCTTCTTCAGCCTGTAAAGTATCGCGAGCGTGCCGATGAGCAGGAACGCCGTCAGGATGTACACCCCCGGCGTTACCGTGAGGTAGCCGTAGTCCCAGAGGTGGCTGTCGAGGACGAACCTGTGGAACGGCGTTACCGGCTGGAACGTGCCGTTGTCAATCGAGTCGGTCACCACGCGGATCGTGGAGCCGAAAAGGACGAACGACATGACGCCGCCTATGAATGCCTCGTCTATCTTCACCCTGCCCTTCAGGGCCTTCCAAATAACGAAAATCGCGAGCAGGGCAATCCCTGCATAGACGATAGTGTTGATGGTATTGTATCCTGTCCTGTCCCAGATCGGGCTGATGAAGTAATCGTATATAAAGTTTCCCATCGTACCAACTGCATGCATGATAGGCGGAAAAAAAATATAAACGCCAGCGTTAGCTCCTCGATATCGAAGCTCCTTGAGGAGGCGCGAAAAGCATACCCCGGAAGCCCCGGCCGCTCGAAAAGGTACGTGGAAATGGCCTTCGACCTCCTCAAGAAGAACAAGGTCCGGCTTCCCCGCGAGATGCGCAACAGCTTCTGCAGGAAATGCTTCACCATCTGGATTCCGGGAAAGACGGTGACCGTTTTCTTCGACAAGAAAACCGACGCCCTCAGGGTGAAATGCGGGTGCGGGTTCTCGAAAAGGTTATAGCCTTGTATGTCTTAGAATATGAAGCGCGAAGGTAAGCCCATGGATATTTACCCTCAAATCCTGCCATATCTGGCCGAACTCGAAACCAGCATGAAGGCCGAGCTCGAGAGGGAGGACCCCCGGATATACGGCATGCTCTCGCCGTTCATCGCCCGCGGCGGCAAGCGGATACGCCCGGCGCTCGCGATACTCTCCTGCTGCGCCTGCGGGGGCAAGCCGTCCGACGTGATGGATGCGGCGACGGTCATCGAGCTGTTCCACAACTTCACCCTAATCCATGACGACATAGAGGACGACTCGCAGTTCCGGCGGGGCGAGCCGACTCTGCACATCTCCCACGGCATCCCCATGGCGCTCAACTCCGGCGATGCCCTCTACACTCTCCTCTGGCGAAAGCTGGTGAACCTTGATATGCGCCCGGCGCGCCTCATGAAGCTCGAGCGGCTGTGCGCGGGCGCGTTCAAGGACGTCGTGGACGGGCAGGGGGTAGAGCTCTCGTGGATACGGAGCGGACGCTTCGACATCACCGAGGATGAATACCGGAAGATGATAGACGGGAAGACATCCGCCCTGATGGGCCTCTCGTGCGAGGCCGGCGCCCTTAGCGCGGGCGCAAAGGCAGGATACCGCTCGGCCCTCCGCTCGTACGGGGAACTGATAGGCGCGGCCTTCCAGATACAGGACGACGTGCTCAACCTGGCCGGGGACTTCGGCAAGTACAAGAAGGAGATAGGCGGCGACATCAGCGAGGGCAAGAGGACCCTTATCGTCGTCCACAGCCTCGCAAATTCCGGGGCGGCCGAGCGCAGCAGGCTGATATCCATCCTTACCGCGCGCTCGAAAGCCAAGGAGGATATCGACGAGGCCATCGGCATACTCCGGAAGAGCGGCTCGCTCGACTATGCCCAGGCCAAGGCAGCCGGGCTCGTGGCGAAGGCCAAGAAAAAAATCGGGGGACTTCCCGGGTCGGACCACCGCGAGTCGCTCATGCGCCTTGCGGATTATGTGGTAGCCCGAGACCGCTGACGGCCACAATAATGTGAAAACCTTTTAAATGCGCACGCAGAAATAACCCCGATGACCTCCCAAAAAGCGTTCGTATTCCTAATAGTACTGATAGGGCTACTGCACGCCATCCAGATAACAGACTACCTCTATCCCACGGAAAAGAACGCGTCGGTAAACATCAACTACACTAACTTCACGGTCAACGGCTCATCGTATTCGCTCGTGAAAATAAACAACCTGGAGACTTTCCTGCTCAAGAACGGCAACATAGTGTCCAACAGGACCGAAATCGATTCGGTCATCTACTCATATTACACCAAGCTGTACTACCCCTCCAAGAGCGACATCGACGACCTCCTTGCGGTCATAAAGAAGTTCAACGACAGCCGCAACGACGGTTAC
>DATIFM010000005.1:0-17673 GCA_035455205.1 Candidatus Bilamarchaeum sp. | reverse complement strand
GCGGCCAAATGGAAGTGCGGCCTAGTCGTGGGGGCCACAAGCGACGCCATAGGGAAGCTCGCAAAACTCACCAAAAACAATGTGCCGCTCCTGATTCCGGGCGTGGGCTCGCAGGGCGGCGACCTCAAGATGGTCATGGAGGCTGTGAAGGGCAACCCGTCGATACACCGCATAAACGCATCCTCATCAATCGCGTACGCTTTCGAGAAGAACGGAGGGAAACCGGCCGACGCGGCGCTGAAGGAAGCGGAGAGGCTGAATTCAGTGATAAAAAGCTACTTCTAGCCAAGCTTCATAGCATCAAGCGCGCCCTGAATCGCGCCCCAGTTTATGAAAATCACGTACAGGACCAGCAGGAAAACCAGCAGGAAGAGGATGCGCACCGGTTTCTTCGTGAGGTAGCGGTAGAGCGATACGAGCGGCTTGATGAGGACCGCGGTCACGATTTTGGCCCCGGCCTTCAGGATGAAGTCGAGGAGCTTCAGCAGGGCGCCGAGTATGCCATCGAGGATGCCAGGGCCGGTCTTCCTTACGACTTTCTTTTCGACAATGATTTCTTTCACCCTCACCTGTTCACGGGCAGCCGCCTTTTTTTCGGGCGCTTTCGAAACGGGCTTTTCCGCCGGAAGCGGCGCGGGGCGCGGCTCCTTTTGCGGCGATTCGCGCACGGGCGCTCTTGAGGCAGGCGGGGCGGAGGCGGCTTTTGATGAAGGTTTGGCGAGGGGCCGGGGGTTCTCGCTTTTCGAGTATTTCCTGATGAGCTCCGGGTCGGTGGCCTTCCTGAGCACGTCGTCAGGCACCACTTCCATAGTCGTGGCCGGAGCGAAGACCTTCACTTCCGCCGGGGGAGTCTGGTTCCCGGATTCGTCCAGCGTTGAAAGTATGCAGACTCCGGGTGGCATCGTCTTGAGCTTTTCGTCGAGGTTGAGCTTCGACTGAGGGAACGACTTGGCAAGCGCCCGCAGCCTCTGCGCCCCCTTCTCGGTGAACACCTTCTGGGAGAATATCACCTTGGTCGAGAGCTGGCTCAGTATCTCCTCAGGAAGGTCCGTCACGTCCTGGGTCACGAAAAAAACGGCAACGCCCTTCGAGCGTATCTGCTTGAGCATCGTCACCATCAGGTCGCGGAGCGACTTGTTCGCATCCTTGAACAGGTAGTGCGCCTCGTCGAAGAAAACCAGGAACTGCGGCTTCTCCTGGTCGCCCACTTCTGGCATCACGTTGAACAGCTTCTGGAGCAGGAACGCCGGGGCGATAGAGACCGCCATGTCCCTGCGCGCGTCCGAGAGGTTCAGGACATTTAGGCCTCCAAGGTCCCGCACCTGCAATGAAGGCTTCCCGAAAAGGTTGTCGAGGCCCGACTCGTTGAGCGCTATTATCTTGCGCTCGATGACAGAAACGCTGGAGGGGCTTATCCCGCGCTGGCCGGTCCTGACCATCTCGTCGAGGACGTCGAGCAGCTGGTCCACGGTGTCGAGGGGCCTGCCGGCTTTCCTTGCGTACGAAAATGCGATGGCGAGGTGGCTCTCCTGCGTCGGGTTCAGCGAAAGCAGGCGCGAGAACAGCACGCTCCCGGCCTCCCCGACTGAAAACCGCATCCTCGCGAAGCGGCCCGAGACGCTCCAGTAGTTCGCGCCGAAGGAAGCGGGCTCGAACGGGGCGAGCGAGTTGCGCCCGTTCCATTTCTTCTCGGCATCGGTGGGCTCGTCCGACTGCTCGAATGCCGGGGCGCAGAAGCCCGAGGCGTCGCCCTTGACGTCGGAAACGAAGACGTGAATGCCCGCGTCCGCCGCCTGCTCGGCAAGCACCTGCATCGCGCGGCTTTTGCCGGTGCCGGTGCTACCGGCTATCACCCCGTGGCGCGCCAGGTAGCGCAATTGAATTTCGGCCGCCCGGCCTCCGGATTCCCCGAGCGCGAGTGTCGTCCGCGCCGGCTCTTCTTCTTCCATCGCTCTTGTATCCGAAGCTGGTTTTTTAATTATGTTAGCGAAGGGATTGCATGACCCTCTACAGGCCGCCCGAAAACTCCAGGAAGGGGGACAACGGCAGGCTACTCGTCATCGGGGGGAGCAAAGACTACCACGGCGCTCCCATATTCTCGCTCCTTGCGGCAAGGAGGTTCGTTGATTTGCTTTATTTCATGCCCGCCGAAAAGGATGCCCACCTCGTCGGCGCGGTTAAGCACATCCCGGAAGTAATCGTGATCAGCGGGCCCAAAAGCGGTGCGGTCCGGGGCCTCGACTGCGTTCTCTTCGGGATAGGCATGTCGGGCGCGAAATTCGACATCTCGAAGCTCAAGGCGCTGAAGGCGAAGCTGGTCATAGACGGCGACGGCCTCAAGCGCGCAAAGGGCAGGATTCCGAAGGGTGCGATACTCACGCCGCACGAGAACGAGTTCAGGATGCTCTTTAGCATGGACGGGACGGAGAAGAACGTGAAGGCGATGGCGAAGAAGACAGGGTGCGTGATACTGAAGAAGGGGAGGCCGGACATAATCAGCGACGGCTCAAAAGTCGTGAAAAACAGCATCCACAACCAGGGCATGACAAAGGGCGGGACCGGGGACGTCCTCGCCGGCCTCGTGGCGGCGCTCGCGTGCAAGAACGACAATTTCACCGCGGCCTGCGCCGGCGCGCTCATCAGTGGCCACGCGGGCAACATGCTCCTAGAGAAATTCGGCTACAACTACAGCGCGTCGGACCTCGCGGACATGCTCGCGGAGGCATACCGCAACATGGGGATGGACGAATGAACGTCAGGGACCTCAGGGCCGGAGAGATTGAAGGGCTCGAAACATGCGGGTTCCAGGCCACGAACATAGGCACCGCCGCCGGGATAATCGGACGGATGAAGAAGGAAGGCGCGACGGTGTTCCTCACATTCACCTCGAACATGGTGGCCTCGGGTCTGCGCGGGATTTTCGCGGACTTGTGCCGGAAGTCTCTCGTGGACGCGATAATAACGGCCGGCGGAAGCCTCGACCACGACCTGATTCGCTCCGGAAAGGACTACATCCTCGGCGATTTCCTGATGGACGATGCTGCCCTCCACAGGAAAGGGACGAACAGGATAGGCAACATCCTCGTCCCGAACGAATGCTACGAATACCTCGAGGAGTTCATGCAGCCTGTCTTCGGTGAGCTGTACGAAAGGCAGAAGGCGGTCTCGCCCTCGGAAATCGCCGCGGCAATCGGCAAAAAAACGAAAAGCGACTCGTTCCTCCACTGGTGCTCGAAGAATTCCATCCCGGTCTTCTGCCCGGGAATCACGGACTCGGCAATCGGCCTCCAGGCGTATTTCTTCAGGCAGAAGAAGAAGGATTTCGTAATCGACGTCACCAAGGACATGAACGCGCTTGCCCAGATCCCCCTGAACGCGAAGAAGACGGGCGGCATAATCCTCGGGGGCGGCATATCGAAGCACCATGCGATTGGCGTCAACCTCCTTCGTGGCGGCTTCGACTACGCCGTGTACGTCACGACATCCTCCCCGTGGGACGGCTCACTGAGCGGGGCAAGGACGAATGAAGGCATATCCTGGGGCAAAATCAAGGAGAAGGCCAGCCACGTGACCGTGGACTGCGACGCGACGATAGCGTTCCCGCTGATAATCGCGAAATACATGAGGGAAAGCAGATGATGGAATACATACTTGCGTTCGTTTCCGGCGTCCTCGTGAAGGCCGTGGACTGGCTGGACGACGACGCCAAAAGCAGGCACCCGGTGAAATATGCGCTCGCAGCATCCTACGGCCTCTTCGTGGGGCTCATAATTGGGACGGCGAGCTTCGGCATCATCTTCCTCTCGGCCCTGATGGCCCAGGTCTTCTCGAGGAAAATAGACACCACGGCGCACAGGATAGGGTTCGTCGTGTCCATCCTCTCGCTCCTCTACTTCGGCTTCGGGGCGATAGACATCCCGCTTTTCTCGCTGTTCCTCCTCCTCGCGTTCCTCGACGAGATAGACTACGTGGGCCCCCTCAGGCCGCTCACCGACTACAGGCCGTTCCTGAAGATAGGCTCGCTCGCGATGGTCATGTTCGGCAGGCTCGATTACTTCGGAGGCATCATCCTGTTCGACATAGGGTACGTGCTTTTCGAGTTCGCGGCAGGGAAAGTTTCGAAAAGGAAGCCGGAACACCGCGACCCGACCGTCTGAAACTGGAAAATAGGAACAGTTCACCGCGAGCCGCAGGCGATGTCCCTGAACGGCGGGCCGTTCAGGACAGTCGAGAAACGCACGGCGTTTCTCGCCAGCGAGGGTGAACAAAAACCCATCAGGTTTTAGCCGTTGCGCCAGTAATGCATTATCATGGAGGCCGGGCTGGATTTTGCCGTGAGATACCCGTTCAGCGAAGCCGCAGGGAAATTCCTCGAGGGCCTCGACCTCAACGACCGCATAATCGAGCTGGGCCTCGAGAGGGTGAAGAAGGCGGTGAAGGGAGAGCCTTCGGCAAGGATGCTCGTCCACGAATCCGACAAGAGGGACGAGATAGCCTCCTCGGCGGCCGCGAGGATGATACTTGCCCACCTCCGCAACAACTTCCTCACGAACCGCTTCGCGGTCAACGAGTCCAAGATAGTCCGGGGGTACCTGGACCGCGAGGACGCGGAAACGGTCGACCTGGTCGCCGCGCATTTCGGGATAATTGCGAAAAAGGAAGGGGGCAGGCTGCTCCTGGACCTTCCGACATACCTGAAATTCGCGCTCCGCGACCCGAATTACAAGCTGATAAACAGGAGGCTGATTTCGGGCATGGTCGAGATAACCGACGACCAGAAGAAGAGGCTCATCGAGAACGCCGTCAAGAAGCACTACGAGAACCTCCCCCTCATCAAGGACCCCCCGGACGCGATAAAGGAGGCCGGCAAGAAGCTCCTCGCGGAGATTCCCAAGAGCGAGACGAAAATCACTGTCAAGGCAGGCGACCACCCGCCTTGCATCGCGCGGATTCTCGAGGAGGCGAGGAAGCACGAGAACCTCCCGCACCACGCGAGATGGTACCTTGCGACGTATCTCCTTTCCATCGGGATGAGCGAGGACGATATAACGAAAATATATGCAGACCTTCCGGACTTCAACGAGAAGGTCACGCGCTACCAGGTCGACCACATCAAGAAGAAGGGCTACAACGTGCCCTCGTGCGCGACCGTGATGACGTACGGGCTCTGCTGCGCAGTCTGCCGGATAGGGAGCCCCTTGAACTGGCACACGCTCGGCGAGGAGCGCAAAGCCGCGATAAGGAGGGGCGGCCAATGAAGGACAGTGAAGCCAGGAGTGTGAAGAAAATCTTCGCCTCATACTACGAAGGCGCCTCCTTCCCCATACCCGGTATCGAGCAGCGCGAGTTCGGCATCGGCAATGTCAAGAAGATAGACGCGAGGCACCTGAACTTCGCGAGCGAGGGCGAGTTCAGGAGGTACCTCATCAACAACACGCCGATGTTCGTTTCCCACTCGACAGCGTATTACGGCTTCCCGGCCGCGACGCCCATGCAGAAGAAGGGCTGGAGGGGCGCGGACCTCGTCTTCGACCTCGACATACACGCGGAGGGGAAGTTCGGCGCGTACGCTAAGCTGGAGGGCATGAAAAGCGAGCTGAACAGGCTTGTCGAGGACTTCATCATCAACGATTTCGGGGTGAAGAAGGAGGACATAATCGTCGTGTTCTCCGGAAACCGGGGATACCATGTACATGTGAGGGACAGGAGCTTCCTCCCCCTCGGCGGCGACGAGCGCAGGGAGCTTGTCGACTACATAATGGGCCAGGGCCTCGACTACATGAGGTTCTTCAGCGGCCTCGAGGAAAAGCCCCAGAGGCTCCTCGGGCCGCGCCCGGACGAAGGGGGCTACAGGGGCCGGTTCGCCCGGGCCGCGATCAAGCTGATTGAGGAGAATCCGGGCGCAATCTCGCGCCTTTTCACGAAAGAGAAGGAGAGGGAGTTCTTCATTTCAGGGATTCGGGAGGGCAACTGGATGCGGACGTCGCTGAAGTTCTCCGACATCGCGCTCAGGATGAAGGCCGTGGCCGATTCGCTGCCCATCAGCTCGGTGAATACGGACGTGGGCGTGACGCAGGACCTCTCGAAGCTCATACGGGTGCCTAACAGCGTCCATGGAGAAACGGGCCTCGTGGCGAGGATAGTCGGCGATTTGGGCAAGTTCGACCCGTGGCGTGATGCCTGCATAAAGGGCGCGCCGCTCAAGGTGCGCTTTATCGAGGACGTGCCGAGGCTGGATGCGGTCTTTGGCGGGCTGGGGCCCTTCGCTAAGGATGAGGAAAAGGAAATGCCCCAGGAGCAGGCCGTTTTCTTCGTGCTCAAGGGGAGCGCCTCTTTGGCCTAAGAGAGAAGCAGGACGAATTGATAGAGGAATGAAGCGCCATATAGCGCGAGAATCGCCCCGGAGATTTTTGAGAGCAGCAAGACGTGGCCTGGGGCAATCCTGTGCCTGGTCTTGCTGATTCCAGCCCCAAGGAGAAGGAAGAATGCCAGAACGCCCGATGAGACCAGCAGGATGTTCAATATGGCATCTGCGGATTGGAGTTCGGCCAGATAGGACCCTGAAAGCGAGACCCACAACGCGATTACGATAGGGCTTGTCGCTGCAATAACCAATCCCGCAAGGAGCGAATCCGCGCTCCCGGTTTCTCTGCCATAAGAGCTTTCTACATCGGCGGCTTTAAGGCGGAGCGCTGCGGCAGCGAGCCAGATGAGGATGCACCCGCCGGCAAGATAGAGGGCAAGGCGTGAAAGGGCGGACGAGAGGAAGCTTGATGCGCCGAAGTAAACGAGGCTAAATAGCAGTGAGTTGCCGATGAACTCGCCGAGGGCGAGCAAGGCCCCTGAGAGAAAGCCCCGCGCAAGCGTCCTTCTTATGAGTTCGAAGAAAATCGGCCCGGGAATTGCCGCGAGCGAGACGCCAATCAGAAGGCTTTCGAAAAGGCCGGCCATGCATCTAGCCCTGAAATGAGTTGAATAAGAAAACTAAAGAAAAGATTATTTCTTTCCCGCGCCGCCGTCAGTGGACTTGGAAAGCTGTATCTTGGGCGGAATGAGGGGCGCAGTGAGCCCGAGGACGCGCGCAAGCAGGGTGCCGTTCGCGCTCCCGCTGTAGTTGACCGCGCTCAGAACCACCGTCGCATAGTCGTCCGGGACCTTCTTTCCCTTCTTCCAGCTGTCCACGACGTCCTTGGCGACTTTCGGGTCTTCCTTGGCAAGTATGATGCCCTTTATCTTTATCATGCCGGCCGTTTCCTGGTAGTCGGCAGTGTAGACATAGGTTATCTCGATGTTCTCCTCTGCCATCTTCACGTCTTCGAGCGAGATGTTTATGCTAAGACCCTTTATGCTGGTCTTGGGCACGCGGGATCCGCTGACTTCAAGTATCCTTTCACCAACAATCATATAATTCGCCTCCAATAATGGCGTCCATTCCTTGTATGACAAGATATTAAAATGTAATCGAAATAGTGGAAGTCCGGGTTAAAAACTTTTGGGGCGAAACTAATCCATGGCTTCTTTTGACAAGATACTATCAGAGAAATCCATTTTCCGGGATGTCTCTGTGCTATCGCCTCATTACGTGCCGCGGGACTTGCCTTTCCGCGAGCAGCAGCTCCATGAGATAATGACCGTACTCTCCCCGGCCCTCAAGGGCCAGAAGCCGAGGAACCTGATAATATACGGCAAGACCGGGACCGGCAAGACCTGCACCACCAAGAGGGTGATGGAGGAGTTCGTCGGCGCAGCAAAGGAAAGGAAGGCGAGCATGCACTACGTGAACTGCCGGATTTACAACTCGAGGTACAGGATACTCCAGAAGATACTCAAGGCGTACATGCCGGAGCTGGAAAAGGCCGGGTTCGGCCTCCCGTTCCTTTACGAGAAGATGATAGAGATAGCCTCGGCCGGCGAGCAGCTAGTGATAGTCCTTGACGAGGTGGACATGGTCAAGGACCTGGACGAACTCGTCTACACGCTCACGCGCTCGAACGACGAGATAAAGGGCGGGGGCGTCAGCATAATCGGCATCTCGAACAAGCTGTCCTTCAAGGATTCCCTGGACCCGCGGAGCAAGAGCAGCCTCTACGAGACCGAGATGATATTCCAGCCGTATTCGGCCGAGCAGCTCAAGAAGATACTCGACCAGAGGGCGAGCGAAGGGTTCGCCGCCGGAGTGGTCGACTCGTCCGCAATCAACCTCGCGGCGGCCATAACATCGCAGGAAAGCGGCGACGCAAGGTACGCCCTGAAGCTCCTGAACAAGGCCGGGGAGATAGTCCAGCAGGAGGGGCGGAACAAGGTGACCGACGAGGACGTCGAGGCGGCGAGGAAGAAGGTGGAGCTGGACCTCACGATAGAAACGATAAACACGCTCCCGGAGATGCACCAATTAGTGCTTTACGCGATAGCCAACCTGTCCAAGGAGGGCAGCAGATACTCGAGGCTGGAAGGGGTCGAAGGCGGGTTCCTTTTCTCGGGCGAAGTGTACGAGGAATACGAGAAGGCCTGCAAGAGCGCCCGCAAAAGGCCGAGGAGCTCGAGGTGGTACAAGGAATACCTGAACGACCTCGAGATGCTCGGCCTCATAATCACGAGCCCGAGCGGGAAGGGCGTCCGGGGCCAGACCACGCTCATCCGCATCGGGCCCAGTCCCGAAAGCGTGATGACCATACTGAAGAAGAACCTCTTCAGCCTCTAGATGCGCTTTTCTGAGAACGAGAGTATCCTGCCGCCCCGTACCCTGAGCCCTTCATTTTCGAGCATCCTGACTTTGGCCCTTGCCCCGTGCGCGAACCCGCCCACCGAGCCGTCGCTCCGCACCACGCGGTGGCAGGGAACCGAGGGGGAGCGGTTGCGGTTCAGGGCGTTTCCGACCGCCCGCGAGGCGCCGGGCATCCCGATTGCCCGGGCAATCTGGCCGTAAGTGCTCACCCGACCTTTCGGGATTCTCGAGCACGCCGCAAAGACTTTCTGCATGAAATCCATAAGACACCCCTACATGTTCTTCAGTTCGTCGACTATGCGTATCATGTTTATCTTGCCGTATTTTTCCACGTGGACGAGTCCGCGGTCCTCGAGCTTTTTCACGATGCGGTGAGCCTTCAGCCTGCTCATCCCGGGCAGCTTTGCAATCTCGCTCTGCGTCGTCATGCCGTCTTTGCTCAGGAGAAGGGCGACTATCTCCCGGTCATCATGGCCCAGGAACTTCATTATGATGTCGATATTCATCTTCACGACGTGCTTCTGCTTCTCTAGGGTCGAGTTCATTATGCTGAAGACGACGAGTCCCGAGAATATGCCGAATACCCCCATCAGCACCATGAACTGCATGTGGAACTCCAAAAAGGGCACGAGGACATCCGGAACGGCCTGGCCCTCGGAGTAAAGAGCGAAAACGAATACAAGGACTGTTACGAGAAAAATGAAAATGGATACCACAAGCAGGCCCAGAACTATCTGTTTCCTAATGTCCATCGAGATAGGATTTCATTGTTTCATTATTTAATATATATTGTTTCAGCCCAATGAAACAATAGAAAACGAGCTTTTGCTCATAGATGGTGATTAATTGGAAGGAATAACTATCCGGAAATCGACAGCATATCTGATTGTCGGGCTGGCATTGGCAGTATTGTTCGGCGCGTATATCGCATTCAGCTCCCCGGGCTCCCCGAGCCAGGGAACGACGGTGGTGAGCGGCAGCCCGTCAGGGGGGGCGGCGCAGGACATATATATCAAGGCATTGAGCAACGGCGCCTACGACAAGAATGAGGTGACCGTGAAGAAGGGCATCCCCGTGAGGCTGCACTTCACCGCGGACCCGAGCGCAGGCTGCGGAAGGCAGTTCGTCATATACGGGATGAACGTGAAGGCCATTTCGCAAAGCGGCGAGGAAGACGTTGTTGAGTTCACCCCGCAGCAGGCCGGGACGTTCCAATACAGCTGCGGCATGAGGATGTGGGGCCCTGGGAAGCTGATAGTAGTTTGAAGGTGATTCGATTGGCAGACGAAATCCGGATACACAAGGGATTGGTGCTGGCGCTCGGCCTTTTCATGGTTTTGGCAGCCGCCGCCTATGTCGTGAATGCAGCTCCGGGGCAACAGGGAGCCGGTCAGCCCGATCAGCTCGCCCCGGCGGCCGGAGGAGCGCCCATAATCGCCCCGACCCAGCCGGCAGCCCAGCTCAGGAAAGGGGGCTGCGGATGCGGGGGAGGGGGCGTGGCATGCGGAGGAGGCGGAGCGGCAGTGGCTCCGGACCCGTCCAAGGCAGTCCTGTTAAATGGTTCCAACCCCCAGGAGGCCGTCCAGGACATTTACATAAAGGCCCTGAGCGACGGCACCTATGACAGGAATGAGGTGACCGTGAAGAAGGGCACCCCCGTGAGGCTGCACTTCACCGCGGACCCGAATGCCGGATGCGGCAGGCAGCTTGTCATATACGGAATGAACATCCGGGCCTCATCCCTGAACGGGGAGGAGGGAGTCGTGGACTTCATACCACAGGCCGAAGGCACGTATGAATACAGCTGCGGCATGAGGATGTGGGGTCCGGGAAAGTTGGTGGTAGTCTGAACGCGATAAGCAGGCTTCTGGATATCCTCGGGCAACCGAAGTATCTTGCGGCGGCCGTCGTGTCAGCGGCACTTTTTTTCGCGCTGCTGGCATTCGCGTCGAACATCATCGTGTGGGGGTACTGGGAGCTTAATCCGTTCGCAGAACCAGCACGGGTGGCTCTTGACGGAGTCATCGCGATGCTTTTCGGGGCCAACATCGGCGTGCTGCTCCATAAGTTCGACCTGGGAAGGAATACGGGGGGCGGGACGCAGATGACCACGCTCGGCGCTTTTGCCGCCTTGATGACAAGTTCATGCCCGGTGTGCCAGCCGATAATCATGCTGGCCTTCGGACTCGGGGGGATTGGCTCGCTTTTTGCGGGCCTCAGCGTTTTCATAGCATTAATCAGCGCAGCCCTGCTGGCGGTTTCGCTGAAGAAGGGGCTGGAAGACGGGACATGCACATTGGAAACACGGAGGAGATATGATGGAAAAGGCGATTAAGGTGGAAGGGATGCACTGCCGCTCATGCGAAATGCTTCTGACGGACGTGCTTTCTGAGATAAAGAGCGTCCAGAAAGTCAGCGCCGACTTCAGGAAAGGGATTGTGACGATAACCGCCGCGGACCAGGGCGCGTTCGAAGAGGCGAAGAAGGCGATAGCCAAAGAAGGATACAAGGTGGTAGGCTGATGGGAGACGAGCAGAGCCCGGTGGAATCCGCGGCGCAGGAAAAGAAAGGCTACGCTATGACCCTCAGCGGCATGACATGCGGGGCATGCGAGAAAGTGATAGAGAGGGTCGTCACGCAGAACGGCGCCGAGGTCAGGGAGATTGACGCGGGCAGGGGCCGGGTGGATATACAATGCCCGCCAGAGAAAATCGAGGCGATAAAGCAGGAGCTTGCCAGGAGGGGATTCAGGGAAAGGGGGGAGAATGAGCCCGAAGAGCGGGGGGACCCGAGGAGAATACTGGCCTATCTCAAATCGGTGGTCGCCGGAGAACCCCACGTCGAAGTCGAGAGCAGGCTGCTCAATTATGCATTGGGGGCGACGGCGCTCCTTGCGATAGCCGGCGCCTTGTCGTATGGGGCGTTCATCGACAGGTATGGAAGCCCGGCATCGGCGGCTACGTTCATATTTTTCATAATCGGTTCGGCGGTCATGTCCGTCTATGCAATCTCCCACATGGATACTTACAGGAAGGGGATGAGCTGCTCGAACGGCATGATGATCGGCATGACAACGGGCATGGTAAGCGGATACATGATTGGCGCCCTCATAGGGGCGACGAACGGGATGTTCATCGGCTCCGTCACCGGGACCGCGGCGGGCATATTCATCGGGCTGGCGATAGGGCGGCACAGCGGCGTGATGGGCGCCATGGAAGGAGTGATGGCCGGCCTCATGTCCGGGACCATGGGCGCGATGACCACGGTAATGATGATAAACGACAACCTGCTCGCGTTCCTGTACATCCTGAGCGGGATATGCCTTGCGACGACTGTCCTCCTCAGCTATATGATGTTCCGCGAGGCCGGCCCGGCCCCAAGGCAGGGGTTCCGGGGCGGGTTCGCGAAGTTCGTCATAGACTCGGGGGCCATAAGCGCGATCATGATGCTCATCATATTCTACGGGCCGAAGGGGGGACTAGTGTTCGGGCAGTAGAGGATACGGAGGGATACGATGAAAAGAACCGAACTTTCAATAGGCGGAATGCACTGCGCATCATGCTCGACCCTGATTTCCAGGGCTCTTTCGAGGGTGCCGGGGGTAAAGTCGGCAAATGTGAATTATGCAGCTGCAAAGGCGATGGTGGATTTCGACGAGGCGCAGACGGACGAGAACGCGCTCGCGGACGTGGTCCGGTCCAAAGGGTACAAGGCCACAGTGGGCGTCGACCGCGAGAGGGAGAAGAAAATCCGCGAGAAGGAGATAGCCGACCTGAAGGCGCTCCTCGTCTTCAGCGCGCTGCTTTCCCTGCCTGCGCTCCTCCTTGGCATGTTCTTCATGGACGTCCCGTACCGGATGCTCATCCTGTTCCTGCTGGCGACCCCGGTGCAGTTCATCGCCGGAAAGGGGTTCTACATGGGCGCATGGAGCGCACTCAGGAACAGGACCGCGAGCATGGACACGCTGATAGCCGTCGGCACGAGCGCGGCATATTTCTATAGCGTGGCGGCGATGCTCGGATTCGCCATGGAGCAGTATTTCGAAACCGCCGCGGTCCTGATAACGCTCGTGATTCTGGGCAAATACCTCGAAGCCGTGGCAAAGGGCAGGACGTCGGATGCCATACGAAAGCTCATGGGGCTCGCTCCGAAGGTGGCCACGGTGGTGAGGGACGGCGCCGAGGTCGAGATCCCGATAGGCGACGTGGTTGTCGGCGACATCGTCCTCGTCAGGCCGGGCGAGAAGATACCCGTCGACGGCATGGTCATGGAAGGCGGCTCTGCGGTGGACGAGAGCATGATAACCGGGGAGAGCATCCCGGTGGAGAAGAACCCCGGGGCCAGAGTCATTGGGGGCTCGATAAACAAGAACGGCTCGTTCAGGTTCAAGACCGAGAAAGTCGGGCAGGACACCGTGCTTTCGCAGATAGTCAAGCTCGTCGAAGACGCACAGGGGAGCAAGGCGGCAATCCAGAGGTTCGCGGACTCCATAAGCGCGGTTTTCGTGCCTGTGGTGATACTGATAGCCATGCTCGCGTTCTCGGTCTGGTATTTCGTCCTCGGCCAGTCATTCGCGTTCTCGCTCGTCATAGCGGTATCCGTCCTTGTGATTGCCTGCCCGTGCGCGCTCGGCCTCGCGACGCCGACCGCCATCATGGTCGGAACCGGGATGGGGGCGCAGAGGGGGGTCCTCATAAAGAATGCCGAGGCGCTTGAGACGATGCACAAGATAAACGCCATGGTGTTCGACAAGACCGGGACGATAACCGAGGGTAAGCCCAAGGTCACCGATTTCATTATCCTCGGGAAAATAGGGAGGAAGGAGGCCCTTAGCGTGGCCTGGGCGGTGGAGAACAGCTCGGAGCATCCCCTGGCCGACGCCATATCCGAATACGCCAAGACCAACGGGGCCGAGCTCCTCAAGGTCTCCGGGTTCAGGGCCATCCCGGGCCATGGCGTCGAGGGGAAGATAGGTAAATCGCTGATAGCCCTCGGGAAGCCGGGCGGGGATTCTGATGGGGAAGGCATAAACCAGACCATAGTGAAGCTGCAGGGCGAAGGCAAAACCGCGATGGTCCTGCGCGTCAACGGCAAGCCGATAGCGATTTTCGGCGTTGCCGATACGCTCAGGCCGACCAGCTTAGAGACCGTGAGGGAGCTCAGGAAGCTCGGCATCGAGCCGTGGCTGATAACCGGGGACAACCGGAGGACCGCGGAGGCGATAGCCCGCAGCGCGGGAATAGAGAGGGTGTTCGCTGAGGTCCTTCCCCAGGACAAGGCCGAGTACGTCAAGCGGCTGCAGGGCGAGGGGAAGTCGGTCGCGATGGTCGGAGACGGCATCAATGATGCGCCGGCTCTCGCGCAGGCCGATATAGGCATTGCGATAGGCAGCGGGACCGATGTCGCCATGGAAACGGGCTCGGTCGTGCTGATGAAAAGCGACCCCATGGACGTCGTCCGGGCGATACGGCTCGGGCGGGCGACCATAAACAAGATACGGCAGAACATGTTCTGGGCGCTCTTCTACAATATCGTCGGAATCCCGGTAGCGGCAGGGCTGCTCTACGCGTCCAACGGAATACTGCTTTCGCCCATCATCGCAGGAGGGGCCATGGCGCTATCGAGCGTGTCGGTCGTCACGAGCGCATTGACGCTGAGATGGACCAGGATTTGAAGGTGATGACATGAACGTGATGAGCATAGTTTCTGAAAACCGGGGAGCGATAATATTCGCGCTGCTTGTCATGGCCGTCGGGTCGGCCGCTTATGCGTTTTCCGACAATCTTGATTTGGGCATTGGAAACGATGGCAAGGAAGTGCTGGAGACTGCACGGTTCAAGGTCGTGTCCGCCCCCGACGGCTCGAGCGCCATAATCGCCAACGCGAGGAACAATGCGCTCGCTTCCCTCAGGGCTGCAGAGGGGAATCCTGTCCCGGAGGAGGATTCGGTAGTCCTGGGCGCGGGAGCGGCCATGCGCATGAAAGAGCTGGGCCAGGCATCCAGGCCCGGCGGCCACATCATCGGCTATTCCGGAATAAACGCGACGATAGAGGGGGTGCTCGCACAAAGCGGGAGCCCGATGGACGACATGGTTTTCCTGAGCGCGCGGCAATTCGATGAGGCTGGCGGGGATGAAGGCAGGGTTTTCTCCAGGACCAGCGTGGAAGGCGTTCCAAAGATGTTCTTCTGGCTGGGGATGAACGAGACTGCTCCCAAAGGATTCGAGTTCGCCGAGGGAAGCAGGAGCGGATACTCGCCGCACAACCTTGACGGGAAAACGTACTACCCGATCATCATCGGAGCCAAGGAAGCGGAGGCGATGCGGAGCGAGAAGATTTTCGAGGACACAGGAGACACGATAAGGGATTTCTTCGGAGCGGACTTCGTCGTCGCAGGGGTGCTTGAAGAGACCAATACGAGCATTGACAGGCTGCATTTCATCCCCCTGAAGGGCAGCGAGCTGGGGGGCTAGCGGTGGATATAAAATCTCCCGCCGAGTGGTTTTCAATGATGGCCGTATTAGCCGGATGCGGATAGGGGAGAAGATGAAGAAAACCACGATACCGATAGGCGGGATGCACTGCGCCTCGTGCGCCATGAACATAGAGCGGAGGCTGAAAAAGCTCGAAGGCGTGAAAAGCGCGAACGTGAACTACGCAACTAACAGGGCGACGGTCGAATACGAAGAGTCGAAAGTCGGGCCGGGAAATTTCAAGGACACGATAGAAGGCCTCGGCTACAACGCGGATATCGCCGGGGAATCCGGGAAAAAAGGGAAGGGGACGATGCAGCTCCACGTCAGCGGCATGAGCTCGCTGCACTGCGCGAACATAGTCGAAAAGGCGCTCAGGAAGACGCCCGGGATAGAGCGTGTGGAGCTCAATTTCAACCTCGAGAAGGCGGTCATCGATTACGACATGGACAAGGCCGATTTCAGCAAAATCCGCAAAGCCATTGTGGACTCGGGCTACGATGCGGAGCTGGTTGAGACTGGGGAAGAGGTGGACAGGGAGGCCCGCGCCAGGCAGAAGGAGATGGAGGAGCTTAGAGCGAGGGTGATGTGGTCGGCGATTCTCACCCTGCCGGTCCTCGTGCTCGCCCTCCCTGAGATGCTCGGCGGTTTCTTCCCCCTCGAATACCCTGAGTTCTTCATGAGGAACATGGCCGCGCTCCAGTTCTTCCTCGCGACGCCGGTGCTCTACCTCAACCGCGATTTCTTCGTTAGGGGGTTCCGCGGCCTGCTTAGCCGCATGCCCGGCATGGACAGCCTGGTCGCACTCGGCGTGGGCACGGCATACGCATACAGCGTGCTCGTGGGGTTCGGGTTCATAGAGGGAAGCATCTACTACGAGACTGCCGCCCTCCTGCTGACGTTCATCGTCCTCGGCAAGTATCTCGAGGCGGTCGCAAAGGGAAAGACGTCTGAAGCGATAAAGAGGCTCATAGGCCTCCAGCCCAGGACGGCCAAGGTAATGAGGGGAGGGAAGGAGGTCGAGATACAAATAAAGGACGTTTCCGTCGGGGACGTGATAGTCGTGAGGCCCGGCGAGAAGATTCCGGTGGACGGGACAGTTACCGAGGGCGCAAGCAGCGTTGATGAAAGCATGATAACGGGCGAGAGCATACCGGCCCACAAGATAAAGGGAGACGTGGTCATAGGCGCGACGATAAACAGGACCGGCTCCTTCCGCTTCAGGGCGACCAAGGTGGGGAGCGACACGATGCTTGCCCAGATAATAAAGCTGGTCGAGGACGCGCAGGGGAGCAAGGCGCCGATACAGCAGCTTGCCGACCTTGTCGCGGGATATTTCGTGCAGGCCGTGATAGCGCTCGCTCTGCTCGCCTTTGGCTACTGGTATTTCGTTGCCGGGGAATCGTTCCTGTTCGCGATAACCATCATGGTCTCAACCCTCATCATAGCGTGCCCGTGCGCTATGGGCCTTGCGACGCCCACGGCGGTGATGCTCGGGACCGGGAAGGGGGCCGAGAACGGGATACTAATCAAGAATGCGGAGGCGCTCGAGCTCCTGCACCAGGCCAAAGTAATCGTCTTCGACAAGACAGGCACGATAACGAAGGGCGAAACCGTAGTGACGGACATCGTGCCGTTCGGGCTTAAGGAAGACGAGCTGCTAAGGATAGCTGCGTCGGCCGAGAAGAACTCCGAGCACCACCTCGCCCAGGCGGTAGTCAGGAAGGCAGGCGAGCGCAAGCTGAAAGTTGGGGAGCCCAAGGGGTTCGAAGCGATTCCAGGCCATGGGATGAGGGCGGAATTCGGGAAATACAGGGTGCTTATCGGCAATGCCAAGCTGATGGCCAGGGATGGAATCCGGGTGCCCGATGAAGCGGTGGCGAAAATGCACAGGCTAGAGCTGGAGGGCAAGACAGTCGTCATCGTGGCGGTGGGGGGGAGCGTGGCCGGGCTGATAGCCATTGCTGACACAATCAAGGACAGCTCCAGGGAAGCGATAGCGAGGCTCAGGAAAAGCGGCTACGAGGTCGCGATGATTACGGGCGACAACGAGCGCACGGCGCAGGCGATTGCGAAGCAGGCCGGCATCGACAAGGTGCTCGCCCACGTTCTCCCGGAGGACAAGGCCAGCGAGGTCAAGAGGCTGCAGGAAGGCGGCAGGCACAAGGTCGCCTTCGTGGGCGACGGGATAAACGACGCTCCGGCCCTTGCGCAGGCAGACGTCGGGATAGCCATAGGCGCCGGCACGGACGTCGCCATCGAAAGCGGCGGCATCGTCCTCGTGAAAAGCGACCTGCGGGACATCGTTTCTGCCATAGAACTGAGCAGGTACACGATGAAGAAGATAAAGCAGAACCTGTTCTGGGCCTTTGCATACAACGCCATCGGGCTCCCGGTCGCGATGGGCGCGCTCTATCCGGTTTCCGGCTTCCTCCTGAGCCCGGTCATAGCGGGGGCGGCGATGGCCTTCAGCTC
>DATIFM010000004.1:0-30153 GCA_035455205.1 Candidatus Bilamarchaeum sp. | reverse complement strand
TATCTTCTTCCCCGTCGTATAGCGCGAAATGCCTATGACCATATACATCCCTATGAACGTCCCGGAAAGCTTGAAGGCGGTCCACGGAATCCATACGAGGAGGAGCGGAAGGCACAGCCCAAGGAAAGTAAGCTTCGCTGCATCCTTCGGCCCGTAAATTATGGGAAGGGTCCTGAGCCCGGTTTTCCGGTCACCCTCGATGTCCTTGTAATCCTTGATCGAGACCGCGAGCACCTCGGTTATGTAAAGGAACGCGGCTATTGCGATTGCCTTGAACCCGAAGGCTCCCGCGATAAGCGAGCCCGCGATGAGAGGAACAGCCATGTGCGTCGTTACCAACGTGGCATATGCAAGTATCCCCATGGCCTTCGTGTATTTCGAATAGATGACCCCGAGGACCGCTTCGAGCAGGCATGCCGCCGCAAGTATCGGCGAGACAAGATACGCAAGCGCGATGCCGGCGACCGCCAGCAGCATCATCAGCGATGAAGCGAATTCCACGCTCAGGGCCCCGCTCGCAAGCGGCCTCGATGAGGAATTTATCTTGTCCGCTTCGATGTCCTTGATGTTGTTATATACCGCCCCGCACCCGTAGGTGGATATCAGCGCCAGCGAGCCCAGGACCGCGGACTGGGCATCGAACACCCCTCCCATGAGCAGGCCTGCGTTGAGCGAAAAAACCGCGGTGAACGCCCTGTTCGGCATCATTATATCGTAGATGTTGGACGCCAAATTGCGATATGAGACAAGCCTGTCGTCTACATATCCCGATATTGCGTCATACGCGTTCCGATAGCCGACAAATGCCTGACCTGCGCCAGTTACGCCGTTTATCGGTATCACGAATTCCAATAGCCCTTCTCTTACGTACTGCTCCGACATCACATCTCCTCCCCGAATTTTTTATATAATTTATAGAATTTTTTCGGGGAGGGCCGATAGGTTTTTTTACGGCAGTACAACTGCCCAATACCTCACGAATACTCTGACTAACACTGCCCTCGAAGGCAATCATTTCCTCCCCGTCTCTATAATTTTTCTACTGAACGTATAAGATTTATATAAGCTTCTAAAAAAAGTTTATTTTAGATGTTGAAAGTGGGGGAATGGTGAAAGCCCGTGGTGACTGGGCAATTTCAGCGTGGAGAGTTTCCGTCAGGATACGGTGCACCAAGTCCCGCATATCCACCTGAAGCCCAATAGGTGATGTAATGGAAGATCTGATGGCAGAAATCGAGCTCGAATGCAGCCTCGATGCCCAGCTTAGAAGAAAGCCCAAGAAGGTGTCATCCGAATGAACCCGGCAGCAAAGGCCGAGGACGGGCCGAAAATTCTCAGGCGGAAGACGACATCCCTTCCCTGCCCGCCCCGCTTCTCGGACATACGCTCTTTCGAGTCCATGGGGCCGCTCCTTGAAGACATAACGGAGCGCCTGGGAGTGGGGCTATGCATGAGCAGGGCCGAAGAACCCCCGTTCTTCACTTCACCGGCGTATTCCCGGCTCTCCTGCAGCCACGGCCAGCTGAACGAGGACCTGATTCTCCTCGAGTCAGGCCCGGTTCGCTTCCAGCTCCGGCTGCTCAGTTCGTACGACCACGACCAGACGATGGGCCGCCTTGCGCAGATGGCGCTCCTGGGTGAGATATTCGTCGGCCTCGCCCACGACTTCAACAACGTGCTGACTGTCATCAGCGGGAACATGGGGTTCCTGGAGGAAATGCTCAAGGTCCCCACTGAACCCGACGAAATCGAGGCTGTGGATTCGGCAGTGAAGGATATCCATTCGGCAATAGAGATGGGCAAGGAGCTCTGCAACCGCGCCCAGTTTTTGGGCTCGCAGAAGCAGGCGAAAGAGCCCCGGCGGGAGAACCTGAAGGAAATCACGGCTTCAGCTATACGCATGGCCGAAGTCAAGTGCGCCCGCGAGCGCGCTGGCGGAAAAGACGTGACCGTGGAAAACCACTTCAATAATCCGCTTTTCGCCACTGTCGTCGCGAGCGAGCTGCACATGGCGGTCCTGAACATCCTGTTCAATGCGATACGCCACAGCGGCGGGGAAGGAAAGCCCCCACGGGTTACCGTGGACGCCTTTCTCCTCAACGACCGTGTCAACATCGCGGTTTCAAACAACGGGCCGCCGATTCCGGACGAGCTGAAAGAAAGCCTTTTCCAGAAGCCGCTCACCTCGTGCTGCGTCCATGGGTACGGTCTTTACGTCGCGGCCCGGAACATCGCCCCCTTCGGAGGCAGGATAGCATTCGACAGCGATGAGACCGAGACGACGTTCGTCATTTCTGTCCCGCTTACCCGCGAGCACAGGGCCTCGGGCTAATTCTTTTTCTGCCGGTAAAGGTGTATGACGGTGCCGAGCGCATCCTCGGCGGCCTCGCTCAGCGCTTCGGGCAGGGTAGGGTGCGCATGAATCGTTGCGGCGATGTCCTCGAGGACGGCACCCATCTCCAGCGCGAGCGTTCCTTCGGCAATCGTGCCTGAGGCTCCCGCGCCCACGATGTGGACGCCGAGGACCGCTCCGCTTCCTGCGTCAGCAACCACTTTCACGAAACCGTCGGTCCGGTTCATGGCCTTGGCCTTGCCTGAGGCAGAGAACGGCATCTTCCCGACCTTCACATTGTAGCCCTGCTCTTTGGCCTCCTCCTCCGTGAGGCCGACGACCGCTATCTCGGGGTCCGAGAAGACGACCATCGGTATGCCGCGGTTGTCGAAGGCGCTCTTCATGCCTGCTATCGCTTCAGCGGCGACTTTTCCTTCCCTGAACGCCACATGCGCGAGCTGGGGGCCAGGGACCACGTCGCCTATCGCATAAATGTTGCCGTCATCCGTCTTCCTCGTGTCATCGACGATAACCCGGCCCTCTTCGTTAAGCTTCACCTTCGTCTTCTCAAGGCCGAGCCCCTCGGTGTACGGCACCCTCCCCGCGGCCACGAGGATTTTGTCGAAAGCGACGCTTTTTTCCCCTTCGGGAGTCCTGATTCTCGCGCTTGAGCCTTCTACCTTCACTATCTCGCTCCCGAAAAGCACGTCGCACCCGAACTCCTTCATCTTCTTCAGGAGTGCCTGCGCTATTTCCGGCTCCATCCTCTTGAGGAGGCGGTCCCCGCGGTGGACAAGCGTCACCTTGGAGCCGAACTTCATGAACATGTTCGCCATCTCGACCGCGATGTACCCCCCGCCGACGATAATCATGTTCTTCGGTATCTCCCCGAGGCTGAACACGTCGTCGGAGCTGATTATTCTCTTGTGGTCGAAGGGAAGCCCCGGCACTTCCTTGATGACTGTGCCCGTCGCGATTATCGCCTTCTTGAACTGCACCGCGCGGATGCCAGTCTCGGTCTCAACCGAGAGCGTCTCGGAAGACGTGAAGAACGCCGTCCCCTTGACAACCTCGATGCCGTTGAGCTTGCAGAGGCTCGCTATCCCTCCGCGGAGGTCCGCGACTACGGTATCCTTCCAACTTTGCGTTTTTTTGAAATCGAACGAGATTTTAGCATCAATGCCCATGCTCTTGGCTGCGCTCGTCTCGGCCTCGTGCTTCACGTCCGCGGCGTGTATCATGGCCTTGGAGGGTATGCACCCCACGTTCGTGCACGTGCCACCGATGGTGCCCTTCTCGATAAGCATGACCTCCTTCCCGAGCTGTGCCGCCCTGATGGCCGCCGTGTATCCGCCCGGTCCTGCACCTATCACTGCGACATCGACGTTAGTAGTCAGCTGGCCCATCACCATAAGAAACTTTCCTCCTGTCTTCGTCCGGTCAAAGTTTCCACTTGGACGCCGCAGCGTCCAAGGGACCACGGAACGGCACGCCGTTCCGCCGGTCATCAAACTTCATCCGTATAGACGCGTAATACTCGAACTTGAGAGACTAAATCATATCAACCAGCATAAGGTCCGGGTCCTCGAGGTGCTTCATCACGACGTTCATGAAAAGCGTAGCCGCGGCGCCGTCGTTCACCCTGTGGTCGAAGCACACCGACAGGCCGAGTATCTTCCTGGCCTTTATCTTGCCGTCAATGACAAGCGGGACCTCCTTTATCCGGTGGACGCCCATTATTGCCACTTCCGGCGGGTTGATGATCGGGGACGAGTACATCCCGCCCACGCTGCCGATGTTGGTTATCGTGAAAGTTCCGCCCTTCATGTCCTCCAGCTTCAGCTTCCTTTCCCTCGCCTGCACCGCAAGGTGCTCGATTTCCTGGGCTATCTCGACAATCGAGCGCCTGTCCACGTCCTTGACCACGGGAACCATGAGCCCCTCGGGCGTATCGACGGCGATGCCTATGTTGTGGGCCTTCTTCAGGACTATCTGGTTCTTGTCGTTGTCGAAATGCGCGTTGAACTGGGGCATCTCCTTGAGCGCGATTGCGACCGCCTTCACTATGAATGGAAGGTAGGTGAGCTTCACGCCCCGGGGCTCGAAGTTCTTCTTCTCCTTCTCCCTGAGCTCGGAAAGCTTCGTCACGTCCACGTAATCCATGCCGCAGGCGTGAGGTATGTGCGTCTTCGAGTAGAGCATCTTGTCCGCGATGACCTTGCGGAGGTGCGTGAGCGGCACGACCGTGTCCCCTTCCTCGACCGGAACCCGCGGGCCTGCGATCTCAGGCCTTCCGCCTGGCGCCGCCGCAGGCGCCGTCGGCGCTGTTGCCGGCTGAGCCGGGGCAGCCCCGCCCGACGCCGCCATCTTGACATCCTCGTCAGTAATCCGCCCGCCTGGGCCGGTCCCCCTTACAACTGCGAGGTCGACTCCCATCTCGCGGGCAAGCTTCCTTGTCGCGGGCGATGCCATTGCATGCCCTGCCCCCGTAGGCTGCTGGGAAAGGGGTTCCCGTTCAGGCTGGGCCGGCTGAGCCACTGGCTGAGGAGCGGGAGAAGGCTTGGCCTCGCCATGCACTGCAGGTGCCGAAGGCGTGTATGCCTCGCCGGGCTGGCCGATGACTACGAGCACCTGCCCGACCTTCACGACCTGCCCGACCGTGTAATTTATCTTGAGGATGGTCCCCGTGGCCGGCGAGGGAAGCTCAACGACCGCCTTGTCCGTCTCGACCTCGACAATGGTCTGGTCCGCCTTCACCGCGTCCCCTTCCTTGAAGTGCCATTTCACGATGGTTCCTTCGTGGATTCCTTCGCCAACGTCCGGGAAAATGAACTCTTTTGCCATGGAAAAACCTACACTTTCGCAGTCTCGACTATCGCCTTGAGGATGCGCTTCTTGTCCGGGAAATAGTAGTCCTCGAGCTTCGGGTACGGAATCGTTATGTCCCATGCGGTCACGCGCCTCACGGGCGCCTCGAGGCTGAAGAATGCGCTCTCCATTATCCTTGCGGCGATTTCCGCGCCGAACCCGAGCGTCTTGACCGCCTCGTGCACGACGACGCACCGGCCGGTCTTGGTCACCGATCCGATAATCGTGTCCCAGTCGCACGGCGCGAGCGTCCTCAAGTCTATGTGCTCGACCGATATGCCCTGCGCCTCGGCCTCGGCCACAGCGTCCCTGCTGACGTAAGTCATCGCGCCCCATGAAACGAGCGTGATGTCGCTCCCTTCCTTCACGACGTGGGCCTTGCCAATCTCTATCTCGTAGCGCTCCTCCGGGACTTCTTCCTTGAACGCGCGGTAGAGCCTCTTTGGCTCGAAATAAAGGACAGTGTCCTCATCAGTCAGCGATGAGGCAAGGAGCCCCTTTGCCTCATACGGCGAAGAGGGGCACACGAGCTTCAGGCCCGGTATGTGAATGTATGCCGTTTCGAGGCTCTCGCTGTGGTGCTCGAGCGCGCGTATCCCGCCGCTGTACGGGAGCCGCAGGACCATCGGGCAGGTGAAGGAGCCCCTCGTGCGGTTTCTTAGCCTCGCCGCGTGCTGGACGATGTGGTGGTAAGCGTTGTACTCGAACCCCTGGAACTGGATTTCCGGCACCGGGCGCAGGCCCAGCGCAGCCATACCCACCGCCGTGCCGATTATTCCGGACTCGGTGAGTGGGGTGTCAATCACGCGGTCGCGCCCGAACTTGGAATAAAGCCCGTCCGTCACCCTGAAAACGCCGCCGTCGACGCCAACGTCCTCGCCCATCACGACGATGTCCTTGTCGCGTTCCATCTCCTGCTTCAATGCGCTGTTAATCGCCTCTACCATTGACATTTTCATGAGCATCACCCCTCGAAGCACTCCTTCATCTGGCGCTCCGTGTCCTTGGCCATCTTCCCGTACACGAACCGGAAAATGTCCTTCGGGTCGCCCTTGAACGACTCGGACTTGACAACCGCGTCCTCGACCATCTTCTGCGCTTCCTCTGTCACCGATTTCTCGAAGTCTTCGCTCCATATCCCCTTGCCCTTCAGATATGCCTGGAAGCGCTTTATCGGGTCCCTCTCGCGCCAGTAGGCGACCTCCTCCTCGTTCCTGTATTTCTTCGGGTCGTCGGCCGTCGTGTGCGGGCCCATCCTGTAGGTTATGGCCTCGATGAGCATAGGGCCCTTTCCCGCCCTCGCATTGTCCATCGCCTCCTTGACGGCGCTGTAGACTGCGAGTATGTCATTGCCGTCGACCTGCAGCCCCTTGAACCCGTAGGCGAGCGCCTTCTGTGCTATGGTTTCGGATTTCGTCTGCCATTTCCTCGGTACTGAAATCGCGAACTGGTTGTTCGAGACAAGGAAAACGCACGGCGAGTTCCATATGCCCGCGAAGTTGAGCGCGTCGTGGAAGTCGCCCTCGCTCGTCGAGCCGTCGCCCCCGTAGGCTATGACCGCGGCCTTCTGGCCGTGCATCTTGAGGCTGTAGGCCCCCCCGACGGCGTGGGCGAACTGCGTCGCTATCGGGATGGCGAGCGGGAACGCGCAGAGCTTCTTGTCCAGCTTCAGCCCTTCCTCCCAGCCCATCCAGCCGATGTTCAATGAGTAGAGCGGCGCGCCCCTTATGTGGTAGAGGAACGATTCCCTGTATGTCGGGAAAAACCAGTCGGTCATCTCGGAGGCGAGGCCGCTCCCGACGATTATCGCCTCCTGCCCCTCGAGCGGCGCATAAGTGTACATCCTGCCGGTCCTCTGGAGCGCTAGGCACTTGCGGTCCCAGGCCCTTGCAAGGACCATCAGCCGGTACATCTTCTCGAGGAGTTCCCTCGGGATTTTCGGCTCGAGCTTGGCATCGACATTTCCGTCCTTGTCCAGGACCTGCAGATAGTCGACACTGCCTTCGAATACTCTTTTGATAGGCATAGAAATCCCTCTAATTACTGAGGTTAGTTTAATAAAGTCTATCTGCGGGACTCGAGCATCTTCTTGATGAACGGCTCGCCGGCCTTGTACGAGCTCCGCACCAGCGGCCCGCAGGCCATGTATCTGAAGCCAAGCTCATATCCTGCCCTTTCGTATTTCCTGAACGTGTCGGGGTGGACGAACTCCTTCACCTTCAGGTGCCTCGGCCCGGACGATGGCGCGAGATACTGCCCTATGGTGAATATCTCGGCGCCGGCTTCCCTCACGTCCCTCATCGCCTGCATGACCTCGCCCTCATTCTCGCCGAGGCCGAGCATCATCCCCGATTTGGTTATTATCCTGCCGCCGGACATCTCGCGGTAGAGCCTTAGCACCTCCAGGGACTGCCGGTATTTTGCCCGCAGGTCCCGGACGAGCGGCGTGAGCCTTTCGACTGTCTCCACGTTATGGGACACGACGTCAGGCCCCGCATCCACTATCTTCTGCAGGGCGAACGCTTTGCCCTTGAAATCCGGCACGAGCACCTCGATGATGAGCTTGGGGGCCCTCGCCTTGAGCTCCTGGATGCACTTGGCGAAGTGCCCCGCCCCCTCGTCGGGAAGGTCGTCCCTCGCGACCGAAGTGATGACTATGTAGCTGAGGTTGAGCGTGGAAACGGCTTCGGCGAGTTTTTTTGGTTCATCCGGGTCGAGTGGCGGTGGAGCGAGGGATGTCTTGACCGCGCAGAACCGGCACCCCCTCGTGCAGTGCTCTCCCATGACCATGAACGTCGCGGTGCCCTGCGACCAGCACTCGTTCCGGTTCGGGCAGTGAGCGCTCTGGCACACTGAATGGAGGCCGAACTTCTCCATGAGGCCGCCTATGTGCCGGCTGTCGCTATTGTCGGCGTACTTTATTTTAAGCCAGTCCGGCAGGACCGGGCGGTAGCTGCCTGTTGCAAAACTTATCTTGAAACCGGCTCCCGTGCCGCAGTCCATGGCCTGATATTCCCATCAAGGCTTTTAGATGTGCCTCATCGGCTGCCTTGCTGCGACCGGGAACTCGATGACCTTGGCAAGCTTCATCGGCTTGGCCTCGGGCGTGAGCATCGCGAGCGCGTTGCCCGCTGCCTTGGCCGCGCTCCCGGTCCCGTTCTTCTGAAGGAACCTGAGAAGCTCAACGTGGTTCGGCCGCTCGTCAAGGTTGGAAAGCAATTCCCTGATGTCCTTCGAGCCGTAAGTCGCGAGCTCGAAAAGGAGCCTTTCGGCGCCCTCTTTCGTGAAATTGCCCTGGGCGAGCGCCTCTATGGCGTCCTGCTTCAGCCTGTCGACGTGGATTATGTCCTTTCCCGTGGCACCTATCGCCTTGAGGAGCATTAACGAGACTTTGACGGTGTCGGTTTCCCAGTACCCCGATGCGTCTATGCCGTTGGCCTTCATGACTTTCCCGACGAGGGAAACCCTGTCCTTCAGCTTGCACCTGAGGTCTTCGAGAAGCCTCTCCGGCGGGGAGAGCCTTTCGACTATCTCCCCTATGGCCCCGTCCATTTCATCGTAAGCCGCGACGAGGTCCTCCTTCCTCCTCGAGCTTATGAGCATCTGGCGCGTGCCCTCTGCGAGCACGGGATTTATCTCATTCCAGAAAGCCCGTTCGTTGAATGACTCTCTCTGAACGGAATTATTCATACCCCCACCCTCCAAGGCTTTCACCTTGCAGGGGAATACTATTCCGGCTGGATTTATATATCTATCGAAAATATGTGTGAAAAAGTGCAGTTTTTTCCACAAAATCAGGTTATTATTTCCGTATTTCCGACGGATTTATGTAAAAACGACCCCGAAACAACCTCGAAGCCATCCCGCGGCACCCGTCAGGAGAGTATTTCCGGCTCCTTCGAGGCCCAAACCTCGTAGAGCGCCATCCCGGCCTGCGCCTTCCTCAGAACCTCGACCGTGAAGCCCTGCAGCCGGTACTCCTCGGCAATCCTCTCGGCCTCGGCAATGTCCGGCGTCTTTCCGACGAGCCTCCTCACTTCCATGGCTAGGGCTGGGAAGGCAAGATATTTTAGTCAGTTGGTCAACCCCCTGAGGGTTGACCGACTGGCTTTGTCAGTGTGAACCCCGGAGGAGTTCGCAAACTGACAAGGTTAATGCCAACCCCTGGGGCTGGCCAACTGACAAAATTGGGGTCACTGAGATTTGAACTCAGATCAAAGCCTGTTTCTTTGAACCTTTTGACGTAGGTTGCTCCCATGGCAAAAGGTTCATCAAAAGCCCTGAGACAAACTCAAAGTCTATACTCCGGGCTTTTCCCGAGGCTTTTGCCATAAGAAAAGCATAAGTCAAAAGGCTCACCCGAAGGCTCCAGTCTACCAGGTTAGCCCATGACCCCTTAGGAAAATGGTTAGGTTGATAAGGTTTTTATATCCCTTGCGTGCCCAGGACTTTCATTATCTTCGCGGCTGCGTTCTCGAGCTCCTTCACGCTGGTCTCGTCATCGTACCCGGGGGGCATCCTGAATCCGAACCCGTCCCCCCTGTACCTCGGAATTACGTGAATATGGACATGGAAAACTTCCTGTCCCGCCTCGGCCCCGTCCGCAACTAAATAATTGACTGCCCTCGACCCGAGCTTCGATTTCCGCAGCGCCACTGCCATCCTTTTGGCCGCCTTGAACATCTCGCTTGTTACCTGGTCGTCTGCCTCAGTAAGCAGTTCGACGTGGGTTTTCGGTATGACGAGCATGTGGCCGCGGGTTATCGGCTGCTTGTCCATGAACACGAGGACCTCCTCGTTCTCATAGACCTTCACCGCCGGCGCCGTCCCCCTGACTATCTTGCAAAATATGCATTCTGACATGAGAGGCATATTCCGTTCAGGTTTAAATCCCGTGCAGTGGCCGCTAGCTTTTAATTCGTGCGCGCACCGTTCTGACTATGCTCGACCAGATAGGCGCCGCTCTCCAGTCCGCCTGGCAGCCGGACCAGCACATCCTCGCGCAAACGCTCTTCATACAGCTTATGGGCGCCATCTACGTCCTCGCATTCTGGTCGCTCCTCATCCAGGCCAAGGGCCTCTGGGGAAGGAACGGCATCCTGCCCGCCGACTTCCTGCTCGCGCAGCTGAAGCGGGCCGGCATCCGGAGATTCTACTATCTGCCGACGCTCTTCTGGCTGAATTCAAGCGACGCGGCTCTTATCCTCGCATGCTTGGCCGGCATGGCATTCGGCACGCTCCTTGCCCTCGGCATAGCGCCCCTTGCCATGCTCATCCTCCTCTACGCGCTTTACCTGTCATTCAAGTCGATTGGGCAGGACTTCCTCAACTTCCAGTGGGACGCCCTCCTACTCGAGGTGGGCTTCGCCAGCATCTTCGCAGCGGCCGCGCCCTCGGGAATCACGGCCCTCCTCCTGTGGTTCGTCCTTTTCAAGTTCATGTTCATGGCAGGCGCGGTGAAGCTCACGAGCAGGGACCCGGCATGGCGCGGCCTCTCGGCAATGGCGTTCCACTACCAGACCCAGCCTCTTCCCAACCCGCTCTCGTGGTACGCGCACAACCTCCCGATGTGGTATCACCGGCTGAGCGTCATCGGAATGTTCTTCATCGAGAACGTTTCCCCATTCCTCATCTTCGGAACATGGGAGACGCGCCTCCTCGCGTTCGCTCTGCTCGTGCTGCTCCAGTTCATGATATTCATGACCGGGAATTACGGGCCGTTCAACCTGATATCGATGGTGATGTGCGTTCCGCTCCTTCCGGATTCGCTCCTTTCCGGCCTGCCGATAGCCCAGATTGCCCCGGCGGTCCCGGAAATATTCGTAATCCCGCCATGCATCCTGCTCATCATAATGAGCGGCATAAACCTTCTCACGCTTTCGAAGCGGGAAGTGCCCGGCACTTCGCTCCTCCGGCTGGCCGAGCCTTTCGAGATATCGAACGGCTACGGGATTTTCGCGGTCATGACCACCAAAAGATACGAAATCATCGTCGAATGGAGCATGGACGGGAAGAAATGGACCGAATACGGGTTCAGATGGAAGCCGCAGGCCCCCGCGAGGCACCCTCCCGTGAGCGCGCCCCACATGCCACGCCTCGACTGGCTGATGTGGTTCCTTCCCTTCTCGTCATTCGAGTACAACGGCTGGTTCCAGCGGTTTCTCGAGAAGCTCCTGAAGAACTCCCCGGATGTGACCGGCCTGCTTTCGAGCGCGCCCCAGGACCCGCCGAAATTCGTCCGGGCCCTCGCCTACGACTACCGCTTCACGACGCCGAGGGAAAGGAAAAAGACCGGCAACCTCTGGGTGCGGACTCTCGTCGGCAGCTACTCCCCCCCGCTCACTGCCCGCGACTTCTGAAAATTTTACCGCCGCGCAGGGGATATCTGCGGATTATCTGGAATATTTTCCCTTTTTCCGTGTAAAATTATTAATAGCGGCCAAGGCAGAGTGGAACCGGGGAAGGGGTGTTCTGGAATGAAAACATGGAAACGAAACCTCTCGAAAAACGGAAGGCCGGAATAAAATTGCGGAAGCTGCTCTCGGGTGCGGTCCTCGCCGCGACCATCTTCACCGGCGCCCGCGCCAATGCAGACCCCCCGCCGAGGCCGGCGCAGGAGGGCGTTTCGCTGCTTGCGGGGGCGAGATTGTCTTCGAGCCCGGGAATTTCCTTCGAGCCCTTTTCCCAGACAATCCGGTATTCCGCCCTCTCGTACGGGCTGGGCGATGAGGACTTCTCCCTCCGCTACGGGGGGCGCGACGTTCCGGTCATTGATTACGTCAGAAATTTCGACTTCAGCGATTTTGCAAAACTGCCCGAGCTTCTCGATTTCGGCCGCGGGCTGAGAGAATCCCTCGCGGTCAGGGGGCCGGGAACGTACCATCGCGAGCTGCACGGCAGCCTCGAAGCTTTTGCCGAAGGATACAGCCGCGCGGTGGGCACTGCCGGGGGGCGCGGGTACACCACCGAACTGGGGCTTTCCGGGTACGCTTACGCCACAGGGCGGGCCTCGATGGACCTAACCCTCGACTACGACAACTGGTCGCTGCCGCTCTACCTGAATTCCGATTTCCGCTCCAGCTTCAGCGCCCACATGCATTCGCGGACTGAGGCCGGAATCGCCGCGGCGCCGTCCGGAAACGGAATCGGTTTCGGCGTCAGCGCTCGGCGCTTCAATGCATTCGACTCCGAAGGGACTCTCCGCTCCCATCTGGAGGCCGGGCTTTTTTCCGGATTCAGCGCCGACGCCGAGACGGACGTCTGGAGAAGGAGGCTCCACGGCTACTCGTTCCTCCCCTATCTCACGCTTTCATTGCATCAGGGCAATGTCCGCCTCGGCATGAATGCTGGGCTTGACGTGCGCCATGAGGAGGAAAGCTTCAGCCATGATTATCACCACGTGAGCAAGGATTCGGTTTCGGGCGAAGGGGAGAGTTCCGCGCTGTCCGATGAGCACAGCGAAACCCGGCTGCTTGCAGTGCCCGTCCTCAGCTCGACCGTCCTCTTCCCGGAGAACGGGAACGTCTTCACTGTCCTTTCCTTTTCCACGCGCGACGGTTTTACGGGAAGGGGGGCCCTCGGCGTGCGCTCCGGCAGGCTGCTTGCAAGCGGCTCGCTCGCCACCAACCTGCAGGCCGGCACCGAGCTTTTCGTAGTTTTGAGCGGGAACCCCGGAAGCGGAGATTTTTCCAACTACCTGTTCGAGGCCGAGTCCGCCCGCTCAAGCTTCTTTCCGGCTTTCCGCTCGCGCATTATGCGGAGCAGGCAGGCGTTCATCACATCATCCGACAGCGTGATGCTGCGGGGCTCCCTGGATTACGACCCGCGCTTCAATGAAGCAGGCGGCGAAGGCGGCGTCATCCTTTCGCGGAGGAGATTCTTCATCGACAGCGGCATCCGTGTGTCAGGAGGGGAAAACGTCGCCGCCGGCTTCTATAACAGCGTCGGGACCGCTGGATTTTTCACCACGCAATCCTATTCGTCCACCCTTCCCGGAGCCGGCCCGCCGGTCCAGACCGTCCTTTTCTCGGTCGGTGGATTCATGCCATAGCTTCAGCCAGGATGTCCCTCGCGATGAATCTTTCCGGCCTCTGGTTCACGCTCCAGCCAAGATACCCGACTATTCCGGAAGGGATTGAGAACACGAAATCGCCATCGAAAGCGCCCTTCAGCACCCAGTCCTCGAACAGGCGCTTCCTCTTGTTTCCGGCCAGGATTGCCTTTCTGGCAGTCTCCCTGTTTTCCGGGCTGTCCCGGCCCCGGAAAACCTCGGCATACGCGCTCGCGAGCGCGAAAATGCCGGAAAAGACCTCCCAGAAGAAGCCGCCCAGGACTTCCTTCGAATCTTTGGCCAGCGCCGTAGCGAGGGCGAATCTGGAGTAGGCGAGCGATGCTGCCTTTTCGGAAGCGAGGAATCCGGCAAACCGCGCCCGGTCCGCTTCGCTGAGCTTCCTGTGGGGGTAGAAATGGTTGTCCCGCTCAATAATCTCAACGATGTATCCGAGGTCCGCACGGTATTTTTTCCCGCGCTTGCCCAGGATTCCCGTCTTTTCGAGCCTTTCTGCCATCCCTTCGGCTGCGCTTTCGCTCATGCCGCACCGCCCTGCCGCCTCACTGATATCCGACTCCTTCCAGAAAGCGAGGTAAAGGAGCTTTTCGCGGGGCGAGAGCGCGTGATACATGCACTAAAAAGGGACTGCGGGATTAAAAACTTCTCGCGAGTGATGGACACATGAACCGAAACATCCTATTCGTGGCCGGATTGCTTCTCCTCCTTGGCTGCGCCTCGGCGCCGAAATACGACAGGGAAGCGGCCCTCGGCGAGAGCTTCAACCTCTCCCCCGGGGAGAGCGCTCACATCGCAACAGATGGCATCGTCGTCCGCTTCATCAACGTAACCGAGGATTCGAGATGCCCTTCTGACGTGGTTTGCATCTGGGCCGGGCAGGTGAAGGCGGAGGTCGAGTTCAGCGCCGCCGGAGAGGTCTCGCGGTTCAACCTGACGAGCACCGCCGGCAAGATTGCAGAATCGGAATTCGACTTCATCAACAGGACCTACGTGCTCAGCATGCTGAAGGTGGAGCCGTACCCCAAGTCCACTGACGGAAAAAGGAACTACACCGCGACCTTCCGGGTGGATGTCGCGGCTCCGGGAAGCAAAATAAAATAATTACCTGTAGAGGCACTGCTGGCATCTGTTCTTCCCCGTATCGCACTGGCCGGGCGCCTTTCCCGGCTGGAACTGTGCGCCGTCGAAAATCCTGCACCAGCAGTCGTCGTCGGAGCTGCAGAACGTATTCGGGCTGGTCTGCGCGAGCTCTGATGCGTCGGTGACAGCGTCCAAATCATCAAGCGCCTCGCCCAAATCGTCGCTGAAGACCTTGTCGTCCAGCGTGCCGTTCGTCACGTTCGGCGGAGGCCTCACCGGGGGCTGTGCCGGAGGCTGCGTCGTGGGCGGCGGCTGCTGCACTGGAGGCGTGTTGTTTGCCTTCGGCGGCGCCTGCTGGCCGCACCCTGCGATAAGAAGCGCTATCACAAGCAATCCCAGAATCACGAATCTCACTGGCCCACCCCCATCTCCGCCTTCGACTTGGCGACGAACTCGTCCCATTTCCCCTTGATCTCGTTTACGAGGGCCTTCTTTCCGGCCATCGTCTCTTCTCCGTTGAACCTCGCCTTGGCCTCCTCTATGTACGCTATGAAGTCGACCGCCTCCGTGCGGTTCAGGCCCCGGTCCATCATCTCCCGGACCTTGTACTCGAGGTTGTAAATCCTGAACTTAGTAAGCGTGTAGACCTTCTGCCTCAAATCCAGGATGCACTGCTGGTTCCCGTTGCAGGCCCTCGCCTGTTCCCAGACATTGTCGCTTATGTTGAGCTTGGGCTTTATGCACGCCTCCCGCTCGGCATCGGTGCCGTCGAAGCCTATCCTGCACGTCTGAAGAATCTTATACGTGTCGATGCACTTTTGTTTGTCGGTCTCGCCGAGCGCGCGGCACTCCTCGGGGACGAAATGAACCTTGAGGACGTCATCGTCCGGAAGGTCGATGATGCAGCCGACGCGTTCCTTGAGGGTTTCCTTGTCGGCGCAGTAGAACGTCTCGGAAGGCTGGCTCTTGCATGCCTTGATGCTCGCAAGGAGGCTCGCGGTGCTGTATCCGCCCTTTGTCCCCTTCACATTGTATGCGCCGTCCTCGCTTATCGTGAACACCGCCTTGCCGTCCGGGCCTGTCGCCGCGGTCGCAAGCGTCCCGTAAGAGCCGTACTTGCTCAGCTCAAGGGCCACGCCCGAGAGCGGGCCGGCCGGGTCGGTCGCGGTCACGGTAAGCTTGTCCGGGCAGGAAAAGCTCTGCTCCAGCGCGAATGTCTTTGTCGTCGAACCGCCGGAGCTGCCCCCGCCTACGGCAAAAGCGAGCGTTGCGGCCAGAAGCAAAATTACTAATGCCCTCATATCATCCCCTCACAAAATCAAGCCATTTTATGAACCGCTCATCCTTTCCGTTAACAACATTGAAAAAAGTATCCTTTAGTTCTCTAGTTATGGGCCCCGGGCCGTTCGATATCTTTCTCTTGTCAATGCTCACTACCGGAGTTATCTCGGCCGCCGTCCCGCACAGGAACACCTCCTCGGCCGTGTAAAGCTCGTCCCTGAGCACCGAGCGCTCCCTGACCGGGATGCTCATCTCTTTGGCCAGCTGAATTATTGTCTCGCGCGTCACCCCCGCAAGGACGCCGTCGTACAGCGGGGGCGTCACTAGCTCGCCCTTTTCGACTATGAATATGTTCTCCCCCGTTCCTTCCGAGACGTGGCCCTCGTCCGACAGCATTATCGCCTCGTCATAGCCGCCGTTCACAGCCTCCCTCTTCGCGAGAACGGAGTTCATGTAGTTCGCGCTCGCCTTGACGTGCGGCGAGAGAATCGTGGCGCTGATGCGCTTCCAGCTCGAGACCTCGCATGAGATTCCCGATTCGGCCTTTCTGCCGAAATATTTCCCGAAATCGACCGGTATCACCGCGAATTCGTATTTGATGCCCACCGGGTTTATGCCGATTGTTCCGTAGCCGGCGAAGCAGATTGGCCGGATGTAACAGCTCTTCACCCCGTTCTTCCTGATGAGCTCCTTCGTGATGCTGCAGAGCTTCTCGAGCTTGTAGTCGAAATCGAACTGGTAGGACTTCGTGCCGTCGATGAGCCGCCTGTAGTGGTCCTTCATCCTGAAGATGGCAGGCCCGTTCTTTGTGTCATAGCACCTCATCCCCTCGAAGATGGCCGTGCCGTAATGGAGGCCGTGCGTGAGCACGTGCACCTTGGCGTCGTTCCAGTCCACGAATTTTCCGTTCAGGAATATTTTTTTGAGAGGCTTGATCGGCATGATTGAGCTTGACGATTATGCTTTATTAAGGTTTTCCGGCCCATTCACAGCATGGCGAAGGTAATAGTCTATTCCACCACCGTCTGCCCGTGGTGCGTGAAAGTGAAGGAATTCCTGCGGCAGAACAACGTCGAGTACGAGGAGCGCAACGCGCAGGAGAACCCTGATTACGCGAGCGAGGTGATGCAGAAGAGCGGGGGCATGGCCGTCCCGGTCACCGACATCGACGGGACGATAATCGTCGGGTTCAACGTGAAGAAGCTCAAGGAAGCCCTCAAGATAGCATAATTTTTCTATCTTTTAATAACATATTTAAACGTATTCTACCATTATCAGGACCATGCAACCCGAAATTCAGATTACCAGAGAGAAGAAAATGTTCACGAGGACGATTACGGGCATCGCCAGCTTCAGGCCCGAATTCAAGGAATTCAAGGACCTGCCTGCATTGGATAGCGTCCGCCTCGGGACCAGGAAGGGAGTAGCGCCGGAGATATCTGTCAAGGTAACCGCCGAGAAGGGCTTCTTCTCGACCACCTATACCGTTTATGCGAATTTCATGGGGACCATGCCGCTTTCTAACAAATTCGGGGGCAGCCTCACCGGATTCGCGGACGTCTCGAAATTAAGCGTCACCTATTACGACGCGGAAGGCGAGCGCGCCGGGACCGTAAACCGGGAGAACACGCCGATGGAAAAGCCGCGCGGAATATCGCAGGCGCTCGGCGACGACTACCGGCTCGGAATAGAGGGGAACCTCGACGCGGTCATCTCGCTCATATCATCGGTCCCCATCTTCTCGCTCCCTGCGCTCCAGGTTATCAAGGCGGTCGCAGCAGAGGCGGGCGAACTGAAGGTAGTGAAGCAGTAGCTATTTCCTTTCGTAATAGAAGTATTCCCCGGCGGCCCTCTGCTCGGAATCGAGCTGGCTGCCGGGCTTGTTTATCCTCGGCCTCGAGCTGTCCTTGTCGCGCCTCATAGTTATCCCCGCGACCTTCAGGAAGCCGTTCATGCCGTCCCTCTTGTTCAATGGCGCCGAGGCGTGGCCCTTAACCGAGCTCTCGCCGTCGAAGACTACCAGCCTGTTCGCGATGGCGTCCACGAAGACAATGTCGTGGTCCACCACGAACGCGGATTTCTCGCTCTCGGTGATGACTTTCCGGAGGAGAGATGCGAACTCGAACCTCTGCTCGATGTCGAGGAACGCGCTCGGCTCGTCGAAAAGGTAGATGTCGGCCTCCTGCGAGAGCGCGAGGGTGAGCGCGACCCTCTGGAGTTCGCCGCCCGAGAGCTCGGTCAGCTTCTTGTCCATGAACTTCCCGACGTTCAGCCGCCTCTTGCATTCCTCGAACGCCGAGCCTCCGATTTTCCTCGAGGCGAACAGGTCGGCGACGAAAACGTCCTCGGCTGTTATGTACTGGGGCTTGTAGGAGACTTTCATGCCTATCTGCTCGCCCTCGTCGGCGCTCTCTACGCCCGCGAGCATCTTGACGAACGTGGATTTCCCGAGCGCGTTCTTTCCAACGAGGCCGAGTATTTCGCCCTTTCGGATTTCCCCTCCGTCGCTGGAGAATGTGAAGCCCGAGAAATTCTTCCTCATCGGCCCGTATTTCAGGAGCGCCGCGGCCTTTATCTCGCCCTCGCTGTGCCTGGAGAACTCTATCGCGTATTCCCTGAACCGGACGTTCTCGTCCTTCAGGAAGCCCCCGATGTATTCGTTTATCCCCACGCGCACGTTTTTCACGCCCGAAACGACCCCGTACACGTTCTCGTCCCCGTAAAGGAGGTACACGTAGTTGCTCACGTAGTCGAGGAACGTCAAATCGTGCTCTGCCATCAGGACGCTCTTGCTCTCGGAAAGCTCCTTGATTATGACCGCCATCCTGAGTCGCTCCTCGATGTCGAGGTAGTTCGTGACCTCGTCGAAATAGTATATGTCGGCGTCCTTCATGCATGCCGCCGCGACGGACACCTTCTGCAGCTCGCCGCCGGAGAGCTTGTCTATCGGCCGCTCCAGTATCGCATCAATCCTGAAGCGCCCCGCCATCTCCTTGACCCGCCCGGCCCCCGCGACTTTTCCGAGGAGCTCTGCGACGGTCCCATTGAACGCCCCCCTCACCTTGTCTATGTGCTGGGGCTTCACGCTGACCTTCATCCCGTCCTTTGTCTTCTGGAAGTACCTGCGGTTCTCGATGGAAAGCTTCGCCATGACCTGCTCATCGGTGAGCTCGCGCGAGAAGTCCGCGAAATTCGGCTTCATCTGCCTCGAGAGAAGCTTTATTGCGCTGGTTTTCCCGATGCCGTTCTTGCCGACGAGCGAGACCGCGCCCTCCAGCGGGAGCGGGAGGCCGTAGAGCCTGAACGTGTTTATGCCGTACTGGTAAATGGGGTCCGAGAGTTCCTGCGCCACGTTGATTATCGAGATGCACTGGACCGGGCATTTTTTCACGCACAGCCCGCAACCTATGCAGAGGGGCTCGGAAATCACCGGGTAGATGCCGTCCTTCTCCACCACTATGCATTCCTCCCCCATGCGGTTGGGAGGGCAGACTTTCGCGCAGACATACCCGCACCTCTTCTCGATGCAGATGTCCCTGTCCACGACTGCTACTCTGGTAACCATTTGAATCTGATATGCTATGCGTCATTTTTTTAATGCTTATCCGAGTTAGCATCCGGGAACGGGTGATTTTTATGGCCAAGAAAGTGATTGTCTATATGGCGGACTGGTGCCCATGGTGCCACAGGGCGATGGATTTCCTCACCGCGAACAAGATTCCGTTCGAAGCGAGGGACGTCGAGCAGGGGAACAACGCCCAGGAGTCCATGAAGAAGAGCGGGCAGGCCGGGATTCCCGTGATTGACATCGACGGGACGATAATCGTAGGCTTCGACCAGGCGAAACTGAAGGAGCTCCTCAAGATAAAGTGAGCATATGATATGCGCGCATTGCGGGAAGGCCTTCAACGGGGGCCACCCCGAGCACAAGAAAATCGAGGAGCTGAAGAGGAAAAGCGTAATGTTCTGCTCCGAGGACTGCAAGAAGATGTATGGGTAGTTTGAAGGGGCATCTTTTGTCTGCTTATCGGCCCCTTCAACCCCGAACTCAGGCCAAACAAAAATTTATTGCGAGTGGTGGCTGGGTCTCCTGTGCCGCCTCTCGCCATGAGGCCCGCCGTGCGAGCCGCCGTGCCGGGGCCCCCCATGACCGCCATGATGAGCGCCGCCGCGCGGCCGGTCGTGGCCTTCGGCGCTGTCGGCCCTGTACGGGTTGTCCCCGTGGCTCCTTTGCCGCGGCCGCTCGTCCCGCCGGAAATCGCGCCTCGGCGGCCCCCGCCTCTCATCGGAGCGGTACGAGTCCAGCCCGCCCTGCCTCATCCATGCGAAGTCCGGGTGCGCCTCGCTCATCCTTTCCTTGAGCGACTCCTTCCTCTTGACGAAATTGATGGCCTTGCCTTCGTGGCCCATCCTCCCGGTCCTTCCTATCCTGTGGAGGTGCATCTCCTCGGTCTGTGCCTGGTCGTAGTTTACGACGAGGCCGAGGTTCTCGATGTGGAGGCCCCTCCCGGCCACGTTCGTGGCTACGAGTATGTCGAGGTGCCCTTCCTTGAAGTCATGGAGCACCTTGTTCCTCTTGGCCTGCGTCATGTCGCCCTGAAGGACCCCTGCCTTGAAGCCCCTCTGCCAGAGCTTCTCCTGGAGCCTCGATGCCGCCATCTTGGTCTCCCTGAATACGAGCACCTTCATCCCCTGGTGGGAGCGGAGGACGTCGACGAGCTTCGGGAACTTCTCGAGGTCGGTGGCCTCGATGTGCTCCTCGGTGATGGTCGATGCCTTCTCTATCTCGCCTATCTCAATGGTCTTCGGGTGGGTTATGTACTTCCTCGCGATGCTGAGAATGCTCTCGTCTATCGTGGCCGAGATGAGCAGCATCATCCTCTCGTGAGGGAGCTGGTTGAGTATCGTGCTCATGTCGTCGATGAAGCCCATGTCGAGCATCTGGTCCGCTTCGTCGAGTATGCAGATGTCGAAGTCGTGTATCCTGACCGCCCCGCGCTGGGAAAGGTCGAGGAGCCGGCCCGGGGTCGCAATCAGTATGTCCACTCCCCGCTCGAGGTCGTCCATCTGGTTGTTGATGCTCGCGCCGCCATAAATGACATGCGTCTTCACGTGCTGGAACTCGCCTATCTCCCGGATTTCCTTGCATACCTGGACCGCAAGTTCCCTCGTCGGGCACAGAATCAGGGCCTTTTTCGACTTGCCCGCGGTTATCCGCTCGATTATCCCGATTCCGAACGCGGCTGTTTTTCCCGTGCCCGTATGGCTTCTCACGATGAGATTCGTCCCGGAAATAATCTCCGGTATCGCCTTTTCCTGCACTTCCGTCGGATTCACATATTCCAATTTCGCAAGGGCCTGCAGCGTCTTATCGCTGACGCCCATTTCTCTGAATTCCATTAACTCACTTTCTCCGTGTGTGCACTCATGTACACCCAACACTGCAGAAGGAGCATACTAAGTACACTTTTTTACATTTTAATAAACAATTTATACAATTGAAGTATATAATGTTATCCTTTTCCGGACCATTAACCTATGAAGGCAAAATATAATAACATTATGCCGAGGGCGATGAGCGCGGCCCCGTAGAGGGTGTTGCCCAGAGTCCTCCTCTTTCCCATATACTTCGCGTACGCCGCCAGCTCGAGCGAATATGCGGACACGGTGACGGCCATCAGCAGGGCCTTCGAGAGGTTCCAGAAAAGCTCCGGGTTTATCCGGATGTAGTGGAGGGTCGAGAACAGGTAGGCAAGGTAGACTATCCTGTGCACGCTCTTCCAGTTCCTCACTCCGAGCCGGGAAATCGCCCAGTCAGTCGAGGTCACATACAGCGGGATGTAGAGCATGAACGCGAGCGCCCCGAACACTATCGGGTTGCTGTACGGGTTTAGGTCGAAGAGGAAGCTGTCCGGAGTGAACATATAGAAGAGCGAGGCTATCGTCGCGTGGGTGATTATGAACGTGAACCCCCAGACTCCGAACGTCCTCCTGTGCCCGACCTGGTTGTATTTCGGGAAGAGGACCGCAATAGGCCCGAGCATCAGGGCGATGCCTATCAGCGTCGCGCCGCTGAATGATGATGCGAGTATTATAGAGCGCTCGAGCTGGCCGGGAATCGAGACGAAATACATGTAACTGAACTGGAGCGCCCAGAAGAGGAGCGCGAGCGCGCTTGCCTTGAGCACATAGCCAATGTTCTTCCTTGCTCCGTCGAAAAGCTTCGGTCCTGAAGGCGCGGGGCGCGGGGAAGCCTGGGCTGCCGCGGGAGCCGGCTGTGCCGCGGCTGGCACCGATTTCGCTGCCTGAGATGCGGCCGCAGGGGCTGCCGGCGTTTCTGCCTCGACCTCCACCTCTATCGAATCTCCATTCAGCCTCGTCTTGTAGCTCTCGACCGGCTTTGTGGCCGGCGGGCCGAGGACCTTCCCGTTCGTTATGTCGTACCTCGCGCCGTGGAGGGGGCACGTGACCACCCCGTCCTCGACCGAGCCCTCGGAAAGCGACCCTCCGGCGTGCGTGCAGGTGTCGCCTATCGCGAAATACCCGTCCTTGGTCCTGAAAAGCGCGATTTTCTTCCCTGCGGCCTCGCCGCAGTATGACGAGCCTTCGGGGACGTCGGCAGGCTTCGCGATTTTTATGAATATCCTCGACTTCATTCCGCCTGGCGACTCCTTCCTTTTCGGCTCAGGGATGGCGGTCCTGGTTCTCGCGAACGAGAGCATGGGCGCGTAGGCGTTCTGCTTTCCGGCCACGAGGTCTGCTACGACCATCCCGGCAAGGGTTCCGAGGACGAGCCCGTTGCCGCCGAAGCCGCAGCAGCTCCCGACGAAAACCTTTCCCCTGTAGTGAGGGTGCTCGGATGCGAACGGGAGCCCGTCCGGGGACTCGTAGAGCGTGCCGGACCATGCGTTGGTGACCGTGAAATTTCCCGGAATGTGGGCCCTGAGGAATTCCTCCAGCTTCTCGTGCGGGCGCTGCTCGCCCGGCTGAAGCCTGTCCGAAGGCTTCCTGTCCGCCCCGCCGAGAATGACCGTGTTGTCGTCAAGCTTCCTGTAATAGAAATACGGCTCGAAAGTGTCCCAGAAAAGGTCCTGCGAGAGGGGAGCCTTTTTCGCGTATTTGGCGGCAATCGCGTATGTGACTTTCGGCTCGAAGACCGCGCGGAGCTCGGAAAACGCCTCTATGGGGAGGCCGGATGCGACCACTATCTTCCTTGCCTTGGCCCTGCCCGCGGCGGTCCTTGCGAAGACCGTGTCCCCGACCTCCACGTCCAGCACTTCCGAATCCTCGTAAACCCTGATTTTGGACGCCTCGGGCAGGGCGAGCAGGCCGAAAATGAACTTGCGGGGGTTGAACTGGGCCTCGCCGCTGAACTTAATCGCCTCGGCGGCGTCCACTCCGGTCCCGGAGGGGCTGCTGACGAAGGATGCGCGCGGGTCGGCCCTTCCGACCGCCTCCCATTCCTCCCGGAGGACGGCATCATTTTTCTTGTAAGCGCAGTAGTATGCCGAGCAGTCCGAGAAGCCGCAGTCAATTTTTTTCTCGGCAACGAGCCTCCGGATGGCGTCCTGCGCCGTGCCGGCCCCCTCGAAGAACTTCTTCAGGAAATCCGGGCCGTAATCCTTTTCCAGCCTCGAGAACGAGGTGTCCGGCGCCCGGAGGAGGAAGCCCGTGGTGAAGCCGGTGTCTCCGGATGCGACCCTGTTCTTTTCGAGGAGGATGACGCTCATGCCGCCTTTTGCAAGGTGCCAGGCTGCCATTACGCCGGTTATCCCCCCGCCCACGACGATTATGTCCGCCTCCGCTTCCCCGCTTAGCTTCGGATACCTCTGGGCGTCCGGCACGCTGTCTAACCAAGGTGAAGTGTTTCTCGCTCCCTCTGCCATAGGCTGGTAATCCAGCGACTAAATAAAACCCTTTCTCCGCACTCTATACCCCATGAAGGTGCTGGTCTTCGGCCTCGAGAACGAAGATGAGATTCTCGCGCGCCTGAGGAAGGAATTCCCATCGGTGGGCTTCAAGAAGTGCCGGATACGCGACAACCTGGAGGAGGAGGGCCGCGACGTCATAGCCCTCGACTCGGTCGCCGGCATCGACAAAGTCATCCTCATGGACGAGCTGGGCTCGGTGAGCCCGAAAGTCCTCGAGGGCTCCGAGACCCTCGTCACTCTCCGCATACTGCTTTCCATCGGCTCGCTCGACTCGGCCAAGGTAATCGCCGTCCCCATAAGCGAGCCCCCGGAGTCGGCATTCAGGCAGATACGCTCGATACTTCCCGACCTGATGGCACCTTAGTCCGGTTTCGGCCGAAAAAATCCGTTTCCGGTTTTAAATTCCAACTGGCTTAATATGCCGGTGATAAGATGGCTGAAAACAACTCGATGCTCGTTATCGGCGTCATAGTCATAGTCCTGATAACCGCCGGCCTGACATACTTCATAGCGAAGTCCGGCGACACGTCAAAGCTGAACCTGACCGGAGACGGCAAGCCCACGATTACCGTGCGCGGGGAGGCCACGAAGTCCGTGATGCCCGACCTGCTAACTATCGGTCTTTCCGTGGTTGGAAACGGCTCGACAGTTTCAGAATCGCAGGCGGAAGCGTCCACGAAAATGGCCGCGATAAAGGCCGCCCTCCTTGCAAAAGGGGTGAAGGAATCCGACATCCAGACCACCTCGTTCTATACGCAGCCGGTCTACAACACGACCTGCAAGTACCCGGTATACGACAAACCGATTCCGGTCGAGCCCGACGGGGGCATCGGAACTTCCTCAACGCCGGGCACCACCGAGCCCGCGATGATGCCCGACTACTACCCGTATCCATACTGCCAGAGCGGGGAGATAATCGGATACACGACGACGCACTCGATAACGGTCGAGACCGAGAAGACCAATGAAGGCGGCTCGCTCATCGACGCCGCCACCAAGAACGACAGCGCGAGGTTCGATTACGTTTATTTCTCGCTCAAGGAAGCGACGAGGATAGCCGCGGAGGAGGAGCTCCAGGGCAAGGCTGCCGCAGCCGCGAAGGCCAAGGCGGCAAAGATTGCCGAAGGAGTCGGCTCGAAGCTGGGCAAGCTCGTCTCGATCAACCCCGACCAGTACTACTACCCATACCCGATGTACGGAGGGCGGGACATGATGGCCGGCTCGGAGAGCGCCGCTCCCCCGACCGAGCTGTTCCCGAGCGAGACAACCCTGAGCTCGTCGATGATTGTGGTGTACGAAATCGAACAGTGATTTTTTTTCTTTTTTTACCTGCTATTTTTGAATCTTAGCCGCGAATCCAGCTCATGCTGAAACAGGACGAAGGGCTGAAGGGCATCCAGGCTTCCATCGGAAAGGCCCTCGCCGTCATCCCCCTCTCGCCAAACCAGTGGACTTTTCTGTCAGTTGCGCTCGCGCTGCTCGCTGCGCTCGCGGTGGCATACACGGGCAGTCTCATCCTCGGGCTCGCGCTTTTCGCACTCGCCGCGGTTTTCGATGCGGTTGACGGAGCGGTCGCGAGGGCGAGGGGCGAGGTGAGCGCATTCGGAGGATTCATCGACGGAGTCGCGGACCGCTTCGTTGAGGCGCTTTTCCTTTTCTCTTTCATGTTCGTCCCGCTCCCCACCGTAATCGTGGATGCAAAAATCTGGCTCGCGATCCTCATTTTCCTCGGGACGTGCATGCCTTCTTTCATCCGCGCTTACGCCGACCACAAAGGAGCCGTATCGCGCGAAAAGGCGCTGGCACTCGGCGGGATTTTCGAGCGCAGCGAGCGGCTGCTTCTTGTCGTCATCGGCCTCGCGGCCGGCATGCTGGCCACAATGGACTATTTCGTCTATGCGATAATCCTCGGATGCGCATTATCCTTCTTGACTGTGCTCCAAAGGCTTCTTGCAGTCATGGGCGGCGCAAAAGGCTAAACGCAGTCGGGGATGTGCTCTGAAACTGCTGCCGAAACAATTCCGCTTTCCCGTATCCGGCCGATTATCCTGAACATCACTTCCTTGTCCGGAGTGCCCTTCCGGGGGACCTCCCTCGTGAGAACGTGGCTTAATATCCGGGCGGCCTCTTCCCGCGCCCTGTCCAGCTCCTGGGCGGCCCTGAGCATTCGTGCGAAATCAACGTGCTCGGACTCGGCCGGTTGGGGCCCCGAGACCCTGTATGGGCCCGGCTCCGGCGCGAAGCCCTGCAATTCGATTTCCTCGTACCTGAGCGCGATATAGCCGTGCCAGTGGTTAGGGAACGCCCGGGATATGAGACTGACGGGCAGCTCGCTGTCCGGGCCGAAAATTATCCTGCCCCTGACCCTGAAGGGACGGATGGCAGTTTTTTCCTGCCCGTAAGTGACCGCTACCCTGAGCCTGAACCTGCCGAAATCCTTCATCGCATCGAGCTTCTGGCTATCGCGGACTATTTCGAGCTCATCGAACTTCCCGGCCTCAAGCCTGTCCTTCAGCCTTGAAAATGCGCCGGGTGTGAGCCTGAGCTCCACCCTGCCCGGAAAACGAGAGACTGGGGTTGCCATGTGTTAAAATATTAATAGATGTGTTTTAAATTCTGCTTCTCAGCCGAAGGTGAAGGCGTAGACGCGCACCTTACCCTTGAACACTACCTTCAGCTCGCGGTCCCCGTATTTCTTGTCTTTGTAGACGTTGTACATTATCGCTGAATCGACTTTCACTTCGCCCGCTTTTTTCTCGTTAATGTATATTTCGGCGTCCACCGGCTTGCCCACGGGCTCCATCACCAGGTTCACTTCGCGGGCGTTGAACCGGTATGATATCACTCCTATGTCCCGCTTGAGCTCGATGTATTCCTTCTCCTGCACCCACTCCCCGTGGGGATAAACCACGTTCGGGACATGGTCGCCCGGGTCCACATAGACGTTGCACCCTGTCTTGTCGCACACCAGCCCAGAGCCGAGGCCGAAGTTCCTCCCGAAGCCGGCGTACGTCTCGGGGCTCTGGTCGAACAGGTACCCGGGGAACTGCTCCTTCTCGAGCCTGCTCTTCAATCCAAGCTCCTTCTGGATGGCCGACTCGGTCTCGTTGTAGCTTCCCTCGCCGAAATGGACGTATGCGATGAACCCGTCCCTGTCGATGAGGTATTTGGCCGGCCAGTAATGGTTGTCGTAAGCCTGCCAGCTCTTCATGTCGCTGTCGACGGCCACCGGATACTCTATGCCGAGCTTCTTCACGGCTTCCTTCACGTTCTTCGGCTCGCCCTCGAATTCGAACTCCGGTGATGCGACGCCGATTATCACGAGCCCCTTTTCAGAATATTTGTCGTGCCATTTTTTCAAATATGGAAGCGTGCGCATGCAGTTTATGCAGCTGAAAGTCCAGAAATCGATGAGGACTACCTTGCCCTTGAGGGCCGGAAGCTCGAGCGGCTTCGAGTTTATCCATGCCTTGATGCCAGCCAGATTCGGTGCCCTGACCCTTGGGAGAAACATGATTTTCCCATGCCCTTTAATCCTTATAAATTAATCTTACGGACGCAGGGTCAGAGCGATGCCGGCTTCATCCTGTTCCTCGCGAGTATCCCGATGCAGGCGACGAGCGTGAGCCCGCTTATTACGGCCACAGCAGTCGGCACCGTGAGGTCTGGCGCGGGCGGCTCCTCCGGTGCAGGCGCCTCTTCGGGCATCGGAGCGGCCATGGCCTTGAAGGCGAACGAGTCGTTTCCCTCTGCCGGCTCGCTCCCTGCGATGACTCCGCTATCGGCCTCGGCCGCGAGCATCTGGGGTGCCTCGGGCGGCAACGCCCCCGCGGCCTCCGGCGCGCTGAGAATCGCGAACATGGATGCGACGAGCGCGATTGTCGATATCGAGAGCAGAATCCATACGCGGAGCTCCTTCGGGGCGACGATGTCCTGCCCCTTCTTAGTCAGCTCGTAATATTTCCATTTGTGGCCGTCGTCCATCTTCTCGATGAGGCCGACCTTCTCCAGCGTCTCCAGGTGCTCCTTGACCCCCGACACGGACATCCCCTGCTCCTTCGCGAGCTCGGAGAGCGTCTTCCTGCGCTGCTTGAGCGACTTGAGTATCTTGACGCGCGAATCGACCGCGAGGGCCTCGAAGCTCTTGCGGTCAAGGACTATCTTCTCGTCATCCATGCATATTTTCTGTAGCCGTCATTTATAAATAAGTTGAGTTATTTTTCGGTGGCGGCCAAAAATCCGGCATCGCCAGCGCTTAAAAGGGGTATCTCTGAACTCAAGGCATGGCCGGAATAAGCGACGAATTTATGCGGGCCAAATCCGCAGAGGCGAGGGACTACTGCCTCGTGATACTGAGGAAGACCGCGAAGAGGGACGAGCCGGGAGCCGACAAGATTGCCTGGGAGCACGGGAGGAGAAATTTCGAATTGCGTGCCGGGGGAGTCTTATCGATTGTCTGCCCCGTATGGGACGGGAGCGACATCGCCGGAATCGGCATCTTCAACGGCAGCATCGAAGAAATCCGGAAGGTCATGGACGGGGATCCTGGCGTTTCCGCCGGCATCTTCACCTATGAGATACACGGGTGCAAGGGGTTCCCCGGAGACCGCCTCCCATGACCGTGTCCCGTCGAGGGCGCGGTTTTCGCCGTAACCTTTATAAATACGTATATTCACATATATCCTTCGCGCGTCCTAGCGTATTCGTTGCGTTAGGATGGGTAATCTCGAACAAGCCCTTCGGGGCGATGAAATCCGAGTTTTCTATCTGTGGAAATCTATGGCTTATAGATTTGACTCACGCTTCAAGGCTTTTGATCCGTGCAATGTCAATTTCCTTCAAGAAATTGAGATATCGTACCAAATTCGTGTAATAGAATGCACGATCAACTGAATTCCAGTTGATCCTGCTGGAGGGTACTGCTATCAGACTTCGATTAAGCCATGCAAGTCAGCTCATTCACCTGGATGAGCGGCAAACGGCTGAGTAACACGTGGTCAATCTGCCCTAAGGACGTGGATAACCTCGGGAAACTGAGGCTAACCCGCGATAGATGCCTTATGCTGGAAGGCTTAGGCGTTAAAACGGCTGGTGAATTGGAGCCAGTCCGCCTTAGGATGAGACTGCGTCGGATTATGGTAGTTGGTGGGGTAATGGCTCACCAAGCCGATAATCTGTAGGGGCCATGGGAGTGGTGGCCCCCAGAAGGGTACTGAGACAAGGACCCTAGTCCTACGGGATGCAGCAGGCGCGAAACCTCTGCAATGCGCGAAAGCGTGACAGGGGAAGTCTGAGTGGCGGAAACTTAGTTTCCGTCTTTTGCCAAGTGTAAACAGCTTGGAGAATAAGGGTGTGGGCAATCACATCCTTAAGGGTGTTTTTGACAGTCTTTAGGGATTGGCCTAAGACTGGTGGCAGCCGCCGCGGTAACACCAGCGCCTCGAGTGGTACCCACGAATATTGGGCCTAAAGCGTCCGTAGCTGGGCCTTTAAGTCCGCTGTGAAATGTTGGAGCTCAACTCTAACGCGTGCAGTGGATACTGTTGGTCTTGGGAACGGGGGAGGGTCGGAGTACTTCCAGGGTAGGGGTAAAATCCGTTGAGCCTGGAAGGACTACCAGTGGCGAAGGCGCCGATCCAAAACGTGTCCGACGGTGAGGGACGAAAGCTGGGGGAGCGAACGGGATTAGATACCCCGGTAGTCCCAGCTGTAAATGATGCTGACTGAGGTGTTGCTCATGAGTAATCATGTGCAGTGCTGTAGCGTAGGTGTTAAGTCAGCCGCCTGGGGAGTACGATCGCAAGATTTAAACTTAAAGGAATTGGCGGGGGAGCACCACAAGCCGTGGATGCTACGGTTTAATTGGATACAACGCCGGAAATATCACCAGAAGCGACGGCAGTATGAAGGCCAGACTAAAGATCTTGCCTGACGAGCCGAGAGGTATTGCATGGCCATCGTCAGCTCGTGGTGTGAACTGTCCTGTTAAGTCAGGCAACGAGCGAGACCCATGTGTTTAGTTGCTAATCTTCTCTCCGGAGGAGATGGACTCTAAACAGACTGCCCGTGCTAAATGGGAGGAAGGAGTGGGCGACGGTAGGTCAGTATGGTCCGAAACTTCTGGGCTACACGCGGCATACAGTGGATAGAACAATGGGCAGCGACCTCGAAAGGGGAAGCCAATCCTCTAAATCTATCCGTGGTTCGGATTGAGGGTTGCAACTCACCCTCATGAAGATGGAATGGCTAGTAATCGCGTGTCACTATCACGCGGTGAATGTGTCCCCGCTCCTTGCACACACCGCCCGTCAAGTCACCCAAATGTTTTCTCGGTGAGGTCCTGGTTCATGCTGGGCTCGAACCGAGAGGGCGTGAGGGGGGCTAAGTCGTAACAAGGTATCCGTAGGGGAACCTGCGGATAGATCACCTCCAAATTTACTGAAGTCACATTCGGTAACTATGGAAGCAGTGTGCGAGTACGAAATGCCCGGATCAACCTTAAAGAAGCGTGAGTCATTTCTGTTTCTCGAAAAACCCCGCAAGGGGTTTTTTTGAAACGGCTAGCGTGAGCCTTATCAAATCCTTGAAGCGTT
>DATIFM010000003.1:0-21390 GCA_035455205.1 Candidatus Bilamarchaeum sp. | reverse complement strand
CCGTCGAACTTCAGCGTGTAGGCAAGGAAGTCGACCGTGCCGACTACTTCGTCGGGGTCCGAGTCGAACTGGTTGCTGCCTGAGAGCCAGAGGTTCTGCTTCTCCACGTAGGAGTTGCCCGCATCCTCATCGGTGAGGGTCCTGTCCGCAAAGACTGAGAACTGTCCTCCGTCTATGTTGTACAGGAAGGTCTCCGTGGGGCCCAAAGAGCCGCCCGGGCCCGTTGCGTCTGTGAACGGGTTTGCGTTCTCGGACGTGTCAGAGCCTCCAAGCTCGTAGCAGGTGTCGCCGTCGGTTCCTACGCCGTCGCAGGCACCGTCGTTGTTCTCCCTGTCCATGAGCTCCCTGTTCAGGAAGTCGCCTATGAGGTTCTCCCCGCTCCAGGTGCCAGCAGCGGTCGCGCCCGGCACGGTTATTTCAAGCCTGGCCTTCTCGTTGCTTATTGAGCATGTTCCTGAGGCGTTGCCTGCGGTGCCCGGCGAGCATGATGCCGTTCCGGAGACCTGCGCCGTAAGAGTCTGGCTCTTGTATGATTCGGAGACCAGCTTCCCCGCAATCAGTGCTGCTGCGATGGCGTCGGAGTTGTGGGCGTTCTTGCCTACAACGACCTTGGCCTGCGCCACTCCGTTGTCATCCACCAGCGTGGTGGAGCCGTACATCAAGCCCGCGAAGGCCGCAGAGCTTGCCAGAATCGTCGCGCCTGCGACGATACATCCGAGTTTCTTGAGGTTCACTTTCATAGATGCACCTTTGTTATCACTAGACTTCGCAACGGCGTATCCGGAAAAATATGAAAAAACGTCAGAACACCTTCTCCCCTACGTACACCTTGATGCCGCTCGGGGTGACCTTGAAGGGAACGAGGTCCCTCGAGTGGTCGGTGCCACGCATCTTGAAGATTTCAAGCGCGCGCACGCGCCTGTCCTCGCGGTCGAGGTTGTAGAGGTTGATTATGCCGTCCATGACGAAATGCTCTATATCGAACTTCATTTCCTCTTTCCTCGCGCTCGTCGCCTCCACCGTAGTGATGGTGGTGACGTCGAGGTTCCGGAGGAGCGAGAGGAACTCGAAGAGCGTCTGCCTGTATTCGACCTCGGTCTTGAAAGAAAGGCGTATCATGGTCGCGGAGTCTATCACCGCGCGCTTGATGTTGTTGGTCGTTATGCGGTCCTCGAGAAGGTTCGCCACGTCCTCGAGGTCCAATTTGTCCGGCTTGACTATCTCGAGCTTCTTGGCCTCGATAAGGGCCTGGGCGTCAGCTAGGAGCGGGAACGTGCTTTTCATGTTCTCGATGATGTCGTCCTGGGTCTCTTCCAGTGTGATGTATAGGCCGGCTTCGCCCATTTTCGCGCCCTGATAGAGGAACTCGAAGCAGAACGAGGTCTTTCCGGCGCCTGGGCCGCCGTATAGGGCAACGTGGCGGCCGGAGGGTATCCCGCCGTTGAGCATCTCGTCCATTCCTGCGATTCCTGTCTTGACGCGGTCCATATCATATCACTTGCGCACTTTCTATCTGATAAAATTTATATATATTGACGAAAGAATCTCTCTGATGGAAAGCGACATCCTGCCATGGACAGAGAAATACAGGCCGAAAAGCCTTGACGAGGTAGCGGGCCAGAAGGAGATAGTGGAGAGCCTGAAGGCTTTCGTGAAAGCGAGGAACATGCCGAACATGCTGTTTGCAGGCCCCCCGGGGGTGGGCAAGACAACCTGCGCCCTTGCGCTCGCGCACGAGCTTTACAAGGGAGGGACGGCGGGAAATTTCCTCGAGCTGAATGCGAGCGACGAGCGCGGCATCGACGTAGTGAGGGGCCGCATCAAGGACTTCGCGCGCTCGGTCTCGCTCGGCGACGCGCCTTTCAAGCTCATCTTCCTCGACGAGGGAGACGCGCTGACCGCCGACGCGCAGCAGGCCCTCCGGCGGACCATGGAATCCAATTCCTCGGTCACGAGGTTCATCATATCCGCGAACTACTCCTCCAGGATAATCGAGCCGATACAGAGCCGGTGCGCGGTGTTCAGGTTCCAGCCGCTCGATACGGTTCAGATGAAGAAGGCGCTCGAGCACGTCGTGAAGGGAGAGAAGCTGAAGGCGGACGACAAGGCGTTCGAGGCCATATTCTACGTGTCGGAGGGCGACATGCGCAGGGCGCTCAACATCCTGCAGGGATGCGCGATGCACGCCAGCCACGTCACCGAGGAGCTCGTGCACAGGATAAGCAGCCGGGCAACGCCCAAGGAGGTCCGGGTGATGGTCGAGACCGCCGTGGAGGGCAAGTTCCTGCAGGCCCGGGAGAACCTTGACAAGCTCATAATCACCTACGGCCTGAGCGGCGAGGACATATTATACCAGATATACAGGGAGATACCGAAGCTGCAGGTGGACGAGAAGCGCAGGATGCGGCTACTTGAAGTCGTGGGGGAATACAACTTCAGGCTGGTCCAGGGCGCGAACGAGCGCATCCAGCTCGAGGCCATGATAGCCCAGTTCGCCAAGTGAGCGGATGTTCAAGCATGGGGCTGCGCTCCTAATCCTCTCCTTCCTCTCTTATGCCATCATCGTCGGGCCGGCGATATACGAGCAGGACGACTTCGGCGACATCGCGTGGTCGGAATTCACCTACTCCATAAGCGCGGACTGCACGGCAGGCACCATCACCACTATAGTGATGAACGAGAGCAACAAGCCGGTCCCGGACGCGACGCTCTACCTCCAGTACATAGACTTTTCGACTCCGCTCATCGGGGCGGTCAAGAGCGACAAGGACGGCTATGCCCTCCACAAGCTCCCGGGGCAGGTCCAGCTCATGCGCGGGTTCTTCGTGCTCGTCATCGAGAAAAGCGGATACCGCTCGAAGGAGGTCCATTTCGACCTCTACCCATGTTTCCACAACGGCTCGATGCCGCCAAAACCTCCGCCCCCCACACCGCCGCCCCAGAAGCCGCCGCCGACGCAGAACGTCACGAAACCCCCGGCGAACGGCTCGGTCAATGTCAGCGTGCCGACTACGCCCCCCTCGAACAACTCGAGCGGCAATGAAACGGGAAAGCCGGACATGCCGCAGGCGTGCCCCCTCGCCGCCGCCCTGCCCCTCGTTTTAGTATTCCTGGCGGTTGGACCCCACCGGGGGGAGAATCAGGATTAATTATGCCATATTTTTCTAATTAGGCACACATAGATTTCGTTTATAACACGCGGGGGAGGAATCAGGACATGAGGACTTTCATCATCAGCGCATTGGCAATCATGCTTTTCGGATGCATAACCAGCGGCCCGCCGCAGAACAACACGACGAACCAGAGCGGGTGCGCATGCACGCTCGAATATAATCCGGTGTGCGGTGCCGACGGAAGGACGTATGGGAACGCCTGCGCGGCAGGGTGCGCCAACGTGACGGTGGCATACTCTGGCGAGTGCAGGAACTGCACAGACAGCGATTTCGGGCGCGACATATTCGCGAAGGGGACTGTGAAGGACGCCTCGGGCGATCATCAGGACGCCTGCATAAATGCGGCGAACGTGATGGAGGTCTACTGTGCCAACGACAGCGTGAAATCCGAGTCCCTCGGATGCCCCTCCACCCATGAGTGCAAGGACGGCGCCTGCGTGGCCAAGGCCGGCGTGCCGCCGACGCCTGGCGCCACATGCTCGGACTCGGACGGCGGGCAGGAATTCTACGCCGCCGGCTCCGTGAGCGCGGGCGGCGTTTCGTATAACGACGAATGCACCGGCCTCCAGACGGTGAAGGAATACTACTGCACCGGGAACGAACCGCAGAACATTATCCACCAGTGCGCCCCGGGCGAGAGGTGCGAGAGCGGAAAATGCGCGGTACCGGAAAGCGCATGCACAGACACCGACGGCGGGGACGACATATACGACAAGGGGACCCTCACCTCGGGAACCATCGTGAGCAGCACGACGAGAATAGACGCGTGCACGGACTCCGACACCCTGAGGGAATATTACTGCGTCGGGACGGACTTCGCGAGCAGCCTGCGGGACTGCCCGTCCGGCTACGAGTGCCAGAACGGCGAGTGCCGCGAGCAGGACTGCGAGGACAGCGACGGCACATCGATTTACAGCCGGGGGACCGCAACCAAGGGCGCCACATCGCAGCAGGACTACTGCACGAGCGGAACCGGCGGCATAGAATACCGCTGCTCGGGCCACGACATCGCGAGCGCCCCCTTCACATGCCCGGGAGGCTACTCGTGCAGCGACGGCAGGTGCGTTGCCGTTGGTCCGTCGGCGACATGCACTGACAGCGACGGCGGCTCGAACGCGGCAGTGGCTGGTACGACCACCGACTCCAGCGGGAGCAGCCCGGACTTCTGCGCGAGCGCGACGAGCGTCGGCGAATACTACTGTTCGGGAACATTGAAGCAGAGCACGACGATAGCGTGCCCGTCCGGCCAGGTCTGCACGGGCGGGGAGTGCATCACCCCCTGCACCGACAGCGACGGCGGGCAGGACACGAATACAGTCGGCACTACGACGGATTACTCCGGCTCTGTGACGGACTTCTGCTCCACTTCGGTGAGCGTGGGCGAGTATTACTGCTCAGGCACTCTGACGCAGTTCATATCAATAGACTGCGGCTTCGGATACGAGTGCTCGGGCGGCAAGTGCGTGCCGCAGCCGAACCCGTGCACCGACGACGACGGCGGGGACGTCCCGACGACACAGGGGACCGCGCGCAGCGCGTTCACGAGCAAGACCGACTACTGCATAGACGCCAGCACGCTGAAGGAGTATTACTGCCCGGGCCCGGAAGGCAACCCGACTTCCAGGGAATACACATGCACCATGTCGGCCTGCAGCGCTGGAGCGTGCCTGCCCTGATTCCTTTTTATTTTTTTATCCTCTATTTCAGCCCATGACGCGCACGGCAATCTTCGCGGTTTTGGCGGTTCTCCTTTTCGGATGCACCCTCCAGGGCAACCAGCAGCAGGGCGGAGGCGGGGAGGACAACGGCACGGGCTGCATATGCCCGGCGATATACAAGCCCGTGTGCGGCAGCGACGGAAAGACTTACGGTAACGAGTGCGAGGCCAAGTGCGCCAAGGTTACGGTCGCTCACGAGGGCCAGTGCGAGGCCGACAGGAAGTGCGAGGATTCCGACGGCGGGAAGGACGTGATGGCAAAAGGCACTGCAGTATCCGGTCCGGTTGCCGGCGTGGATTCCTGCACTCCAGAGGGGAAGGTTTCCGAATATTACTGCGATGGCGGCGAGGCAAAATCTGAGGATATCGCATGCCCGGAGGGCTACGCATGCCTCGACGGCCTCTGCCAGAAGTCCCAGAACGTCACCAAGCCTGATGCCGGAAACTCCACCCAGCCGCCCCAGAACGCCAGCTTATGCAGCGACGGGGACGGGGGGAAGGAATTCTACGTGGCTTCGAGCGTGACGGCAGGGGGCAAGACCTACGCTGACACGTGCACGGACCTGCGCCTCGTCAAGGAGTATTACTGCACCGACAGCGCGGTGGCGAGCGAGATACACCAGTGCGACGCCGGCGAGAGGTGCGACACCGGGCGGTGCATGATTGCAGAAAAGTCATGCTCTGAAACCGACGGGGGCGACGACATCTACAACAAGGGCAGCCTGACCGCGGGAAGCATCGTGAGCGAGATTAACAGGATGGACTCCTGCGTTGACGACGACACGGTCACCGAGTATTTCTGCAGCGGGAACGACTATGAGAGCGAGGCCCGCGACTGCCCCGACGGCTACATGTGCGCGAACGGCGAGTGCCGCGAGGCTGACTGCGACGACTCGGACGGCGGCAAGGACACGCTGGTCAGGGGCACGGTCACCAAGGGCACGGAAGACAAGACCGACTCGTGCGTGGACTCGGACACTGTAAGGGAATACTCCTGCAGCGGCAAGAGCATCGAATCCGACTCGATAAACTGCCCGTCCGGATATTCCTGCGACAATGGCAAGTGCGTGCCCTGAACGGGCCGCCACCCTTTCTTTTTTAATGAGATGCGGGCCAAATCTTCTCCATGAGAGGGGCTTTCGCGCTTGTCGGTATAGGGTTAATGCTGCTTTTCGGCTGCCTGGGCTCGCAGCAGCCTGCGGAGAACGGGACCGCGTGCACGTGCACCAAGGAGTACGCCCCGGTGTGCGGCTCGGACAACAAGACTTACGGCAACGAGTGCATGGCAGGGTGCGCAAACGTGAGCGTGAAGTACAAGGGCGAGTGCTCGACCTGCAACGACACAGACGGCGGGAAGGATTACGCCGTGAAGGGCACTGCGTCATCGGGCGGCATGTCGTATTCTGACGTGTGCAAGAGCTTCATCCAGCTCGACGAGTATTTCTGCGACAAAGACAGGGTGGACAAGGAGACAGTGGACTGTCCGGAGGGCACAGAGTGCGTGGCAGGCGAGTGCGGCGCGCCGCTCCCCAAGCCTACCCCAGAGTGCGTGGACGGCGACAGCGGCAAGGACACAACGAAAGCCACGGACGTGGTCTCGGGCGGTGCGGCATACAGCGATACCTGCCTCGACAGCAAGAACGTGAAGGAGTTCTACTGCAAGGCCGACGGCAGGGCCGAGTTCGAGTACATCCTGTGCAAACAGGGCTACGAATGCGACTCCGGAAAGTGCGTCAAGAGCGGCCAGACCTGCACGGACAGCGACGGCGGCAGGAACCTGGACGAGGGCGGGAAGGTCGTGCTTAAGATAGACCTCGTGCTTTCGGAAAACCTCGACAAGTGCCTGAGCGGGACGCGCCTGCGCGAATACTACTGCCAGAACAACGAGATGATATCCGAGGACGTGGACTGCCCGGCCGACACCCGGTGCGTCACCGCCGCATGCAAGGAGGACCAGTGCTTCGACTCTGACGACGGCTACTCGATATTCCAGAAGGGCGCCGTGAACAAGGGCGACATACTCTACGACGACAGGTGCAACGACGCCTATGAAGGCATAGAGTTCTACTGCGACCAGAATACCGTGAAGAACGCGACGTTCACCTGCAAGACGGGATACATCTGCGACAACGGCAGGTGCAAGGGGAATTGACATGAGGCTCATACTGGCGCTCCTGCTCCTTTGCGGAGTCTTTTTCGCCGATGCCGTAAAGGCGGACATAAGGGCCGTCAAGGACACGGGCAGCGAGAGCCTGCCGAAGATGGACGTGAGGATAACGATAGACTGCCTGAGCAAGGCGCTCATAGTGGAGCCTAAATCCAACGCGACGGGCGACCCGATAGCGGGGGCGCAGACGTACCTTTTCTATACAGACTACGAGTACCAGCTCGTCGGCTCCGGCAGCACCAACGGAAGCGGGGTGTCGAGGATGAACGTCGTTGGCAACCAGGACTACCTAACGGCCCTGTTCATACTCAGGGTGGACAAGCCGGGCTTCCAGAGCAGGGAGACCGAATTCACATACAAATACTGCTTCCAGAGCCCGCCGCCGGACATCGGCGAAAGCGGGACGGACGTGCCGCCGCCCCCGCCGGACCTGAAGGACCTGGAGATTGAGATAAAGCCGGTGTGCTCCGGAACCGCGGTGACCGGCGAGACGGTGTTAGTGAAAAGCGGCGGGGCGCCCCTCCCGGACGCGTTCATCGATGTCGAGGACATCTCCCCGGCAAAGAAAATCGCGACAGGAAAGACGGATTCGGGGGGCAAGTTCCAGTTCCCGGGCTGCGGCGACGAGTACAGCGTCCGCGCGAGCGCCGGGGGGTATGAGAGCGTGGAAATCAACGCCACGCTGACAGGGTGCAACGCCTGCCCGCTTCCCCCGCCTCCGCCGCCAGTCCAGCCGCAGGCAAACGGCAGCGGTCAACAGGGCAGCCAGTCCCCGGCAACCGGCAACGGGAGCGGGCAGCAGGAAACCGGAAACGGAAAGCCGGAGGCGCCTTCGGCCTGCCCGCTGGGGCTCGCGATACTTTCCATACTCGTTCTGAGGGCAAAATCATGAGAAGCGAAGAGGATTTCCTGGGCAAGGTGGACGTTCCTGATGATGCGTATTTCGGCTCATTCACAGCGAGGGCGCAGGCGGGCTTCAGGCTGAGCGGAGTGGCTGTCGACCCGGAGATGACGCGGGCGGTCGCGCTCATAAAGAAATGCGCCGCGCTCGCCAACATGGAGCTCGGGGCGCTCGAGCGCAGGGCCGGCAACGCCATCGTGAAAGCCGCTGACGAAGTGATTTCGGGTAAGTTAAACAGGGAATTCGTGCTGGACGCTTTCCAGGCAGGGGCCGGGACTCCGCTCCACATGAACGTCAACGAGGTAATAGCGAACAGGGCCGAGGAAATGCTTGGCGGGAAGAAGGGGGAGTACAGGCTCGTCCACCCGAACAACCACGTGAACATGTCCCAGAGCTCGAACGACGTGGTCCCCACGGCGGTGAGGCTCGCGTCGCTGAGGCTTGCCGAGGGGACGCTCGCAAAGGGATGGCAGCTCCAGAAAGCGCTCGAGAAGAAGGCGGCCCGCTACAAGGATACGGTAAAGATTGGGAGGACGCACCTGCAGGACGCGGTCCCCATGACTTACGGGAGCACGTTCGCGGCCTACGCCGGGGCTGTCGGCAAGGACATGTCCGAGATAGAAGATGCGCTCGAATGCGTCAGGGAGCTCGGTATAGGCGGGACGGCGACCGGCTCGGGAATAAACACGCACCCGAAGTTCAGGGCGCTCATTGTAAAGTTTATCAACAGGGAATCCGAGCTCGGCGTGCGCGAAGCGGACGACTGCGTGGAGAGGACGCAGAACATGAACGATTTCATAACCCTTTCGGGGGCATTGAGGCGATACGCGGCCACAATCGGGAGGCTTGCGAACGACCTGAGGCTGCTTGCCTCAGGGCCGAAGGGGGGGATAGCGGAGGTTTTGCTTCCCGAGGTTGAGCCCGGCTCGTCGATAATGCCCGGAAAAATCAACCCGTCGGTCCCCGAGGCCGCGAACATGGCATGCTGGCAGGTGATGGGGAACGACCAGGCGATACTCCTTGCCGCCCAGTCTGGCCAGCTCGAGCTGAATTTCGGCACCCCTCTGATAGCGCACAACCTCCTCCAGTCCGAGAGGCTGCTCGCGAACTGCTCGTCCATGATGAAGGGATGCGTGGAAGGCCTCGAAATCGATTTGAAGAGGACCGCGGAAAACTTCGAGCGCTCGTTCGGCTACGCGACCGCCCTCAACCCGTACCTCGGGTACAAAGAGGTCTCCCTGCTCGTGCGCGAGGCGCTCGCGGGGGGGGTGAGCCTGAAGGAGCTGGTCCTGAAGAAAGGCATAATGGACAGGAAGGATTTGGACAAAATCATCGCGGGGGCGCTCGGCCCCGGCGAAGTGGACAAGGAAATACTCAAAAGGATAAGGAAATAATCAGGCGCCGCGGGCGAACTTTTCCCGGGCCGCCGGCTTTGATGCGCCGGATTGCAGCTCCCGGACGTCCGAGTGCATAGGCGCAGACGGCCTCGTCGTGAAGCTCCCGGGCAGGGGAAGGTCCCTCGAAAGCCCATGGTGGTATCTCAGCGCATCCCTTGCCATGCTCCTCACCCATTCGTGGGGGTCGTAGTCCCGGGACCACTCGAGGACGGGCAGGTATTTCGTTATGTTCTTTCCGGCCGAGGACGCGAGCTCGAAGCCGTTCGCGCACCTTTCCCGGACGTATTCGTCCGGCTCGTTCAGCATCACATGGCCGTTCACTTTCGCCATGAGCTTGTTCGCCATGGCCTCAAGGAGCGGGCCCGACTTTTCCGAGGGGAGGTGGCCGAGGGCCGCATACTGGGCCCATGCGGCCGCGTTCCTGCGGACTGCAACGTCAGTATTGTCGAGGTTCGTAAGTATCCAGTCGATTTTTCCAATAGCTTTGGGTATGCTGTAATCCATGTCCATATCAATTCACCTGGGGGAAAATTTGTTCTAGGTAAGGCTGAGCCTCTGGTAACTAACATTATGGCGGCAAGAGTTTATAAATATACCTGCTTTTTGCCTTTTTACCACACCTCAGGCCGGAGGCACGCCGAGAGCAATCCCCAGCACCCCGATCACGAGGAGCGTGGCAGCGAACGAAAGTATCAGGGCCACGGCGGCGCGAAGCGAGCTGAAGCCGTGGACGGTCCGCAGGGCGACGAAGGCCGCATAGAGCCCGTAGAGACCGATGACGCTTATCATGACGAGCATGAGGAACGAGATCGGGTCGACTGCCGAAAGGATGACGAACGGCGTGCTGACAATGCGGCCGCACAGTGTGAAGAGGCAGAGTATGTAGAGCTGGGATTCCAACTTGCCCTTCCCGCCAAGGAGCATGGAAAACAGGAACATCATGAGCCCGACAGCGTAGAAAACGACGATGCCAAGGACGCTGACTTTAGCCAGCGCGATGGCGACCTGGTCGAGCGCGAGGGGGGACGGGACGAAATAGACCGCAATGGGGAATGAGACGAACAGGGCGGCCATGTTGAGGAGCTGGGAGAGTACCAGCAGGTAAAGGCCCTCCCTGAGGCCTCCCTTGTCCATCTCGCTGCGGGTGAGTTCCTCCAGCTTCCGGTAGTCGAGATATTTCAGCGTCCAGTCCTTCATCCGCTCAATCATCAAAGCGCCTCTTTCACCCTGGCAAGGATGTTCCTGACGACCTTCTTGTCGAACACGTCCGGGACTATCCTGTCTGCATCTGGCCTTTTAACCGACTCTGCTATGGCCCTTGCGGCCGCCACTTTCATGGCGTCCGTGATTTTCCTTGCCCGCAGGTCCAGGAGCGCCCTCAGGAAGCCGGGAAAGCAGAGCGAGTTGTTTATCTGGTTAGGGTAGTCGCTTCTTCCCGTGCCGAACACGGAGATGCCGAGGGAGCGCGCTTCTTCGAGTGAGATTTCAGGCGTGGGGTTCGAGAGCGCAAACACGATGCTGGGCTTTTTCATCGCCTTTATCGTCTCATGCGGAACCGAGCCGGGGGATGCCGCGGAAATTATGACGTCCGCGCCGCTGAACTCGGAAATCTTCCCGCTGAACCCGGAGCGGTTCAGCGAGGCGAGGGCGAGCTTGTACTCCTCGAGGTCTTTGCGGGCGGGGCTGATTGCCCCGCGGCTGTCGAAAACCACGAGGTCATCGAACCCTGCCGCCTTTAGGAGCTTCGCGATTGCATATCCGGCGCTCCCTGCGCCGACAATGCCGATTTTCACGCCGTTTCCCTTGCCGGCGACCTTGAGGGCGTTGTAGAGGCCGGCAAGGCTCACAATCGCAGTCCCGTGCTGGTCGTCATGGAAGACGGGGATGTCCAAGTCGGCCGTGAGCCTGCGCTCGATTTCGAAGACCTTCGGGGTCTCTATGTCCTCGAGGTTGATTGCCCCGAAGCCGGGTGCGATTGCCCTGACTATGCGCACGATCTCGTCCGCGTCCTTAGTGGCGAGGCAGATAGGTATCGCGTCGATGCCGGCGAACTGCTGCATGATGAGCGCCTTGCCTTCCATCACGGGGAGGGCGGCCTCGGGGCCGATGTCGCCCAGGCCCAGGACGCGCGTGCCGTCGGTCACTATGGCGACTGCGTTCCCTTTCATTGTGTACTCGTATGCAAGTGATTTGTCCTTCGCGATTTCGAGGCACGGCTTTGCCACTCCGGGAGTGTAGAGCGTGGCGAGGTCGTCGGTTGTCCTGATTTTGGCCTTCGCACCTATGAAAATCTTTCCGCGCAGCTTCCGGTGTATCTCGAGCGGGTCCATCGTCATCCCAAAAAGTTGCGCTTCCACGCGGCGGCCTTGATGTCCTCTACTAGGTGCGTGTGCCGCCCGCCGGTGTAGTTCTCGTAGATGCGGGTCGTTATCGCCACGTAGTCTTCATCAGGCTCGTACTCTATCCACTCGAGGACCTTCGACACTCCCTTCCGGACATGGCCGGGCATCCTGCCGAGGTTGGTCATGTTCACGAACTTGGCCGAGTCCTTAAGGTCCTCGTCCACCTTGGTGTAAAGCTCGTGGAGGGCGTCCCACTCCTTCTCGCTCAGGGCCGATAGGCCGAGGAGCTCCGGAGGAATGCCCAGAGAATAGAACGATGCGCAGAACTTGATGGCGCGGGGGAGCTTGATTCCCTTCATCGAGCGGGAGTACCCGAAAAGGCCGACGTGGAGCTTGCGCGCCCGCCGCCCGGGGACGAAAGCGGATATGCCGTTTATCATGTCCGCGACCTCCTTCAGCTGGGCTTCGTACACCGGCACCATCTTGTCCATCAGCGCGAGGGCCTGCTTCTCGTCTATCTGGAGGGGCGGCCTGCGGTGGACGTGGTTTATCATGTCCACTGCGTTGACGACGTCCCTGAACGGGTGGTCGTACTTGAACGACGACTGGGCCGTGTATGTCTGGATGCTCGGATACTCGTCCCCGCAGTTGCTCACGTTGTTCGGGGTAAAATTGCCCCGGAAGGGCGCGCCGCCCACGCCGATTATTGGAAGTATCGGGATGCCGCTCTTCTCCTCCACATTGTGGAGCTTCTGCAATGCTATCTTGGAGAGCAGGACCGCGCTCGCGGAGCCGTAGTTGAGCGCCGGGTCCGAGCGGGCGAGGAACACGCGCTGGTATTCCGGGTCCTTTCCCTGCAGATATTTGGAGATGATTTTGTCGCAGTTGGATATCGATTCAAGGTTCTCGAAAAGCGGGATTACGTTTATCTTCTCGGGCAGGAAGTCCCCGACCCAGTCCTTCACCGAAATCTTCTCGCTCCCGAGCAGGGTTTCCTTCTGGCCGATGATTATGTGCTCGTAGTAGTTCCGGACGCGCTCGATTTCGAGGTGGGAGGTCGTCATCGGCAGTATTACCTCGAATATCGGGGGGCAGTCGATTCCCGCGGCGCGGGCGACGTCGAAGGCGCGCGGGATGCTGTGGAGCGTCTCGAGGAGTATCTTTCCCTGGTTCTTCTCCACCGAGGGGTTCGGGACGCGGTAGGTGAGGAAGAACTCCTTCCCCAGGTGCCGCTTGGTGAAGAAGTTGTGGTAGCGCGAGAGGAGCTTCTCGACAACCTGGTTGTCGACCTCCTTGCCTTCGCTGTCCCACATCTGCTCGGTGCAGCCGAGCTGCGAGAATACGAAATAGGCCTCCTTCACCTCTGATTCGCCCGCAAGGACGTCCGAGTCGGAGAAGAAAGGGGTAGTCACATTGTCAGGATGCTGGGTACTCATGCACCGGGGTACGTTCATCATAATAAGACCAATATCAGAACGATGGTGTCATTTAAATAATTTGCTCCGCTAGTCCTCTCCAGGTGACCGGATTGATAGAAAGCATCAGAAAATCGTTCAACGCATTCTCAAAAATGCCCTTCATGTTCGTGTGGGCATCCCTGATGTATTTGTTCATGCTGGGCGCCGTCCTTTTCGCGGCCATCGGGTTCGGATTGGCTTACATCGTCCTGCTTTCGGTCCTGAGCATCCCGGTAGACCTTTACTCGGCGACCTCCATGGCGGTATTCGGGGTGATAGCCCTCGCGTTCATCTTCGTGAGCGGGGGCCTGAACGCATCGCTCGCTAGGGCGTACCACTCGGCATACTGGAAGGAGAAGACGAGCATGACAGCTTTCTTCAGGTATGCGCTGAACAAGGCGCCCGAGATGTTCGGCATCATGCTAGTGCGCGACCTCGTCTGGCTCGTGCTCGGGGGGCCTGCGATAGCGATTTTCCTCTATTTCCTTAGCGACGTGGAGTTCATGGACGCGCTCCTCATCATCTACCTGCTCTTCGTCACATTCGTCGTCCACATGCTCTTCACGCCGGCGCTCCTTTCGGCAGGGGCCTTCGGCACCGACCTCATAAGCTCGTTCAGGCACGGGCTGGTTTTCATGCGCAAGAGGCACATATATTTCATAGGGATTTTCGCCGTTTTCTCCCTCGCGTGGGTCCTCAACTGGATTCCGCTACTGGATTTGGCGACGATATTCTTCTTCTATCCCGTGATGTACGCGGCGATGGTACTCATGATGGAGGACAGCATCAAGATAGAGAGGTCTGACGAATGATACGCGTCTACGAGTGCGACAGCAAGAAGAAGGCCGAGCTTACCAAGCTTCTCGAGGCAGACCCCTACGCGGACGACAGCTTCGCGAGGGTAGGCTACAAAATGAAGGACGGGGTTAGCGTGGGCGAGGACAAGGAGAAGACGTACGTCTACATCTCGGCCTCCGAGGACTTCCTCAAGAAGGCAGACGGGAAGCTAAAGGACCTCGCAAAGCCAGCGCCCGAAGATGTCCAGAAGAGGGTCCAGAAGAAGATAGAGGACGAAGAGGACACTGTAGCGGCCGGCGTCAGCATGTTCGGCGACTAGTGAAGTAATTTATTCTTTCGCTGGCTCTTCCGTTGCATGGGCGAGAGCGAAGCACTTGGTGAAGAAACACAGACCGGAGCCGAAGGCTCCGGCAACAAAAAACAGATAGCATCGCGCGGCGTCCCGTCCGACGAGTCGATTTACCTTCCCAGGTACGACAGCGACGAATTGCGCTCGTTCCAGGACAAGAACGAGAGCCTGACGCGAAACCTCTGGAACGTCGATGAGCTGACCAACTTCATCTTCTCGAAAAAATACCAGCCCAAATACTACGAGATAGCGCTCGGCTTCCTGAAGATGCTCTCGGAAAAGACGCAGGTGTCCGGTGAGGAGATATCCGCGTTCGTTAAGGGGAACGGAATATCGAAAGCGACATTCTACAACCGCGTCCTCCCGAGGCTGAGAAGGGTCGGCATGATAAAGGTCGAGAGGGACACGGTCGTGGCCATCGAGAGCAAGAGGAAGTTCAGGCCGATGCGAATCTCCCTCAGCAAGACGTTCGGGAACTATTTCATGAAGATAGGGGATTCCTGGCTGGCAGTCGTCGATGACGCAAGGAGCAGGGCGGAGAAGAAGGACCAGATGAAGCTCTAGCGCTCGAGGATTGTCATGACCGCAGTGCCGGGGCTTGCGCCCCTCTCGAAAAGAAGGCTGGAGCCGAAATAGTAGTAGCCTGAGCCGGGGCGGCTCTCCACGCTCTCCTGCCGGTTGTATGGCACGAGGACGCGCTCATCCGAAGTCTCCGAAGGCTTCAGCTCCACGCCCTCGGGCGTGATTCTCGTTATCGACCAGCCGAGGTACGGCACGCTGGAGCCGAATTTCACGCCTTCGACAAAGTCGCCCTCGCGCACAGGCCTTACCGTCCTGAGCATGGCAGCGCGGTTGCAATAAAATTGGCCGCACTCTGCGGCATATTGTACGGTAGTGCCGTATGGCCTCTCTGCAAGCGGGCCGATGCAGCCTACTGACAGAAAAGCCAGTGCAACTCCGGTCTTTCTCAGGCGGAGGTGCATTTGTCCCATCCTGCTTCACTCCCTGATGAGGTTCTGCGCATGAACAGCGATTACAGGATCGCACATGACGATTCTCGCGGCTCCGGGTTCAGTTCCGCGCTCGGCCCGCAGGGTGGATACGAGGACGAATTCCCCCAGCCTCCATTCCTGGCCATAATTTAGCCTGAACATTTCGGAGGCCTGGGGATACAGGCCAGTCAAAAAGAACGAAACGCCGGATTGGTCTACATGCGAGACAAATAGCCTGAAAGGCCCGAAATCAACGTTTTCTCCGGGGCGAAGGGTCATCGTATGCACGGTTTCCTGCACAGGAACGCATCCTTCTTGAGCGCACACGGTGGTAGAAAAATACCTCGAAGAATCCGCCTCGGTTGCATCCCTTCTTTCCCTGCAGGTCGTCTGATACGCTTCCGATTGATTTGTGACCGCATCGGGCGCTGATGGTTCCGAAGCAACGGCAGGGGCAGTTTGATGGTTGGCCGGACGCGCGGAGTGGCATGAAACAAGAAGGCCTGCAGTCAGAACGACGGCCTTGGCAAAGCCAAATGATTGACTGCGCCCTGTTTTGGACCCAGAAACGAGTTTCATCTCACTTCCTCTTCTTCTTGACGAGCTTCGTCGGGAGCTTCTTCACAGCCTTCGCCTTCGCTTCGGGGGCCTTGGTCTTCCTCGTCCTCGCGGACTCCTCCCGGATCTTCTGGCGCTGGCTCTCCTTCTCCTGCACGGTCCTCTTGGCCCTCTCGGTCCTCGCCTTCACGCGGGCAACGAGTATCCCGAAGTCCTTCTCGTTGGCCTCCGAGGTCTCCTGCTTGAGCTTGCGTATCATCTGCTGGCTTTCCTTGACGAGCTCGGTTATGCGCGCCTTCGAGGCCGCCATCTTGGCCTCGATGTCCTTGTCCTCTTCCACCGCTTCGTGGAGCTCGGTGTCATAGCCGTCTGCGACGTCCTCGAGCTCGCCGATGAACTTCTTCATGTAGAGCGACTCGGCCGCCTCCTTGAGGTCGGCAAGCTCGTCCTCGCTCTTTCCGACGTACTGCTCGATGGACTCAATCTTGTCCTCGTAATCGCGTATGTAGTCCTGCACCCAGTTCTCGACTTTCGCGATGCCCTCGAGCTCCTGCTCCAGAGACTCCAGCTCCTGCCCGTGGGTAGCGACGGTCTCCTTGACCGAGTCGGTCACTGCGTCAATCTCGCCCCTCATCTCCTGAACCTTCTCGAGGTCACCCGAGAGCGCGTTCATCGCCGAGGATATCTCCTCGACCTGCGCCTTGGCGGATTCGAGGGCAACCTTCAGCTTCTCGGACCGCTGGTCGAGCGATGCGCTGAGCTTCTCGAGTTCGTCGAGTTTCGCATTCTGCCGGTCTATCTCGCTCTCGACACCTTCCATCTTCTTCTCGACCGCGCCCTTGGACTCCTGCACTCCGACAATGAACTGGTCGGCCTTTGCCCGGGTCCTCGAAAGCGCGTCGCGGCTCTCCTTCTTCAGGGCATCCATCTGGTCCTGGAGCTTGGAGAGCTGGTCGACCTTGTCGGGAAGCTCGAGCACGCGCTCCTTGAGCTGCGCTATCTTCTCCTGCTTCTCGAGCACTTTTTCCGTGAGCACGACTATGTCAGCCTGGAGCTTGCCTTCCATCGTGGAGAACTTGTCGCGGTAAAGCGACTCGCGCTCCTTCTTGAGCGTCTCGATGGCCGCTTTTTCCTTGTTTATCTCCTTCATGTACGAGCTGACGAGCTCGCGCACGTCGGAAGCCGGGAGCCTCTCGGCCACGAAGGGCCTTTCTTCAGGCTCGCTGGCTTCCTCGGGGGCCTGTGCTTCCTCGGGCTCCGGGGCGTCTTCCGGCTCCTCGGGGGGCTCGTCGGAAACTTTTGGCGCAGCCGGCTTCTCCTCCTTGAGGTTCGTGAGTATGCTGGATTTCAGGCTCTTTCCGGTGCCTGACTGCTTCCTTGCAAGGTACTGGCTCAGGAGCTCCTCCGGCTCAGGCTCCTCCTCTATCGGGACCTCGGCGGCGAAATCCTCGCCCTTCTCCTCGTCGACGCCGGTAACTGTGAACGTCTCTTCCTGCGGCTCGGGGGTAATCTCGGGCTCGTCCTTAACGGCCTCCTCGGCCTCGACGGGAGCGAGCGGCTCCTCGGAAGCCTGCTCCGGCGCGCGCACAGGCTCTTCGACCTCGCCGAGCCACCGAATCGTGGTGCCACGCAGGCCGTATTCGACCTTTATGTATCCCTCGTCCTCGAGGACGGCAATCCACTTGTCGAGAGTCTTCTTGTCAATCTTGCTCGCCGTCCTAAGGTCGTTCAGCGAAATGCTGCCCTTGTCGGCTATGGCCCTTATCAGGCTGTCTACGTCGGTGCTAATGAGCGGTTCATCTACAGACACTTTATCTCGGGACAATTCCTCACCTCAACCCGAAGATAGATATATACAATTAGGTTTATAAAGATATAACCACAACAAAACACAAAATAACAAATATGGCTATTCCGCCACGATGCGGAAGTCGCCGGAGAGCTTCCTGAGGGCGCGGACGAGGGCGAGCTTGAGGTGCTCCTCGTTGGCCTTGTAAGAATAGACGGTGAAGAGCTTCGTGCCGGCCTTGAGCCTCGCGGCCCGGTCCGTCGGCCTTCCGAAGGCCTGCCTCATACCCTTCTGGAGACGGTCAGCACCGGCCCCGGCAATCATCTTGTTTTCCCTGATGACGTGGTGGGGGTAAACGCGCACCATGAAGTAGTATGCGCCGGGGGTGACTTTTTCGAGGTGCTTGTTCGAGCTCTGCCTCGCGCTCTCTATCGCGTTGTCGCGGAGGATGACGGCCTCCTCGGCCCTGAGGCTGAGGACGAGGTCGAAATCCGGCTTCATTGTCCCCATCCTGAACTGGTGCAGGTCTGCGTGCGGCATCGCCTTGATGAAAGACTTCCTCGGCTTGCTCCTGGAGAACCTTGTCCAGGCCACTTTGTCAGCATCTCTGATAGCTCTTGCAGGTCTGATTCCCATTAATATCACCTAAATTAGCCAAATAGAATTTCAAATAATATTGATGCGGTAGGATTTTAAAGGTGCAGGCGAGCTAGAACGGCCCGTCCCTGTTCGGCGAATCGGCAGGTATGCTCTGGCCGACATCCCACATCTCGGCTATTTTGCCGCCCTCGAACCGGAAGATGTGGACCACCGCGGCGCCGGCCTCGCCCGGCCGGTGGGTGACATGCGAATGCACGGCCACATAGTCGCCGTCGCACAGCACGCGCTTTACATCGAAGCGCCTTTCGGGCGCGGCCTTCGCGTTCTCCTCCATCGCAGTTATCAGGGAATCCCAGCCAGCCGCGAAATAAGGGTTATGGTGGACCCCGCCCGGCGCGAGGAACCGCTTTGCCGCCTCTCTGGCCCTCCCGGATGATGAGAGCTTCAGGAATTCCACCGCCGCCCCCTTGCGTTCTTCAGCGTCCATGGAAAAGCGTCGGCGGTGTTGAATAAATAACTTGTGACCGCTAGGAGGGGCGCGCCTTTTTCAGGAAATGCGCGTGGAATTTCGTAGTGGTCAGTTCGGGGTGGAAGCACGCCGCGAGGTAGTAGCCGCCGGCCGTTTCCTGCTCGCACGCGACCGCCTCGCCATTGCGCTCGGCGAGGATGGAAACGCCCTCGCCTACGCTCCGGATCCTCGGGGCGCGGATGAACACAGCGTGGATTTTTCCGAGCTTCGTGTCTATGTCGTCCTCGAACGACTCGCTCTGGCGGCCGTAGGCGTTCCGGTCTATCTCGATGTCCATCAGGGCGAGCGTCTTCTGGCCCTCTTCGATGTTGTGTATCGACTTCGCTAGCATTATCGCGCCCGCGCAGGTGCCGAAGATGCACCGGATTTTCCGGATTCCCTCGAGCATGCCCTCGCGCTGGATCAGCTTGTAGAAGTTGGTGCTCTCGCCCCCGGGGATGATAAGGCCGTCGAGGTTTCCGAGGCCCTCCTTCGTCCGGACCTCGCAGACGGCGCATTCCAGCGAAAGCCCGCTTGCCGCGGCCTCTGCCGCCCTGACGTGCTCGATTACATCGCCGTGGAAAGCCAGCACGCCGATTCTCAAAATCAAACGCCCCGCTCGCTCATCTTCGTTTCGAGCGTGGATATCTCGAGCCCCCGCATCGGCTCCCCGAGGCCCTCGCTCGCCTCGGCGAGCTTCTTCGGGTCGTTGAAGTGCGCCACCGAATCCACGATTGCCTTGGCGCGCCTTGCCGGGTCCGCGCTCTTGAATATCCCGGAACCCACGAAAACCCCGTCGACGCCGAGCTGCATGCACAGAGCCGCGTCCGCCGGAGTGGCGATGCCGCCCGCGGCGAAATTCACCACGGGGAGGCGCCCGAGCTTAGCGGTCTGCTCCGCGAGTTCCTGCGGGACCCGGTATTCCTTTGCATAAGAGCCCATCCGCTTCGATATCCTGATGTCGGCGGCCATCTGCTTTATCCCGTCGTTGATTGCGCGGATGTGCCTCACCGCCTCGATGATGTTGCCGGTGCCGGCTTCGCCCTTTGAGCGTATCATTGCCGCGCCCTCGTTTATCCTGCGGAGGGCTTCCCCGATGTTCCTCGCGCCGCACACGAAAGGCACGGTGAATTTCGTCTTGTCGACATGGAATTCCGGGTCGGCCGGCGTGAGAACCTCGCTCTCGTCTATGAAGTCTACTCCTAGGGCTTCGAGCACCTGCGCCTCCACGAAATGGCCGATGCGGCACTTTGCCATCACCGGAATCGTGACCGCGGCCTGTATCTCCTTTATCTTGAGGGGGTCGGACATCCTCGCGACCCCGCCCTGCGCGCGTATATCCGCAGGGACCCGCTCGAGCGCCATGACGGCGACAGCGCCTGCCTTTTCCGCGATGCGCGCCTGCTCGGCGTTCGTCACGTCCATGATGACTCCGCCCTTGAGCATCTGCGCCAGCCCGGATTTTACCGTGAATGTGCCTTTCTCCATAAAAATCGCCGGAATACTGAATGCTGGTTCGGTTTTTTATTGATGCGCACTGGCGGGATTGGCGGGTTATAAATACAATATACCAGATATAGTAACTAAGAACAGGATACAGCGGGAGCAGGGAATGGCGATTACTCAGGCAAGGGCATTCGGGCCTCCGAAGCCCCCCGAAAGGAGCGCGTTACGCGTCGTGGACGGCCAGTTGAGGAAGGAGCTGGATTTCATCGATAGGAGATACCTTCTTGCCCTCGCGAGGATGTCCGTCGGGCACCAGCTCGCAACAGGCGAATTGCCCCAGCTGAAGCAATGGGAAGCCCCGTCGCCAGAGGTCGCTGCGCGGAGGGCCTGTTTCGTCACCATCAATTCCTCGGGGGGCCTCAGGGGATGCATCGGAAGCCTGCAGGCGCACAGGCCGCTCATGTTCGATGTCATCGAGAACGCGGCCATGTCCGCGTTCCATGACGAAAGGTTCCCTCCCCTGGAAATGTCCGAGCTTGGACACGTGAGGTTCTCGATATCCGTCCTCGGCGAGAGGTCGCCCCTCCGGGCCGAGGCAGCATCAGAGCTCCTCGACGCGCTCGAAGAGGGGAGGCACGGGCTGATAGTCAGGAAGGGCGCATGCATCGCCACGTATCTGCCGTACGTGTGGAGGCTCATCCCGGCGAAAGAGGATTTCCTGAAAAATTTGTGCGTCAAGGCCGGGCTGGACGGGGATGAGTGGAGAGAGCCTGCACGGATGGAGTTCTTCACGTACGAGGCGCAGGAGTTTTCAGAGTGAAGAGGCTGTTTCGGATGTTCAGTGTCAACCCGTTTTGGCCAGTGTGCAAACCCTATCGGGTTTGTCTTGAGATGGATAGCCTTCAACCGCGAGCGATAGCGAGTTTGGCCAGTCGGCCAACCCGGCGGGTTGGCGAACAGAATATCTGAATAGGGTCAGTGTCAACCCCGAAGGGTTGACAAACTGAACAAAAACGCCGCGCTCAAGAGCATCGCTCTTGGGGCGTCGAAATTTTTCAAGGAAAAAATTTCGCCGACGCCAGGATTTGAACCTGGAATCCACAGGGGAACAGTTTTCGAGACTGTCGCACTACCGGGTTGCACGCGAAGCGGGCAAAACTTGGGCCAAAAGCCCAAGCGCTTTATGCGACGTCGGC
>DATIFM010000002.1:0-22303 GCA_035455205.1 Candidatus Bilamarchaeum sp. | reverse complement strand
ACGCCCACGAAGTTGTTGCAGAAGAAAGAGGGGTCCACTAAGACCGAATCTACGGAATCTAGATACATGCCGTTGTTGCCGTTGTTCGAGCCGGTGTTCAGGACGAAGCTGTTTCCGGTCACTCCAAAGACGTTGAAACCGTCGCCGGTGTTATCATGGACGTTGTTGCCGGAAAAGACGTTTCCTACTGCAGGGTGGAAACCCTCCCCTGCGCTGTTCTGGAGGTGGACTCCTTCGGCATTGTTGTAAATGTTGTTGTTCGCGAAAGTGATGAGAGTGGCACCCCGTACCTCAAGGCCGGTGTTTCCGCTGTTGTATATCGTATTGTAGGAAATCGAGCCCAGGTCAGGCGTGTAATCGCCAGAGCCCTCGCCGCCGGCCCAGATGCCGTAGTTGCCGCTATTCGAGATAGTGTTGAACGTGAATGTCTGATTATATGAGTAGATATCGACACCGTTGCCCGCGCTGTTGTCCACGGTGTTCGAGTCTACATACTGGCCGGAGCCGTCGATTATCATTCCGTCTCCGCCGCTTCCACTTATGTAGTTGTTGGTTATCATGTTTCCCGTGCCGGCATCGATAAGGCCGACCGAGCCCTGGTTAATGAGCCGGTTGTTGCCGATAAGGTTGCTGTCGCCTGGCTCCCAGATGCCGTAAGTGCCGCCGGTTATGTTGTTGTAAAGTATGTCGCTGCCGGTCCAGCCCGCGAATGCGAGGACGCCGCTTATGCCGGCATATCCCGGATTGATTGTGTTGTATACTATCCTTCCGCCTGACATGCCCAAGACATCAACGCCGATGCCGCCATTGAGCACGCAGTTCTTGACTATCACGTTGGTGCCGGGCGCTTCGACTTCAACAGCGGCGTTGCCGGTCGTGGTTATGCTGTGGCCGCCGCAGTCGAGGGTCACGCTCGACGCGTTAATCTGGATGCACGTCGTGTACGAGCCGAAGTAGTATGAGTAAGGGGCTCCGCTGAAGTCAGCCGTGAGGTTATAGTCGCCGGGGGAAGTTATCTGCATGCAAGAGCTTACGTTCACCGAAAAAGACAAGCCAAAAACCGCAATCAGGGCAACTAAAAGAATGATAGGCCGCATACGCGGAATTCTGCGGCAAGGTTTTTAAAGGATTTTATGCTTTTTCGGGCTAAAGCAATCTCGAGATTTTCCGGGCGGCAGGGTGGGGAAATCTGCCGCGCATTGTTGCATACATTTAAATACCTTATTCCAGTAGAAAACGCACGACCAGATGCCGGTTTCCCAAACCGGCGGAGTAGATACCCATGACAAACGAATGTATGATGGGATGCCCAGAGTGCAGCATGACGAGCGGCTTCAGCGCGCCAGTCCTGAAAGCGGAAAAAGAGTTCAGGTGCTCTGCGAACCCGCTGCACAAGTTCACTCTCGGCTCCGACGGATTCCTGAAGTCACTTTAATCAGTCAGCTCGCCTTGTACATGACCGGCATCCCGGTCATGATACACACGCGATGCAGTCGCATCGCTCGTGTCGGCTCGCAGCGACGCTGAAAATAATTTTTTAAAATTTAAAAATAACTATTTCGCGACCGCCCTTTCGCACCTGAAGAAGTACGTAACGAACCACTCGCTCGCGGGGTTCACGTTGTAGTCCTTGGTGTATGTCCAGCAGTCACGGAGCTTCTGGTCTATCATCTGCGGATAGTAATATACGTCGAAAGCGTCGCTCCCCGTGTAATTGTCGAGCGGCGTGCTCTTGGCCTTGAATATGGCGAGGCCGTAAGCCTCCTTCGAGGTGCTCGCAGTGTCGTCGAAGACGACGAAGCCTGAAGCCTGTATCGACGTTATGGACTTCGAGTCGAAGGTCACGTCCGTATAGGGGGCCTGGTCGAACACGATGCCTCCCTGCGGCGCGGGCTGCCTGAGCCAGGTATAGGTCTTCTCGTCGAATTTCCCGTCGTTGGCCTTGTAGAAGTCGCTCTTGAGCCGGTCGATGCCATCGGTCATAAGCTCGGAAACCGACTTGGAGGTCGGCGTCGCGAGCGGCTCTGGCTCCTGCACCGGCGGCGGCTCGGTTGTGGTATTGTTCGCCGGCGGCGGGGCCTGCGCCTTGCACTCGAAATCGCATACGCAGTTCGGGTAAGTGCCGCTTATCTTCCATTCCCCGTCGCACTGAGTGTGCGGGAGCGTTATGCAGTACTGGCTGCAGGAAAGTGGGGTATCATTCTTGGGCGGGGGCTCATTCGGAACCGGGGTCTGGTTCTGCGCCGGCGGCTTGCCCTGCGAGGAGCACCCTGCGAAAACCAACACGAACACCATCAACAATATTGCAAATCTCATGGGGACGCACCATACATTACCTTGCACTCGAAATCATAAACCCTGATTGCCGCGCCCGAAGCCCCCGTGGAAGACGAGGACGATAATATCCTGCAGTCGTCCATCTCCTGCGAGCCCTCGGGGTGGGGGTCGAAGCGGATGTTGAACTTCGTGCCGTTAGCGGCGTAGCCGTCGATAAGGGACGGCGAGATGAAAAGCATCGAGCCGAATATGCTCTGCGGGCCCGTTTCCCCTTTCGGGGTATAGACCGAGAAGGCGAAAATGCGCAGGCCGTCAATATACTTGTCGTTGAAGCGGACGTAGGAGACGGTGATGTCATCCGGCTTCTCCTCGATGCTGTCGGGGGTCTCGTTGAAGAGGGCCCGGGACCACGAGAAGGAATGCACGTCGAATTCGCCCGATAGGGCCTTTGCATAGAAGCGCGATTCCGCGCCCTGGAGAGATTCGTTCACGAACTCGCCGGAGGTCATGCTGAAAGTCTCGGCCGGCGCGGTCGGCACGGGCTCAGGCCCGGCCTTGGGCGCGGGAGGCGGCTCCGAAGGCTGCGCCGCCTGCGGAACCTGCTCCGGCGGGACCGGCGCGGTCTCGCTCTTCTGCGCTTCCGGCTTGGGCCAAAGTAGCATGAACGCCGCGGCTAAGCCCACGACGAGAAGGGCAATTATGAGAAACTCCCTCGTGCCGAAATGACCATTCATTTTTTCGCCTCCATCCGGTTATTCCGGCAAGCTTTAAAAGATAGCATTGTTAATTTAGAAGGGCCGGCGGACTGGACCAGTTTCTCCGGCAAATAGACCAGACGGGGTGCTTCCCATGAGCGCATGTCCGGATTGCCACATCTACAAGGGACTTTGGTCCCCACTGACCAAGAACGACAAGGGAGTTTTTGTCTGCAGGATAAATGCAGCCCACAAGTACACGAGGGACAATGAGGGGAATTTTCACACCGTAAGCTAGGGGAAACATTTAAATATAACAAATGACACAATATAGGATAGACCATATAGTGTCCCCCGTGTGAAAATGACCGTAGAACAGAAATTGCTTAAGCCTGCGGAGCCGCAGGTAACCAGGAAAGGATTTGCAGGCAGGCAAATCCTCGTCAGCGGACTCCACGACATCCGGAGCGAGCTCGGCGACGCCCAGAACAAGATTCTTTCTGCGCACATCGTGAAGGAGACGGTGCTCGCAATCGTCCAGGCGCTCAGGGTGAAGAACGCCTACGAAGGCAAAATCATCGACGAAGCGAAGGCCATAATCAGCGCGAGGGGCCAGGCAACGCCGGTAAGGAAATCCAGCCACGACCTCTCGAGCATCGAGGGCGTTGTCGGCGCGGCCGTCGAGGCATTGGGCGTCGAAGCCGAGGTTTCCCTGCAGAAGAGGGGAACGGGCTCAAGCGGCGCGTATTCCATATTCATAGTAAAGAGCGGCTCCAGCTCCGACAAGGTGATGGTCAAGGATGCAGTGATGTCCGAAGCCGAGCCCGTCACCGCGGCGCAGAACTTGCTGCGCCTCCAGGGCGTAGGGAAGGACAATACCCCCAAGCCGGTATCCGCCAACAGGAGGCGCGCGGCGGACGAAGTAGGGCTGGAGAGGGAAGACCTGGAGAGCAGGAAAGTCGCGTTCCACGGCAGCGAAGGCAGGATGGACAACCATTTCACTTATCTTGAAGAGAGCATGGAAAGCAGCATCTGCCTCGGCACAGGCCTGAAGGGGAAAGAGCTTCTCGCGGCTCTGGACAAGAGGATACTCCAGCTCCACGGCGCGTACCAGAGGAGGATGTCAAGCCAGGTCGCCGAGGCGGTCTGCGCGCAGGAATCCGAAGGCAGGGGCACAGATAAAATCCCGGACCCTGAAACGAGAAAGGTCGCGATGACGCTCCAGGCGCTCGCGGACAAATACAACGAGACCCTGGTTCCCGAGGAGTACCTAGGAGCGGTTAAGAGGCTCAGGGAGTCGCAGGAGTACTACGAGTTCTCGAGGAACGAGACAGAGGGCGTGCTCTCCATCGAGGAGTTTGCCGAATACAGGCAGGCATTCGAGGATATCGACCACCCGGCCCACAAGATGGCGAGGGCCATAGTGAAGGGGATGACCGAGGGCAAGAGGGAGCTCACCGATGACGAGAAGGTGATGCTCAGGGACAGCATAGTCCTCCACTCGCAGGGCATGGCATCAGTGGACCCGAAAGTCCTCGAAGTCCTCACGGAAACCTACGGAATGGTAACGAACGAGGACGTCTCGGCCTGGGACGAAACCAAGAGGTCAAAAAACTATTTCAAGATGGCATATACCGTTAGGAAGGCAGTCCTCGGCCTGGCCTCATGCATGAAAGTGATAAGCAATGAAGAAGCTAGAGAAGAGAGCTACGAAATCTGACCCTCCCAAGGGCGCGTTCGGCCGCGAAGTCTTGGCCGAGTCACTTTCAGAAAGCAGGCTCCCGAAAATCCAGGAAGCGCTTATTTCCGCCCTGAAGGAACTGGGCCTGGAGGGCCAGGTAACTGTTTCTGAGGAGAAAAACCTCGTGACCTCTTTCAAGGTAGTTGTCGATGGCCGGGAACGGGATGTCGCGATAGGCAACAGCGTCGCGGATGCCGAGAACCCGGTCGCCGAAGTCGTGAATGTGCTGAAGATGTTCGGCCTGGGCGCCAGGTAGCTAAGGCACGCCGGCCGCGGCCTTTAGCTGGCTGTATATGCTGTCCAGGAACGCCCTTCTTTCGGTGTCGCCCGCCGTGACTATGGCCTGGTCCGGAATCGCATTTGCGCCGAGGAGGCCCCTGAATTCGTGGAGCTTTATGTTGTATTCGACTTCCTGGGGCGAACTAGGGGGGAAGCCGTGAAGGCGCCCCATATCGTTAAAAAGCGTTTCCGCCCGCGCATAGGCGGCCCGCATGAGCCGCTCCATCACAGTTATGTTGCCGCCCTGGGGACTCGCCTTCACGTCTATTTTCATGTCCCTTGCCGCAAAGAACACCGAACTTGAAGAAGCGCCGGTGTCTATCGCATCCAGGAGGAGCTGCTCCCGCTGCGCATCGTTCGAAAGGCGGCCGCCGATGGAGACAAGAGTCTGCCGCATCATGTCTTCTGCGGTCGCAGGCAGGCCGCCGATGAACGCGAAACCGACCTGGTCCCGGGCGCTCTTCATTACATGGCCCATCCAGAACCTTGCGGCATAAGAGTCCCCGCTGCTGACCGCAGATACGTATTCGTCCATGTAGAGGGCGTGCTGCTCGGCAAGGACCGTGCCGCGCACGGCCGTATACAGGTTATCCCTCTGCACGGCAGGCATATTGGGCATCAGGTTGTTCAATATCCCGTTGAAGGCGGCCCGGTCTCCATCCCTGGCGGCTTCGGCAAGGCGCATGCGCTCGATATGGGGAAACGTGACCGCGCTCCAGGGCGCCGGGTTGCCGGAGGTCAGGTTAGCCGCCTGGGCATCGATGGTGGCTTTCTGATTCAGAAGAGCGGTGTCTGGCGATGGGGGCTTGTATCCGGGCGAAACGACCAGCAGGAACATGGGGGAGAGAATCAACCAAACAATAAAAGGCTATTGCGGCGCCACCGTGACCCTCATCAGGGTTTCGGGGAACTGCGGGTGCAGTATGACCGGCCGCTGCGGGACTGTCGGCTTGCCGTTGCCGATATTGTCCTTTCCCGCTTCGGGCTGGCCTCCGGCATAGCCGCTTCCGGGGAGCGAGTTCTCCTCGGTTCCGGCATCGTAATTCTGCGCGTTGGTAAGAGAGGCCACGGGAACGTCGTTCTCGATGAAAAGGGTTATGGCGTCTGCAAGCGCAAAGCCGTCATTCGACTGCCATATCATCGCCATCACCGACAGTTGCGTTTCCCTCGGGCGGTCCTTGGGGACCTCGATTATCATGCTGATGCTTTCGTTGGGCGCGAGCATCTTGTTCGGAAGATAAACCCCTACGACGTTCTCCTGGTCCGCTATATACTCGGAATATGGCAAGGGATCCCCGTATTCGGCCAGCGGCTCCAGCGAGGGGGGGATGGTTTTTCCGAGGTAATTCAGGCTCCCGAGCTTCTTGTGGACTATCACGACCTCCGGTGAAAGCGAATACGTCTTGCCCACGTTCTGGATGGTCACGTTGAACTTCACAGAGTCGGATTTCGGCTCGGCAGGGAGCGGCTTCGTGGCGTTCTGGCCGTCGACTTTCTGCTCCAGATACTCGAGTTTCTGCTCAAGGTCCTGGTACTTGTTCTCGAGGTCCCGTATCTTGTCCTGGAATTGCTGCATTTTTTGTTCGGTGGAAACGTTCTCCGCCGGTGGCTGCTGCTGGGCGCAGCCGGCAAAAAGGATCATCAGCACGAGGAGGATAGCGTATCTCATGTTTTGGTTAGCCAGTTTAATGATTAAAAAGGAGTTTGGTCAGTCGGTGAACCCCGGAGGGGTTCACAAGCCAACAAAACGGCCAGTATTTGCCCGGAGGGCAAATCAACCGGCAGGGTTAGTGCCAACCCGCAGGGTCGGCAAAATGACTAAAAGGTCAGTGTGAACCCGGGAGGGGTTCACAAACTGACAAAAGCCCCCGCCGAGATTTGAACTCGGGACCTCGTCCTGTCCTTGCTAAATTTTCCTTCCGGAAAATTCCGCGTTAAGGTGTTTTGCAATTTTTCGCCTCAGCGAAAAATTTAGCAAAACAATACCAAGGACGCGCGCTACCGTTGCACCCGCCTTTTATTTGAAACGGCCCAAAAACCGCTCCAAAACCCGGAAGGGTTTTGCAACAGACTGTTTTGGGCCGCCTTTTCCTAAAAGGCGGACTGCGCTACAGGGGCGTAAATGCTCAGCTCTGGCTCAAAGGAAACAGAGAATTGAAATTTGACCGAATGGGTTTTTATTAATGCCCTCGAAAAGATTTCGAGGCGTTTTATGCACGGAAAAGATGAAATCATATTCAGCGGAGAGTACAAGGACTTCAGGTTCGGCGTGCGCTTTGACGTCCAGGGCAGAACGGAGGCCGAAGTAGCGTCAGTGCTCGGCTACATCAGCCAGAAAATCGAGCCACATGCCTTCAAATTCTCGGGGATAGACACAAAGGCCATAGACGCCTTCGCGTCGCCCGCGGGCAAGGGCATTTCTTCGGTAATCGCATTCCTCGACGCTAACGGGCCTGCCGGGATGAAGGCCGCGCTCGAAAAGAGCCTCCCGAAGCCAGAATTGATGCCTGCCGCCGAGTCATATTTCTTCAACAGGCTCCTGACGAAAGCCGGCGTGGAGTTCAAGCCCAAGGCCGAGACGAGCCTCGCGCCGGAGGAGGAGAAGCCGGACGACTTCATCGGGTTCATGGGGAAATTCGGGAACTGGATAGCTGTAAAGAAGCTCAGCCTCGAAAAAGTCCAGGACTACGAAGTGTCGGGCATCCTTGCGGGCATAAACCACACGCTGGTCAACAAGGCGTTCGGCTTCGCCGGCCTCCAGGACGGCTCGGCGGGCGCGCTCAAGGGGAGCAGGAAATCGTACAACAACCTGTCGGCTTCCCTCAAGGGGCTCAAGGACGGGGGGCCCGCGGACGCGATGACGGTTTGCAGGGTATTCGAAGGCATAGGGTACAGGCCGTACGCCAGCCCCGAGATGCTGACGAGCGCTTACCCTGACATCAAGCCGCCGAAAGTGAAGGGAAGGAAACCTAAGGGGTGAAATCATGGGAAAAGGCATCGGGAAAGGCAAGATAATAATATTCGGGGAGCACTTTGTGGTGCACGGCGCGGCCGCGATAGCGGGCGGGATTTCGAACTCGGCGATAGTGACGGTGAAAAAAGCGCCAAGGAACAGGATACTGACCAGCCAGAAGGTCGTTGAAGAGCTGAGCCTGGCCGGGATAGGCGCGGTCCTGAAAAGCATGGACATAAGGGACGCTTTCGACGTGAGCCTCGAAGGCGACCTCCCTACATACGGGGGCCTCGGCTCATCAGCGGCGTTCTGCGTCGGCCTGGTGCGGGCGCTTTGCGATGAGAGGGGGATGCACCTCACGAACGACCAGGTCAACAGGCACGCTTATGCCGGCGAGATGGCATTCCACGGCAACCCGAGCGGCATCGACAACACGATGGCGACGCACGGCGGCGTGATCGAGTTCAAGAGGGGCAAGACGCTCGCCGAAAGCAAGTTCGACTTCATCGACCTGAAGAAGCCCCTCGACATGGTTGTCTCTTTCACGGGAAAGTACAGCCCCACCCCCAAGATGGTCGAGAGCGTGAGCCGCTTCAGACAGGAGGACGAGGCCGAATTCGCCCAGCTCATGGACGAATACCTTTCAATCGCAATGAACGGGAGGAAGGCCATCGAGAAGGGGCAGGGAGACGTGATAGGCCAGCTGATGAACGAGAACCAGAGCCTGCTTGCCGAGCTCGGAGTCTCGGACGAAAGGAACGACATGATTCACAAAATCGCCATGAAAGAGGGCGCGCTCGGCGCGAAAGTCACGGGCGGCGGGGGCGGCGGTTGCTCGATAGCGCTCTGCGCCGATGAGGCCCACGCGAAGGCTCTCGCGAAGAAGCTGACAAAAGACGGCTTCGATTCGTTCGCTACGCAGGTCAAAAAAGGCTAGTAGCGGCACCCGGCGCACGGTTCCCGGACGCCCACCCGCCGGCATATCTGGTTGAGCGGGCACACGGAGCATAGAGGCTTCCGCGGCAGGCACACGGTCTGCCCGAAGGCGACGAAGTTCCGGTTCAGCGAGCGCAGGTGCTTTTTGGGGATTATCCTTACAAGCGCTTTTTCCGTGTCCTCAGGCTTTTTTGTCTTTACGAGGCCGAGGCGGTTGCTTATCCTGTGGACATGGACGTCCACGCCGAGGGCGCTTTTTCCGTATGCCCGGGCGAGGATAATGTTCGCTGTTTTCCTGCCGATTCCCGGAAGGGCGAGAAGCCCCTCGAGAGTGGACGGAACGCCGCCCGATTCGGCTATTTTTTCGGATAGTATTTGGAGGTTCTTGGCTTTCACGCGGTAGAACCCCACTCCGTAGAGCAGTTTTTCTAGCCTCTTTGAGCCGAGGGACGCGATTTCTTCCGGCGTCCGTGCCCGCGAAAACAGCTTCTCGACGGCATTTATCGTCGTCGAGTCCTTCGTCCTTGCCGAGAGCATGGTGAAAACGAGTATCTTGAAGGGGTTCCCTTCGGTCTTTTCCTCGGCGTCGAAGACCGGCGCGCCCCTTTTTGAGGCCTCCGCATGCATGCGCCCAAGAATCCACCCGATTTTCGCGATCATAAGACCATTTCCGGGGTGAAAATCCACTTCAGGCGCCACTTGTCATCCTTCTCGAGGCAAACGACCGCGCCCATCCTGAATGAGACGATGCCCGCGCCTGCGTCGCCGCAGAGGAGCAGGGAGGAGAGTCGCTCGAGGTGCGGCAGGTGCCCGACAAGCATCAGGTCCTTCCCCTCCATGCGCACGAGGTCTGCCGCAAGCGACGGGTCGTCATTCGGCGAGAGGTCCTGGAACTCGCTCATTTGCGCCTTTAGGGCCGCCGCGAATATTTCCGCGGTCTCCCGTGCGCGGAGTTTTTTCGAATGGTAGATGCGGGAAACCTCCACGAGCCCTGCAGCCCGGGCGGCAACTTTTTCGCATTCGGCGCGCCCGGTTGCGCTCAGGGGACGCTCGGGGTCTTCTGCCTCGCTGACGGCCTGGCCATGCTGTACAAGATAAAGTCTCATGAATGGGATTCGGGGGCAAAATTAAAAAATAAGAAAAATAGCGTCGGACTAAAAAGATTATTCGCTCTTGCACGCGCTTCTGAAGCCGCGGCTCGCGCCCTTTCGGGCATACGCTTTCATCACACGTCCGATGTCCCAATCCGTCTTCAATATCCACCCGAACATTCTGGCCACCTATTCTCTGCATCCGGACGCCAAACCAAACGGGGCAGGAAACCGGAAACAGACACTTACTTTTTGCATGGGGGTTTATTGCTAGGGATATAATCTTTATAAAGGGTTGTATCTTCCGACGTGGAAAACCGGTGGTTTTTTCCAGCAGTTTTCAGCCTACGACGTGGAAAACAAACCGGAAAAAATGAAAAAACGGGAAAATTGAACAAAAAAATCAGTTTACGCTGCCCTCGACGCACTTGTCGTTGCTCTCGTTGCAGATGAAACCCTTGCCGCACGGGAGGTCGTCGAAGTCCACCTCGTCGCCCACGCAGAAGTATTCGCGTATCTTGTGGTCGTCGATGCAGTCGTCCTTGTACTCGACCTCGTTGACGTCGCGGGCAACTCCGTACTCGTAGATGTCCTTTCCGCCGTCGGTGTCAGTGCAGCTGCTTCCGATGCACCGGCCGTTCACGCACTTGTATCCGCTTCCGCAGTCGAGCGTCTCCGTTTCCGCAGTCCCGTTCGCGTTGCACGAGTACTCGATGACGGCCGAGAGGGAATCGCACTCGTCGGTCTTCCTGAAGAGCGTGCTGATGCCCCTCGTGACGAGCGTCTCCCCCCTTTCGAAGAGGTCGCGGCCCGCATCGGTCTCGGTGCATTTGTATTCCTGGAAAATGCACGCGCCCTGCAGGCAGCCATAGCCCTCGGGGCACTGGTTGTTCACCGCCTCTGCCTTGTTGTCCTTGCAGTAGTAGTCCTTCACGGTGTCGAAATCCACGCAGGTGTCCGTGAGCGTGGTCGCGTTGAACTGGACAGAGGCCTGCACATGGACGTCATAAGAGGTCGAGCCGACGCACCCGAGGTTCACGGTCGTGTTGTTCTCGGGGGGCGGAAGGGGCTTCATGGCGCACCTTGCGTCCTTGCATTCCTTGCCTTCCCCGCACTGGATGGTCACAGAATCAATCTGGTTGTCGAGGCAGTTGTACTCGAGGAGCTGCGTGCCGTCGAGGCACACGTCCTCCGCGGTGACGTTTCCACGGCTCGTCACCCCGGGAACGTCGATGTCGACGCCCGAGTCGGTCTCGGTGCAGTTTATCTGGCACTCGCCGATGTAGAGGACGGAAACGTCCGCGACCTCTGCCTCGCAGTCGGTCTGGTATGTGTTCCCGTCCGAACCGCAGACAGGGCCTGAGCAGTTCTGGACCGGCGGGGTCAGGTTGGTAGTGTTGTTGGTCTGGTTCTCCGGCGGGGCCGAAGAGCATCCGAAAATGAGCATCCCGAGCGCCATCAAGACGAATATGCCTCTCATGGGGGAATACGGACCGGAAATCAATTTATACTTACCGAATTTACGATTTCGTCGAAGCCGGTGCGTACGCGCTTTTCCCTGTACGCCCATTCGAGGAGCTTTTTCAGGTTCGATATGTCCGCTGCGTTGTATCGTATGAGCCGGTCGAGGGCATCCCGGTCGTTCCGCTTTATGTAAGCCTGCCAGAACTTGACCGCGTCGTAGCCGTTCAGCCCCTTGAGGTCGCCCTCGCGCTCGTAGCCGAAGCTCTCCTCTATCCGCTTCAGCCCGCCCCGGACGTTCAGGGACTGGAGCAGGAAGCGGAGGTCGACGTGGAGGCGGGGGATGCGGACGCCGGGAAACGCCTTTTTCAGGAACGGGATGTCGAAGAGCGAGCCGTTGAAAGTGACCACCATCTCGTAGCCGGATATTTCCTTCAGGAAATCCCCGAGGTTCTGCCCGTGGACGTAGCTGTGCGTGTCCTCCCCGTCGAAGAGCCCGATAACGGTAACATAGTCCGTCTGCGGTGCGAGGCCGGTCGTCTCGATGTCGAGGTAGGCGATTTTCCGGAATTCCGGGAACGCCCTCCACGTTTCCGATGACGGAAGGGATTCGGCGAAGAACTCGGGCTCCTTCCGCGAGAGGCAGTATTGCGAGCGGGCAATAAGCGAGCACTGGTGCCGGTGGTATTCGGAGGAGCCGAACTTGTCGAGGAACTCCTCCCAGTCGGAGACCCCGCTCCCCCAGAGCCTCCGCTCCCGCCTTGGCCCGAAGTCGGGAAGGTGGATGAAGGTGTTCCGGAGCATGAATTGTCTACGCAGAAATATTTTATTAATTCATCCGGGCATTTCACTGCGGTGTTTTTCATGGACCATGAGCTTATGAAGAGGCTTTCAGAGGCGGACGGAGTCAGCTCGCAGGAAGCGGAAGTCGCGGCGATAATGGAGACTGAATTCAGGAAGAGGGGCCTGAAGACCGAGGCTGACAGCTTCGGGAACGTCCTTGCATACAAGTCGGTCGGGAAGAACCCGCTCATACTAGGCGCCCACATGGACGAAATCGGGCTGATGGTGAAGCATATCGACGAGAAAGGCTTCCTCCGGTTCATCAAGATAGGCGGGATAGACGACAGGACGCTCGTGAACCAGCAGGTCATGGTGAGGACTGCAAAGGGCCTCCTCCCGGGCGTAATCGGAAACAAGCCCCCGCACATCATGAGGGACGAGGAGCGCAAGAGCGCGATAGACTTCAGGAGCCTGTTCATAGACGTGGGCGCGACAAGCGCTGAGGAAGCGAGGAAAATGGGACTCGAGATAGGGAACACGGTGACTTTCCCCACGGGCTACAGGAAGCTCGGCCCCAAGATGATATCCGGAAAGGCGCTCGACAACAGGATAGGCTGCTACGTCCTCCTGCACCTAGCTGAGGGCCTGCCGGACAACGTGATACTCATCGGAACTTCGCAGGAAGAGGTCTCAACGTTCGGCAAGGGCGCGGCCACCGCAAGCTACAAGCTCCACCCGCGCGCGTTCATCGCCGTGGACACCGCAGTCGCGGGCGACCACCCCGAACTGAAGCCGGACGACGCGCCGGTGCACCTTGGCAAGGGGCCGTCCGTGGTGCTCGTCGAGGCGGGGGCACGGGGGAACGTCGCCGAGAAAAAGCTCGCGCAGAAAGTCCTGGAAATCGCTAAGAAGGCAAAGGTCGACGTCCAGCTCGAAGTGATAGACGGGGGGGCGACCGACGCCGCTTCGGTCCACAACATCCTCGGCGGGATACCCTCGATAGGCATCTGCGTGCCGACGCGCTACATTCACTCCACGGTGGCTGTTGCGCACGAGGATGACATCGAGAGCGACATCAAGCTGCTGAAGAAGCTCATCGGGGAGCTCTGACTTTCCGGGCGAGCGATTCCATGGCTTGCGAGTTCTGGAAGAACGAGCGCTGCTCCCCGAGCAGGTGAAATTTATCCGCGACTGCGCGGGAGAGCCCGTCGTCGCGCTCGACCCATTCGGAAATGAGCGCCAGGAATTCGGCCCGCTCTTCGGAGCCTATCTTGGCCGCTATCAACCGCGGATAATTGTGCTCGCTGACCTGGCTGACAAGGACTCCGAGCTTGCTGGAAGGCGGGATATGGAGGCTCATGGCGTGGCCGTGGCGCTTTCCCTCGAAGACATAGTAATAATCCGCCGCGACCGGAATCACCCTCCCTTCGGTAGTGCGTGAGAACCGGACAGTCGCCGGGCCGTCTTCAGATGGGAGCCCGGTCAGCTCCTCGACACCGAACCACCCGGAGGTTTGCGGGAAACCGCGGGCTATCAGGGGAGCCCTGCTTGGCAGGAATACTTCGGTGGAGCCGTCGCGAACCAGCGCATAAGACCCGCTCTCAAGCATCAGCGCGGCGCCCTTGAGGCCGCGGAAGCTCTTCGTGCCGATGAAATACCGGGTCCCCTTGTCTTCCCACTCGATGCTGTCGCCGATGGGCATGCCGGAAGCCGGAAACGCAAGGACGGTTCCGGTCCAGAGGGGCCATGCCGAAGCGTTGTCCCTCCATGCATTCTTTTTGTAAAGGACGTTGTACGCGAGGCGGCTTGAAATGAGGCTGCAGCCAGTATCGGTCGCAGCCTCCAGCGCATCAGCGAAAGCCATCCCGGGCTTGCGCGGGCTGAGGGTAATGGGCTCGGAGAGGAGCTCGAGGCGGGACAGGAAATCCCGCAATTCGGCCTCGGAAGGCACCTTAATTTTGCGTGAGGAAGATTTTCCTTTAAGAAAAGGCATGTGTCATTTCGTATCCAAAAGTGCTTTTAAAAACAGCGCTTACCTTAATGCCAGCATAAAAATCCTACCTTCCGAATAGGGAGTGATGGCACTCTGGAGGAAGGAAGACCGCGGGAAAATGAACAAGTGGATAGCCCTAAGGGACATGATAGGCGGCGCGGACGTCATCGTCGAAGTCGTGGACGCGAGGGACATCCCCGGCACGCGCCTCCCGGTGGCCGAACGGTGGGCAGGCTCGAACAGGCTCGTCATAATGGCCAACAAGGCCGACCTCCTCCCGGCTGGCTCTATTTTGCCCAAGCTCCCGCACCGCGGCGTCTATGTCTGCGCGAAAAACCCCGACCAGCGGGGCAGGATTATCCGGACCATCATGGAAAGGGCGAAATCGCCGCAGGTGAAGGCGATTTTGGTAGGTTATCCGAACGTCGGGAAAAGCACCCTGATAAACATGCTCGCAAAAAAGAAGGCCGCGAAGGTTTCGGCGGTTGCAGGGACCACGAAGAACATCCAGTGGGTCCGCATCAGCGACGACCTCATCATCAGCGACTACCGCGGCATGTTCCCTGAAAAGGAGAAGGCCGAGGACCTCGTCCGGAAAGGCGCGAAGAACGTGCAGGGCGACGAGACGTATTACGCGCACATATTCATCGAGAAGGCGCTCGCAGAGAATGTCCTCGGGAGATGGCTTGAGAAGAGGTACGACATCTCCCTCTCGGGCGCGAAGGATTCCGAGGAGGTGCTCGGGCGCATCGCGAAGCGCAGAGGCTGGATAGTCAAGGGCGGGGAGCCCAACCTGCTTGAGGCCGCAAGGAGCGTAGTCAGGGCGATGGCAGAGGCTCCGAAAATCTGAATTCCGCTTTATGCCGAAGCGTTCCGAGGATTTATAAATCAGTGGGAATAAATCATTAACCATGTTGACTAATTCGCATGTCCCCACTACGGAAACTACGCCGAAGAAATTCCCGGAAAGGAAGCCCGAGAGCGAAGGCATCCGCCGGAAGAGCGCTTGCGTACTCATCGTTGACGATGACCCCGACACGAGGGAGCCTCTCAGGATTATCCTCGAGCTGGACGGCCACACCGGAAAGGAGGCCGAGAACGGAAAGGAGGGGCTGGAAGCCTACAGGAAGGGGGGCATCGATTTTGTGATAAGCGACCTCCACATGCCGGTGATGAACGGCCTCCAGATGCTCGAGGCTATCAAGGCCATCGACCCGGAAGCGAAGGTCGTGGTCTGCAGCGGCGAAGGAAACGATGACGAGTTCGACAAGCTGAGAAAAGCCGGCGCGCTCGCGGTATTCAGGAAGCCGGCAGACGTGGACAAGATAAGGGAACTGATAGAAAGGGCAGTAGCTTCCCAATAGCGATAAAAATATCCCCCGCAATTTCAGCTCATGGCGGATTACGACACGATTATCATCGGCGCCGGGATAGCGGGCATGAGCGCGGCAGTATTCACGGCGAGGGCGAAGCTGAAGACGCTGATTATAGGCCTTCCGGAGAAGAGCCAGCTGCATTTTGCCCAGTCGGTGGGGAACTACATAGGCACGGACGGCATTTCCGGCCCGGAGCTCCTTTCGGGCGGGCTCGAGCAGGTGAAGAAGTACGGCGCCGAATTCCTGGAAAAGGAAGTCGTTCACGTCGTGAAGAGGGCGGAGTTCAGCGTGAAGACCGCAGACAACAAGTCGTTCACGTCAAAGACGCTAATCATAGCGAGCGGGATGGCAGTGAAGCTGCCGGGCATAAAGAACGACCAGGCGCTCCTTGGCAAGGGCGTCCACACGTGCGTCGCCTGCGACGGCTACCCGTACAAGGGAAAGAAGGTCGCGGTCATAGGGAACGGGAACCACGCCGCCGAGGAGGCCATAGAGCTCCTTGCTCTGACAGGCGACATTACGATACTCTCGAACGGGAGGGAATTCGACATCTCGAAGGAGCTCCTTGCCGAGTGCGGGAAGGGGAAGGTGAAGTTCTCCAAGGACAGGGTTGCCGAGTTCAGGGGAGGCAAATGGCTCGAGGCGCTCGTGATGAAGGACGGGAGCGAGCAGAAGTTCGACGGCGTCTTCCTCGCGCTCGGGGGGGTCACTTCGCTCACTTTCGCCCAGAAGCTGGCCCTTGACACCTCCCCCGAAGGGTTCCTCGTGATTGACAGGGACGGAAAAACCGCCATAGACGGCTGCTATGCCGCCGGCGGCTGCACCGGGGGCAACCAGCAGATTGCAAAGAGCGCCGGCGAAGGGTGCAACGCCGGGATTTCGGCCATCAGGAAAGTGAAGGGCGTCGATAGTTATACGGACCAGACCTGAGGCGGGCTGATGGCGCTTACAAGGGCGGCAGGACTAAACGAGGTAAAACTCGGCATGTCAAAGGCGGTGACGGTGAACGGCAGGCGGATTGCGCTTTTCAACGTCGACGGGAAAATATTTGCGACGGACAACGCTTGCCTCCACCAGGGCGGGCCCCTGGGGGACGGCGAGCTGATGGACAACGTTATCACGTGCCCCCTCCACGGCTGGCAGTACGACGTCTGCTCCGGGACGTGCTTCAACATGCCATCGAAAAAGCTCGAGACGTTCAAGGTCGAAGTCAGGGACGGGGATATTTTCGTCGACATTTAGGCAGGTGAACGGTGCTTTTCCCGCCTTTTTTCGATGTGTCTTATTTATAAATTCTGTGATAGAAAAATTCTATTCATGACAATGGGTCACATCACAAGCACCAGGGTCCAGACTGTCTCCGGAAAGCCCGGCCAGCTGGATAGGCATAAGCCTGAGCCGGACAAGATTGACGGCATGCAGGAAAGGAAAAACTCGAAGATTATCCTTGTTGACGACGAACCTATGATAACGCGCTCGATAAGCCGCATCATAGGCAGGGGTTTCGAGTGCCGGGTTTTTGACAGGCCCAAGGAAGCAATCGAGAGCTACAAGAGCGAGGGAGCGGATGTCGTCATCAGCGATTTCGACATGAAGAGCGACATCGACGGCCTCGGCCTCCTCCGCGAAATAAAGTCCCATGACCCGGAGGCGAGGGTGATAGTCATGAGCGGCAGGCTGGACGCCGAGAGGAGGGAGAGCCTCTTCTCTTCAGGGGCATACTATGCCCTCGAAAAGCCCTTCGATGCCATGATAATGAGCATGGCCGTGAACAATGCGCTAGAGGGCAGGCGCGCAAAAAGCTCGAGGATACTCGTGGTGGACGATTCGCGCAACATATCCGAACTGCTTTCGGAGCAGCTCCGGGAAAGCGGGCACGACGCGCAGGTCGCCGCGGACGGGCAGGAAGGTTGCTCCAAATTCAATGCCGGGGATTTCGACCTCGTGATAAGCGACGTGAGGATGCCCGGCATGGACGGCATAGAGATGCTGAAGTCAATTTTGGGCGCGGACCCGGGAGCAAAGGTCGTGATGATGAGCGGGGACCAGGAATTATCGCTTTCACGGGAACTGCAGGAGGCAGGCGCCTTCGCGTTCATAAAGAAGCCGTTCAATCTAGAGGAGCTCAGGGTCGTCCTCGACGGCGCACTCGGCTAGACGTGCTTCAGGACGAGCTGGCCTATCATCGGGAGCTCGAAATACTCTCCCTTGAACGCGCGGTAGGCGAGGTAGAGCCGGTAGATGAAGACGAGGGGAATCAGGGCGAAGACCGGCAGGATGCAGAACACCCCGAGGCCGAATGTCACGAACGCGAAAATCCAGCCGAGGATGAATATCACGAAGAACGCCGCGGTGTAGGCGAGGTCGAAGAGCATCGCCTGCAATGCGTGGAACTTCAGCCACTTGTCCTCCTTTTCTATGAGATAGACTATCAGGGCGACCACGAGGCTGAGCGCGTACGAGAGCGCGGCGAGTATGTTCGAGTCCTTCCTTGCCGGTGACAGCATAGGTTCGATTTATTAATCGAGCAAATATAAATAGCTCATGCTCTCCTACCGCAAGGGCTCCCGAGCAGAAAGGGAGCTTATAGACTATTTCTCCACGAGGGGCTTCTGCGTTATCCGCGCCGCCGGGAGCGGGGTGAATTCCCTCAGCCCGGACATACTCGTGTTCAAAAGGGGGATGCAGTTCGGCATCGAGGCCAAGGCACACGAGAAGGAGAACCTGAGCATCGACCGAGAGCAGTTCATGAACCTCAGGAAGTGGGAGGACGTGAGCGGCATCAACTGCTACATCGGATGGAGGCGCAACCGCGAGCCGTGGTATTTCGTCCCGCTTTCGATTTTCAAGGAGAACGAAAAGACGTTCGGCCTGAACTGGACAAATGCCCAGGCCCTGGGCAGGAAGCTCGAGGAATTCGGCTGATTATTTCTTCGAGTTGCGGCTCCTCCAGTAGAGTATTCCCCCGATTATGACAACGAGGAGCAGTATCAGGAGGGGGACAGCCAAGTCAGGCCCTCCCTGGGCGGTCGGTTTCCCGCTTCCGGGCACCGATGTCTTCGGCACGGATGTCACCGCGAGAGAGCGGATCGACGCCCCGTTCTTGAGGAGGGAGACTTTGTACTGCCCTTCCTTGTCGAGGCTGAACGTGAATGTCCCGTCAGCGCCCGTGCTGAAGGGCCTTGGCTGGCCGTCAGGGTCGGTCAGGCTTCCTGCGCAGTCCTGGCACGCCTCGCCGTTGCGGAGCAGCTTGCATGAAACGCTCGCGCCCACCTGCCCGGAGGAGGGGCACTGCAGGTCGTAGAGTATGCAGGAATTGGCCTCGCACAGCCTGGGCGACGGGCAGACCGGGCAGTCCGGCCCGTCCCCGCATTCATAGGGGGACAATTTGTGGCCCGAAACAACGCCGCAGCCAGTTATTTCACGGCAAATCCCGGCATCGCAACGCTCTGTGTCCGCGCATCCCGAATCCGAGGTGCACTGCGGCTGTTCCACGGGCACGCACGCGTGGCCGGAGCATTCCTGCCCCGCCCCACAGTCCGAATCCGCGCAGCAGGCGTATGCGACGCACTGGTGCGCCGAAACCTGCCCGCACGAGCACTGCACCGCGACGCACTGGCCGGCCGAGCACTGCTCGCCGTCCGTGCAGTCTGCGCTCGATGCGCACTGCGCGCACTGGCATGAGGAGAGCCAGATGTTCTCGACGGCGTCGCTGTAGCCGGACCTGCTCGCCCGGACGGTGACGGACTTGCCGCACCCGGTGAACGATGCCTGGCCGCTGCTGTCGGTGAAGCCGATGCTGACGCCGTCAACCTTCACTTCGGCCCCTGCGACCGGCCCGCCGTCCGTGACCGTGACTACGTTGTCGCTGCAGTTCCCGCTGAGTGATAGAGACAATGGCGGGTTTGCGCCCCCGCCGTCGCTGTCGCCGCCCGAGGGGGCCTGCGCGCTCGAGTTGTTCTCGAGTATCGCGAAGACGCTGAAGGACGCGATGTTCGAAAGCGAGAGGGTGTTGGCGCCGGTGTCGAGCGTCGCATTCAGGAGTGCCCAGGTGCCGTTGTATTCCCAGAGCGAGAACCGGCTTTCGTTAGTCGTGTTCGTGAGCTCGGAGTCCAGCCAGTTCCATGCGGCGCTGTCTATCGAGACGCTCTCCGTAAGGTTGGCGATGCTGACCGCCTTGCCCGCGAAAGAAAGGAAGCCCGCGGGGGGCGCAGGGACCGCCGACCAGCTGATTCCGTACGAATCGTTGGCAGTGTCGCCCGCGGAGAGGTTCGTGTAGTTCGTGAAGGTTCCCGACGGGCTGTCGAAAATGACGCCCGAAAGCGTTATGCCCGGAGTTCCGCCCGAGAAGTTCAACGCATGGAAGTCGAAATATTGCGAGGGGTCCGACAGCGCGTTGTTGTAGAAGTGGTCGCCGGAAAGCGACACGCCGCTCGTGCCGAATACGTCGAACCCATGCCGGGTATTGTCATGAATCTGGTTGCCCGAAAGCTGAATGTTAGTGTTCCCGCCCGGGACCGTCACCCCGTAGAAGTTGGAGTGGAACTCGTTCCCTGCCGCAGACACCGTATCGTCGCCTCCGGTAAGTATTAGCCCGTAGAAATTGTTGTAGGCGGTGTTGTTGGAAAGGGCGACGGACAGCGAGTTCTCCACGTCGAAGCCGCGGTCGTTCGTATTGTCGTGAGCCGTATTTCCGGTCAGTATTACCGTGTCAGAATTTACTACGTAGATTCCCTGATAGCCGTTGTCATGGGCGAGGTTGGATGTTATGAAGAGGCTCGTGCCCGAGGCAGAGATGCCCGCCGCGGAGTTGTTGAACACGGTGTTGTTCGTGAACGCGCTGGAATCGGTGCCGAGGGCGGTGATTCCGTTCGTGTAGTTGGAAGCCGCGCAGTTCTGGACAGTGACACCGGAAACCGTCCCGCCTCCGGATTCCTCGGAGAGGATGCCCGTGGTGGTCCCGTTGCTGTCGCCGGTCAGCCCGAAGCCCTTGCAGTCGAGGAGGACGTTGGAGACGGAGATGCGTATGCATGCGTTGCCCGCGAAGTTGGGGGAGCCGCTGATGTTGGCGCCCACGAGGCCGTTCGAAAGGACGTAGTTGCCCGGAGACGCTATGTCCATGCAGTCCGTGATGCCCGTGGCCGAGTCGAAGATTCCGAAAATGCTGAAATTATCGAGGTTGCTCATGGAGAGCGTGTCCGCCCCGGTGTCCGGCGAATTGTTCTGGAGCGTCCATGTGACGCCGTCGAGCTTCCAGAGCTCGAAGTTGTTCTCGTTGAAGCTCGTCAATTCGCTGTCGCGCCAGTTCCACGTTATGCTGTCTATCGAGACGCCAGGGGTGGAGTTCGTTATTGTCACGAACTTGTCCGCGAACGACACATGGTTGGCAGTCGGCGCCGAGCCCGGGTCGCTCGAGTGGTCTATCGAGTAGGTCGTGCCGTTCTCCACAACGTCCTGAATCGACAGGTTGGTATAGCCGCTCAGGGCGCCGGAAGGGGAATCGAATATGATGTCGGAGAGGCTGATGGTTATCGGGCCTGCGCTACCGGAAGTGAGGAAGTCGACGAACGTGTTGTTGTACAGGTGCATCAGGTTGACCGTTGTGTTGTTCGCCCCGAGTATCTCCAGGCCGCGGTTGTTGTTGAACGCAGTATTCGCGCCGAGTATGTTGTTGCTCGAGAGCGACTCGAGGCGGAAGCCTCCGAAGGCGGCCGTGCCCGAGACCGTATTCAGGAAAAGTATGTTGTTCGAGCCGATGGAGATGCCCTCGAAGTTGTTGGTGACCGTGTTCGCGATGAAGGTGTTGTTGTCGCCGGTGAAGATTGCGTTACCTGAGGCTCCCGTTATGGTGTTGCCGCTGACGGTGTTGTTCACCGAGCCGGAGAACAGGAATATGCCGCTCGTGCCGCCAGAGGCATTGTTCCCGCTGATAAAGTTGCCGCTGCTCGCGCCAAGCTCGAATCCCCTTCCCCCGTTCCCGCTCGCCGTGTTTCCTGACAGGGTGTTCCCGTCCGAGAAGGTGAGGTCGAAGCCGTCGTCCCCGTTACCAGATGCGATGTTGTTCGTAAGCGTATTGGTCGCGGTGGTCCCGAAAAGGCTGACTATCACGAAGAATCCGTCGCCCGAGTTCCCGGTGGCGTTGTTCGAATCAAGGCTGTTGTTAGAGGATGACTCGACATAGAAGCCGTTGTTGGTATTGTTCTCGGCGATGTTTCCGGAAACGGCCGTATGGTTCGAGCTCGTCAGCCGGAACCCGTTTGAGCCATCATAGGCGAGGTTTCCCGAAATCGTGTTGCCCGAATTCGAGTCCAGCATAAAGCCCGTTGGGTTGCCAAAGACGCGGTTGCCGGTGAAAGTGTTGTTGTTCGCGGAGCCGACGGAGATGCCTTCATTCGAGTTGTTTCGGGATGTGCTGTTCGAGACAGTGTTGTTGCTGGAGAAGCTCCCGATGAAGATGCCGTCGGTATCGTTGAATGCGGTGATGTTCGTGAAAAGGCTGTTGTTTGTGCCGAAAGCATAAACCCCGTATTCGTATTGCGAGAGGGCGGGGCAGTTCATCACGGTCACGTTTGAAACCGAGCTCGTGTAGATTGCTATCGTCAGACCCGCTGTGCCGTTGTTGGTTATAGCGAAGCCGTTGCAGTCGAGGATGACGTTCGAGACCGAAATGCGCACGCACGCCGGGCCTGCGACACTGCTCTGATTGGCGCCGGATAAT
>DATIFM010000001.1:0-14648 GCA_035455205.1 Candidatus Bilamarchaeum sp. | reverse complement strand
GGCTTCTCAGGCGGCCTCGCCTTGGCCATCTCGTCCATGAGGAAGCTGATGCGCGTCTTGGTTATGATTAGCGGCTCGAGGTAAACTAGGTTGTTGTTCTTCTTCCCGTCCTCCTGGCACTGCACCATGTACTGCTTGGCCGCGTTCATGCTGTCTGCGACAGCCCTCGGGTCGATGAAAAGTATGTCCTCGGTCGTGATGGGGTATGCGTATATCGCTTCCACGGATTGGATGCCCATCACCTGCTTCATGTAGTCGAAAAACACGTTCGATATGACCAGGAATGCTGGGGCGAGGCCGCCCGGAATCCTGACCGCGAACACGCCTTCGGCCACTTTCGCCTGCTTCACGGTGCCATCCTTGATCATCCCGACAAGCCTCATGTAGAGGTTCTCAAGGATGAGCCTCCTCATCTGGCCGTCGTCCATGCCGTAAGAGCCGAACTTCTCCTGCGTGACGAAGGAATAGCCGGCGCCCGTATCCACGCCGCACAAAATGTAGTAGCTCTTTCCCTGCGCGAACTGGTAGGCGACGGGCAGTTCAGGCTCGTCCCTCGGGAGCGCCTGCAGGCCCTTCTTTTTCTTTATCGCCTCTATCGTTTCGGAAAGGAACCTGCCGTCCCTGACGACCGCGATGAGGTTGGCATTCGCCTGCTGGGGCGCCTGAGGAGGTGGCGCAGCCCCTTTCAGGGCCATGGCCGCGATTTCAGAAATCGGCGTGCCCTTCTTGAACAACTCTAACATGTCCCTGCTCACGATGCTGAACTGTGCATACGGCGGCTCGCCGCCCGAAACTATGAACCCGGTCTCGGTATACCTCACGAGGAGGCATTTCCTGTTCTCGAACTCGTGGAGGAGCGAAGCCTCGAATTTCTGAATCTCGCTAACGTCAGGCTGGGCCATGCAGGGATTTTCATCCATCCCCTTATATTCTCTTCTTTGCGGGGCCACCAATTAGTATATAAGTGTTAATCCACAAATGCTTGTGTAATGAAACTCTCTCCAATCAGCGATATTGCTGCAAAACAGCCGTTCGAGGACAACGTTGCCCTCGCGCGGATGCGGAAACTAAAGGTGGCAGGCAACCTTCTTGTTGACGGAATCCTTGCCGGCGCAGGCGCCTGCCCGCTTCCATGCCCCCTCATGGCGCTCCCCGTGGTCGCATACGCGCCCTCGGGGCAGGCGTTCAGCAGTTTCCTCGAATACATCTCGCTCCCTTTCCGCTATTGCATGGACACGGGCGACTTCAGGGGAGAGCGGCGCATCGCGCTCGCGTTCGAGGATTTCGATATCCGCCCGGATGGCCGATGGAAGGTGTTCCATCCCCGCGGAATTCGCGCCGTCCCTGATTTCCCCCAAGAGAGCATGTTCTGCGGACTCGACCCGGCAACCGGCGTCCCGTCCCGCTCCGACCTTACAAGGAAGCGGTTTGCCATGCGCCTCGCGGGCGCGAGGATTGGCCCGATAATCCGCGACTTCGGCGACGAGGGCAAGCTGAAGCTCGACGTGTTCATGCACCACCGGCCCTCCTACGCGGCCCTGGCCTGCTGCCTGGCGGAGTCAAACGTCATCCGGTTGCCAAAAGCGACCGGATAAATGATTTTCCCCCCTTAGTTTTTGTCATGCGGTTCCTTGTTCTTCTAGTAATCCTTCTTCCCCTTGCATTTGCCGACAACGAAACTGTCATCAAGCGCTCGCTCACGCTCACGACGAGCGCGAGCTGCCCCGGAGACATCCTCCTTATGAATGCGACGGCATCCGACGGGAAGCCGGCATCCGGGGTGGAGCTGCGCCTCGTACTCTACGAGCCTTTCCAGGGCCTGCGCGCGCTTCAGCACACGGATGGGGACGGCCTCGCCTCGGTCCAGCTCACGAAGAACGGCACATACCGCGTCTACATAAACACCGAGGACTACAACGCCCCCCAATACGTGACCTTCAAGTATCCGAAGCTCTGCCCGCCCCCGCCGCCGCAGGATTACGAAATATCGGCAGAGGCCGACTGCCGCAACAACCAGACGATTATCCGCGCATCGGCCAACGGCACTCCGCTGTCGAACGTGACCGTGCAGAGCGAGAAATGGTCGTCCGTTACCCCCGAATCTGGAAAGGTGACGTTCCCGCTCGAGGAAGGGTATCTTTTCCTCACATCCTCGCGCCCCGGGTATTCCACGAAGCAGTTTTACGTTTTCGTGACCTGCGAGCCCGAGCCGGAGTGCGAGGACGACCTTTCGTGCGCTGAAAACCAGTACTGCAGCGGCGGGAGCTGCCTGAACCTGACCGGAGATTGCGGCTTCACGGCTAACCATACGTGGTTCGTCTATGAATGCTGCTCGGACTCAGCGTGCGGCGCGGGCTTCGGGTGCCAGAACAACTCGTGCGTAGCCAAGCCCGTGCCGCCTGCGCCAAATATCACCGAAAACGGAACGAAAAACGAAACCGGGGAGCCGGAAAAGCCAGAGCCGGGAGCATGCCCATCCGTTGCTGCCCTGGGGCTTCTTCTTCTATTGAGGCGGAAGTGACTACCTCGCTCCGCCACCGCCGCCCCCTCCGCCGCCACCACCGCCGAAGCCGCCACCGCCGCGTCCGCTGCTCGTCGCGGCGTTCGCCCCGGTATGAATCGAGCGCGTCATCAGCGGAACGAATGCATAGTTGCGGTAGAGCATCGAGCGGCTGGATTCGGCATCCGGCATGACGACCTTGAAAGCCTTCTGCACTTTGTCCGGGATTCCGAAAGCGGTCGCGAAAATCAGGTATGTCTCCCAGACGGCGACGTCCTTGGGCGCCTTTTCCTTCAGGAGCGTGTAGTCGTTGAGGAACTTCTTGAAGTTCTTCCATTTGGCCTCCTCCACCCTGCCCGCGTCGCTCCATTTGCCAAGGAGGGTGGGCTTCACGCCGACGATTATGGCGAATGCGAAGCCTTCAACTATCATTATCAGGGCCGCGGTCTCGAGCGGCCCCTCGCCGGAGATGATGAAGAGAAGCACGGATACTATGATGTAGAGAACCGCGCCTGCGGTGACGAGGTTGTTCCCTTTGTTGTCGATGTATTTAGTGCCCTGGAACCAGGACTTCACCGGCGCCCCGAAATTCTTGATGAGCATCCTGAGGCCGCTCATGTTCCCCTTTGCCGAGAACTCGTCGACCGAGAACCAGCCATCGATGTCTCTGGAGGCTATGAACGTCATGAGCGCCTTCTCGTGGCCCAGGAGGCCCGAGTTGTCCTTCTCAGTGCGCCTGAAGCAGAGCTTCTTTTCCTTGCTCTCGCCGAGCAGCCCTTTCTTGGTCACTTCCCGCTCCTCCATGACGAGGTATCCGGACTGAACGAGCATCAGCATTTCGGCGCCGAGGGCGTCCGCATTGAACCCTTCCCCGGCAGGCTCGAGGAGGTACGATGCCTGTCCCGGCGAAATTCCGCTCGGCGGCTCCCTCTCGTACTCTGCAACGTAGCCGAGGGACTCGAGGGGCTTTTCACGCCCGTAAGTCACGTATGCGAAAATGAAGACGGCCGGAAGCGCAAAGAGCACGAACCCGCCAACAACGAGGAAGAGCATGCCTTTCACCGCCTCGCTTTGGGCGTATGACTTCTCGCCCTCGACTATCTCGTTTTTCGTCATGTAGTTATCGGCCTTCCGGAGGCCGCTGAACCATTCCTTGGGCATGACCAAGTTCAATTCGAGGTATGTCATCGCAGGATGACTGGCTGACGTGATTTTGATGGCCTGTCCGCCTGCATTAACTGAATATTCGCGCCCGGGGGGGTGGATGAAGTATTGGGTTTTCGATGCGTCCCCGGGGAGGTGCACGGTCGCTTCGAGCGTGCCAACCCCCTTTTCCCACTGGTCGCCCCAGAGCTTGTAGAAGAACTGCGAGGAGTCCTTCTGCTCGAGAATCTCGCCCCTGACCTTGTAGCTGAAGACCGCCACCACTCGGCCGCTGCTGTAGTCGCTCGAGAGCACGAGCTCCCTCCAGCCGCCGTTCATCTGGGTCCGGAAGCTGCAATCCGCGCCCTCGCAATATCCGGAGGCGTCCGTAATCACGAGGTCCGGGGGCTTCTGGATGTAAAGCTCGTGGAAGCTCCCGTCGAGGTCGTAAGTTATCCTCTCGACGACGGAAATCGTCCCGTCCGGGTTCAGGGTGTAATCAAGCTTGGCATCCGGTATCGAATAATCCTTGGCAATCGCAGTGCCGAATAATGCGAGCAGGGCGAGCCAGATGAGCAGCTTCCTCATAGTTTCACGCCCACAGGCGCCCGGTCTATCTCGCTCGCCTCGAGCTGCTTCATCTCGCGGAACCCGAGTACCGGCGCTATGACGTTCTGCGGGAACGTAAGGACGAGCGTGTTGTAAATCGTAACGACGTCGTTGTAGACCATCCTCGCCCTCGCTATCCCGTCCTCGATGGAAACGAGCTGCTTCTGCAAATCTAGGAAGTTCTGGTTGGACTTGAGTTCAGGGTATCCCTCTGCGACCGCGTAAACTCCCCTGAGCGTGGCCGCGAGAGCGTTGCTCTTCTCTATCACCTGCGCCGGCGAGGTGACGCTCATCACTCCCGCCCTCGCCTTGGCGACGTTCTCGAACACGTCCCTCTCCTGCTTGGCATAGCCCTTCACTATCTCGACGAGGTTGAGAATGAGGTCCGCCCTTTTCTTGAGCTGGACGTCTATCTGGGCCCACGAGTTCTTCACTTTCTGCCTCGCCCCCACCAAAGAGTTGAATATGAGAGCGAGCCAGACCAGAAGTCCGAGCACCACGACCGCGACCACGATGAGGATTATGTCGAGAGCCATGCGACTGACTCCCAGACAGAATTTTTAATGGGTGTGACAAATCCCGCAGGGTTTTCAGGAATAGGTTTTTGTTCAAACTTTTTCCCAAAAAGTTTGATGGGCTTCAGTTTGGCGCCCTGCGCCAAATCAGCCCATTTTCCCTGAGGAACGGCTTATGCTGGTGCCTCAAAAAGCCAGGAAAATGGGCTTCCCGGTTGGCCCTGGCAGATATGCAAGGAGCCCCACTCTTCCACTCGGCCCTGTATCTTACAAGCACGGTTCAAAACGCTTAGGGCTGCTCCTTTCGGCCTGACCCGGTTCACATGTTGCTCCGCCGTATAAGGCAGGACGTCAACGCTTAGGAATGAGGGCATGCATAAAAGACAAGACGCCCCGGGCATTCGAGCCGCCTGAGGGGACATGCGGAATCGGGACCCCTAGCCCCGCTCTAGCCCAGTGGATATCTGCCACGGCGTTAATTTAATGCTATCTTGTCGGGTCCTGGAGGAACTCGAGCAGGATGGGATGGAGGCCCGGATTCGCGGCAATGACCATCTCCGAGCTCAGCGAATGCTGCTTTCCGTCAGCGTCGCTGAGGACTGCCCCGGCTTCCTCCATGATGAGGTATCCTGCCGCATGGGCGCCCTGGACCGGAGCTGCTACCGCGTCGGCCCTTCCGAGCGCGAGCGCTGCAAAATCGTATCCGGAGGAACCGCTGTTCCTCCACGGGATGCCGCCAAGGGAAAGCTTCGTGATTATGTCGAGGGCCATGGGCCCTGTCTGGCCCATGTCGTACAGATAGCAGTCGCATGCCGCGCATGTGATTGAAACCCGCAGCTCGTTCCTCCGGCCTACACCCAGCCTCCGCCCCCCGAGCCTTGCGCCCTTTCCTGCTTCAGCGGTTATCAGCTCCCCGCTAAGGGGCAAAAAGAGCGCCCCGAACACGGGCTTTCCGGCCTCGAGATATGCGGCCATGACGCTGAACGGGCCAAAGCGCCTCGAATAGTTCATGACGCCGTCGAGGGGGCAGACTGCGAGCGCCCTCTCGCGCTCGATTCCGTCGCCCCACCTTCCCAGCATGGGGTCTGCATCCCGTATTTCGCGGAGCATGATGTCCCTTGCCCGCTTCTCGGTATCCTCAAGGGGCTTCTTCGAGCCGTTGTTCATTGCATGCGCGCCGGCGCTTTCCACTGCGCGGACTATCGCGCCCCTCAGCCTCTCTTCCATGCAATCTTATCGCATGCAACATATAAAATCAGAACGCGTACCTCACGCGCTTTTCGACTTCCTTCACGCGCGCAAGAACCTTCTCGGCTTTCGGGTATTCCATGTACCCAGCGATGAAAGCTTCCACCGACCCAGCATTCCCGCTTTCGCCGAGGGCCCTCTGCATCGTGAACACGTCCACGGCCTTGTCTTCTATGTCATTAGAAACGAAGCCGAGGCCGAAGTCGATTACGGTCATGGACTTGCCGTGCATGATGATGTTCGCAGGAGTGAAATCGCCGTGGATTATGTCCTCCCGGTGGAGCTTTGCGAGCATGCTGCCGGCTTCGCGCGCCTCCCCGGCATCCATCCGGGGGCGGCTGCCCTCTACGAAGCTCATCACGAGCTCGAACTCGTCGACCATGAGCACCGTCGGGCAGCTCACGCCCGCGAGCTTCGCGCGGTTGAGGAGCCTCGCCTCCACCCTCGTCCTCTCTGCGCGCAGCCTCCTGTCGAGCGCGCCCACGCGGTATGCCTTCGGGACGCGGCTCTTGCAGACCGCCCTGTGCCCGATGAATTCGACGACCTTCACAACCGCCTCGGCACCCCTCATCGAATCACCCGAAAAGGAACTTCGAAACTACCAGGACGAACGCGAACATGAACAGCCACACGAGGACGTAGAGCGGGCTGATTATCACGAAGACCATCCCGAGGAGCAGGGCGACGAGCGCGCCCCAGATGAGCCTGCTCCAGGCATAAACCTTGCTCCCGTCGAGCGGGAATGCCGGAATCATGTTGAAGAGCGCGAGGACGAGGTTGATTGCCGCCCCGAACTGCCACACGAGGAGGCTTCCGCCGCTTATCCCGAACCCGTCGAGGCCGGGCTTGCCGGCAAGGAAAGAGTAGAACTGAGCGACAGGCGCGATGGCCTGCAGGGCCAGGAAGAAGAAGACCAGCGATAGGTTCACGAGGGGCCCCACCACCGATATCATCCCGTTCTCCTCCCGCGTAATCCGGTCCGAGTAGATGTACACCGCCCCGGGCGCGGCGAAGAGGAAACCAACGGCAGAAGTCAAAAGCATGACTATTATCCCCTGGGCCCACATCTGGAACCTCGCGGCAGCACCGTAATAAATCGCGAGCAGCTTGTGGGCCATTTCGTGCAGTATGAACCCGCTCCCCACGGTCACGAGGAGCGGGACTAGGAAGAACGCGAACTCGCGCGGGTGCTTTATCATGCCAGCGGGGTCGGCGAAATATATGCCGAAGGCTACCGATATCGCGAGAACGCTGATAGTAATCTGTATCGCTTCGTCCTTTCCAATCAGGTACACTCACTCCACCAGCCGCTCTTCGTAGAGAATCCTTATCCTGGGCGGGCTTATGATGCCCGTGTAGCTTTCAACTATGCCCATCACTTCCGTCCCGTTCTGGAGCAGTATCTTTATGTGGTCGTTCTTCTTTCCCGCGGCCGCGGCCCTTCCGGCGCGCCCGATGAGGCTCGGGATGCCCGAGTCCGTGACTACTGAAACGGAATCCCCTGCGCGTATCCCGCGCACCTCCGGATACACGACCGTGATGGCGACCGAGGCGACTATCCCGAGGGCGAATATCTTCAGGAGCCCCATGAGGCTCGCCCCCGGAGCGAGGCCGAACCACAGCAGGCCTGCGCAAATGCATAGAAGCAGCAGCTTGAAGAACATGAATAGTCTCATCGGAACCCTCCTGCGCTTACCTGTACATCGTCGCGGCCGTGCTCTTGAACCGCTGGACGCTCTCTACGTCCTCCTTCTTTATGCTCGGCACTATCGCCTTGAAGGAAACCTCGAAGTGCCTCGGCATCACCCGCTTGGCTCCCTCCCGTATCGCCACCATGCCCGCTTCCCGGACGAGGTTGTCAATGTCCGCACCGGTGTAGCCCTCGGTTATCTTGGAAAGCTCCTTGAGGCTGACCTCCTTGTCGAGGGGCATCTTGGATGTGGCGATCTTGAATATATCCAGCCTCGCCGGCTCGTCCGGGGGCACTATCTCGATTATCCGGTCGAACCGGCCCGGCCTCATGAGCGCGGGGTCGAGTATGTCCGGCCTGTTCGTCGCCGCGATGACTACGACGTTCTTGAGGCTCCGGAGGCCGTCCATCTCGGTGAGCATGGTGTCCACGACCCTTTCGGCTACGAGCGTCCCGCCTTCGCCCTGCCCGGTCCTCTTGGTGGCTATCGCGTCTATCTCGTCTATGAACAAAACGCATGGCGACGCGAGGCGCGCCTTCTTGAAAATCTCCCTGACCGTCTTCTCGGATTCGCCGACGTATTTCGTCAGGACCTGCGCGCCGCTTATCGATATGAAGTTCGCTTCGCTCTCGTTCGCGACCGCCTTGGCCAGGAGCGTCTTCCCGGTCCCGGGCGGGCCGTAGAGCAGGATTCCTTTTATCGGGCGGATGCCCATCTTCTCGAATATCTCGGGCCTCTTGAGCGGCAGCTCGACGGCCTCCTGTATCTCGCGCTTTATCTGCGCGAGCCCCCCGATGTCGCCCCATTTCGTGGAAGGCCTCTCGACATACACTTCCCTCAATGCAGAGGGCTGTATCTCGTGCATCGCGTCGAAGAAGTCGTCCCTCGTCACTATTATGCTCTCGAGGACCTGCGACGAAAGCGTCTCCTCCTCGATGTTGATTAATGGCAGGATCCTGCGCAGGGCCTTTATCGCGGCCTCCTTGGTGAGGAGCGAAAGGTCCGCGCCTGTGTAGCCGTGGGTCACCGCGGCTATCTCGTTCAATTCCACGCTCTTGTCGATGGGCATTACCCTCGTGTGGATGCTCAGTATCTCCTTCCTCCCGATTTTGTCCGGGACGCCGATTTCAATCTCGCGGTCGAACCGTCCGGGCCTCCTTAGCGCCTGGTCGATGCTGTCGGGCCTGTTCGTCGCGCCGATGACTATCACGTCGCCGCGCGCCTTCAGCCCGTCCATTATCGTGAGGAGCTGGGAAACCATCCTCTTCTCGACTTCGCCCATCACTTCCTCGCGCTTGGGGGCTATCGCGTCGATTTCATCGATGAATATTATCGAGGGCGCGTTCTCCTGCGCCTCTGCAAAGAGCTTCCTCAGCCTCTCCTCGCTCTCCCCGACGTACTTGCTTATTATTTCGGGGCCGCCGACGTAGAAGAAGTTCGCGTCCGACTCGTTCGCGACCGCCTTGGCCAGGAGCGTCTTCCCGGTTCCGGGCGCGCCGTAAAGCAGGATTCCCTTGGGCGGGTCAATCCCCAGCCTCTCGAATATTTCAGGGTGGCGGAGGGGAAGCTCAATCATCTCCCTGACTTTCTGTATCGTGTCCCTAAGGCCGCCCACGTCGTCGTACGTAATGTTCGGGATGTTCTTCATCTCCTTGATGGGCTCCTTGTTTATCCTGACTTCCGTCTCCTCGGTAATCATGACCGCGCCCTGCGGGAAGACCTGGGCGACGACTAAAGGAATGGACGTGCCGAATATGCCTACTGGAAGGAGGTTCCCCTTGAGGAGCGCCTTTCCAATCAGCCTTTTCTTCACGTACTGGTCGAAGCCGACCGAGTAGCGCACCGGTTCCTGCGGCGCAAGCACCACTTTCTTCGCGACTTTCGCCTGGACCTGCTCGACGCGGACTTTCTCCCCGAGGCCGACGCCTACGTTCTGCCTCAGGATGCCGTCCATCCTGATCATGTCGAGGCCCTCGTCGTCAGGGTGGGCCTGCCAGACGATGGCGAGGGCCGACTTTTTCCCTGTGAGCTTGATTATGTCGCCTGTCGAGACACCAAGCTCGCTCTTTGCCTTGGAATCTACCCTGGCGATGCCCCTGCCTATATCGTTCTGGAAGGCTTCAGCGACTTTCAAAGTGATGGGCGGCATATTCAACCCCGGACAACGACATGGCCGTCCTGAATCTTGAAGACAATTCTACTATTTAATAGCTTGTCTTTTTTAAGGCCAACGACGGTGGAGAGCGCTATGTCCGGCGCGGCCTTGACTCCTAGCGCGGCAAGGGCGCCATCGCGGGCGAACTCGTACTCCCTGCCCTCAACCGTGAGGCGCAGCCTCTCGCCTTCGCTTTCGATGGCTGAAATGATGCCGGCCACGCTGTCCCCCGCGCGCTTGGCCATTATCCGCGAATCCGCCCCGATGTAGAGGTTCCCGTTGTCCACGGTTGCCGACTCGATGCGCACTTCGTCCCCCTTGCGTATCCTCTGCGCACGGTCGAGGCCCTCGAAGATTATGCACCTCCTTTCCCCCGAGGAGTCTGAAAGCCCGAAGGCGAAGCCCCACACGGGCGCCTTGCCCTTGATGAAAGTGTCCGTGCCGTCGACGGATGAGACCACTCCCCTGACGTGCGCGCTCTCGCCGTCACGGAGCGAAGCGAGGCCGGAAAATCCCGCCTTCCTGACGACCGTTATGGTCCCGCTGTAGCCCAGGTGCAGCTCCCCGGACCTCTCATAGACGTTCCTGACCATGACTTCGTCCGAGAGCCTCAGCCTGTCCCCGAGCTTTATGTCCTCGTTCCAGAGGACGAGGGGCTTCGTGCCGGTCTCGTCGCCGATTTCCACGACGCGCGAGCGCTTTCCCGAGGAATATGTGGCCGCGGGCCAGATTTTCTTCACAGTGGCGCGCAGGGAGATGCGCTTTCCGCCCTTCGGGATTTCCGAGACCTTGCACTCCTTTTCCTCCTCGGGCCTGAGGATGCCCCTTTCCTTCGCAATCAGGCGGAGCGCCACCTCGCGCGTCAGGAAGCCGTGGAACGACTTTATCCTTTCCTTCGCAAGGCGCTCGAGCTCGTCCCTGGGGACGGACTTGAGAAGCTCTCCCTCGATGTCCATGACGCTCTTTGGGGAATAAAAGTTAAAACCGCTCCCTGCAAGAGATAGGCATGCGGAAGATGAACAACCTGGAGTATTCTTTTCTGGCAGATGAACTCGCCCGCGGGCTCGTCGGGAAGCATTTCGGCCGCATGCGGAAACTGGGGGAGAACACTTACCGGATGAAAATCGGCAGCTTCGAGGTGCTCTGCGAGCTCGGGGTGCGCATACACCTCACGAAATACCTCACGGAATCCGACTCTTCGGACAAGTTCTCGGAGAAGCTCGGAAAAGAGCTCGACAATGCGAAACTGCTCGCCGTGGAGCAGGTGAACAAGGACCGGATCCTGTCGTTCGTCTTCGACAAGGGCACGCTGGTCTTCGAGATGTTCGGGAACGGAAATGCGGTGCTCGTGCGCGGCGGGGCCACCGTCTGCGCGCACCGCTACGAGTCCTGGTCCGACCGCGAGATAAAGGCCGGGGCGGCATACTCGAGCCCCAGGAACGTCCCGTCGGACAAAGTCGAGGCGGGCGACCGCTACATAATCGTTTCGCTCACCAAGCTCCCCCTCGGCAAGGAATACGCGCTCGAGGCGCTCGCGCGGCTCGGGATAGACGAGAAGACCCCCGGGACCTCGCTATCCGGGAACAAGCTCCTTTCCATCGAGCAGGAAATCGCCAAAATACGCTCTGGCGCGAAGCCCTACGGATTTTTCGACGGAGCCAGGATGGAAGATTTCGCGCTCACAATGCTCTCGAAGCACAAGGCGCTCGAGGCGCGGGAATTTCCGAGCCTGAGCGATGCCATCGACGAGTATTACTCGAAGCTCGAGGCGCCCAACCCCAAGCTGGAAAAACTCACCGAACGCCTCGCCAAGCAGGCCGAGCGCGTCGCCCTGCTGGAGGCCGAGGAGAAGGAATACCGCGCCAGGGGCGACTACATCTACGAAAAGTATGCCGAGGCAGAGCGCGCCATCGCGCTTGCAAAGGCCGGAAAATTCGAGGAGCTCGGGGAAGCGAAAATAGACAAGAAGGAGAAATCCGTTGAAATCGAGCTTTAGATGGGCTCGTTCACTACCATGTACGGGCCGAGGACCACGTTCGCCCTTTTCGGCTTGTCCACGGTGACCGAGAGCACTGCTATCTTGCCGTCGTTCGAGAGCATGTTGCTTTTCTCAATCTTGACGCCCTCCTTCGCGACGATTTCCCTCACCCTGTCGAATTCGCCCGGGGCGTCCTTGATCTTTATGACTATGGTGTTCGGGTCCTCGACCTTGTATCCTGCGGCCTCCACGGCTCCCTTGCCCTTCATCGGGTCGTGTATGCCGATTGTGATTATCGCCTTGCCTGCTACGACATCGACGTTTACAGACTCTATGTTTATCTTGGACTTGGCCAGTATGTAAGAGATGTCGGCAAGAAGGCCGATTTTGTCGTCCGCTACGATAGTGATGGTCTTCATGTTCCCCCTCTAGCGCGGAGCCTCGCCCGGCTTCCGGCTCATAACCTGTAAATCTGGATATACGGAGTCGTCTTTATATACATGACGTCTTTTTTTTCCGCGAGGCCGAGCGAGATGGCCACGTCCACCGGCCCCTTGCCGACAAGGTTGGCCGAGGCGAACGCCCCGAGCGCCTTTTTTAGCTCGGCTTTGCCCGCCTTCTCGCCTACATAGAAGCTCTTGTACCGCTCGAGGTCCATGTAATGCCCCTTGTCCTCGAGGACCTTCCCCAAAAGCTCCTCGTCGCACGCCGCGACGATGGCCCCCTTGGGGTTCGGGTGGATTTTCAGGTACATGAGATTCAATTCCGGCCAATCAATAAAAGTTTATGTCTCTCTTTATCAGGCATGAAGAAATTCGTCGCGCTGGCGCTGCTGGTCCTGCTTTTCGGATGCATAAGCGAGACAAATCCGGCAGCGAACGTTACGCATCCTGCCAACGTATCCCCTTCCAATACGACCCCGCCGGCAAACACGTCTGCCAACGTCACGCCGCCGCCTATAGCCGGAAACATAACCGAGGCCCCCAAGCCAAGTACGAACCAGACCGCGCCGGAAAACGATTCCAACGTTACCCCGCCGCCGCCTGCCCCGGAGAATCCCCCCGGCCTCGCGTTCGGAGGCGGCCGCTACCTCCTCGTCCTCGACGACGCTTCGGTCGTGCCCAGCTCGAAGGAGCCGTGCGGGATATTCAGCATTCGGCTGGCGGAGGACTACTCGCTCCTTGACAAGACGATAATCTGCCCGGGCGAGTCGTTCGTGTGGCGCGACGAATCGGGACATGCCTTCAGGATTTTCGTGGTGAAGGTCGCTGCGGGGTATTCCGGCACGGGGAGCTGGGTGGATGTGCGCATATATGGCTAACCTGCGCCCGGCGCTGCTCCTCGTTTTCGCGTTCCTCCTGCTCGGGTGCACGAGCCCGCCCTCTCCGGAAATAAAGTCCTTCGAGGACTGCGTCAGGGCAGGCTACCCGGTCATGGAATCTTTCCCGCGCCAGTGCAGGACGCCGGACGGCCGGATTTTCGTCTCTCGGAAAGACGCCTTCGACATAGGCAACGTCTCCTGCCAGTCCGATTCCGACTGCGTCCTTGTGGACTCCGAGCTGGGTTTCCGGTGCTGCTATGCCGGTCAATGCGAGGCTGTGGATTATTCGCTCGGGAAATGGACCGCAGTCAGCTCGAAATGGTATTCCGACGGCACGTCCAAATACTGTCCCGCTCCGCAGGATTGCGGCCCGGCCCCCATGTGCAACCCGAAGCCTGTGAACGAGGATTATTCGGCAAGGTGCATCGCGAAGGAGTGCCGCAAGGTGCCCAATGCCTGCACCAATGACGCAGACTGCGGCCCGGGCGCATCCTGCTGGTCCGCTCTCCCGGCAGGGCCTTCGGCAGGGACGAAAGGTTCGCGCGGGGACCCCGGCAAATGCTGGGACGACTCTGTCGTGAACGCCATCGTTTCGCCTGCGGGCGAAAGCGGGCTAAAAGAAAGGTGCTGCTCCGAATGCGCTGCCGCTTTCAGCCGGAGCCCTGTCGGGTCGGGCCCGGATTCGGTCAAGTGCGGCTATTTCACCACGGCCGAGCCGATGAGCGACGAGTGCACAATCTATTTCAAGCAGAACACGTCAACGCCGGCCCAATGCGGCTACGCTGCAGAGCCCACCCCTACTGCCCCCCCAACGCCTACCGAGCCAGCCTCACCTACGCCACCAGAGCCTGCGAATTTCACGGAAGGGATATGCAACACCCTAAACTCGAGCGGCCCGATGGCGAATAAGCTGAACATCATTTTCATCCCGTCGCACCAATACTCGGACATGTCGGATTTCGCCCATGACGTGCCTGCTTTCCGAGACTCGCTCCTTTCGATGCCATTTTATTCCGCGAGCCGGGAAAAACTGAACTTCTTCTTCCTCGCAGACGAGCGCGACGATGACGGGTGCGAGATTCTTGGCAACACGACGCCGGCATGCAACATGACCCTGATGCGGGATTTCGCCTCGGGCTGCTCCTTCGACGCGTCCCGGGGCGACCAGCTCGTGGTCATTTTCGACAACCGCGCAGTCGCTACGCCTTATGCCCGCGGGGAAATCGGGCAGGGGATACTGTTCATCGGCTCCGACAGCGCTGGAATATTCCCGCATGAGTTCTCCCATTCTTTCGGCGGCCTCGCCGACACCTATGACGGATACTGGAACAACACCGCCGAGCCCTCTTCCCCGAACTGCGCGAGCGCCACTCCCGGGTTCACATGCGCAGACAAGTGGGGCGACCTCATCGGCACCGGGAGCGGCGACCAGCTCGTAGGGTGCTACGCCAACTGCGACGCCGAGAACTGGTACCGGCCCACCCTTGG